>VIQU02000032.1 GCA_010206225.2 Lachnospiraceae bacterium MD308 | reverse complement strand
GCAGGTTGCCCACGCGTTACTCACCCGTCCGCCGCTCAGTCATTCCGTTCTTCCTCCGAAGATTCAAAACGAAGTGCTTCGCTCGACTTGCATGTGTTAAGCACGCCGCCAGCGTTCATCCTGAGCCAGGATCAAACTCTCGCATAAAATGCTTTGGCCCGCTCTCACGAACCTCTGCGTTTATTCCCTCCCCGATGTCTCCATCAGGGCTTAAGTTCAATTCCGTTCAAGAAAACTGCTAGCTTCCTTTTCCCGTTCTTTACTGTTTCTAGGTTGACATTCTCATGTCTTTGTTCTGAATAATTCTCTTTTAGAATTTTCAGGGATGTTGTCTATTATTTAATTATCAAGGTCCTCTTCTCTCTGTCTCAGCGACAGCTTATTAACAATATCACATCAGTATCTCTTTGTCAATACCTTTTTTGATATTTTTTTCTTCCCTCCCCCTCTAACCTCCATTGCCTGTATGCTGCAATGCCTTGTTTTCAGGGAATTCCGCTGCGTCCGCCGCAGCGAAATTTATAATATCAGCTTTTCCCCTCCCTGTCAATACCTTTTTTCTATCTTTTTCTCCCTTTTTTTACACCCTTTTCCTCTAATACTATATTTTGTGTCTTCTTTTCTAAATTTACACAAAATATCAGCTTAATAATCCAAAAATTCCTTCCCCGAATTCAAAAAGAATCCGGATACTTTTCCGGATTCTTCAACATTTAATTAACGGAGAAGGAGGGATTTGAACCCTCGCGCCGCTATTAACGACCTACTCCCTTTCCAGGGGAGCCCCTTCGGCCAGCTTGGGTACTTCTCCAAACTAATCGATGTAAACGGAGAGGGTGGGATTCGAACCCACGCGCCCTTGCGGACAAACGGTTTTCAAGACCGCCTCGTTATGACCACTTCGATACCTCTCCATATTAATATAAACTTACTGCCTCCGGCATTACGCTTCAGCAATATGCATTCTATCACACAAAGAAATGCTCGTCAATATTAAATTTCCAAATTTTTCAGCCCTTTTTCAGAAAGCCTTCCGCAATTTCCAAATCCTCTGGCGTTGTAATCTTAATATTCTCATAGGAAGCTTCAAACAATCTTACCGGCAATTCCATCATCTGCTCTACCACCATAGCGTCATCTGTCACATCAATACATTGTTCCCGCATAAGCTTAGAATATGCTTCCGTAATCAAAGAAGTTTCAAATATCTGCGGTGTCTGCACTGTCCAAACATATTTGCGCTGCGGCGTCTGCACCGCAAATCCTTCTTCATCCACCACCTTAACCGTATCCTTGCTCGGCATTCCCGCCACGCAGGCGCGATGTTTTAAAACCGTCTCGTATCCTCTTTTTAAGGTCGCTTCATCCACGAACATCCGCGCACCGTCATGGATAAAGACATATCCGTCGCCATCTGTATCTTCTACTTTTCCGTCACGGATCGCTTTTAATCCCTGCCATACAGAATCGTACCGCTCGGCTCCACCCGCTACGATTGCCGTTACCTTTGTAAAATGATACTTTTCCACAATCTCTTCTTTGGCAAACTGCTCCTGTCCGCCGCCCACCACAAGAACAATACTGTCAATGATCTGCGAATTCTGAAACGTCTTCAATGTATAATAAATAATCGGCTTTCCAAAAATCTCAATGTACTGCTTCTGCACGGAAGTTCCCATACGCTTCCCCTGTCCCGCCGAAAGAACAATCGCCGTACATTTTTTATGTGATTTACTCATATCTTGCTCCCAGCTTCAAATTCGGCACCGCATTTAAATCCCAGCCATGCCGTGTACCGGCAATATATTCATAATAAGCCGCAACACCTATCATCGCTGCATTATCAGTACAATAAACCGGCGACGGGCAATACAGCTTCACTCCACGTTTCTCGCAGGCTGACCGCAGCGTCTGGCGCAGCGCGCTGTTAGAGGCAACCCCTCCTGCAATGGCAAATTTATCCGCCCTGAATTCCGCCACCGCATGCATCGCATTTGAAACAAGAACATCTGTCACTGCTTTCTGAAAGGAAGCCGCAATATCCGCCTGACTGTATTCCTCCTCTTTCATCCTGCAGCCATTGATATAATTAAGCACCGCCGACTTCACCCCGCTGAAACTGAAATCATACGGCGCATCTTCTACATGTGCCCGCGGAAAGACGATCGCTTCCGGGTTTCCTTCCTTTGACGCTTTATCAATCTTGGGTCCTCCCGGATATCCCAGCCCGATGGCTCTCGCCACCTTGTCAAACGCTTCTCCGGCCGCGTCATCTCTTGTCCGCCCAATAATATCAAACTTCCCGTAATCCTTCACACGCACCAGATGCGTATGCCCTCCGGATACGACCAGCGAAAGGAAGGGCGGCTTAAGATCCGAATGTTCAATAAAATTTGCCGCAATATGTCCTTCTATATGATGCACTCCGACAAGCGGCTTCTTTGCCGCATATGCAATCGCTTTCGCCTCTGCCACGCCCACAAGCAGCGCCCCAACAAGCCCCGGCCCATACGTGACGCCGATGGCATCAATGTCCGAAAGCGTCACCTCCGCCTCGGAAAGCGCCGCTTCAATGACCTGATTTATTTTTTCAATATGCTTTCTCGATGCAATCTCTGGCACTACTCCTCCGTATAAAGTATGAAGCGCTATCTGAGAAGAAATCACATTTGAAAGCACGATTCTTCCGTTCTTCACGACCGCTGCCGCCGTCTCATCACAGGAACTTTCAATCGCAAGTATTAAAACATCTTTTTGCTCTTCCATCATACAATACCTCTATACTCTCATTACAGCGAACTGCAATAATCAGTCTTCAAAAACAAGCTCCGCCGACCGCTTATCTCTGGCCGCAACGGCTCTTGGAAATATCCTCCGAACCTCATCCATATATTCCTCCGGGTGATTAAGCGACGGGCTGTAATGTGTCAGCCACATCTCTCTCACATCAGCCTCTTTTGCAAGCTGCGCCGCCTCATAAAATGTCATATGCTTGTATTCCCGTGCTTTCTTCTGCTTGTCCTTCTCACCGTACATGCCCTCACAGACAAACAGATCTGCTCCGGCCGCATTGCTTCTGATCGAATCCGTTGGTCTTGTATCTGTACAATAAGTTACTTTAATCCCTTTTCTGGCAGGACCAAGCACCATATCAGGGGTGTAGATATTGCCATCTGCTTCCACCGTCTCGCCTTTTTGAAGAATCCCCCAGAATTTCTGCGGAATCTGCGCTTCATTCGCACGCTCTACGTCAAATTTGCCCGCCCGGTCTATCTCAACCGTATATCCATAACAGATAACATTGTGATTCACACGAAATGCCTTCAGTCGATAACCATTGATCTCGAATGTCTGCTCCGGCTCAGTAATCTCTATATATTGTATGGAAAAAGGAAGCTCCGGCGCTATCACCCTCAGGCAGTCAACTACCCGCCTTAAGCCCTTCGGCCCGATCAGCGTCAGCGGCTTCGTCCTGTCTGCATTTCCCATCGTGAGAAGCAGTCCCGGAAGCCCGCTGATATGATCGCCATGATAATGAGTAAAACAGATTACATCAATCGGCTTAAAGCTCCATCCTTTTTCCTTGATGGCAATCTGTGTCCCCTCGCCGCAATCGATCAACAGACTGCTTCCATTATATCTTACCATAAATGATGTGAGCCACCGGTACGGCAGCGGCATCATCCCACCAGTTCCTAACAAACATACATCTAACATCTTCTACCTCTTTACTGCTGCTTTTCTGCAGCTATCCTTCCGTTTCAACCGGGACAAGAAAGCTTCCTATCAACTCATCATAACACTGCTCGCAAAGCTCAAAACGGTCTTTTCGGTTATCCTTTGCGGAGAAATATCCCCACCGTTTTTCTACTTCCAGCATGTCCTCTGACGGAACCCCTCCTGCAACCGGAATCTCTTTTCCGCATTTGTTGCAGATAATCTTGCTGATTTCCTGTACTTCTTTTGTATTGTTTCTATATTGGCGCATACAATTCCTCCTGTGCATATTCCATACCCTTTTTTAACGGCCGAACGGCCATAATGGAATGCCCTTGGGTATCTTTTTTTGAAATATATCTTTCTTCTTGCTGTTACGCCTACATTATATAAAACCATCGAATGATTTCCAAGTGGGAAGCACTGTCACATCTGCCAGTTATTTTCCAATGATAAAACTCATCAAAACCGCATCCTCCGTCGGTCTGACATAAAAATTCTTCCTGATACCATCCTGTGTAAATCCAAATTTGCCGTAAAGACTGACCGCCGCCTCATTGCTGCTTCGGACATCCAACATGATCCTCTCAACTTGTCTTTTCAGGCAGACATTTTTAAGTTCCTCAAGAAGCTTTAAGGCAACCCCCTTCCTTCTGCATGTCCCATCCACCGCAATTCTGGCAATCTCACAATCATCTATAGAAAGATAAGCAATGACATAGCCTGACAGCTTTCTATCCAGCCATGCGCCAAGCAGTACCGTATGGTTCTGATCCAGACTTTCCTGAATTCCGGTAATACTCCATGCATCAGAAAAACAGTTTTTTTCAATCTCGTGGACCTGCTCAATATCCCTTTTTTCAATCATTCTTACATCCATATCCGATACCTTAGCTCATCTCGCATCTGCCGTTTCGTGAATATGATGCCTCATCCTGCAATTGCCTTTGACGCTCTCTTCGCTCCCGCTCTGCCTGCGATACCCGCAGATAATCCGGCTCATGTTCTGCAGCGCTCTCAAACTTACCGTCTCTGTAATACCGGATTCCAAGCGCTGCCACAGATGCCGCTCTCTGACGGTTCATATTACACGGTGCAAAACAAATATCCTTCCCCGCAAGAAGCCGATCTGTTAGGATTTCTCTAAATACCGGCACGCCATCCCCAAGAAACATGATTCTTTGATCATACTCAAGGAGTTTTTGCCCAAGCTCTTCTATCGCTAGCGCCATCTGTCCTTCCAACGTGATCAGTTCATTTCCCTGAAACTCATAAATACCAGTATATACCTGCCCCCGCCTTGCATCCATGATCGGGCAGACAACAGCCTCTGTGCCGCAGAGATTATAGGCGAGTCCTTCGAGCGTCGGCACTGCAATAAGCGGCTTATTAAGCGCAAGTCCCAGCCCCTTTGCCGTCGCCGAACCAATCCGAAGTCCGGTAAACGAACCTGGTCCCGCCGCCACCGCAATCGCATCGATAGATTCCATATCCAGCTCTGTCATCTTCGCCACTTCATCCAGCATAGGAAGCAACGTCTGAGAATGCGTTTTTTTATAGTTCACGGTATATTCAGCTATAAGCTGCTCTTCTTTTCCATCCTCCTCTGCAACTGCCACGCTGGCTACCAGTCCCGAACTGTCTAACGCTAATATTCGCATAGCTCTATCCTCCGATAATCGAATCCCTTTTCCAAATCCTTCTCAATCTTCACTTCCGTATAATGCTCCGGCAAAATCTCCTCAATCAGATTCGCCCACTCAATCAGGCTGACACCGTCTCTGTAAATATAATCCTCATATCCAATCTCGTCCATCTCTTCCACATCACCGATGCGGTAAACATCAAAATGATAGAAGGGCAGCCGCCCTTCCTCATATATCTGTACAATTGTAAATGTCGGGCTGCTTACCGGCTCCTCCACTCCGAGTCCTGCCGCCAGTCCCTTCGTAAACACGGTCTTACCGACTCCCAGATCACCGATCAGTGTAAACACCTGTCCGGGTTTTGCTTTCTCTCCCAGCCTGTATCCAAAGCTGTAGGTTTCTGTTTCATTACTGGTTTCTATTACCATAGTAGACCTTCCTGTCTATGATTCATTCCAAAATCACTACTGTTTATCTTGTAAAGATATGATATACTTGAATCAGAAAATAGTCAATATGAAGACGGTTAACAGGAGGAGTTAATTTATGAAATTCACATTTTACCACAATAACATCAATGTCTCTGACTTAGAAAGATCTGTTGCATTCTACAAAGAAGCGCTCGGTCTTACTGTTTCCAGAGAAAAAGAAGCCGAAGACGGGAGTTTTAAGCTGGTCTTTATGGGCGACGGAACGACTCCGCATCTGCTGGAACTCACATGGCTTCGCGATATGGACAGACCTTACGACCTTGGGGACAACGAGTTCCATCTCGCTATGAACGTAGATGATATGGAAGCCGCTCTTGCTCATCATAAAGAGATGGGATGCGTATGCTTTGAAAATATTGAGATGGGTGTATATTTTATCAATGATCCGGACGGCTATTGGACAGAAATCTGTCAGGCATAATTCACATGAACTGTTGTAGTATGTTCTGACACGCGGGCTAGTTTCAACGGAGCAATATGCTCTTAAGAAAGCTGCCGCTTTAACGAATAGATATTCGTCAGGCGGCAGCTTCATTTTTATTGATCTAAAATTTCTTTCTTATCAGTCTCTGCAAATTCTGCTGTAATCTGCGCCTTCACAGGTACTGACACGATTGCCTTTTTCAGATTTCCTGCGATCGAAATCTCCTGCCGTACAAGAATTCCTTTTGCATTTACCGTACTTGTAAGCTTTAAGTTCTCTACATCCGCAGACGCATCTTCAAGAAGCGTATCTTCTGCTCCCATCTCTGTCATCAGTTTAGCAATATAATCCTCAGCAACATAAGACGGCAATTCGTACGAATAAATCTTATCCGCACCGTTCTCTTTCACGCTGATATTCTCAATCTTATCCGAAGCATCTATTACCATATTTGTGATATCTGTTATGATTCCAAGAACTTCCTCCGGCAGTTTTTTCTGCTTATCCTTACGCTTCCCGTCATCTGTATAATACCATCCATCCTTATAATACGCCTTAGAAACTACCTTCCCCGGATTTATCTCCGTCTCCATCGACATCTCGAGATTCTGTCTGTCCTCTCCCTGAACAACTTGAATCCGGGAAGTCATAAAAAACTCCCCTTTGATAGTCTTTCCGCCAAGCTTAAGACTACCTTCTGTAACTGTCTCAAACGAAGCAAGCTTCGATGTCTTTTCCATCGCTTCGGCGATAATTGCATTATGTGTACGTGAATCCGGTTCGGCCGCGCCGTCTGCGGCATCTTTCGCCTCTTCTTTCACTTCTTCCTCCTGAGCCTTTGCCGGCTTTTCATCTCCCTTTTTTCCGCATCCAAAGCATAACGTCAGGCAGATAAGCGATAGCACCAACATTTTTATAATTCTCATTTTACTCACCCTACTTAATTGTAATAAGTTCATATTCCCTGCTCCCAAGCCCGATCTTTTCTGCATGGGCAAGGCAGGTTTTATATTCAGAATTCACAGTTGTATTTTCAAAATGATCATGATGGTCGCAGAAATCCGCCCGCTTCATATTATCTGTAAGCTGACTGTTCGGCAAAGGTTCCGCCTTAAGACAGGCATCTACACACGCCTGATCAAGCGCCAGCGGATCAAATGAAGCGAACATCCCGATATTCGGCAGGATCGGAGCATCATTTTCTGCGTGGCAGTCACAATTCGGAGATACATCCACAATCAATGACATATGAAACTGAGGCCGGCCGTCCACTACCGCTTTCGTGTACTCCGCCATACGGCAGTTCAATACCTTAGTAGCCGCATCTTCCTCAAATGAAACAGCATCAAAATTACACGCTCCGATACAGCGTCCGCAGCCCACGCAATTCTCACTGTTCACAGTCATTTTCCTTTTCTCCTCGTCAAACATGAGACCATTATTGGCACACTCTCTCATGCACAGGCGGCACCCCCGGCAAACTTCTGGATTAATTGTCGGTTTTCCGTTGCTGTGCTGTTCCTTCTTTCCGGCGCGGGAACCGCAGCCCATACCGATATTTTTAATCGTGCCTCCAAACCCCGTCATCTCATGTCCCTTAAAATGGGAAAGACTTAAGAATACATCCGCATCCATAACCGCACGGCCAATTTTGGCCTTCTCTATGTATTCTCCGCCCTGAACCGGTACTTCAACGTCATCTGTTCCCTTAAGGCCGTCTCCAATCAGAATCGGACATCCCACCGTCATAGGTGTAAATCCATTCTCCCATGCACAGTACAGATGTTCCAACGCATTCTTGCGGCTCCCCGGATAGAGCGTATTGCAGTCTGTAAGGAATGGCTTGCCGCCCAGTTCCTTTACAACATCTGCAACTGCTTTCGCGTAATTCGGACGCAGGAAACTGATATTGCCAAGTTCCCCAAAATGCATCTTAATAGCTACAAATTTATTTTCCATATTAAGTTCTTCAATGCCGGCCGCTTTAATCAGTCTCTTAAATTTGGACGGGAGTCCCTCTCCTAACTTCGCTCTGAAATCCGTGTAAAATACTTTTGATTTTTCCATGTCATCTTCTCCATTTTTCTTATTTGATCATTTCTTTCCTGCTAATCGTTGATCATCATTTTGATAATCTCTTCGTTGGTTTCCTTCATTCCGTCTTTTCCGAGACGCCCGATATTACTGATCGTCGCCTCCACGCCCTTTGTAACGATACCATCTCCCGCATAGAACTGCTGCCCTCGAAGGAACATATTATATCCTAAGATTCCCGCATCCACAGACGCTGCAATCTTCGCCGCACAGGAAGCCTTCGCTCCGTCACAGACCATTCCCGATACGATAGCCAGAGCATTTACCACGGTATGAATGATCTCCTCATATCCGCCGCCGCAAAGATACGCGATCCCGGCGCCTGCCGCTGCTCCTGCGCTGACTGCGCCGCAATACGCGGAAAGTCTCCCGATACCCGTCTTCTGGTGAATCGCCGTCAGGTTAGAAAGCGCCAACGCACGGTACATCTTTTCCTCTCCGCACTGGAACTCTTTCGCATATTCCAAAACCGGCAGAGAACAGGTCATTCCCTGATTGCCGCTGCCTGCATTGATAATAACCGGGAGCTCACAGCCATTCATCCTTGCGTCAGAACCTGCGGCCGCTCTTGCTTTTGCTCTTGTACGGACATCATCGCCATAAGTGTCTAATAAAACACTTCCGATATTCGCGCCGTAATCCCCTTTAAGGCCTTCATCTGCAATGGCTGTGTTGTACTCGATCTGACGTCCGATCACCTCTTTAATATCCGCCACATCCACTGTATTAATAAAATCCCAGATATCTTCCATGTTAAGAAGTGTTCTGTCCGTCAGCCCTTCCTCTGTCTCACCTTCTACCGGAATGTCAATAAACTTCTCGCCGTCCTTTTCCACAAGGACAATATTCGTATGATAGTTCGCAATCCTTACCTTTGCATAAGAACCGCCTTTTTCCACCACGACAATAATGTCAAATGTCACCCCGTTATCAATATGCTCCACACTGATCGGAACTTTCTTTAAGAATTCCGCCATCCGTACCGTCTCTTCCTCAGCGACCTCGGCGATAACCTCCAGTTCTTTCTCCGCTTTGCCCGCGATGATTCCAGCTGCCGCTGCCGCCGGAATCCCCTTCAGGTGATTGGTATTCGGCACGATCACACTCTTAACATTTTTGATAATGCTTCCGCTGGCGCCAATCTTCACACTGTCGGGCAAATCCCCCAATACCTCTCTGGCCTTCGCAGCAGCATAGGCAAGCGCGATTGGCTCGGTACATCCCATGGCAGGCACAAGCTCCTCTTCAAGAATCTGAACATACGCTTTATATTTTTCATTTGTCCTTTCCATTATGAACCTCTCCTTTATCCAAATTATAGAGTATATTGCATTCCCTGTCCCTATTATAAAAAATGCGCAGGAATGTTGCAATAAAAATCATCCTTTTTAGCAGCTATAAAATAAAACAACTGATAAAAACAGATGAGCGCAGGCATACTATCCTTGCGCTCATCTGTTTTTATATGATATCCATGAACCTGATTATACTGCTATTCTACTGCCTTAAATGCCTCGTCAAGGTCCTCAATAATATCGTCAATATTCTCTGTTCCAATAGAAAGGCGGATTGTATTCGGCTTAATCCCCTGATCCAAAAGCTCTTCTTCTGTACATTGACTGTGAGTCGTTGTCGCCGGATGGATAACCAGTGATTTTACATCCGCAACATTTGCCAGCAATGAGAACAGCTCCAAATTATCGATAAAGTCCTTTGCCTTCTGTGCGTCACCTTTGATCTCAAAGGTAAAGATCGAACCGCCTCCGTTCGGGAAGTATTTTTTATACAACTCCTTCTGGCTCTCATCATCTGTCACCGCCGGATGGTTCACCTTTTCTACCTGCGGATGATTGCTCAGATATTCTACGACCTTCTTTGCATTTTCCACATGACGTTCTACACGCAGGGAAAGCGTTTCAAGCCCTTGGAGAAAGATAAATGCATGAAACGGCGACAACGTAGCCCCTGTATCTCTAAGCAGGATCGCGCGAATCTTTGTGACAAACGCCGCCGCTCCTGCGGCCTTGGTAAAGCTGATGCCATGATAGCTTGGATTCGGCTCCGTCAGTGAAGCAAATTTCCCGGAAGCTTCCCAGTCAAACTTACCGCCGTCTACGATCACCCCGCCCACAGTTGTTCCGTGCCCGCCGATGAATTTCGTAGCAGAATGCACGACAATATCTGCGCCGTACTCAATCGGTCTCACGAGGTACGGCGTTGCAAATGTATTATCAACCACAAGCGGAATCTTATGCGCATGTGCAATGTCCGCAAGCTTTTCGATGTCTGCAACATCAGATTTTGGATTTCCCAGCGTCTCGATAAATAGAGCTTTTGTGTTATCCTGAATTGCCGCCTCGACTGCCTCATAATCAAAAATATCAACAAACGCAGTCTTTACGCCATACTGAGGAAATGTATGTGCAAGATAGTTATAAGTTCCTCCATAAATGTTCTTCGCTGACACAATATGGTCGCCGTTCTGCGCCAGATTCTGAAAAGTATAGGAAATTGCCGCCGCGCCCGATGCCACCGCCAGAGCCGCAATGCCGCCTTCTAATGCCGCGATTCTCTTTTCAAATACATCCTCCGTCGGGTTCGTCAAACGTCCGTAGATATTGCCTGCGTCAGCTAATCCGAAACGCGCTGCCGCGTGCTCACTGTTATGAAATACATAGGATGACGTCTGGTAGATCGGTACTGCTCTTGAATCCGTAACCGGGTCCGCATGTTCCTGCCCCACATGTAACTGTAATGTTTCAAACTTAAAATTTCTCTCTTCTCTTATCTTCTTATTCATAATATGCACTCCTATTCTATATTTACTTAATTCCTATTTGTTCGATGGGTTTATATTATCATAAATCTTTCTGCCTGTCTAATACATAAAAAGAAAGACCGGTTATAGTCTGAACCTATAGCCGTTCCTCCCAGTCTCCGCTTATTGACAGTGTACTCATTGCTCTAAACTTTTTTATCTCCTCCACATATTTTTCTCCTAACTGACTGAGCGTTGTTCCTTTGCGCTTCAGATATCCAATCGTCATTTTTTCCTCTGATTTCAGCCTGACAGCGCAAAACTCATCGCCATTCAGACTCTCGCAGATAATACCGCTGCATAACGTATAGCCATTTAAACCAACCATCAGGTTTAAAAGCGTCGCTCTGTCATTTGCCCGAATCATCCTCTTATATTCATAGGTACTCAACACTTCCTCCGCAAAATAAAACGAATTATAATTTCCCTGTTCAAAAGCGAGACACGGATATTCCTCCAACTCTCCAATAGCAATCTCCTCTTTCCCCGCCAGCGGATGTCCCTTCCAAAGATACACGTATATCCCGCATTCCAAAAGCGGCGCAAATTCGATGTCTGATTCCGAGAATAGCTTTGTCAGCACATTCCTGTTAAAATCGTTCAGATAGATAATTCCAATCTCACTGCGGAAGCTTTTCACATCTTCAATCACCTCATAGGTCTTCGTCTCCCGTATTGCAAACTCATATTCATCCATGCCAAACTGCTTCACCATCTCCACAAATGCATTGACCGCAAAAGTATAGTGCTGCATGGATACCCCGAATTTTTTCTTTACATTTGTTCTGTCAATATAGCGGGACTCAATCAGATCATATTGTTCCACGACCTGCCTTGCATAGCCGAGAAACTCACTCCCTTCCTGAGTAATCGATACTCCGCGGTTGCTCCTGCAGAATAGCTCCACCCCTATCTCCTTTTCCAGTTCTTTCACCGCCTGAGAAAGACTCGGCTGGGAAATGTAAAGCTCCCTCGCCGCCAAATTCATAGAACCGGCATCCGCTACTGTAATAATATATTTTAGTTGTGTTAATGTCATCTTCCCGTACCTCCAAACTCATTTTCAGTATTTTTATACAATTCTATCAGACAAATTATACTACCTTTTCTCCATTATTTCGAATATTTTTACTATGATTTTTTTTGTTTTTCCTATATAATTGAAAAAGAATCATTTTGTATAATTATACATATTTTCAATATTTATATACAATGAAAATATGCATTTTAAATCAAAGGAGGTACATATGCCAAAAAGAACAGACATTAACAAAGTATTAATCATCGGCTCCGGTCCCATCATCATCGGACAGGCATGCGAATTCGACTATTCCGGAACGCAGGCCTGTAAAGCTCTCAGAAAGCTTGGGTATGAGATTGTATTGGTCAATTCCAACCCGGCTACGATTATGACCGACCCGGAAACTGCCGATGTAACTTATATTGAACCGTTAAATGCAGACCGTCTGGAACAGATTATCGCAAAGGAGCGGCCTGACGCACTGCTTCCTAATCTTGGAGGGCAATCCGGTTTGAATCTCTGCGCGGAACTTGCAAAAAAAGGAATTCTTGATAAATATCATGTTCAAGTCATCGGTGTTCAGGTTGACGCTATTGAGCGTGGGGAAGACCGTATCGAATTTAAGAGATCAATGGATGCCATCGGCATCGAGATGGCAAGAAGCGAAGTCGCCTATACCGTAGACGAGGCCCTTAGTATTGCCGACAAACTGGGCTACCCGGTGGTCTTACGTCCCGCTTATACGATGGGCGGAGCCGGCGGCGGGCTTGTCTACAACAAAGAAGAACTGAAAACCGTCTGCGCAAGAGGCCTTCAGGCAAGCCTTGTGGGGCAGGTGCTTGTTGAAGAATCTATACTCGGCTGGGAAGAATTAGAACTTGAAGTTGTCCGCGACTCCGAAAACAATATGATCACTGTCTGCTTTATCGAAAACATCGATCCTCTCGGCATACACACCGGGGATTCCTTCTGCTGTGCTCCGATGCTGACCATTTCCAAAGAATGCCAGAAAAGACTTCAGGAACAGGCATACCGCATCGTTGAATCTGTACAGGTCATCGGCGGGACGAACGTGCAGTTCGCACACGACCCTGTTACTGACCGTATCGTTGTCATTGAGATTAATCCAAGAACCTCCCGTTCCTCCGCTCTGGCCTCCAAAGCCACCGGATTTCCAATCGCCCTTGTATCCTCCATGCTTGCCGCCGGCCTAACTTTAAAAGACATTCCTTGCGGCAAATACGGAACCCTTGATCTGTATGTTCCGGACGGAGATTACGTTGTGATCAAATTCGCGCGCTGGGCATTTGAAAAGTTCAAAGGTGTTGAAGACAAGCTCGGCACTCAGATGCGTGCTGTCGGCGAGGTCATGAGCATCGGAAAAACATATAAGGAAGCCTTCCAGAAAGCAATCCGAAGCCTTGAAACCGGAAGGTACGGTCTGGGACACGCGAAAGATTATAATGATAAATCCAAAGAGACCCTCCTTAAGCTTCTCATTACTCCGTCAAGCGACCGTCATTTTATTATGTATGAAGCATTGCGCAAGGGCGCATCTGTAGAAGAACTCTTCCAGATCACAAAGGTAAAAACATGGTTCATAGAGCAGATGAAGGAGCTTGTTGAGGAAGAAGAAGCTCTCACCGCCTACAAAGGCTCGCTGCCGCCCGATGATAGGCTCATAGCCGCCAAGAAAAATGGTTTCTCAGACAAATATTTGGGACAGCTTCTTGATATTCCGGAGGAAACCGTCCGCCGCCGCCGTCTTGCGCTGGGCATAGAAGAAGCGTGGGAGGGTGTACATGTAAGCGGAACTGAAAACAGCGCTTACTACTATTCTACCTACAATGCAAAAGATAAGAATCCGATAAACACTGACAGGCCAAAAATCATGATTCTCGGCGGCGGCCCGAACCGTATCGGACAGGGCATTGAATTTGACTATTGCTGCGTACACGCCGCACTGGCACTGAAAAAGCTTGGATTCGAGACGATCATTGTAAACTGTAATCCTGAGACCGTTTCCACCGATTATGACACCTCAGATAAGCTTTATTTTGAGCCTTTGACACTGGAAGACGTGCTCAGTATTTATAATAAAGAAAAACCTCTCGGCGTTATCGCGCAGTTTGGCGGACAGACACCATTAAACCTTGCATCCGAGCTTGAAAAGAACGGTGTCCGGATTCTTGGCACCTCACCGGCAGTCATTGACTTAGCAGAAGACCGGGACCTGTTCCGTGAGATGATGGAAAAGCTTAATATCCCAATGCCAGAATCCGGCATGGCAACAACTGTCGAAGAAGCGCTTCAGATCGCAAAGGAGATCGGCTATCCGGTTATGGTCCGTCCTTCTTATGTCCTTGGCGGGCGGGGTATGGAAGTCGTGTATGACGATGAAAGTATGGAAAGTTATATGAAAGCCGCAGTCGGAGTAACTCCTGACCGCCCAATCCTCATTGACCGTTTTTTGAACCATGCACTGGAATGCGAAGCGGATGCCATCAGCGACGGAACGCATGCCTTCGTCCCGGCTGTGATGGAGCATATAGAGCTTGCCGGAGTTCATTCCGGCGATTCCGCCTGCATTATACCGTCTGTGCACATTTCCGAAGAAAATGTGGCGACCATCAAGGAATATACCAGAAAAATCGCGGAGGAAATGCATGTCAAGGGACTGATGAACATGCAGTATGCGATTGAAAAAGGTAAGGTTTATGTTCTGGAAGCCAATCCAAGAGCTTCCCGTACCGTTCCTCTTGTATCAAAAGTATGCAACATACGCATGGTTCCTTTGGCTACGGAAATCATTACAGCCGAGATTACTGGCAGGCCCTCTCCGGTTCCGAACCTCAACGAACAGGACATCCCATATTACGGTGTGAAGGAAGCCGTCTTCCCGTTCAACATGTTTCAGGAGGTTGACCCAATTCTCGGACCGGAAATGCGCTCCACCGGAGAAGTGCTTGGACTCTCTCCATATTACGGAGAGGCTTTCTACAAAGCTCAGGAAGCAACTCAGACGAAACTTCCTCTCGGCGGAACTGCTCTGATCTCCGTAAACCGCAAGGATAAAGCGGAGGTAGTGGAGATTGCAAAGAGTATCGCAGAAGACGGATTTAAGATCATAGCCACAGGCAATACTTATGAATTAATCCGCGAAGCCGGAATTGAGGCAGAAAGAGTCAATAAGCTCTACGAGGGACGCCCGAATATTCTCGATATGATCACAAACGCACAAATTGATTTTATCGTCAACTCTCCAGTTGGAAAGGATAGCGTTCATGATGACAGCTATTTGCGCAAAGCCGCGATTAAAGCTAAGATCCCTTATATGACGACGATTGCCGCCGCAAGAGCCGCCGCGAGAGGAATCCGCTACGTAAAGGAGCATGGGAACGGAAAGGTCAAATCACTGCAGGCACTGCACAGCGAGATCCATGATAAAAAATAATCGAAGAGGAGGCTGAACCGACATATTCAGCCTCCTCTTTTCTATTAAAAAAACTATCTTTAAATCTTCGCCGCCATGCTCATGATCGGGTTATTGTCATATAAAAACTTCAGGATTCCGTTACCCTGTATTGCCTGATAGATATCTTTGCCAATGACGGTTGTATATAACAGCGTAACGACTACAAATAATATCCACACAATGATCACCGCACCTACAAAACCGATCACTCCTCCTGCCAGTCTGTTTATAAGTCCGAACACTGGCAGTTCTGCTACAATATCCAATGCAAATATGATCGCCCGCAGAATGATCGTAGCAATCAGAAATGTCCCAAGATAAGATATAATATTAATGATCACTTTTGCCAAAAAGCTTCCTACATACTGCGCAAATGTATTGACGCCCAACTCTTCATATATCTCACTATTATTATTCACTGCCAGCAGGTCCTTGAAGATATCCGGAAGATCCGCCGCATTGATTGCCTCCTGCTGCATATCACGCGGAATTTCCATATTATCTAATATGCCGCTATCCTCACTATCTCCTTCACCGCCTTCATCATCCCCCGAAGGAAGCTTATCCGCAATCCCAAGCTGTGACAACAGCTCCTCGTCTATATTCCCTTCCATAATATCACCGATACTGATTCCCTGTGCCGCCAGTTCTTCTTCGCTTATTCCGGCCGCGCTAAGCGCATTCTCTATGTCTTCTTCAGATAATCCGCCGCCGGTCAAGTCCCCGATACCTTCCGACAGATGTGTCTTTGCCGCATCCATGATCGCCGCGCTTACCTTCTGCTCTATCATCTCATCCATCGGTGTATACTGCGCAATCGCCTTCGCCGCATGAGGCGTTGCAAAAAACACAATAAGCAGCGTCAAAAGTGTTGTTGCAAGAGACACTGCTATACGAATCGCCCCCTGACAGATTCCTATAATAATACATATTAAAAAAATGATTCCTACCGTAGCTAACACCCAGTCCATATCTTCTCCTTATTTTATAAGACGTATATCTTCCATGCCATTGGCATTCATCACTATATATCTGTTGATTCCAAAAGCAGGAAATATCTCTAGTATATTATTATTCATCTCACCGTCGAAACGATGTACTCCAAATCTTGTATAAATACTGCATTTTTTTCCATCGTACAAAATAATCCGACCGCCCGATATCTTTGCCGACTTATAGGTTCCGGCAAACCCGCGGGACAATATTTCTTTACCGGAAGTATTATAAAGCTTCAATTCATATCTGCTGTTTCCGTTTGCTTTTAATAGAATTCCTATATATTTGCCGCTGTGGAACACACTCTGAATCTCTCCTTTAATCTCAACGGCTGCCGTCTCTTTTGGCTCCTCCTTTCCTTTGAATATTGTCAGACAGTTATCCCCGACCGCTGCGGATACTGTCTCGTCAACAAAGAAACCTGCACCCATCACACTGTCTTTATATTCCTTTTCCGTCACTTGATGGTCTATCTTTTCTGCTCCTGCAGCGCCAAAATTATAATAACCCACTCTCGACATCATCTTCCCATCATAGACAGACAGATACAAAATCTGCAGCAACTCTCCATTCGGCGAAATCGCTATATCTACCGGATAGCCGATTCCCATTACCGACGATTTATGCTCAACCAGCACATTTCCTGCCGTATCGTAACATACAATTTGAGGTGTAGATTCATTTTTCAGGACAGCAGCCACAATTCCCTGTTCTGAGACGGCAATCTTTTCTATAGGAAGGGTCGTCTTTATCTCTCCCTTCAAACCGTCCTTCTGAAAAACCATGATATTATTGCCGCCCTTATCCGCAACTGCTGCCGACTCGCTATTCACATCTAAAAATGGATTCTTGATCTGATAAGGCAGATTCCACTTTTCTTCCCCGCTGCTGTCCAAATACGCGATACCATCCCGGCTGAACTTGAGAACACCTTCTGCAAATTCTTCATAGCTGTTATCCGCTGCGTTCCCTACCTTATATGTATTCGCAACTCTGACTCCTGTATAGGTCTGCAGATACAAATATAGATAAACTGCAGCCGCAATAATCGCCAATGCGGTAGCACCAATAAAAGCTTTTTTCAGGAAGTTTGATTTATACTGTCCGTTTTCCTCCCCTATTCCCTGTATGGAAAGCTCTTCATATGGATCATCCCGCATATAGTTTCCATCCCTTACAACATATAAATTTTTATTTTTCTGATGTACCATCCGTCTCCCCTTTTGTATATCTTTTCATCTTCTGTACAGTATAGCACATTTTTATATCAAGGTAATAATAATTTTTGTCCGATAATGATAAGGTTGCCGTCTGTCAGCCCGTTCATCCGGCATATCGCATCTACATGACCTCTGTTTCCATATACTTTTATACTGATCTTGTCCAGCGTGTCCCCTTTCTGTACAATATAATATTCCCCGCTTCCTGACTGACTCTGTACATCCGTTGTATCCGCCGCCAGCCCCGTATTACCGCCCGCTCCCTCCGCATCCGAAACCGCATCTCCCTCTGCCGTCTCATCACCTTCTGTTGTCGCATCACTTTCTTCTGTATTAGATACCGTATCTTCCGTATCTTCCTTCGGCTCCCCTTCTGTCTGTACCTCTTTGCTGACGGTCTCTACCGTCTCCGGAACTTTTTGCGCCCCGGCCTCCTCCGGCGCTTCGGACTTTTGCCGCTCCTCCACCTTCGTCTCCTGCGGCCTTTTGCTGCTCACGGACTGAGACAACGCCTCAAGAGAGTTCTGCACCGCTTCCATCTTATCATAATTATTAATGGTCGAGATACCGATCACAAGAACAACAACCACAAGAGCCACACTGACCGCATAAGCAAATCTGGCATTTTGTCTCTGTTCCTTGTATTCCATTTTTTCCTTTACGGCACTGCGAAAATTCTTTGCAGCTCGATCCTCAACCATTTCGCTGGGTGTAACGCCAATCTTTTTTCTCATATTGATCATATAATTCTGCATGGAAGGATTTTTCTCATAAAATATGTAATGTCCTCCCATCTGCATCAGTTCTCCGAACTTATTGGCATAGAAGACCTCTTCCTCCAGAACTGCATCCCGCCATACAAACACCGTATTGTCTTTTTTAAACCGTCTCTCATGAACTTTCTTAACCCCTTTGCTAAGGCCGATGGGCTGCCCTTCCCCGATCAGACACCATCCGACCATCTCCTGTCCCGAAAAAAATCTCTGCTTTTCTTCCTCAAGCTTGTCCCATGCTTCATTACTGATCTTTACTTCCGTACCCGCGACCTCTACATCGCCCAGCTTAAGCGCTCCTGCTACATAAACAACATCCTGCCCGTCCATCTTAAGAATCTCTCCTGTAAGCACAGCCGCCGCAGGAATTGATTCAGCCTTTTCCTTCAATTGGTTCAAATAAGTATCTACGTAATCTTCTACATATATCTTTGGCTCGTCACAGACATTTCCTATCTGTTTTACATTTTTCGGAAACTCACGTTCCATATACTCTCACCTCATTTTCCATATTTTGTCTGATTATGATAGCATACGGAAAATGCGTATTTTAGCAATTGGTGAAGCCTGTCCTTAAAATTTTACGACGTGTTACAGCATATTGTGGCAGAATACAGCATATCTTACAAAAAAAGTGCTGGATTTTGTATTCCAGCACTTATCCCTTAAAGTATTTTTCACTTTCTTCTACATCCTTCTGAAATGATTTATTAATCTTTTTCTGAATCTCCAGGTATTTTTCCAGATCTTCATATCCGAATTGCGCAAGCCCCTCAAAATTCCTCTTATAGCACCGAAGATCAAATTCAGCATGATTCTTAAAAATACGCTTTCCTTCCCCTGTCAGATACAAATTATATTCCCGATTATTCCTTTCATTTCTTATCTGCTCAACCCATTTCTTATTCCGCAGTTTTCTCACCATCTGACAGCAGGCGCTTCTTGTCTTCCCCAATTCCTCTGCCAATTTTGTTATTGTAACACCTTCGTTCATCCCTATATGTTCAATCATATGTGATTCTGCCTGATAAAGGACATAATCACCATAGTGATGCGGCAGCGAATCATACTCTTTCATCAAATCATATGCTCTGTCCATTTCATTCATGATACTGCAAAATACTTCATATTTTTTTTCATCCATAATTTTCCACATTCCTTTTCCTATTAGGTAATATATTACAGACTTCTTCCAGTATTTTCAAGAGAAAATCAGCCAAATATACGGCTGATTTTGCTGCTTATCTATCATGAACCTCGATATCCTCTGCATAGGGAATAGAGGCTTGAGCTCCCATTTTCTGTACACATTTTGCGGCCGCCTTGTTTCCATATTCTATTGCTTCCTCAATAGTCTTGCCTGCCGCCAGACAACATGCCAGAGCGCCAATAAACGTATCCCCTGCCGCAGTAGAATCCACTGTCTCTACTGCAATTCCCTGTTCATGGCATACCTTTCCGCCCGTTTTATAGATGATTCCTTTTTGTCCAAGCGAAATCAGCGGATAGCTGATTCCTTTTTCTTCCATAAACTCCAGCGCTCTTTCCATATCTTCCCGGGTTTTCACTTTAATACCCGTAATAATCTCTGCCTCAACCTCGTTCGGTTTGATAATGTCGATGTATTCTGCCATCTGTTCGTCTAATCTGTAATGTTCTGCCGCTGACGGATCTACAATTACAAATCCGCCTTTTTCTTTCGCAAGCTTTACGGCACACATCAGAACATCTCTTGGAAACTCCATCGTCATAAGAAGAATATCCCCCTCTTTCATCATCTCCAAACCTTTTTTTACATCGTCCGCCGTATTTTTTGCATGAACCCCCGGTGAGCAGATGATCTGATTGTCTCCGCATTCATTTACCCATACAAACGCAACTCCCGATTTTTCGTTTTTGTCCTCGATCAGCATATCTGTATCTATACCGGCCTGCCGCAGATTCTCTCTCAGCTCATATCCATACAGGTCATCCGCAATCCTCCCTAGCATTCGGACCTTTCCTCCTGAACGAGCCGCGGCAATTGCCTGATTCGCTCCTTTTCCTCCCGGTGTGACTTCATATGGATAAGGAGTATATCTCGTCTCTCCTGTCTCGGGGAATTGCTCACATTTTACGGAAATGTCCATAATAATAGAACCCATACAGATAATATTTCCAGACGCGCTAAAATCCCACATACCTTATCTCCTCACTCTTTACCGCATATTTTCTACTTTCCTCATAAAATCTCTTGCTTTTTGATCATTCACCATTTTCTTCATGTCGCCGTCTGTCTTAAACGCGCTTCCTATAATAGCTCCGTCAGATACACTCAATAATTCCTCTGCATTCTGGATATTAATTCCACTTCCGAGCAAAACCGGAACTTTAATATTCTTACGGGCTTCCACAACCTTTTCTTTTGTCGGCGCTATCCCAGTGCTGAAACCAGTAATAATGATACCGTCCGCTCCCTGCTCCTGTGCATCATACGCCAATTCATTTACGCTTCTATCGTGAACGATGTAATGACTTCCGTGTTTTACATTTGCATCACAAAACATCTGAATATCTTTTGCCCCCAGCATACTTCTGTAACGGGACAATTCACCGCCTATGCCCTCCGTAAGCCCCGTATATGATATATAAGCGCTCACAAATTCAAATACGCGTATCCACTTTGCTCCTGTTGCGCATGCAATTGCCATAGCAGCCTTTCCGCCGTTCATATGGACATTGATTCCAACAGGTATATTAACATTCTGCGCAACCGCACTTGCCGCTGCTGTCATAGCTGTGCAGGTTTCATATCCTATCTTTTCACCCTTTAAAAATGGCTCGTCCCAATAGTTTTCTATCTGAAGTCCATTGAGTCCCGCATCCTCTAAAATCTTTGCTTCTTCTACTGCAAAATCAATGATTTTCTTTATATCATAAACCGCTGGATCATAATTCGGGGAACCGGGCAGCGGCTTTAAATGAATCATTCCAATAATTGGTTTCGGCATAGAAAATATTCTATTCAACATTTTTTTCTCCTTAATTTAAAAAACTCAGAAATTGTTTAATTCTCTCATTGTCAAGCTTCGTCAGCTCTTCATAACTGCCCTTTGCCAGAATTTCACCTGCATTCACAAAAACAACCTCGTCGCTTACATCACGCGCAAAGGACATATTATGGGTTACAACTAAGATTGTATATTCCTCTTTTGACAATTCTCGGATCAGATTCAACACATCGGCTTCCAACTCCGGATCAAGCGCACTGGTTGGTTCATCGAATAAGAGAATCTCCGGTTTCATAGCCAGCGCTCTGGCAATTGCGATCCTCTGCTGCTGTCCGCCCGACAACTGGTGTGGATAACTATCCTTCTTTTCCTCAAGCCCGACTTTATGTAAAAGCTCCATTGCTTCCTTTTTTGCCTTGTCTTTGTTCTTTTTTAAAACAGTAACCGGCGCCTCCATAATATTTTCCAGTGCAGTCTTATGAGGAAACAGATTAAAGCTCTGAAAAACCATTCCTGTTTTTTTAGTAAATGCCTGACATTTGCTTTTCGGTATTTTTCTGGAAAAATCCAACTCGTCTCCATTCCATGATATAATTCCCGAATCTGGTGTCTCCAATAGATTGATACATCTAAGCAGAGTAGATTTGCCAGAACCCGACGAACCGATAATTACTGTTGTCTTTTGTGACTTAATCTGTAAATCTATATCTTTCAGCACATGATTATCACCAAAATACTTATTCAGCTTCTTTATTTCCAGCATTATATTCCTCCTATATCCGGTTTTCTTCTATGTCCCGCACCTTTTTCTTTTCACTCCCGGACAACATCAATTTATCTTCCACTTTTCCCTGCACCCAGTTCAGTACTGTACAAAAAATAAGATACACAAAACCTACCTCCAAATACATAACAAGCGGTTCATATGTTCTTGCCGTAATACGCTGCGTTACCAGAAACATTTCTGTAACCGTAATGGTGGAAGCTAAAGATGTATCTTTTACTAATGCAATAAAACTATTAAACAGCGGTGGAATCGCAATCTTTGTTGCTTGTGGTAAAATAATCCTTTTCAATGTCTGGACATAGCTCATTCCCAGAGAAGACGAAGCTTCCCATTGTCCTTTTGGAATTGACAGGATTGCCGCCCTGAATATCTCAGAACTATAGGCGCCTACGCTTAAGGAAAACACAATGATTCCTGCCGGAATAGGCTCAATGATAATGCCGATCTTAGGAAGCCCGAAGAACACAACAAATAATTGTACCAGAAGAGGCGTCCCTCTCATTACCCATACATAAAATCTGCATATGGGATCTAAGACCTTTACTTTAGACACTCTTACAATCGCAACCAGAATTGCTAATATTGTTCCGAGAGTAAATGAAATCAGTGTCAAAGGAATCGTGTATTGAAATCCTGCCTTTACTATTGGTCCAAACGAATCTACTATAATTCCCCCAACTCTTCCATCCATTCCATTCACCCTCTCATTTCTAAATGATTCTTAAATTCCCGGATTACTCCTGAATCTCTTCCAGAGTTAATTCTCTTGAAAAGTCCTTTCCAAGGAACTGCTCAGATAATTTTGTTAATGTTCCGTCTTCCCGAAGCTCTTTAATCGCTTTATTCACTGCTTCTACCAAATCCTCATTGCCCTTCGGAATCGGTGCAGCTACAGTATCGGCCTCTGCTCTTACATCAGCAATTTTAATCGGTGTATCTGGCTTTTGTATCAGGTAGTCGTTAAAAGCAATCGTATTGTTAATCACACAATCCGTACGTCCTGCAAGAAGAAGCTCTATATCTTTGCTAAATGTCTCTGACGCCGTAATATCCATCTCATACTCTTCAGCAATTGCTGCATAATTACTGGAAATATTCAGAGAAGTCTTTTTCCCCTTCGATGTATCCCATGATGTAATATCATTATGATCTTTGTTAACGATCAGTGCGATGTAACTATATAAATACGGATCAGAAAAATCATATTTTTCTTTCCTCTCGTCCGTTACGCCAACCTGATTCAATACAAGGTCAACCGTTCCATTATCAAGAGATGCCAGCAGTCCTTCCCATGTAATTTCTGAAAATTCTACCTTTACGCCCATCTTTTCACCGATTGCCTTGGCAACCTCAACATCATAGCCCGTAAGCGTATCACTCTCATCATGATACGTGAACGGCTGGTATGTTCCTTCCGTCCCTACAGTCAGAACACCCTTATCCATAATCTTTTCATAGGTTGTCTGTTCCTTTTTTTCCGTGTCTTCCTTTCCGGAATCTTCATTCTTTGCACCGCATCCCGAAACCAGCGCCGCAAGCATACTTACTACCAACGCCATCGACAGTAACTTTTTTCTCATTTCATTTTCCTCCTGTAATGTATATTAATCATGCGTTTATGGTACGCCATAAACCTCTTTAATGCGGACCGAACACTTGATACATCCTGTTTAACGCCCGCTCCACCGTTCGCCTTGGACACGCCAGATTCATCCTGATACAGCAGTCTCCATTTGCAACGAACATACCGCCGTCTTCAATATGAAGCCCTGCATCCACGATAAATCTACGTTTTACTTCCTCACCGTCTAAGCCAAAACCTCCCATATCAAACCATGCCAAATAAGTACCTTCCGGTATTTCAAATTCAATCTGAGGCAGATGTTTGCTTAAAAATTCCTTCATATAGAAAAAATTTCCGTCCAGATATTGATTGAGCTGTTCTACCCACGCCTCGCCCTGATCATACGCAGCCTGTGTTGCTGTCACTGACAATGCATTTGGCAAGTAATAATACCTGTCTTCCCAGATCTCTTTCACTTTTTTATTGGGAATAAAAATATTTGCCAGATGGTTTCCCGCCATATTAAAAGTTTTACTTGGTGCGGTACATGTATAGATCCAGTCCGCAGCAGGATATAATTTAGCCAGCGGAATATGCACATTTCCTTTCCTGAGCAGGTCCTGATGTATCTCATCACAAATGATCGGAACATCATATTTCCTGCATATCCTGGCAACAGTCCTTAGCTCCTCCTCCTTCCACACTCTTCCCGTGGGATTATGCGGACTACAAAAGATCAGTACCTTAACGGATTCCTCCATTATCTTTTTTTCCATACCGCTATAATCAATTTCATAATAACCGCCCTCTTTTTTGAGCGGCAAACAGACCGGAATCCGCCCATTATTCACAACGGATGAATAAAATGGTGCGTAAGACGGTGTCATGATCAGCACCTTGTCTCCCTTTTCAGATAATATCTGTATGAGATTAGAAATTGCCGGAACCACTCCGGAACTGACCGCCAGCTCCTCTTCACGAATTTCCCACCCGAACCGGCGCTGCATCCATTCCTTTAATACCTGTACATATTCCGGATCAATGATGTCACTATACCCCAGAATCCTGTTATCCAACCTCCTGTGCATCGCACTGATCACTTCCGGCGGACAGGCAAAATCCATATCTGCAATCCAAAGCGGTATAAAATCCTCCGGAAGATCCGGTTCTTCCATTCTGCTGTTTTCATACTTTACCGAATTCGTATGTATCCGTTCAATTTCTTCATCAAAATTGTAATACATTCTATATCCCCTCTGATCCTTTATATAATTAAGTAGTTTAATCTTTAATTATCTTAATATTAAAGTACCACCATTTTTGTGCATTGTCAACTAATTATGACTACTATTTATTATACTTTTTATTTATAATTACATTAATTTATTGTTCTTATCTATAGTTATATGAAATAATATGATAGAACGGCTGTATTGAATATTCTAATGGTAGAGGGAGAATAGTTTTTTCTCGCCCTTTATCCTATTCTCAAGTAAATCTTTACTAATAATGAAATTCACCACGTCCATTCCACTTCTCCCGCACCCGTGGCATCAGGAACCTTGCACGGAGAATGATGCGGAGAACCTTCTCAAAAGGAAGGCCGTCCATCTTGTTGCGGCGTGGAGCTCGTCCCGGCATGGTATCCCTCCTTCCAGACTTCGGGCCAGATTGGCCCGGAGCAACAAAAAACCGCCAGTGTCAGCCAGCGGTTCCATCGTTACTATATTTTGTTTTATCCTTCGTTGTCATTCTGCGGCAGATCAGGAAACAGAATCCGAAGATAATCCCGTCTGCCGTAGAGAACACGGTCAATGTAAACATCCTGCCCATTCACACGGTAGAAAACCACGTAATTTCCACTGGTGAGAAATCGGTAGCCGATTTCTATATCTGTCACAGAGGACAGCGGTGCGCCGATTTCTGAAAAATTTTCCAGTTCGTCAACAGTGTCCATGATTTTGTTTACGGTGTTTTCAGCGGCTTGCGGATTACATAATTCAAAGGTAATATACTCCCAGATTTCGTCCAGATCGTTCTGGGCTTCTGGTGAGTAGTGGATGTTATTCTTCATTTGCCTTTGCCCGGAAATGTGCTCTCACATCCGAGGACGAAAGCCATCCCTTTTCCTCTCCAGATTTTTTTCCTTTTGCAAGCTCGCCCATGAGCTTCAAAGTGGCTCGTGTTTTCTCATAGTCCTGCATGTCGATGATTGCATAGCGCCCGCGTCCGTTTTTGGTAAGAAAGACCGGTGCGCCCACAGATACGTCACGGAGCACATCACTGTAATTCCTCAAATCAGAGATTGGTTTGATATTCGGCATAATCACATTCTCCTTTCCTGCCCTTAGTATACCCTGATTTGATGTAAAATTCAACAGCATATTTTACAACAGTATTTTAATGAGCTCTATGGATTTCGAGAGGCTCCCGGTCTTGAAGAGAACGAAACACAGTGGCACTGTGTACCCCACGCAGGTCCAGATAGCCCCCATCATCGTGCAGCTTATAACCTTTATTCATGGTCACTTTGATCTTGACTTTCTTTTTATTAAAAAAATGCTCAAAACATGTTGAGTTATATAAAAAATATTGTATAATTTTGGTGTCACTCCCCTCGCAGGGAGTGTGGATTAAAACAATACAGGCTTGACTGGATAGCAACAGGCAAAAAAACAAAAGGGCTGTCGTCGGAAAATAGATAGTCCGAAGCAGGAGACATTTAAAAAATTATGATAATAGCTGTTTGTGAGGACGAGAAAATATTTCTGCAAATCATCAGAAATAAAATTTTAGATTATGCGAGACGAAAAGATATAGATGCGGAAATTAAATTATTTCTTTCCGGCGCGGCTTTTACGAAGTGTGAAGAACATTTTGACATCGTGTTCATGGATATTGATCTCGGAAAGGAAAACGGGATGGACATAATCAACGCTTACAGGAAAAATCACAAAAGCATTAATATCATTTTGACGTCCCACACGGAAGAAATCGCAAACGGATACAAGGTCAGGGCATTTCGTTTTTTGTCAAAACCCATTCAGGATCAGGCGCTTTTCGAAGCATTAGATGAGGCAGTTCTCTTGCTGGGCAAGTCCCGCCGGTATATAGGCTGGTGTGATGGGGAAGAGAAAGTGATACACGAAGAGGAAATCATCTATGTGGAAGCAGGTGATAAGTATTCCGGCATTCGTACTTCAGAAGGGTTTTACAGGGTAAAATATACAATTACAGAGATGAAGCAGCAGTTGGATCCGTTGGATTTTTATATGCCTCACAGAAGTTATATTGTAAATATGAATTACATAGATAAGATCGAAGAGGAAAAGATTTATCTGATCAATCGGGAAAAAATTAAAATCAGCAGATTGAAGAGGAAAGATTTCCGCACGAAATTTTTTGATTTTATAAGGAGAAAGTCCGTATATGGGAATTGAACAGGGAATCAATACGGTGATAGTCGGGAGCATTGATTTGCTAATACCTGCAAACACACAGCCCCTGAAAGATTTTGTATCCTCCGCTTCAAGGCCAAAGCCTGACCTCTGCTCCGGGTACACCAATCTCCCGGGGGCGTCCCATTTTTCAATATCTTATTTCACAAACTCTTTTACTTTCCCATAGATACTATCTGCATCTAATCCATACTTTTTAATCAGTGCCGCCGCCGGACCAGACTCGCCAAACACATCGTTCACACCGATCTTGAGAACCTTTGCAGGCGCTTTCTGTGCCACAACGTCGCATACTGCGCTTCCAAGTCCGCCGATCACGGAATGCTCTTCTACTGTTACAATCCTTCCGGTCTTTGCTGCCGCTTCAATAACTGCAGCCTCGTCTAACGGCTTGATCGTATGCATATTGATGACTGCTGCGCTGATTCCATCTGCCGCAAGCTTCTCTGCTGCCGCCAGAGACTCAGAAACCGGAAGTCCTGATGCAATGATTGTTACATCCGTTCCTTCTTTCAGAGTTACTGCCTTGCCAAGCTCAAACTTGTACTCCGGATTGCCATTGATCACCGGAACTGCTGCCCTGCCGAATCTAAGGTATACCGGACCTACATGCTCATAAGCTGCCTGCACAGCCGCCTTTGCCTCGATATCATCAGCCGGATTGATAACTACCATACCGGGAATCGTCCTCATCAGCGCAATATCTTCGTTACACTGATGGGTTGCGCCATCCTCGCCTACGGATATACTTGCGTGGGTCGCGCCGATCTTCACATTCAATTTCGGATATCCGATGGAGTTACGGATCTGCTCAAAAGCACGTCCCGCCGCAAACATCGCGAATGAGCTTGCGAATGGAACCTTTCCTGTCGTTGCGATTCCTGCCGCAACACCCATCATGTTACACTCCGCGATACCGCAGTCAATATGGCGCTCCGGGAATGCCTTTTTGAAGGTTCCGGTCTTTGTCGCTGCCGCAAGATCTGCGTCCAGTACAACTACATCGTCATATTTTTTTCCCAATTCTACTAAAGCATTACCGTAGCTTTCTCTTGTTGCGATTTTCTTTACTTCTGACATAATGCTTCACCTACTTTCTCTAAATCTGCCATTGCGGTAGCATACTGCTCATCATTTGGAGCTGCTCCGTGCCATGACGCCTGATTCTCCATAAAGGATACATCCTTGCCCTTTACTGTCTTAGCAATAATCGCTGTCGGCTGTCCCTTCGTCTCTCTTGCCTCTTTGAATGCTGCGGCAATCGCATCAAAATCATGTCCGTCAATATTGATCACATGGAAATTAAATGCCTCAAATTTCTTGTCGATCGGATATGGGGAGTTGACGTCAGTAATTGCCCCGTCAATCTGAAGATTATTGTTATCTACGATCACTACAAGGTTGTCGAGCTTTCTGTGAGCCGCAAGCATGGACGCCTCCCACACCTGTCCTTCCTGAATCTCTCCGTCTCCCAGCAGTGTATATACACGGTAATCCTCTCCTGAAAGCTTTGCGGATATAGCCATACCAACTGCCGCTGAGATTCCCTGTCCTAAAGAACCGCTGGACATATCAACACCCGGAATATGCTTCATATCCGGATGTCCCTGAAGGTAAGAACCGACCTTACGGAGTGTGGTAAGATCCTCTACCGGGAAAAATCCTCTGTTTGCAAGCGTGGAATAGTAACCCGGAGCAGTATGTCCCTTTGACAATACAAAGCGGTCACGGTCAGCCTTCTTTGGATCCTTCGGATCGATATTCATCTCTTCAAAAAACAGATACGTGTAAATATCTGCTGCTGAAAGAGAGCCGCCCGGATGTCCGGACTTAGCACTGTGTACGGCCGTCACAATGCCTTTGCGAATTTCATTCGCAGTTTTCATTAACTCTGATTTGTTCATGATGTTCCTCCTGAAATTTATTTGTACAACAAATTTTACTCACCAAATACTTTTTTATAGTCAGCCTGAAATTTTGCGATACCTGCATCTGTCAGAGGATGCTTTGTCATCTGCTCGATCACTGCGTATGGTACCGTTGCAATATCAGCTCCTGCAAGCGCGCAGTCAGTTACATGCATCGTATGACGTACGCTGGCCGCGATGATCTCTGTCTTGATTCCAGCCACTTTGAAAATCTCAGCAATCTCAGCGATCAAATCTGTTCCCCTTACAGAAATATCGTCCAGACGACCAAGGAATGGTGATACATAGGTAGCCCCTGCTCTCGCTGCAAGAAGCGCCTGATTTGCCGTAAAAATCAATGTGACATTCGTCTTGATCCCTTCTGCTGTCAACGCCTTACAAGCCTTTAAGCCTTCTACAGTCATTGGAATCTTAACTACCATATTCGGATGAATCTTTGCGATTTCACGCCCCTCTGCGATCATGCCCTCTGCATCAACTGTCGTCGCCTTCACTTCCCCACTGATCGGTCCGTCTACGATAGAAGCGATCTCAGCGATTACCTCTTCAAATACTCTGCCCTCTTTGGCAATCAGTGACGGATTCGTAGTAACTCCACAGATCACTCCCATGTCATTGGCCTTTTTGATGTCCTCAACCTTGGCTGTGTCGATAAAAAATTTCATTTTAGTTCCTCCTTTTTTGGTGTGAGTCTTCTCACAGTCATCGACTTGTTTCTATGTTGAAATTATATCGCATATAGCAAGTATTGGTCAATATGTGCTTATTTTTATTAATAATTCTTTTGATTAATATTTCATTTTTATTAATTTCGTTTTCTATCACAATTTATATATTTCGGCGGATCATCAACGAAATCTTCGCATTTTTACTTGTGTTTTATTGTTAAATAGATTTATAGCCAAAAAATATTATTAATAATTATCTTAAATACGTTAATTTTATTTTTTTATACTTTTCGCATATGAGGTTGTCCCCCTCACGATCAGCTTCGGCTCATACTCTACGTGATAGGTACTGATTGGTTCAATATCCGAATATTTTCCCGTGTCCGAAGCAATTTTTTTCATAATGATATCGCATGCGTCCCTTCCCTTGAATACGACAAAATGCTCTATCGTGGTCAGTGAAACCTTGTGAAGCCGCGCGAACAATGTATTGTCGCAGCCCATTACCGACACATCTCCCGGAACCTTAAGCTTTGCCTCGTGAAGAGCATCCATGATTCCGAAAGCGATCATATCGTTTAACCCTACGATGGCAGTGATATTGTCTGTTTCACCGAGAAGCTCTTTTGTAAGCTCATAGCCAATCTTATACTCCGAATCAATATGCGCAACGTACAAGTCTAACTCTTCCTTTGCCGCTTTAATCACAACATTGTCCTTGATTCCTGCCTTCTCATATTCTTTCAAAAACCCTTCCACACGCTTGGAACGCTGTTTCTGTCTTACGGTCAGAGGCGGCGCAATATATGCCACGTGACGGTGGCCAAGTTCCAGAAGATGTCTTGCCATCAGACGTCCCAGCTTTGAATTGTCAAGCTCCACCGCGTCAACATTCTGCTTCTCATTTTGGTTATTCACGATTACTACAGGAATATGCTCGGCAAGCTCCTCCACATTATCCCTGAAACAATGGCTGGGATTGCAGGTATAGATGATCCCAAGCGGACGTATCTGCCACATCATCTTCAGATACCGCTCTTCCATCTTAAGGTCGCGCTGAGTGTTGCACACAAACAGACCAAAGCCCTGTTCCTTCGCCCGAAGCTCAATTCCCTGCAGCAGCATGACATAGTATGGATTCGTAAGGTTCGGACAGAATACGACTAACAGCTTTTCCTTCTTGACGCCCTTTTGTCCTTTTCGCTTCTGCAAAACATAGCCAAGCTCTGCCGCCGCCTGCTCTACCTTATCCACCGTCTCTTTTGAAAATGATACATTATATTTCTTATTTAACACCATAGACACCGTAGACTGCGACACACCCGCCGCCTTCGCGATGTCTGTAGACGTAACCTTCCTCCTGCCCATACCTACGCACCTGTCCTTTTTCTGCGGCTCCTGCCTTGATCACCCCGTTCCCCGGCATGATCTTTGCGCTTACAGCTCCGTCCTCCCGTCCAATGCCCGGAGAAGCGTAACCTCATCGATATACTCCAGATCTCCGCCCACCGGAACTCCACTGGCAATTCTTGTTACCTTCACACCGATGGGTTTGATCAGCTTACTGATATACATAGCGGTGGTCTCTCCCTCAAGGCTTGAGTTTGTCGCGATAATTACCTCCTCTACGTCATCTGCAAGTCTTGATATCAGCTCCTTCAGCTTAATATCCTCTGGTCCGATTCCTATCATTGGAGAAATTGCCCCGTGAAGGACATGGTAGACGCCGTTATATTTGCCTGTCTTTTCATACGCCGCCAGATCTCTTGTATTCTCTACTACCATAATAGTCTTGTGATCGCGCTGTGCACTGCTGCAGATGGGACAGAGCCCGCTGTCTGTGAGCGTGCAGCACACTTTGCAGTAACGTACTTTCTGGCGCGCCTCCACCATCGTATCCGCAAGACGCTTTACATCCGCCTCCGGCATATGGATCAAATGAAAAGCCAGCCTTGCCGCTGACTTTGCACCTATGCCCGGTAGGCATGAAAATTCTTCAATTAATCTGCTTATCTGGTTACTATAGTAATCCATATATAAACTCCTTATTCGGCTTCTTCTTTAGAACAAGCCCGGTATTCCTCCGCCCATGCCTCCGGTCAGCTTTGACATAGAAGAAGACGTCGCTTCCTCCACCTGATCAAGCGCCTCATTAATTGCTGCAACGATCAAATCCTCCAGCATCTCGATATCATCCGGATCTACGACCTCTTCATCAAGCTTTACCTTTAAAAGCTTTTTTGTCCCGGATACGGTCGCCTCTACCGCTCCGCCGCCTGCAGTCGCTGTAAATTCCTTCGATTCAAGTTCCTTCGCCTGCTCTTCCATCTGGCGCTGCATCTTCTGTGCCTGCTTCATAAGATTTGCCATGTTTCCCGGCATACCTCCTCCGTTTGGGAATCCTCCTCTTTTTGCCATCGTTAAAATCCTCCTATTCCTCCACCGTTATTTCCATATTGATAAGATTCTCTATATCCACAAAGCTTTCTTCAAACCTTTGTCCTTCCTCTACATGCCGGACATCTATCTCAATCTCTTTTCCGATCCTGTCCGCAATAAGCTGTTTTATCTCCTGTATATGCTCCTTTGTCTTTACGACACTCTCGCTGACCTCATCGGGCAGGACAATCTGAAGGCAATTTCCTTCACCTGCACTCAGCCTTGCCTTTTTAAGGTAAGTCTTAAGCAACGGGGATATATCCTGTACCATGCTCCGGAAATCCTGTACCACCAGCTTTACATCTTCACTCAGCGCTTTGGGGAGTGCAGGCGGTTCTGCCGTCTTCTTTCCCTCTTCCTCTGCATTCACATACGCTGCCCGCACATCCTGACGTGCATGAACAGTCTTCTTCTCAAGCTGCTCCATCTGCTTTTCTATAGCGCGGATCCGATCGAATAAAGCATCCTGCGTATCCTCCATCTGCGGCCTGCACAGCTTGATCAGCGACACCTCAAGAAGCACTCTTTTCTGCGCCGCATATTTAAGCTGCCCGGAAATTTCTGAAAAAATGCGGATATAACGCATCAGAGTATCACTGTCTATGATTGCCGCTTCTTCTCTAAGCCTTGCAAGATTTTCCGCAGACATATCAAGCACATCCTCCATCCCCTCCGAACTTACGACTAAGAGAAGATTCCTCAAATACCATGTAAAATCTGCGGCAAACTGCGACAACTCTCTTCCCTGCATCACGATCTCCTCAACAGTCTCTATGACCGCCCGGGCATCCATATTAAGAAGCTCTCTTAAGAGCCTGCTGAAAACCTGCGTATCTACAGCTCCCAACACTTCTAATACATGTTCATAGGTAAGGCGCTCTCCGATATAAAATGAGGCGCACTGATCAAGCAGGCTCAATGCGTCGCGCATCGAACCATCCGCCATCCTCGCAATATAACGCACCGCCTTTTCCTCGACATCAAGCCCTTCCTTCCCAACCAATTCCAAAAGTCTCATGGAAATGGTATCTATGCTGATCCGCTTGAAATCATAACGCTGGCAGCGGCTCAAAATCGTAATCGGGATTTTGTGAGCCTCCGTTGTTGCCAATATAAAAATCACATATTCCGGCGGCTCCTCCAATGTCTTTAAAAGCGCATTAAAAGCTCCAATAGAAAGCATATGCACTTCATCAATGATATAGACCTTATATCTTCCTTCTGTCGGCCTGTACGCAACCTCTTCCCGTATCTCCCGAATATTATCCACACCATTATTGGACGCTGCATCAATCTCTATTACATTCAGGGAAGTTCCTGCGGCAATCGCACGGCACATGGCACATTCGTTGCAGGGGCTTCCGTCTGCAGGATGCTCGCAATTTACCGCTCTGGCAAATATCTTCGCAACGCTCGTCTTACCTGTACCGCGGGTTCCGCAGAACAGGTAAGCATGACCGATCCTGCCGACCGCAAGCTGATTTTTTAAAGTTTTTACGATTGCATCCTGCCCTTTTACATCTTCAAAGCCATCCGGCCGAAACTTTCGGTATAATGCCATGTAAGAAGACATCTAATTACTCTCCATTTCCAAATCTGTTATACACCAAAGCTGATTCCGGTAAGCTCCGCTTCTTTAATGATCGATGCTTTCGGATCAACATACTTTAACTTGCCCGCAACTTCCGAAAGCGGTACACGCACCATCTCATTCTTCTTAACACCGATCATACAGCCGAATTCGCCGTCCAAAATGGCTTCTGCCGCTGCCGCGCCAAGTCTCGTAGACAATACTCTGTCATACGGACACGGTGAACCGCCCCTCTGAGTATGTCCAGGTACAGTGATCCTCACTTCCTGATCCGTCTTCTTCTGTACCTTCTCTGCCAATTCATACGCTACAGAAGGATATTTTTCTTTTTCCTTTTTCTTCTTTAAATCTTTTTTGGAAAGCTTCGCATCCTGCTTGGATATCGCACCCTCCGCAACTGCTATGATCGTAAACTTTTTGCCTGCAGCTTTTCTTCTGTTAATCGCCTCCGCAATCACATCAATATCATAAGGAATCTCTGGAAGCAGTACAATATCTGCTCCGCCTGCAACTCCCGCATGAAGCGTTACCCATCCGACCTTATGTCCCATAACTTCAACAATAAATACGCGGCTATGGGAGGTCGCTGTCGTATGGATACGGTCAATCGTATCGGTCGCAATGTCAACAGCACTCTGAAAACCGAACGTCATCTCTGTTCCCCATAAGTCATTATCAATCGTCTTCGGAAGCGTGATCACATTCAGCCCTTCCTCGCTCAGCATATGGGCGCTTTTATGTGTACCATTTCCGCCGAGTACGACCAGACAATCCAAATTCAGCTTGTGATAAGTGTGCTTCATAGCCTCAACCTTGTCAAGACCATTCTCATCCGGAACGCGCATCATCTTAAACGGCTGTCTCGATGTCCCAAGAATGGTACCGCCAACGGTCAGGATTCCAGAAAAATCCCTAGAAGTCAGCATTTTAAAATTAGAATAAATCAGACCTTTATAGCCTTCCTGAAATCCGTAAATCTCTACGTCATCACGTTTTGAACAAATTCCCTTCACAACTCCGCGCATCGCCGCATTAAGCGCCTGACAGTCTCCGCCGCTGGTAAGCATTCCTATTCTTAACATACGTCTACCTCTCCTTCTATAAAATTGTTGCTACAGACAGTATACCTTATTTTAAGCCGTGAAACAAGATTGTTTCAAAAAATGAAGACAGTGCACATGCCCTGTCCTCATAAAGATTACTCCACTTTTGGAAATTCAATTGTCACTTTAAACAAGTCTCCGTCCAGATACAGCTCAAATAATCCGCCCTGCATCTGTACCAGCGTCTTCGCGATGGAAAGCCCAAGTCCGCTTCCTTCCGTACTTCTTGAAATATCGCCCCTGATAAACCGCTCTGTTAATTCATCTGCGGATATATTAAGCGCCTGCTCTGATATATTCTTCAGGCTAAACTTCGCATTGCCCGATTCTGCAACAAGTTCTGCGTAGATGCGCGTGCCCTCCATAGCATATTTCGCCGCGTTGTTATAGATATTTTCAAAAATACGCCACATCCTTCTTCCGTCCGCCCGTATGATAACCTCTTCTTCCGGAAGCGCAAGCACCTCTTTAAGATTCCTCATCTGGAAACGCTCTTCAAACTCTCCGCTGACCTGTTGTATCATCTCTGCAAGGTTCAAATTCATATACTCTAAAATAATATTTCCCGAGCTTACCTTCGAAGCCTCGACCACATCCTCCGTCAGTGTCTTAAGCCGCTGAGACTTCTGCTCCAGTACTTCAATATATCTTCTGATCTTAGCATCTTCGAAATTCTCCTGTTTTAAAAGCTCCACATAATTAATGATCGACGTAAGGGGTGTCTTAATGTCATGAGATACATTCGTGATCAGATCCGTCTTAAGCCGCTCGCTCTTGACATTCTCTGCCACTGCCGCTTCCATCCCCTCGCCGATAGAATTAATGTCCTTGGCAATCTCCCTCTGATCTCCGGTAAGCTTATCCAGCGAAATCTCATATCCCAGTTCCCCGCAGGAAATCTTCTTAACAGCTCCTTTCAGCTTACTCCGTCCAATTGCTTTATACACAAGATAGACAAACGCCGCTCCGTCCACAAAGAGTAAAATAAACACCAGATTATAATCTACTCCTACGCTGCTCGCAACAATACCCCAATGGATCAGAACATAAATGCCAAACAGCAGAATCGTTTTCCAGATACTGTTCAGATTCTGGAAAATGTCTTTTACCAGTATACCAAAACACCTTACAAGGCTGTTCTTCCACAATGTTTTGGCTTTAATCCTTCTGACAAGACTTAAGAACCCCGCCAAAAACATACAGCATGTGAATGCGGCCAGTATACATGCCATAATAATAAACAGAACCAAATCGTTCATATACGATATCTGTTGGTATAAAACTGCCTTATCTGTCAGAAGTACCGCTTTCCAGTCTACATTGGCTGTCACCAGAAATGTCGGAATGAACCATGCAACAACCACGATCACTGCCGCAAGCTCTGTCTTCCATCTGTCAAACGCATTCAGATGAATCTCCTCATCTTTGTCACTCCGGCCCGCTATCACCGTCAGCCACAAAACGATGCCAATCAATAAGACCGCCGCAAAACACCCGAACATTGTGATACTTCTTGCGCTGCTTCCGTACTTTCCATACAGTGCATTTTCCGTATAAAATATATCCTGCACCGGATATGCCGTATCTACTACCGCCGCGAACAGGAAATTCTCTTCGTCCAGCCCGGAATTTTTTACCGAATCTCTCCATAGGGAGGCATCTACCTCCTTCATATTTGTTTCAAAATCTGCAAGTTTTGGATTCACTACAACATATCTTCCCGACTCTTTTATTTTATCTATATTGTCCTTTAATGCGTCGTATGAACGGTACTCCGCCTTGTTCGTATAGACACGGCGGTTCTTCGTGTCTGCATAGATGTAAGAAAAGTTCGTATCCCCTTCCTTTACGCTCTCACGGGACTTTTCATATATCGCATACTGATCATTCAGCGCATAGAGCACATTATCAAGCATATTATAAGCCTCGTCAAGCCTTCCATTCCACTGAGGTTTGCCATTCACGATCGCAAGGATATCCTCTGCACCCACAGGTGAGAACTGCTCTACCTGCGCCGCTCCGTCATAAACCCAGCAATCTTTATAGACTACTGTGCCAGCCTTATCCTGGACTCCCCGGAAGCCTCCTTCCGGAAGCATATATTGTCCCGAAACATCCTCAACAATAAGGCCGTCTGTAACTTCATTCTCTTCCTGTGATACAATGAACTGAAGCCCGCCGCTCTTTACCGCTTCATAGAAGTCAGACATCCGGTAATATTCAAACGTATCACTCGCCGTTTTGCAGACAATGATACTCTCTGTATTCTCATCAAGACGTATGCTCTCCTCAGAATTAGCATTTACATCTGAGAATTTATTCCCATACCGGATTCCCGCCCACTCGAGCAAATCTCCCAGACGATACGCAAATCCGCTTTCATTTTCTCCGTCAAAAGTATTCGTCTTGTAATATTTCTCAATATCCACAATCTTGTCAGGATTATACTTTCCTTCTGTCTCAAAGAGATCAGCGCTTTTAATTCCGGAAACTGCCTGCTGACTGTATTGCAGCATCTTATCAATAAAATTTCTGGAATCCTTATACTCTTTTGCAGATCTTCCTGCAAATATCTCTGCACGCAGTACCGGATAAGAAAGCAGCCACATAAAGCTTGCAGTTATCACAATAACCAACACATGGACAACTACGATTAAAACAGCCTTGGTCACACTGCTTTTATACCATTTTTCTTTCATATAAATCTCCATTCCGCCGCCTTTGGCTGGCGGCACAAATAGTAGTGAAATTGTTCCACTCTCTCCACGTTGCTGATAAAATAGTTTGTAAAGAAGCTACACTACATAGCAAAATGATATAGACACTATGCTTGATTCTTTAATTGCTCCTTATGAAAATGCTGTCCAGTTACTGTGTACCATTCCGGGTGTTGACCGTAACAGCGCAATCACTGTTATCTCTGAGATTGGTACCGATATGAATCCGTTTTCTAATTCAAAACGTCTCTGCTGTTGGGCGGGATTAACTCCCGACAACAATGAATCTGCTGGTAAAAAAAATCTGTCAAGATAACACGTGCCGGTGTCTATCTCAAACCTGTATTGGTACAAGTTGCCCATGCAGCCGTGAAGACTGATAAATCGCCTTACTATAAGCAGAAGGAAAAGGCTATCAAGCAGGGTAAGAAACTACTAATCTGCGAAGGGATTATTTCTGAATCCCAACTGGCTTCTTAGCTTTCTAAAACAATACTTTTTCAAAGGCTGCTATGAGACAGCTTGTTAAAGTGTGCCATTTATCGGCTGTCCTTTACTTTCTTTCACAGTAACTCCCCTTTATGATTTTTCAATCTTGTATCCCACTCCCCATACAACTTTCAGATATCGCGGTTCCTTTGGATTAATCTCTATCTTTTCCCGAATGTGTCTGATATGCACTGCCACTGTATTATCCACTCCGATCGCATCCTCGTTCCAGATATCTTCATAGATCTGACTGATGGAAAATACCTTTCCCTGATTCTTTACAAGAAGCAGTAATATGCTGTATTCTAATGGAGTCAGCTTTACAAGCTCACCGTCTACCGTCACTTCTTTCAGATCGTCGTTCACTGACAAGCCTCCGACTGTATATATCGATGACTGTTCTGCTTCTACCGTACTGCCAAGCTTCGTGTATCTGCGAATCTGTGATTTTACCCGCGCAATAAGCTCCAACGGGTTAAAGGGTTTCGTCACATAATCATCCGCCCCTATATTAAGCCCCAGAATCTTATCGGCATCTTCCGACTTTGCCGACAAGATAATGATCGGCATGTTATTCTCTTCACGAATCTTAAGTGTCGCCCGTATACCGTCAAGCTTCGGCATCATAATATCCATCACCAGCAAATCCACATGCTCTGTTTCCAGAACACGAAGCGCTTCCATACCATCATATGCCTTCAACACTTCATAACCTTCCTGTAACAGGTAAATCTCTATTGCTTCTACAATTTCCTTATCATCATCACAAACTAATATTTTAGCCACCTTTCATCACCTCCCTTATACTATACAAGAATATCAGGGAATTTTTAAGACCGATTACCGAAAAATCTTAAGATATTATGAAATGCATCTGACAAGCCCTAAAATCACTTATACAAACGTCTTAAAATTACTTCTAGAAATTATGTAATATTTTATCGTAAAATGTCGAATAATTTCGGATTATGCAACAGCTTTACACATATGTTTTCGACTATAATATGGTTAAGACTGGAAATATTACAAAAGATTAGGGGATAAATTATGGAAAATAGAACAATAGAAAGACTTATACGCCGTCTCGGCATCGGTGCCACTTACCGTGGGTACCGTTATCTTTGTTATGGTGTCAGTCTGTGCCTAACAGATGAGGAATACTTGCTTTCAATCAGTAAATTACTCTACCCGATAATTGCAAAAGAATTTAACACTACTTTAAGCAGCGTTGAGCGTGACATCCGCACAGTTGTTCAAGTATGCTGGGACAAGGGTAATAAATCGCTTTTACAAGATATAGCATATCGCCCGCTGTATAACAAACCGACAGCGGGCGAATTTTTAGATATTCTAGTTGCATACATTCAGCATACATCCGACACTACTTCTGCAATTTAGGTTTTCTTCCCATCTTCTTAAGCTGTTCTTAAGGTTTTTTTGTTTTCTTTTATAGAATCAACATATTTTTGACACATTTATCTCTTATACTTGATATCAGATAGTTGATAAAAAACTTTATCGCTATCTCCCCCTCATAAAAGTATACACAAAAATTGTGTAGCACTTTACTCTCATTCCTTTTAGATAACTATAACAACGAAGCCCGCAAACCTGTATGGTTAGCGGGTTTTCGCTGTTCATAGCTCCTCCTGATCAGCTCCGGGGACAGTTTGCAGACATTTTTAAGATCATCCCCTCAGATATATTTGTCTTTTAATTTCTTTTATGCTATCATCAATATGATTTGTTGACAAAAAAAACATAAGACTGGGAGATGATCATATGCTGTACTCGCAGGCCCAATGGCTGTTATTTTTCTTTTTATACTGCTTCCTTGGATGGATCTGGGAAAGCCTATATGTCTCTGCTCTGCAAAGGCGCTGGATAAACCGGGGCTTCCTGTACGGCCCACTTATTCCTATCTATGGTTTCGGAGCAATCACAGTCCTCTGGATTACTTTGCCGGTAAGAAACAGCATTGCTCTTATCTTCCTGTTTGGCATGATTGGCGCGACTATCTTAGAGTACTTCACCGGAGCGGCAATGGAGCGGTTATTCCATGTCAGATATTGGGATTATAGCAACAACCGCTTCAACCTGAACGGACATATCTGTCTGTTCTGCTCTCTTGGATGGGGAACGTTTTCTATACTTATGGTAAAGGTGCTGCACCTTCCCTTTGAAAATATCATATTAAAAATCCCCGCAAATATTGCAAGTTTTACAAGTACCGTACTTGTCGCTGCGTTTGCCGTGGATACTACAAGGTCCGTACAATCCGCTCTGGATCTGAGAGAACTCTTGAAAGAACTTTCAGAACACAGCGCCGTACTTTCCTCCTTAGAAGATAAACTCGAAAATGTATCGGAAAATATTGCTCTGAATTCGGTAAAATTCCATGAACATCTGCATGAGATAGAAACAGAGCTTACAGAAACCCGTGAACTGCTCGCGCTAAAAACAGCGCTGCTTAACCAGTCCTATAAAACTGCCCTGCTGAATAAGTTAAAAGAACACAGAACAAGGAAATCACATCTGCTTATATTACTTGAAAGCAAGACCGACGCCTACATCACAGAGTTACAAACCCTGCTTCAATCAGACGTTCCTTCTGCAGAACGGACGGGACTTTCCTCTCATGTCGCAGATCTCAATGAATTGAAACAAAAGCTCAAATATATAGACATAAAACTAAAAGCGCGAAAAGATAAGGAATATCAGAAGGCAGTGAACATCATCCACAGGAATCCGTCCGCTGTTTCGCCCAAATTTAAAGAGAGCTTCTATGAATTGAAAGCTCTCTTTGATTCACAATATAAGGATGAGTAATACCAAAAAAAAACACTAATGTCTACGGGCTTTCCTTAACTCCCCGAGTTGGGCTCGAACCAACAACCCCACGGTTAACAGCCGTGTGCTCTACCATTGAGCTATCGAGGATTATTCCTTATTCTCTTACGCTCTTTCCCACGCTCGATCTTCTATACAACTTTTGCCCCCGCAGATTCCTCTATCAGGGGCTTTCATGTACCTTCAAAACTGCATACAAGCAACGCTTCCTTACTCTATCTCTCCATCCTTCCCCTTCACTGGTCATGCCCTCGACCGATTAGTTACGGTCAGCTCCATACATTGCTGCACTTCCACCTCCGTACTATCTACCTCGTCGTCTTCAAGGGGTCTTACTGCTTGCGCAGGGATATCTCATCTTGAGGRGGGCTTCACGCTTAGATGCCTTCAGCGTTTATCCCGTCCCGGCTTGGCTACTCTGCCATGGCCTTGGTAAGCCAACAGATACACCAGCGGCCAGTCCATCCCGGTCCTCTCGTACTAAGGACAGCTCCTCTCAAATATCCTACGCCCACGCCGGATAGGGACCGAACTGTCTCACGACGTTCTGAACCCAGCTCGCGTACCGCTTTAATGGGCGAACAGCCCAACCCTTGGGACCTACTTCAGCCCCAGGATGCGATGAGCCGACATCGAGGTGCCAAACCACTCCGTCGATGTGAACTNGGGCTTCACGCTTAGATGCCTTCAGCGTTTATCCCGTCCCGGCTTGGCTACTCTGCCATGGCCTTGGTAAGCCAACAGATACACCAGCGGCCAGTCCATCCCGGTCCTCTCGTACTAAGGACAGCTCCTCTCAAATATCCTACGCCCACGCCGGATAGGGACCGAACTGTCTCACGACGTTCTGAACCCAGCTCGCGTACCGCTTTAATGGGCGAACAGCCCAACCCTTGGGACCTACTTCAGCCCCAGGATGCGATGAGCCGACATCGAGGTGCCAAACCACTCCGTCGATGTGAACTCTTGGGAGTGATAAGCCTGTTATCCCCAGGGTAGCTTTTATCCGTTGAGCGATGGCAATCCCACTTTATACCACCGGATCACTAAGTCCTACTTTCGTACCTGCTCCACCCGTCGGTGTCGCAGTCAAGCTCCCTTCTGCCTTTGCACTCTTCGAATGGTTTCCAACCATTCTGAGGGAACCTTTGAGCGCCTCCGATACCCTTTCGGAGGCGACCGCCCCAGTCAAACTCCCCACCTGACATTGTCCCCCGACCAGTTCATGGCCGCTGGTTAGAAACCCAGTACCGCAAGGGTGGTATCCCAACGGCGGCTCCATAACTACTGGCGTAGTTACTTCTCTGCCTCCCACCTATCCTGTACATGCGATACCGAATCCCAGTATCAAGCTGGAGTAAAGCTCCATGGGGTCTTTCCGTCCTGGCGCAGGTAACCAGCATCTTCACTGGTACTTCAATTTCACCGGGTGCATTGTTGAGACAGTGCCCAAATCATTACGCCTTTCGTGCGGGTCGGAACTTACCCGACAAGGAATTTCGCTACCTTAGGACCGTTATAGTTACGGCCGCCGTTTACTGGGGCTTAAGTTCAAAGCTTCGCGTTTCCGCTAACCTCTCCCCTTAACCTTCCAGCACCGGGCAGGCGTCAGCCCATATACCTCACCTTTCGGTTTCGCATAGACCTGTGTTTTTGCTAAACAGTTGCTTGGGCCAATTCTCTGCGGCCGGCTCTCACCGGCACTCCTTCTCCCGAAGTTACGGAGTCATTTTGCCGAGTTCCTTAACAATGCTTCTCCCGTCGGCCTTAGGATTCTCTCCTCATCTACCTGTGTCGGTTTACGGTACGGGTACAGTATAAACAATAGCGGCTTTTCTTGACGCATGGCTCACATGCTTCACTACTCTTACTTCGCTTCGCATCACGTCTTCAGGTTGCTGTGCGGATTTTCCTGCACAACCCCTACCTCGCTTACACCGGTCTTTCCATTCCCGGCTCATGCTCTCCACGCGTGTCCCCACAGTTCTGTTATACTGCAGTACAGGAATTTCAACCTGTTATCCATCGACTACGCCTCTCGGCCTCGCCTTAGGTCCCGACTTACCCAGGGCAGATCAGCTTTACCCTGGAAACCTTGGATATTCGGCCGGAAGGATTCCCACCTTCCTCTCGCTACTCATTCCGGCATTCTCTCTTCCATACAGTCCACAGCTCCTTTCGGTACTGCTTCCTCCCGTATGCAATGCTCCTCTACCAATCTACATTCATAGATTCCTGAGCTTCGGCAGTGTGTTTCAGCCCCGGACATTTTCGGCGCAGGACCTCTCGACTAGTGAGCTATTACGCACTCTTTGAATGTATGGCTGCTTCTGAGCCAACATCCTAGTTGTCTTTGAAATCCCACATCCTTTTCCACTTAACACACATTTTGGGGCCTTAGCTGCAGGTCTGGGCTCTTTCCCTTTCGACTGTCCAACTTATCTCGTACAGTCTGACTCCCATGGATCATCTACGCGGCATTCGGAGTTTGATATTCTTCGGTAAGCTTTGACGCCCCCTAGGAAATTCAGTGCTCTACCTCCGCAAGACTGCCATGAGGCTAGCCCTAAAGCTATTTCGAGGAGAACCAGCTATCTCCGGGTTCGATTGGAATTTCTCCCCTATCCACACCTCATCCCCACCCTTTTCAACGGATGTGGGTTCGGACCTCCATTGCCTTTTACGGCAACTTCATCCTGGACATGGATAGATCACCCGGTTTCGGGTCTGCTCTGACTGACTTTACGCCCTCTTAAGACTTGGTTTCCCTTCGGCTCCGCCCATTAAAGGCTTAACCTCGCCAGCCCGCGCAACTCGCCGGACCGTTCTACAAAAAGTACGCGGTCGCACTCATAAGGTGCTCCCACAGTTTGTAAACATATGGTTTCAGGTTCTCTTTCACTCCCCTCCCGGGGTCCTTTTCACCGTTCCTTCACAGTACTATGCGCTATCGGTCACTAAGGAGTATTTAGCCTTACGGGGTGGTCCCCGCATCTTCAGTCAAGGTTCCACGTGTCTCGACCTACTCTGGATACCGCTGTGTCTCTTCCGTTTTCGCTTACGGGGCTTTCACCCTCTCTGGCAGGCTTTCCCAAAACCTTTCTGCTAACTTCTTTGAATCACTTTATGCGGTCCGAACCCCAGCACGCTCGCGCGCTGGTTTGGGCTCTTCCGGTTTCGCTCGCCGCTACTCCCGGAATCACTGTTGTTTTCTCTTCCTCCGGCTACTTAGATGTTTCAGTTCGCCGGGTTCCCTTCCTTAACTTATGTGTTCGGTTAAGGATGACGGAGGGCTTCTCCGCCGGGTTTCCCCATTCAGATATCTCCGGATCGTAGGATATTTGCTCCTCCCCGAAGCTTTTCGCAGCTTATCACGTCTTTCATCGGCTCTTAGTGCCAAGGCATCCACCATATGCTCTTTTCTGCATGACCAACTCCCAGATAACTCCTTACACTCCGACGGGGTCTCCCTTTCGTGCTGCAGGTTATCCGGCACACCGGCATAGCGTTGCCGGCCTTGGTTCTAGGCTTGTTTTTTCTTTGATTCTTTTGGTTAATGTTCTTCTTAACATTACCTCGGATGTCTTGATATTTCTTTCTCGTTTTCTTGTATGCGGTTTTCAAGGTACATGTTGACTGAACTTTATCAGTCATTAAAAACCAAAACTTTTTTTGATCTTTAATCACTGGTAAAACCAGTTATTATAACAGCACTGCCCTGCTGATTGGGTTGGCGGCGATAAGTTGTTGCTCATCTTTGCCCGTATCTATAATTAAAGACTTCATATAGTTTCCTATATGGTAGTCAGTCGATACCTCAGAATGTTCTCATTTCCTTTAGGAATCGAAAATTCTGAAGTTTCTCCAAACTCGTCTTTATTACAATTTATTTTTTATRGTCTGGCGGCCACCTACTCTCCCACACCGTCTCCAGTGCAGTACCATCGGCCGCCTGAGGCTTAACCATCGTGTTCGGGATGGGTACGGGTGTTTCCCTCAGGCGCATCGCCACCAGAATTCTTATACTTCCTTTTGACGGGAACTACAAGCTTCCTATTCTCCCTTGATAACTAAATAACAGACAACATCTCCCTACTTCTTCTTCCTTAGAAAGGAGGTGATCCAGCCGCACCTTCCGATACGGCTACCTTGTTACGACTTCACCCCAGTTATCGGTCCCACCTTCGGCAGCTCCCT
>VIQU02000031.1 GCA_010206225.2 Lachnospiraceae bacterium MD308 | reverse complement strand
CATACAGGGTCTTAATAGTCATGCAAAAAAACAGAAAGAATTGTATATATTTTCCTGATATGGTTATACTATAAATACAAGGAACTCTTCGACAGCAAATCGACAACAATAAAAATGTTAAACCGACAAGTAATTCTTTACATATCTAATTCATATCAGAAAGTCTTGCTTTCCATAGACACAGGATTTTTTACAGCCTCAAAGAATTTGCTCTCCGGATGATTTCCCGTGGGAAAGATACTCTTGAAGAAATAGCAGAGGTTATCGATCTGCCACTTGAAGAAGTAACCCTCCTGGCTAAAACAAGGGAAATATGACATCAGTCTCCGCCTTCCTAGCCCCGGACGGACAATTTAGCAATTCTTATAATAATTCTTTTATTTTTTGCATAAGGTTTTTTCAAATGTTTTAATATCCTTAAGAATTGTTCCGGCAATTGAATGTTCCTCAGTCCTTATATCTTTAAAATCATCGCTGAACATAAACATCTTGTTACCACTATTCTGATGACAAAGCCAGTAATCCCTGTTCCCTATACTGGGAATCTGACTTACTACCTCCACGTAATATCCTCTTTTATAATGATATCTTGATATTACTGCCGTATCTTTTTCCATTGTAAACCTCCACTCGTTGAATGTTTCCCCTTAATTATACTCACGGCTTTTATAGTAGCACATCAAAAACACAAAATATAGTATTGACATTTCCAAATTCACTATAACTTGCTTCATAACTTCGGATTTTTAATCATTTCTTTTTTCTCTCTCAAAAACATCTGCCTTTTCCTGCTTCTCCTTTTTTAACTGATCCACTCTCTTCAGATCCACATAATGTGTTGCATAGGCTCTTTCTATCTCTGGGCTACCGCTCCGGCTAAACCGTAAGGGAATCACCTGCTTATGCCCTTGCTTCTTTTTCACACCCCATCGTTTGTAATAACAGAAAGATGGCTTTAAATTATTTTTCTTCGCACAAGCTCGTATCTGGCCCATAATAAAAGAAAGCTTTTTAAGATTGCATGTGCAGACCTGCTCCAAATACTGTACTTTTCCAAATCGCCATTCCTCATATTTTTGTTTCGGCAGCACTCCAATATCCACTAACACATCTGCCGGAGCAGTATATCCCCTCTGTTGGCACTGATGGTATACTGCAGAATGTATTTTCCCTATCAATTCTCGCTCTTTCAATATATTTTTCTCCATAAAATGTGCTCTGACATCTTCTCAATGTTTAAAATCCCCCGGTTGACTACTTTTAAACCGAAGGATTATTTTATGACTGTCTATATTGCCAAAGTTATTCTTTCCAACATTCTCCGACCTCTTTTTCTGCTGTTTCATGAGACAGCACAAATTTTGCCGCAACTTTTTTTACTACATCTATAAATGCCATGCCACACTCCTGATATGCCTCTACGGTTGCACGGATTGCCGCATCCCTGGCCACTCCTATGTCATGTACCCTCATGATTTCTTCCTGATCATACAATTGCATCATTATATCCACTACCTCGCTTTCCTTTCTCTGCAAATATTCCCGAAGTATATCCTGATCCTTGCAAATACGTATCGTCTCCTGGACAGCCTTCTTTGACCTGCCATGCAACTTCATCTGTTCATCCAGCACCTTTGTAAATGTTACATACTGGTTGATAATATCACCGTTTTTGCCATCATATATCATCTGTACTGTTACTTCAATTGCCGTTTTCTCTCCATCAAAAAATTCATTTGATAAAGTAATCTCTAACGGGCGTGTTTTTCGGTTTCCTGTATAAATAACGTATAGTTCTGGTTTCGGCAGCTCCACCTTTTTGCTCTTGTACAGATCCATATCATTATCAGAAAAATACCTGCGGTATGAATTGACCAGATACTCTAATGCCCTGATAATGATATTTGCTGTCCATAAAGATTGAGCTTCTACTAATACCATGAGCTTATTCCCTTTTATAAATCCCAGATCATTATATATACTGTCTGTAAAAATATTTTCCAGCGTCACCGTTGTTAAATCCTCTTCCCGGACGTCTGTGTCCTCCGGATGAAGCGCCTGGTATAATTGAAGCAGGTATTTGGAATCACCAAATAAATTCGTAAATACGCTGTCTTTCACTGTCCTTTTTGCTTCCGCTTTCTTTGGTATCTTGCTATCTGCCCCCATTTATTATACGTCCTTCCATTCTTATTTTCTGTTCATATTTATTTTAACATAAACACTGAGATTAATCCATATGCTTTACAATGCAGATACGGACTCGAAGCTACGGACTTTTCAACCATAGCAAAAATACCATTCCAGTTTCTTTACTATATACATCTTTGCAAATAAAAAGAAAGATTACAGCCCTGGGAGCCACAATCTTTCATGAATTTATTTCTGTCTACGCTCCATATCCTCTTCCTCTGCCATCTGCGGCGCAGCCTTACCGCTCCGCCTTGCTATCTCCACCTGCTTCTGACGCAGTTTTTTTAATACGGATGTCCTGCCTTTTTTATTTTTCGGGGACATATTATTCCGCCTTCCGTCAATCATATTGTAGTTCTGCTCTTCTTCAATCTCAGAACTCCGGAGATACTCGCCGTTCTCCATATATTTCTGCCAGTTCTCAAGTGACGGTTTGCCCTTATTATTTCCAAGAGACTGCTCTTGTATGTCTGCTTCCATAACCGATTGGGAAGGATTAAGGTATTCCTTGATCTGCTTCAGAACCGGCTGGTCAAAGCCGACATATGTACTGTCTACAATCAGCTTCCCTGCTTCGTCCACCACTGTCCATGCGACTTCTCTCCCATGTTTTTCATGCTCCATTAGGAAGAATTGTTTTCCGTTAACGACAATACTGTCAAAAGCATGCCAGCTCCCCTCCTTCCCCTCGATATGAAAATCCATAGTACCGAAAGATACAATCGCACCAGACGAACTGTTTCTGATAAATCCTGCTATTACTGTAAATCCACCCTTTTCAACATAATAGGAGGTCACAACACCTTCTTTATTCAACACCAGCACATCACTGACGCTGATAGAATGACCTTTAAATGTCCGGGGCAACTGCTTATCCAATCGGCTGCGGATATTCTCTGGTGTATCCGCCGGCTGCATATACCCCAAATAAACCTCCTCATAAGCTTCATACCGTATCTGTATTTTCTTTTCCTGCAGCATTTTAGATGAACGAAACCGTATTTCCCGGTTTTCCGGGATATTCTTAAGCTGATAAACTGCAAACTGATTAATATCCATTATTCATCCTCCATCGGCTCTTGCTTATACTGCTCCCAATCTATGCTCAAAAATGCTTTATCTGAAAGAGTTTCCAACTTTTCCAATGTACTATTAATCAAAGCAAGCACTTCTACATCTTCGCCCATAATATATGGAAGTATGCTATGTATTTTTTCTATTGTTCCCTGCCTGCTTTCTTCTTGGAACATCGCTACCAAAATACACTCATTTTCCTCAAACCGTATCATTATAATTCCAGCTCCCCTTTCCTGCGTGACTGTGTTTTTTGTCCCTGTTTTTCTTTATCCTGTGCTTTCATCCTTTCCTGACGTTCACGAAGGGCATTTAAGACGGACTGTTTTTTACTGCCTGCGGATATGCTACTATCATCCTTTGGAACTGCCTCGTCCGCTTTTTCCGGCTTTTTCTCCATTTTTTGCTCAAGCTCCTTCTCCGGCTTTTTCTCAGGCTCCGTAATCTTCTTTGCCGACTGCTCTGCAAGAATCGTCTCCAGCTCTGCAATTGTCTTTTGTACTAAGGCACTGTTCTTATAATGGGAGATCTCATTGACCAGATCTGTTTCCAGCCTCCCCAGACGCATCAGATCCTGGGGCATCCCATCATAGATACTCCCGTCCTCCAAACAGAATCCAATCCCTTTGACGCCGCTCATCCGCTCTGCGGGGATCTTTTCGTATAAGTCCATAGCTTCCTGCAGTGTTTCCACCTGCTCATGGTATTCCCCCAGGACATGAAATTCCATACATTCTGCTACATAAAATGAAATCCGTTCCCCCGTCTCTGGCGTTACTTCTTTTGACATTTCTATTGTTTTCTGCTTTTCATCTAAATATTTTTCTGCCTTCTCCATATATTTCTCCAGTGTTCCAGTTTTTTCTGTTGAGATTGGGTTGATGTCAACCAGGATACCTGCAATCTTTAATCCATCTTCATGAAGCATATTAAAAAAATCATCTTCCTTTAAAGCTTCACTACCGCTATAAGATACCACAACATCTATATCCGAACCTTCATGATATAATCCCTCCCTAGAACGGCTGCCGTACACCCTTGCACCAAGCAGCTCTACCTCTCCTTCAAGTCCCATATCGTCAATCTGTGCCTGAGCATAGCTTAATACCGTTTCCTCTATATCTGCACAACTACAACCATTTAACGCAGTTTCCGGCTCTGCACGGTCAGAAATCAGTTGCGCTTTCTCCTGTATTTTTTCCTGCTCTTTCTGTATGTCTTCCTGTGCCACACGATTGACTGCCTCTTGTAATTCTTCATAATCCATAACCTTACAGCCTGCCACCGCAATACCTTCATCACTGAGGATTGTTTCCATCGCTTCACGAATGGATATATCTGAATCCTCATATATTCCGCCGTCAATCTCCCGAAAATCTTTGCCATAAACCGTATAATCATACCCTTCTGAAGCTGTATGGATTGAAAAATATCCGTCTTTCAACTCATATGCCAGCTCCGTCTCACGGTTCTCAAAATATTCCTTTGCTCTCTGCAGCGCTTCTATCGTTTCGTCACGCAGCCATTCCCCACTAATTGAAGAAATATCTATATTCGCAGGTTTTTCTACTCCGTTCCGGCACTCAATTAAGGACATTTTGGACGAAGGCTGCTCCGTACTCTCCATACCGATGCTCTTATCTACATGGTTCGGAATCCGATGATAGGCTTTCAGCGCCTCTTTCCAATCCTCAAAATATTCATATTTGTTATCAGAATCCTCTCCATACGCTTCATGCAGGACATAGTATTGTGCGATAAATGAAGTTTTCTGCTCGTCTGCCACTCCCTTTTCTGCAAAATATTCATTGATCGCATCCATTGCTCCCTTGTCAAATCCATGCTCCAAATCTTCTGCTACAAGCTTCCCTTCCTGATTCACAATGACAGAAGCAACAGAATCTTCATATTCATCATGCTCCATCAGATAAAGCATTTCCCCTCTGATTTCTCTAACTCCTGCGGTGTGCCATGTGCCGAAATGCCCGTCTACCGTAAATCCTCTGGTTTCTTCATTAATCAGTACTGTTGTTTCCTGCTGCAAATTGTGTTCCTGCATTTTTTCTCTTGCAAACCCGATAAAGCCATCCAATACAGCCGGATGGCTGGTAATAACATAATCCTGGTTCAGATCCGTTCCACGGACAATGTTTTCCGATATTTTAAATCCATTTGCCCATTCCTTAGTATTCCTTGAAAACCGCCCGTCATGTTCCAAATACTGCACTGTGTTGGCAAGAATGAATGTCAGGCGTTCTGCACCATATTCCTCAAGGACAGAATCTACCGCTCCTTTTTCCAACCGCAGCCCGTCAAAGTTTTCCCGGATTGCTGTTTCTACCGCCTTTTTACAGTCGATATTCTGTTTCCGGGATTCGAAATGATCGTCTACCTTTCCATGCGCCATAGCATAGGCAAGTGTGTGGGTATAGACGGGTGGATATATTGTTTCTTCCTGCTCCTGATCCGCCGCTTCTATCCCTATTAACTGTCCTCTCTGATGTATAAAATCCGGCAATTCTGTAAAACCGAAACTATCTACAAAATGTGCAGACGCTTTTCCATCACGATTTATAACCACTACATCACTGACAGAAAGGGAATGTCCGGTATACCCTTCCGGATGATTGATATTGAATCTTTCATAAATTGTATCTAAATTATCATTCTTTTCAAGTCTGCCGCTATAAACCAGCGAATAATCACTGCCGTCTATTTCTATACCATGATCCTTTATATAATCTATTCCCAAAAACAAATAATCCCGGCCTTTTCCATCTTCATCAATCTGAAAAATAGCGTAACGATCCGTTGTGTCTGTATAAAGCAGTCCTTCATTCTCATTTATAACTACATCCTGCATTGCTTCTTTTTCTTTCTGCAGTTCCTGCATATTCTCCACCATGCTGTCAATAAAAGAACCAGCCGTTTTCCGGATAAAATCCATCGAAGAGCGCAGTTCCTTTATCTCCTTATCACTCGACCAGCCGGCTATATACGGGAAAGAATAATCTGACGTATCTAGTCCGAAACAGCTGCAGACTGTATAAGCAACGCTCTCCGCTTCCACCTCTTTGGTCATCCGGTTTTTCTTTTCCCCCAATTCCTCCATAATGTCTCTGTCGTGACACATGGCATGAGTTACTTCATGGACAGCAGTTTTCATCGTCTGCATCTCACTCATACCTTCCTGAATCGCTATTTCTTTATCCGTACTACTGTAATATCCTTTTGATTCTCCCTCTATCTCTTCATAGTGCATAGGCACGGGGGATGTCCTTTCAATCGCTTCCATGAATACCGGGAAATTTTCCACACTCCCTAATAGCTCCGGTGTATCCAGCTCCGGGATTGGATCGCCATAAGTCTGTGATATGTCAAAAACGGTTGCTACACAAAACCGTGGAATGATATGCACTACTTCCTCTGTCTCTGGCTGTCCATCCGGTTTAAGGATCGGCTCATTTGTCACCGGATCAAATTTCTCTATTTCCTCTTTCTTCCGTATTGGTGCTGGAGCAATGATCTTAATCCCCTTCTCCCCCTGCTTTACACGGCGGTTAAATTTCTTGTTCCATGAGCTAAACCCGGCTACCAGTGTCGCTTCCGGCTTCTGCATCGAAATCAGCAACGTATTGTTAAAGCTGTAATTGTGGAACTGCGACATTGTTTTCAGATAATTCATATATTTCTCTGAAGTAAACAGCTCCTGAACACCCTGCTCTAACCGCTTTGTAATCTCCTTCATCTGTTCTTCCCTTTTTCCTGCCATAAATTCCCTCCATTCTGATAACGGGATGTACCCTTAAAGCCATTCTCTTTCTTATAGAAGTACAGCTTTTTTGGATACATCCCGTCTATTTTATAATTCCTGTTCTATTTTCCTGTCTGGTTTCCGATTGTTTCCACGATTTCCGGCAATTCGTTCCTTTGCCTCTTTCAATTTATCCAATACAGAGGGCTTCCTCACTTCGTCTGCAATTTTGGAGTTCTCCGACACCCGTCCTGCCAGCGTGACAGATTTTCTCGGACAGTCTGCCACTTCCTGTATTCCTTCTTCCATACCCAACGCCTCCGACGGTCCGTTATCATCCATATTCAGCAAAGCATTTAATTCTGACAACCGTTCCATTTTTTCCGCCAGTTCTTCTTCCTTCACAAACGGCTTCTCTACTTCTTCCTTTGCCGTAGCAAGCTGCTGTTGCACAGTTTCTAGATTTAATTCTGCCTCTGCCAGCTTCTTTTCGATTCCAGTAAGAGCATTACTGATACGATATAGATTACCCAGCGGATCTTTCCCCACTTCTATCTGATAACTGCACTGTCCCTTGATAGTCAACTGGAACGACTGCGCAAAACCATCAAAATTAGCGGACAATGTAAATCCATGAAATTCTCCAATCTGTCCGGCTGTTTTTACAGCCTTTAACCCAGCGCAGGCAGCAATCAGCGCTGTCCCGGCTTCTTTCCGGTCTGTATAGGTTTTCCCACCGATAACCATCGTAAAATCATCTTTTTCCTTATCTTTCTTTAAAAGCGGCTTTACTGTGTTAACATCTGCCTTTAGTCCTGCAATACGCTCCTTCAGCGCCGTAATCTTAACCGGGTAATTTCTTGCGATTTCCGTCTCCAGGCGGTATTTCTGGCTCGTATGGTTTGCCTTTAGCAGTTTCAGCTTGCTTACCTGGATATCAAGATCCATCTTCTCTTTGATATATGGATTACCGGTGGCCAGGGCTTTGATCTCAGCATACGAAAGCGCCGTATCGTCCACATCCTCACATGCACGGACGGGAGATTTGCTCGTCATGATCTGGCTAATAAATTTCTGCTTGTTCTCCAAAATCTGGTCGGGTAGGTCAGCGGTATTACTACCGCCTTCCCCCCTAAGAACCGTGCATGAAGGTTTCCCCTCACACGGCTCAAGCACTTATAAGCCCTGTGTCACCAGAGCCGGTTCATCAGTGTTTTTCAAGTAATGTAATGCCCTATGGCATTCGGCATGTAGCAGCATTTTCTTTTCTTTGAAATCCGCTCCTATCTCGGAATGGATTCTGAATCCCCTCTCTACCGTGATTGCTTCTCCACAGTGAGGGCAGATTCCCTTCTGCGCTTTATAAAGAGCATTCAGCTTCTTTCTCCCATTGATTTCCCGAAACATCCTCTCTGTATCCCTATCCTCGAAATATTCTGTAAACTTTTCATCAAATGGTGTCGCTTCCGATTTTGTTTTCAGCCACCGTATGATATTGGTGTCCGTGGCATAAATCAAATGCAGTTCGAACGAATCTGTCGTTTTAACGCTGAATGTCCAACTTCTCTTGCCAACCTGTCTGAAATATTTCTTTGCAATCCATTTGTGGCTCTTTTTCGGATGCCTGCGCTTACACCATTGCCACAGGCATCTCCAGACATCAAAATCAAACCTTTCAAATGCCTGTGAGGAAACATTATATTTCTGGAAGTTCACCCAGCCACGGATGACCGGGTTCAGCTTGCGTATCAAATCCTCCTGCTTCATAGACGGATTTTTCTTGATTATCTCCCTTATCTTGCTTACTATGGCTTTATAATTCTTTTTAGATGGTTTTGTAAGAAGTTTGTCTTTGTACCACCTTATGTTGCTTCCGAGAAAATCAAATCCATCTTCGATATGGGTAATGACTGTCTTTTCTTCTGACAGTTCTAATCCTCTCTCTGACAGAAAATCCCGGATGATTGGAAGCACACCATTCTCCAACAATTCCTTACTTTCGCCTGTAACAATAAAATCATCGGCATAGCGAATAAAATTTACTTTTGGTGAATATGGCTTCCCCCCGATGGTTCTCTTGTAGTATTTCTCTTTTAGTTTTACTTCCAGGCCATCTAAAACCATGTTACAGATAGTTGGTGAGATAGATGAACCTTGCGGGCTTCCCAAGTCTGTCGGGAATAACCGCCCGGTTTCAATGTAACCGCTTTTTAGCCATTTACGCAGGATATCCTTGTCCATTGAGATGTTATCCAGAATCCATTCATGGCTGATATTATCGAAACAGCCTTTAATATCTCCTTCTAACACCCACTTCGGGGATTTCCTTTTATTCAGACAGGTGAAACATTGCTCAATGGCGTCCTGCACACACCGTTTTGCCCGGAATCCGTAAGAATTCGGGTCGGCGGTGATTTCTGCAATCGGCTCCAATGCAAATTTATATAATGTCTGCATTGCCCTGTCCTTCATGCATGGAATACTTAATGGGCGCATTTTTCCGTTTTTCTTCGGTATATACACCCTCTTTAGTGGCAGGGGCTTATATCCCCTGCGCTTCAAGCTGAAAATCGCTTCGTATTTCAGTTTTGGGGTAGACCATAATACGTTATCTACTCCTGCTGTTTTCTTGCCTTTATTACTTGTCACCCTCTTTACGGCTAAAGCACGTCCGTAAAAAGAATGTGTGAGCAGCCACTGCAAGGATTTTACCTTGCCTGTCCTGCCCTGCTGATGAGCCTTTACGATACGCATTTGCAGTTTTTTAACGTATGCTTCGGCTTTGTTCCAGTCAATCCTGTTCCAAGCCTTTGCAACGTCAGAAGTCGCACACGTTTTACCGTTCATTTGCTTTACTCCTTTCAAAAATTCTATAAATTCTCTCGTAATCAAGCACCACGCGGAATTGGGCACCCTTTCGGGCAGGGCAAATCTTGAACCCCTATCCGGCTTCATTACAAAGCCGGCATTCGCTTCTTCCGCAATCCTATACCCGCATTCCCAACGGCTTTCCTTACGGTCGGCTTGCCTTTGCAGGCGAGAATACGGGCTTGACACGTTCCACTTAATCAACAATTATCTGATAGTTTAGGTCCCACCTCTACTCCGGCAGTCTTACGTCCGTGTATTCCCAATGTGGAAAGGAATATCCAACTGCACACCTTTTTGGTTCAAGCCTGTCAGCTACTTTGGCTTGTTCAGCCTTAACGAAGCTTACGGTGATTCAGTTAATTAACCATGCTATCAATAAAAAGCCTGCACCCTAACCGCCTTGTAGCTGGCAGCTTCATCCTCCCCTCACGGTTTGGATTCTAAATAGGGCTACGTTTATGCCCGCTTCCGAACAGTGCCATTACTGGCAGAGCCGGGGGCAACGGCTTCATCCAACGGAATGGATGGTTTGGTCGGTATTACCGCCAAACAGTTAAATTAAGCGACTTCGTGTCGCACCCACATGTATGCGTCGAACGTATTCTCGGTGACATATCGGTAAATCTGTATCTTGTCATTTTGATTCCCCTGCCTGAGAATCCGACCCTCTTGCTGCTCTAAATCTGCAGGTTTCCAGGGCGCATCAAGGTGGTGTAGAGCAACCAATCTGTCTTGAATATTCGTCCCGGCACCTAACTTCGGTGTAGAGCCAAGCAGAATACGCACCTGTCCTGAGCGTACCTTTGAAAATAATTCTGCTTTTTTTGTCTCCGTCCCAGCTTCGTGGATAAAAGCTACTTCTTCTTTTGGGATTCCCATTGCTACCAGCTTATCCCTTACATCATCATAAACATTAAATGTACCGTCGTTTTTCGGTGTGGACAGATCGCAAAAAATTAATTGTGTCCCCTTTTGTTCAGAAGTTTTTTCCCATATATCAAACGTATTTTTTACACAGCGATTGACCTTGCTCTCTCCTGCGTCCGGCAGCATATCATTGATCAGCCGCTGATCCAGTGCGCATTTTCTTCCGTCGTTTGTAATCTTCAGCATGTTATCCCGTGAAGGATCTACATTTCCGGCTCGGACAGTTTCTGCCCGTTCTGCAAAGGAACTGACCAGTTCCTGCTGTTCTTCGCTTGGTTTCAGCACTTCATTGATATACTCTGCTTCGGGAACCGGAAGCTTAAGCATATCCGATGTCTGTATATCTGCGCTTTCTTTAAATAATGCGATCAATTCCGGGAGATTAAAAAAACGGGCAAACCGTGTTTTTGCACGATAACCCGTTCCTTCTGGCGAGAGTTCTACACTTGTTGTTGTCTCTCCAAAAGCCGCCGCCCATGAATCAAAATGTCCCAGCCCTAGCTTTTGGAGCGTATCATATTGTAAATAGCGCATGATAGTATATAATTCCACCATACTATTCGACACGGGAGTTCCCGTTGCAAAGGTGACGCCCTTCCCTCCGGTAATCTCATCCAGATACTGGCACTTCATAAACATATCCGAGCTTTTCTGTGCGTCTGTCTGTGCAATCCCGGCAATATTGCGCATTTTTGTGTACAAAAACATATTTTTATAAAAATGACTCTCATCTACAAACAACCTGTCCACGCCTAACTGCTCAAAGGTAACAACATCATCCTTCCGGCTCTGGTCATTGAGCTTCTCGAGCCGTGCCTGCAGGGATTTCCTTGTCTTTTCCATCTGCTTAATAGTGTAGCGTGTCCCCTCTTCCTCTGCTAACTCCGAAATCGCTGTTGTAATATCATCCATCTGCCGCTTAATAGCCGCTATCTGCCGTTCCCTTGAAAGGGGAATCCGTTCAAACTGGCTATGCCCGATAATGATCGCATCATAATCTCCGGTTGCAATACGGGAGCAGAACTTTTTCCGGTTAGCAGGCTCAAAATCTTTCTTTGTAGCCACCAGTACGTTTGCACCCGGATACAGGCGCAGGAAATCGCTGCCCCACTGCTCCGTCAAATGGTTCGGCACAACATAGAGATTCTTCTGCGCCAGTCCAAGCTGTTTGCTCTCCATTCCGGCCGCAATCATTTGAAACGTCTTTCCAGCTCCCACGCAGTGTGCAAGCAGGGTATTATTTCCGTATAAAATATGTGCCACTGCATTTTTCTGGTGCTGCATCAGCGTGATCTCCGGCGTCATGCCTGCAAACTGGATATGACTCCCGTCATATTCACGGGGACGGACGCTGTTAAACAGATCATTGTATGTCCGGCACAAATCCTCCCGCCGGTCAATATCCCGGAAGATCCATTCCTTATAGGCTTCCTTTATCATCTCCTGCTTCTGCTGTGCAATCATGGTTTCCTTTTTATTCAGGACACGTTTCTCCTTGCCATCTTCTTCAACGGTATCAAATATCTTCGTATCCCGCAGGTTTAACGCATCTTCTAATAAGCGGTAAGCATTTGCCCTCCGTGTCCCATAGGTGGAAGTCACCATAGAATTCCCGTAGGAATCCGCATTCTTCCCGGAGATATTCCATTGCCCGTTTACATTTGCATACTTTACCTCAATCTTCTTCCCTAACAAATATTGCGGCGTATGGAATAATTCCCCCATAAATTCTGTAATATATTCCGGCTTCACCCAGGTTGCGCCAAGACGTACCTCAATCTCCGACGCTTCCAGATCCTTCGGCTGTACACGCTCTAATGCCTGCACATTAATTTCATATTCCGGATGATTCTCTGCGAACTGCTTTGCAATCGCCAGCTTCTCCCGGACATTGCCGGATAAATATTCATCCGACGCTTCCCACTGGTCCGTCAGCGGATTTTTAAAAATCACCCCTGACAGTTCCTCCGTGACTTCATCCTCCGTTTTTCCTGAAAGCTGCGCCATAAACGGCACATCTACTTTTGCCCGTTCCCCAATGGAAACGGCAAGCGCTTCACTGGCAGTATCCACGCTTGTCACCGGCACGGCTTTCCGAATGGTACGTTTGGTAAAAATATCTGCCTTTCGTTTTAGGTTCCCTTCTTCATCCAGAAGTTCCAGTGACGCCAACAGACAATAGCTGCTATCCTGGGAAAATGCCCTCCGATTAGCATTGCTGCTGATTAATCCGTACTGTGACGTAAAACGGTCATACTGCGTATTCAGTTTCTGCTGCAGTAAAGCCACTTCCGAATCACTGCCATCCTCCATCTGACACTGTAAAAGCTCCTGCGTCAGATTCCGCAGTTCAATCATGCCAAGCACACGCTCTGTTGTCATCTTCGGCAGTTCCATCAGATTCATCCATGAATTTTCCCGGTAATATACTTTCCCGTCTATGTTAGCAAAACTGAAATTTTTTATAGACGGCTCTGCCGGAATAGAAATAACAGTGTCTTCTAATTCTGAATCTTCCAGTTCAACCTCTGTGATTGTCCCCTCTATATGTTTGATTGCTTCTTTCAACTGTTCGGATAGGACAGCGCCCTCTATAGGCTTTACCGTAACCTCCTGCTTCCCATATTGTGTACTTTCCGTCGTAAACTCTCCCAGCACCATTTCCGGATGCTGTACAAAGTAGGAATTAACAGCATATCCTTCCCGAGTTGCCCCAAGCTTCACCCAATCCAGCTGCTCTAAGGATGCACGGTCACGCTTTTGGAAGAATAAGATATCCGCTACTACTCCTGTCCCTGCATTTCGCTGAAATGCATTGTCCGGAAGACGGATCGCACCAAGCAGATCCGCACGGTTGGCAATATACTGCCGCACGGATTCACTCTGCTTATCCATCGTTCCGCTGGATGTCACCACCGCTACCACACCGCCCGGACGTACCAGATCAAGAGACTTCGCTATAAAATAATCATGGATCATAAAATTGTGACGGTCATATTTCCGGTCTGTCACCTTGTAAGCGCCAAACGGCACATTCCCGATCACACAGTCAAAAAAGCTGTCCGGATACTCTGTCGTTTCAAATCCCTGCACGGAAATGTTATTTTTCTGGTAGAGCTGCTTCGCAATCTTTCCTGAAATACTGTCAAGCTCCACACCGTACATCTTTAATCCGTCCATTGCCTCCGGCACTAACCCCATGAAATTTCCGATTCCGCAGGACGGCTCCAATACATTTCCCTGCTGTAACCCCATATTTCCCAATGCTTCATACATTGCTTTGATTACTGTAGGGGAAGTATAGAACGCATTTAATGTAGATGCCCTTGCTTCTCTATATTCCTCCGGTGTCAGAGCCTCTTTCAGTTCGCCGTACTCCGCCGCCCATGTGCCGTTCTTATCATCAAATGCTGCTGGAATACCGCCCCAACCGACGAAGCGTGACAAGGTTTCCTGCTCTTTTGGCGTAGCAAGACGGTTTTCAGATTCCAGTTCCTTTAGCAGATGAATTGCGTCCATATTGGCACGAAACTTCTGCTTTGGCCCGCCTGCACCTAAATCATCGTCCGTGATATGGAAATTAATCTGCTTCTGCCTGGTTGGTTTTTTCTTTATCTCTTCTCTGCCGTTTCCCGTGCTATTTTCTCTTCCGCTCTCCTCCTGCGGTTTATAGATATTTCCTGTCGGTTCAATATCTGTATACTCAGCATGTTCCAACGTCAGAAGGCGTTCTTTCCGTATTGCATTGATTTCTTCCGGGTTCAGCACATGGTTTGTAAGCGGATTGATCTCACTCCCGAATACTGCCTGCTCGTTCGCCGCCATACGTTCTATCACATCAGCGATCAACTGCATTTGCTCTGGCGGAAACTCTGTATTCAGCATTGGTACAAGATTCAGATTCTTCTCTGCCGCTTCAAAGATAACATCCACCTGCTCCGGTGAAAAATCGTCAAGATATACATTCGCTTCCTCCATTGCAAGGAACAACCGATCTTCAATCATGGTTTCTTCAGTATCCCGTTCCTCCTGCGAGGATTCCGGCTCTGTATACTCCAGCTCAGTCGACAGAGAATCTACTTGCTCTGATTCCATCTCCGTTACATTTTCTTCTTCCGTCCCCATCTCTTCTGATTCAGACTGTTCTATGCTTTCTGCTCTTCCTGGCCCTAACTCTTCTGCTGTTTCTGAATCTGCTGCTATTTCTATATCTTGTACAGGCTTTACTTCCGGCTCTTTCTTCTCCCTTTCGTTTTTCATCTCTTTCGATTCTGGTTCAGCCACAGAATTATCCATGAAATCAAACAAGGACAACTGTCCGTCTCCTGCAATCTGCACTTCCTGCTTCTGCTCCGGAAAAATCGTATATGTGCCTTCCACATATCCGTGCAGGTCTGTGAGGATCTGCGCCTTTCTTTCATAATCTTCAAAATCCAGCGGCAATGCGGCTAATGCAGCATCCATATCTTCCACAAGCTTCTCTGCTGTGTTCGGGTTCTCCAGCAAAACCGGCAGTTCTTTCCGTGCTTCTTCATTGAGAAAATCCTGTTTGAACGGGCGCTCTATTTCTTCCGGCAGATGATAGTAAAAACGGAGGACCCTGCCTGCCATCCGTTCCCTTTCATAAACAGGCATACGGGAATAATCAGACGGTTTCAGGTAATTATCATTCCGGATTAAAGATTCCACCCGTTTCGCCACTTTCGGCCACTTTAAAAGGACTTCCGTATCCGGGCTACTATAGCTTCCCCTTGCCAGCTTCAATCCCTTTCCGCTGTAATCTGCATGGGAATCATCCGCACCGGAAAGCGCATGACTACATCCGCCAATCCCATAGCTTTTCTTGATAAACTCAGTTTTCTCTTTATCTGTCTTATCCTGGATGAAGAACGCATAGGTAGACAGCCTTCCGTCAGAATAAGCGCCGCCGCCCTGCAGGAAAGCGTCTATTTCATCTTCCGTAATGAAAACCGGATGTTCCTCCCATGTAAAGCCTTCCCTTGCCTGAAATGGCACGGATTCCCTTGAGAATTTCTGAAATTGTGCCAATATCCTCGGAGGGTTGTATAATTTAAAGCGCATTATGTCCGGGTCTTCCTCATACGCTTCGGCTAACCCTTCCAGACGCTCAAGCAAATCTGACAAGTATTCCGGCTGCGCAATTAATTCCATCAGTTTTTCAACTGTTCCCGGAAATCCTCCTTTAAAAATCTCCACATCATCAAACACAAGCTCTGCAACACCCTCTGCCATATCCTGCTTCATGTATGCCAATGTGCTCGCATGTTCTTTCAAAGCATTGTCCCGTGCCGCATCCAGTACTACCTGGGGAGCATATTCACCCTGCCTGAGTAGCTGGTGGATACGCCCGCTCACATCCTCCCATGAAAGAAATGCCTTATCCAGTAGACGATCTGTCACTGTATGCCCGACTGCAATCTGCATCCCCAATTCATCGTACCAGACAGAATATTCTATGCCATTGATGTTCAGGCCGATACCGCCCCTGCCATACTCTTTACGGACAAACTCTGTGTATTCCTCTGTCGTCTGCTCAGTCATATAATTATAAATGATACGAAGCTGACTCCCGTTCCGATTGCCGCCGCCCCGCAATATTTCATCCACTACATCTGCAGGAATCGTAATCTCTCCGGCATACAGAGCCTGTATCCGTTCCTCTATCTTTCGTATCTGCTGTTTTACTGTCGGCAGTTCAGGCAAAGATAAAGCAGAGGCGATTTTTTCCTCTGCTTCACTCAGATCCTGTTCTGTTGTCTCTTCACTTAACTGTATACCAATTCCGTCAAAATGCTCTCTTCCGCCATTACCGTCAGCCCGTTCATATGCGCTGCCCACGCCATCTGATCTTTCTCCTTGTCCGGAGCCGGATATTTCTGCAGCAGTCCCTTCATCAGGATTTCCATCCTCTCCGTGGCCGCTTTCTCGATTTCCAAAAGATGACTGTTCAGTTTCCCCGTCAGCAACATGCTCTGATACCACCCTTTCCGGTTCTCCTTCAGATATGTCCGACGCAACATCCCGTATTTCCCGATCTGCATTTCCGGTTCCTCTATTACCAGGTTCGGGAACAGGTAGTCTCCCTTTCGGTGATAGGTCAGTTCCATTCTCATTTCCTCCCTCTATACTTTTACTTTCGCGCTTTAATGTGTTAAAGTTATTATAACCGATGTCTGTTTCTTTTGCAACCGTTTTCTGAGATTCTTCTATCAGGATTCTTCGCACTGTCCGCCCGATATCCATAAGAACCGGCTCCACAATCTGGCTCGTTGCATTTCCAAGGAATGAAAGCACAGACAACGCATTATAATCCGTAATCCCTGAAAAATCTTCTTCCTCCAGATATTCCATCGGATCAGTTCCACAGCGGACAGACAGCGTATAAAATGCACTGTCCATCAAGAGCCTGCGAAACTCCACACGGATTGTATCTGTATCCAGCTCTTCTAAAAGTGTCCCTTTCGTTTCATTTAAAAGCCCTTCCATCGCTTCATCCACATTCTCATTTGTCATCTGTAATGAGATTGCCGATAATGCGGCAGGCAAGCTTGAAGCAGCGCTCTCCGATAATCCATACACATCCGCCAGATGATCAAGCACTGCTTCCTTCTGTGAATCCTCAAGCCTCCAAAGGTGTGGTGTTCTGCCGCCAGCCCCCATGTGCGTATCCGCAATATCGAATACATACCGCAGCCCCTTTCTCGGTCCGGTATCGTTAATCAACGCAATGCCCCTCGCTCCGTAATTGACCCACCGGTTCATCTTCTCATTCCACAGCTCCAGCGACGCACATGCTGTTGCATCCGGACGCTGTGCATGGATCAGCAGTGTATCCGAAAAAGAATAGCGGTACAGCCTTGCCGCCGTATCCAGATACTTCATCCAGTCCCGTGGGGAACGGGTGATGTCCTTCGCCTTAAACTCTGCAAGCCCACGGATTTCATTTATTGTTGCCATGTAAACCCCTCCATATTAATTGCTATTTTTTCTTCGTCTTTGGGAAATCCAGGCTGAAATTAACCCGTCCGTCCTCCACCTTCATCAACAGATCCGCCGAAAAAGTTCTCTTCTTTTTCTGTGAATACAGATCCTTCACACGGGTACATCCCTTTTCCAACAGATCCACTGCCATCTTTTTATCAATCAGCTTTTTCATACTGGAAAGATAGCGGTTGTCCTTCCATAAAGCGAAGGAACACTCCTGATTGCTGCAGTAAAAATTCTTCTTCCCCTCATACACTGGACTTTTACATACCGGGCAAACTCCAATCTCTTCCTTTGGATGTAACCGACGCTGTTCCTCTTCTGAAATATTGCTGCACTCCTTAAGCATACAGTCAATCAGATCCGTGATCTCCTTCAGAAATTCTCTGCTTTCTATCTGCCCCTTTTCCATTAAAAGCAGTTTATTTTCCCATTCCGCAGTCATAGCCGCAGACTTTAAATATTTCGGAAGGAGTGCGATCAGCTCCTTTCCGTCTGCCGTCGGAAGTATCTGCTTTCCGCTCCGCTTTGCGTATCCGGAAGAAACCAGCTTTTCTATGATGGATGCTCTGGTTGCCGGGGTTCCAAGTCCCTTTTTCTCTGCCTCTTCCTCAAATTCCTGATTTCCGGCCCGCTCCATCGCTGCCAGTAAAGTGTCCTCACTGTAGGGCTTCGGCGGGGAACTGAAATGTCTGCTGTTTTCTGCATTAACTTTCAGAATCTCCATCCCTTCATACACCCTTTCTGGAATAGAAGGTGTATCGTCTGCCTTGTCTCTATCTGTCGATTTCCCTTTCCGCATAAAATTGCGGAAAGCCTCTTCGATCCCTTTGAATCCGAACTGAACAACCGCTTTCCCCTTTGCAGAAAATTCATGCTCTTCACAGAGCATGGTAAGCACGGTTTCCTCGTAAATAGATTCTTCCGACACTGCCTGCGCAAACCTCTGTCCAATCAGTCCGAAGATATTCCTCTGCATTTCAGACAGTTCACCGAAATCCTGATCCACAGCCTCCTTTGTAGGCAGTAATGCATGATGGTCTGAAACCTTATCATTATTGATAAGACACTCCACATTTCTCCCGACAGATTCCTTCTGCAGAAACGGCAGCATTTCCGGTAGCAATCCTAACAGTTCCATCGTGGTCTGCTCCATATCCGCCGTGATATACTGGCTGTCCGTCCGTGGGTAAGTTACAAGCCTCGCTTCATATAATGCCTGCAGCTCCCGCAATGTCTCCTGAGCAGTATATCCAAAGAAACGATTCGCTTCTCTCTGCAAAGTAGTAAGGTCATAAAGTTTCGGCGGTTTGCTCTTCTTCCGAATCTTCTCAACATTAGAAATTACCGCTGATTTTTCATTACATCGTTCCACCAGCGCAAGACTTTCTGTTTCCTCTTTCATATTTCCTGATACAGCACGAATCCCATTTCCTTCAATCTCTACTTTGTAATAGGCTTCCTTCACAAATCCGTCTATCGCTTCCTGCCGTTCTACCAGCATTGCCAGCGTCGGTGTCTGGACACGCCCCACAGTAAAGCGTTTATAGCATTTTGTAGTAAACGCCCTCGTTGCGTTCATACCGATCAGCCAGTCTGCTTTTGCCCTGCAAACAGAAGCTTCACAAAGATTTTCAAACTCACTGCCATCCTGCAGACTGTCAAATCCTTCCCGGATCGCACTATCCTCCATCGAACTGATCCACAGTCTCTTCACCGGAAGCTTGCTGCCGGAAAGGTCATATACCCGTTTGAATATCAATTCCCCTTCCCGTCCTGCGTCGCAGGCATTGACCACATAATCAAAATCATCACGGTTCAACAGTTTTTTCAGAACGATAAACTGCTTTTTCTTGTCTTTTGCCACCGCAAGCTCCCATTCCTCCGGGATAATTGGAAGATCTGCGAACTGCCATTTTGCATATTTTGAATCATATATTTCCGGCGAAACATACTCCACCAAATGTCCCAGGCACCAGCTCACAATACAGTCCTGACCAGAAATATATCCATCCTCCTTTCCTCCTGCGCCAAGCACCTTCGCCAGCGCCTGTGATACACTCGGTTTCTCTGCGATTACTAAAAACATACTTATTCCTCCTCTTCATCAGAATCTTCCTGATCCTCATTGATATATGCACCGCCATCATAAAACTCCAAATCCTCTCCGTCTGCTTCGTCCTCATCCTGCCTCAGCTTTATTACCTTAAAATAATAGAAACCGCCAATACCAACGGTCAAAAGGAGAATTACTACAAGCAAGGCTCTTGTATTAATACCGCCTTTCTTTTCTTCCACCACTGGCTCCTTTTCCGGCTCTGCGGATACAGCCGGGCTTTCTTTCTCCGGAATAACTACAGCCGACTGCTCTTTCTCCTTTTGTTCCTCACTGATAAATTCAGCCAGATCATTTTCATCTATCATGGAAAGCATATAGACATTCTCCGTATTATTGGAACGGTCTAAAACCATAAAATAGGTATTACCGCTCTTGCTCTGAATGGTCAGGAACTGTTTCGTTTCATCCTCTGAAAAATCATCCATCAACTGCCCGTTCCCCGGAACAGAGAATGATGTTCCGTTAACCCTTCCCGCAGATTCCTGCTCCTCTGATTCCTCTTCCGTATCTGACGGACTATTCTCCGAATCCGATGATTCTTCCTCAATCGGAGCCGCTGTTGTCGTACTCCCATTTTCGGGTTCCACGCTTGTATCCACTGTTCCTGTCTCCTGCTCTGCCCCGCCTGTATAGGCTGATACAGGAATGGCCGCAGATAAGAACATACCCACGACCATCGTAATCACTATAAGATACTTTTTAATTTTCACCTTCACTATTAAAATCCTCACTTTCTAATGCCAGCCCCTCTGACATTTTATTTTCTTCATTCCACTCTGCCGTTCCATTATCTGTCCCGTCTGTCAGGTTCATAAATTCCACACTTTCATCCGTCTCAAAACCTTCCTCTGTTTTATAGTTCTCTGAAAGTACAATTGTCCCATTCTGTACACCTTCCAGAACAGATAACAATTCCCGGCTGCCAAGCTTCATGGAGCGGACACTTTTTATAATCTCTGCATTTTCTAACATTTCTCTCTGCTCGTTCAACTTACTCAAATGTTCCTGCCATACAGCAATCTTCTTTTCTGTTTTCTGAATTTCATCCAGAACACGGTATAATTTCCTGTTCGTAGTTATCACCTCACTGTTATCGAATTTAATCGGTATCCTGCATTTATGGTAATCTCCCAAATGCAAGAAAATGTTTTTTCCAATACGATGTATTCATCTTGGTATACTGGATTGGGTTGCCGCAGTGGATCATCATATTGTTGCCTACATAAATCCCCACATGGCTTGCACCGGATGTGGGATATGTATTCTTAAAAAATATCAGATCTCCCGGCTTTGCTTCCGCAGGCGATACATAAGCGCAGCACCCCCGTAATCCCTCAGCTGTCCGCCTGCCTATGTTCCATCCGTTCCCGCAATGGTTGATTACCCAGCTTACGAATCCGGAGCAGTCAAAACTGGTACTCGGTGAAGCGCCACCCCACACATAGGGATATCCAAGATACTTCTCTGCCTCACGGATCATTCTTGCGAATCTTGCGTCAGACAACGCTTCAGACGGAATCTCATAACCGAATCCGTCTGAACCTCCCGGCAGGCTCTCAATATCAAACAGATAATTCCGGTTGCCATAGGTTGTATTGTAAAGGTCATACCGTTTTTCCTCATTCTCGTCCATCCGGCTCCGAAGCACAGTATCCAGGCTATGGTTTGTCAGTTTCACCTCTAGACGGTTCACCACCCTTGTCGTGGTCACTTCTACCTCCCGGCTCCCGTTATCATCCGCTATGTACGCCTCCCACGTTTTATGTCCGTGAGCGGACGCAGCGGAATGACTACCATAATAGACATCAAACTGTACGCCGTACCCTGCAAATGCTCCCGTATCTTCCACTACATACTCCACGCCGTTCATAATAACCTTTGTCCCCATCGGCACAAAAGGATTGGCTGCGTCCACCGCTATCGTATGGTTTGCTGTCGGGTATGCACCGCTCGCCGTCGGCCCGCCTGCCCATGAACCACAGCAGATGGAACAATTGCAGTAACCGCTTGTAACTACCTGCCCCAGCGATTCTCCTACATGTACCGTCTTTGTCTCCGTCACCGTATCCCTGACTCCATCCACATTCATACTGTACTGTTCCCGGAAGATTTCCTCCACTTCATCCGCCACCTGGCTGTAGGTAAACTGCCCGTATTTTGCAGTAAAATAAGAAATCAGGTGATACGGGTTATGAGAGATCTCATCCACACGATACCAATACTCATCGTATCCCGGATGTGTGGATTCCATGTTGTTGATCTGCCGGTTTAGAGCATCCTCCAGCGCCGCATATGCATGTTCCGTATCATAAATATCTTCATCCGTGCTGGGGTAGGTTGTTCCGATAATCGTAGTTGCCGCACCTTCTGTCATAGCGCTGCAGCTTGAAAATCCTGCTGATACCATTAAAAAAAGCAGCATTAAAACTGCCGCCGCTTCAAGAATCCTTTTATTATTTTTTACAATTACCGCTGCTGTTCTTTTTATTTTGTCGAATACGGTCTGCGTGGCCCTTACCGCCTCCGCTGTCGTGTCCCTACCCTGCTTTGCTGCCTGATAGGATTTTTTGATCCGCAGTTTCTGCAGAAGATGTTTCCTTGCAGATCTTTCCGCTTGCTTTGCTTCTGTTGCCTGCTTTCCTGCCTCCTTTGCCGCTTCCTGCATCGGTTCAAACTGCAGGCGGCTTTTCATCCCCACTTCTTCCGGGGATTCCTGCCATCGGGAGAGCTTCTGCTGCATGATCCGTCTGGATGAACGCATCGCAGAGCGCAGAGAATGTTCTGCCATAATCTCCGCCCGGTGCGCTCCTTCTACTGCTGAGTTCTCTTGCTCTGCTTCATGCCCTTTCCCATGTGCATAGGCCGATGCTAAATGACCCGCTTTAGATACTGCCTTTTTTGTAATCCCCACGCCAGCTCCATGTATCATGCCGCCGTCATCGTCACCAAAAGAAAGGCGGGATACTTTTTTCTTCTGTTCTTTATAGATCTGTTCACGCTGTGTTTTTTTCTTAATCTTCTCACGGATGGATTCCAAAGTATCTTCCGTTTCTTTGGATGTCTCCCGGAAACGTACATTTTTTTGTTTAGAATCTTTATTACCGCTCTCACCGTCAGCCTGCTTACCATCCCCCTCTCCAAAACGGGATTGCACGAACTTTTTTCTGCGGTTATGGCTTGTCTCTACAAAGGCTTCCGCATACTTCCCTCCGCTTGACGAATGTCCCCGGATACTCTCCATACGTGAAGAATACTCCGACAATCCACCATCTGATTCAGACTCCGGAAGATCTTTTCGCATTTCATCCTCCGAACCCTTCCCTTCATATAACTGCCGCCGCCTGTCTGCCCACGTCATCCTTCGCTGTTTTGCCTTTGCAGAAGTTTGCGTATCAGAGAGGCTTTCTTCCCCTCCTTTCTGTCCTCTCGTATACACTTTTTCTTTCTGCAGTTCAAACGAATCAACAGCCTGTCCGGGCAGCACCAGACTGTCGGCTTCCCTCTGGCTGATCCTTACAGAATCCCTGCTCTGCAGGTTTTCCTTCATCAGCCCGTCACGGCTCATTTTACTGACTGTTTTCTCCTTTGCCTGATATTCCTGTTCCTTCATATCTGTCAACTCCTTTGGATTCTTATCACCCCAATCATTATCGGATTCTCTTTGCCACTACTACAATCCGCCCGTTCCTTTGGGAATACTCGCAGGTGGATAAGGTCAGAAGTTTATCCCCGAAAACAGCAGCGTTTCCCGTATCATAAATGGAACGCTCTTTCACTGCTTTTATATATTCCTGATAATCTGATATACTCTCTGCCTTTGTGAATGTATAGTAAGGGAAATCATTCCCGGTATATACCGGAGTTCTAAAAACCGCAAATATCTGATAGGTTTCCTCACCCTGCAAAGTATTATAGGAAATCAGCGGATGTTCCCGGTAAAACTTACTGCTTTTATATTTGTCTAACGCTGCGAACATCTTCCCGCTGTTCATGTGATGTCCATAGATGATCAGGTTATCGCTTGTATCCGGGTTACATAATTCCGAAAGAAACAGACAGCCATTCGCTGAATAATCCTCATTGAAATCCCGGTGCAGATAATAATTCTCTTTTTCCGGATGATACATAACCGGATAATCAATCACTGTGCCTTCAATCTGCAACCATCCGATACAATCCGGATTTTTCTTATGCAATGCAAGCAAGCCCGGACGAACGGAAGGTGCAGATCTGTCGTTTTCATCACCTTCGCTTTCTTCTGGCGTATCTTCATTTTCACTCTCTTCATAGATTTCCTTCAACTGCTCCTGCAACATATCATCCTCCCGTTCCTCTAAAAATAAATCTATCAAGAAATATTCGCTGATCCCTAATAATACAAGCGACACTGCCAGTATCATTCCTGCAATCTTATATCTCATACTTTGCCTTTCTGCTCTTCGGCGGGCAATATTTCCCGACTTTTCTCCATCTCAGATGGTTTTGTTGTCATCAAAGTATACAAGCGCAGCGATTTATCGAATTTATCTTTAAAAGGAATGATCGTACTCCCGTAGAAAATCAATCCCTCACCTTCACCGCTGTTTGTCACATAGGACAACTGGTGCGGCGATATGTTGAGCTGCTTCGCCAATATCTGCCTGTCCCCCGCCGCCTGGTTCAGCATGTAAATAAAGTCCGAGTTTTCAAAGATATTTTCAATCTCACGGCTTGACAGCAGATCCTTGATGTTCTGTGTAATGCCTGTCGGAATACCGCCCCATTTTCTGAAACGCTTCCAGATTTCCACCGAATATGCCGCCGTCTGTTCCTCTTTTAAAAGCAGATGGAACTCGTCAATATAGTATCTGGTAGATTTCCGCGCGGCACGATTGACCGTTACGCGGTTCCATACCTGATCCTGAACAATGAGCATACCAAGTTTTTTCAACTGCTTACCCAAATCCTTAATGTCAAAGCAGATAATCCGATTTTCTAATTCCACGTTTGTACGGTGATTGAATACTTTCAAAGAACCGTTCACATAGATTTCCAGTGCTGTTGCAATCCTCTGCGCCTGCACCTCCTCCTGTTCACGCAGACACTGGTACAAATCCCCAAGCACCGGCATATTTTCCGGCACAGGGTTTTCAAAATATTTCTGATACACAATCGGTAGGCACCGGTCAATCACAGACTTTTCCTCCGCTTCAATTCCGTTCCTCGCCCCCATGATCAACTCGCATAAGGATAAGATAAAATCACTTTTTACGCCTAACGGGTTATCATCATCCGAATAGTCCATGTTGATGTCCATCGGGTTAATAAAATCATGGCTCGTTGCGGAAATGTGAATGACCTGACCGCCAAGCGCATGTACCAACGGATAATACTCACCCTCCGGATCTCCGATAATGATGTCATCCTGCGTAGCAAAAAAAGCATTGGTAATCTCCCTCTTAGCAGAAAATGATTTACCAGACCCCGGCGTACCAAGTATCAGGCCGTTGGGGTTTTTCAGTTTCTTTCGGTCTACCATGATCATGTTGTTACTCAATGCATTTAAACCGTAATACAAAGATTCCCCTGCCATAAATAATTCCTGCGTGGTAAAAGGCACAAAAATAGCAGTGGATGTAGTAGTCAGCGCCCGCTTGATCGGGATTAGGTTCAATCCCAGCGGAACACTGCTCATCAGCCCCTGCTCCTGCATATAATCCAGCCGCCGAAGCGAACAGTTATATTTCTGTGCGATTCCTGCTGTCTGGAATACAGCGTTATCCAGTTCCTGCTTCGTCTTTGCAGTATTTAAGAAAATCACAGTTACAAGGAACATCCTCTCATTCCTTGACTGCAAATCTTCCAGTAATCGTTTCGCCTCTCCGCCATAAGTATTGAGGTCAGACGGAATGATATCCATATCATACCCGGAACGCACTGCCTTTTTCTGCTCTTCTATCTTCATCCGGTTAATGTCCGTCACCTTGCTTTTTACCAGCTTGATCGCTTTCATCTGGTCTAAGGACTGGATATGTAAGTTCACCATCAGATTTCTGTCCATATCCAAAAACTCCGCAAGCATCTTGTCTGTCAGCTCCGGAGCCAGTATCTGCAGATAGGACGCTGCCCCCACCGTATCTCCCATCTGAAAATCTTTGCCGTTTTTAAATACAAAACTGGTAGGTGCAATAAAATCCTTTGTTCCCATCCCGGTACGCAGCACTTTCTCATAGGAAAACTTAAACGGCGTCTTTTCTTCCGGATTGAAGGTCTCATACAGAACCTGCAGACGTTCCTCCCCATTCAGCGGATATGCCGATACTCCAAGCACCTTGAAATTATTCAGAATGTCTGCCTCAATCCGCTCCAGCTTCGGCTTTGCCTCCTGGATGTTATCCGCTTCAATCCCGAACGTAATATATTTAGTACGTACAAGCCCGTTGTTACCTTTTGCGAGCTGGTTTTTCAGCATCCTCGCGTATTCCATCCTCACATCGTCAAAAGCGTCATTCTGAGGTTTGATCTGTATGATAGATTCATACTCCTTCATATTGCTGTGATGGTTGACAAAAGATAGCTGAAAATATATCGTGCTGTCAAAATAATTGAGGAAATCGCACCAGTTCTCAAAAATAGCGTTCTTATCCTCATTTTGCGCCAACTGGTAATTGATATCATAAAATCGGATGGATTTAGAATAATATTTATCCTGCACTCGGCAGATCCCGTCCTTCGCCATTTCCTTATAAGGAATCGACTGCTGTGCGGAAATCTGTTTCTCCCTCTTTTGCTTTTTATTATCAATATGATTACTGGCTACTGCCCCTCCAGCACCATTCTTCCCTTTAGAACCAGATTTCTTATGCTGTGTTTTTCTCCTCGCCGCCTCCCTTCTTGCTTTCTTCTTTTCTTCACGGGCAGCTTTCTTTGCGGCTTTCCGGTCTGCTTCCTCCCGTATTCTCCGAAGTTTCTCCGCCTCCTTTGCCGCTTTCTCCATCGCCTTCTTCTCACGGCGGGTAAGCGCTCTGTTCATGCCCCTTCTGCCTTTGCCTGAATAAGCAGGATGATTCTCAAAATCTATATAATCATCCTCCGGATCATCAAGCCAGTCATCTAAGAATACTGCGTCCTCCTTCCCCGTCGCATTCCGCCGATAATCAGCGTTTCTTTTTCTTCCCATGTTTTCCTCCCCCTTTCTTTTTTGATGTTATAATTTCTTCTGTCTCATAAATATTTCTCACTTCATATTTACGGACTGCCGGCTTTTTCAATTTTACATTGATGATATTTAAAAGAACCTTCTCAAGCGGCATCCCGTCCTTCTCATACATAGCGAACAAAAATGCCGGCAACATCAGAACCACCATGCCCGTTGCTGCATTGCTCGTCCCGATATAATCCTTCGTGAGAAAATAAAAGGGAAGTCCCACAGCCGCCGCAATCACAACGCAGATAAGCTGCCTCTTTGTAAGGTTCAGTACCACTTTATTTTTTATCTTTGTCAAATCCTTTGGTACGGATACAAAAGCCATTCTTCTTTATCCCGGAAATACTCAGCACACTCCTTCTCCACTGGCTTCCGGTTCCTCCTTCCTTTCCATTTTTTCTAAGTCTAAAGCTCCCGGAGAACATGTAACTTCATTTCCCCAGACATCCCATCCCGGCATTTCCTGCCTTGCAAACAGTTCGATCCTCGGCAGATCGCCCATCAGTTCCACAATCCTTGTCCTTGCTTCATCCGGCTTTTTGCTGTGACCCTCCAACGGGCTGACTATGAGCTGGAACACTTTATTAGAAATCCGCTTCATATGCCCTTTTACACCAATCAGACAGATCTCCGCATTGGAGCGTGTCCAATATCCCAATCCAAAAAAGAAGCCTTTCCCGGTTTTATTCTGCTTCACCCAAACAAAGGCAACAGTTTTATAGGCGAATCCCCACGCCTTCATTACTTTAAATGCCTCCGGCAACTGCGGAAATGTCACCCATAAAAACAATACTGCATCCTTTTGTGTAATCTCACCGATTGGAAGGCTGCATATCTCTTCTATGCTCATCGTCTGGTAATGGTTTTCAGCTACGCCCTGGCCTTTTTTCATATCGTATTTCCACGGCGGATCTGCGTAAACAATGCTGTATTTCCTTTCCATAGCCACCTCCCTAATGTGCATTAAATATTGCTTTACTAAGACTTCCCGTTTTTATCAGACTGAAGCATAAGATTACAGTATACGCTGCCACCCCAAACAGCGCTGAGTGCATGTTGTCTGAAATCTGAATGGTAGACACCAGCACTGCATAAATGCCGACGCACACCATCATAAAGAACCCCTGGAACCCCAGCGCCAGAAGCCCACGGAAATAATTGTTTCCCACCTGCCCCCATTCCCGGTTGGAGAAGGTTGCAAATGGTATTGGTGCAATCGAAGTGTAGAGGTAAATTTCTATCATACGCCCATATAGAGCGACCGTAATAGCGACCGACATGATTTTCATACACAGGCTGACCAGCATAGATTCCAGCGCCAGTATCACAAGCTCCCCGATCTCCATAGATTCCATAGCTGTCTCCATCGTTTCTATCATAGTATCTATATTGATGGTTGTCTGTGTGCTGATTACCCCGCCCGCAGCGCTCACCACATGCTGCCCTACATCAAAGACCGCCATCGCTATGGTAAAGGTATTGCTGACCAGATACACAGCCACCCACATCTTGAAAAAATACTGGAAGAACATCCATGTATCTATCTCGTGCATACTGTTTTTCTCGGTCAGCATGGAAATCAGCTCGTAGCAGAGGACAAACGTAATGATCATGCCTGCAATCGGCACAATCACTGAATTTGAAAGATTCTGTATCAGGCTGAAAATGCTCCCGTTCCATCCCTGCGGCGTCTGTCCAACCTGCGCAGCAATCTCCCCGGTTTTCTCATTAACGTCCGTAAACATTGTTGTCAGGTTAGACTTTACCATCCCGGTCAAAAGTTCCCTCATCCATTCCTCGATTGCTTCAAAAATGCTATCGAACATGAGTGAATCTCCTTTCCTCCATTAAAACAGGCCGCTTAAAAGCGGAACCAACTGTGTCCCGATCAGAACCACTCCTCCGCCTGCCATAAGCTGTTTGATCCCCTGACTTTTTGCTCCCGGATTATCGTTTCCGTAGCCTTCTAAGAGGTTGATCACTCCCCATACCGCAAGCCCGGCTCCGATTGCCACTACAAGCGTCTGTAAAATACTGATTGCTGAATTAAAAAATGCCATAAATTCTCCTGTAACCCAAATCAGAAATATACAGAATATTTCATCCTGTTTCTGCACAAAAGAAAAACCGCCAGATTGCTCTGACGGTCCGCCCTTTTCCTATTGAGTTTTCCTTTCTTTCTCATTTTTGTGTTTTTATTAATTGTGCAGTGGGCTGTTTTCCGCTGCTTTCAAGGCTCTGCCCTGATATGCGGCAGAATATGTCTGTGCGTTCTTGCACTGACTGCACCTAAACCCATCTATACTCCCTTCTACTTTGCGACACCGTGTCGTAAAGTTTTTCTGCCTAATTTCATAGAATCTGCTCTGTAGCGATTTAGCCTTGCGACATCATGTCGTAAAGTTCTTTCCTTGATTTCATGAATCTGCTCTGCGGCAATCCAACCTTGCGACATCGTGTCGTAAAGTCTTTATTTACATAGTTCCATACTCTCTGTTCTGTATATAATCAACCTTACGACATCGTGTCGCAAAGTTCTTTTATCTGCTTTGGGGAAATTTCTCAACTATAAATGAAGCGATTACATCTTTTTTCATTCTCTGTGTCTGCAAACACTATAGAAATCATCGTTGATTTTTACATAAAGAAATGATATATTAGACATAAGGAAAGCACCCACTCCAAAGTGGATGCCTCCGGGATTGGTTAAAATGTCCTTACGGACACCGCCTATCCTGTTGGCAGACAGGATAGGCATTTTTATTTCTTCTTGTTCCTCTTATCGAGAAAGGCAAGAAACGCAACAACTAAACTACCAAAGGATATCAGCAATGCTAATATCCCAATGAAAATCGAAATGATCTCATAAGCTGTCATGTTACGCACCTCCCTTCTTCTCTCCAGCCATACCAAAGGAATCCTTTAGGAAGCTGGTTATGTAAATCCGGGAGGTCACCACCCTGTCATGGATACTTTCCTGCATGGTAATACCATGCAAAGACAGATTACCACTTTTTCCGCTCAGTTCAACAATTATCCCCTTAGCTATTCTGATATTTTATTTACTTATAATTTCTGTCATAATTACCCCTTCTGTTTTTGCATAAGAAAAGCGATAAAACTATGGTGATAGCTTTACCGCTCCTGATTTGTATTGATAACCATTATTTAATTTTATTCAACCGCACATCCTTAAACTTCTGAATTTGAAATCATGTATCTTAAAGCACTATTATCTGTCAACTGTAAACAACACATATCGTTTTTCTTCTGCCGCCTTTTCCCAAAAATCCAAACTGTCCCGAAGATATTCCCATGTATATTCAAAATCTTCATCATCCAGCTCCATACCATAATCGCCTTCGTCGATCATATCATAGCATTTCCGGCATTCTTCCTTTGTCCTTTTGGGAAGTGCCTCCGCTATTTTGATCACCTGATCCGGTGTTTTCAAAATCATGTATTCATCATCTTCATCATCAATAATTACAACCTCTCCGGACGGTTTACGCTCCAACCCATATACAAACTCTCCTCCAAAGATCACATTACATAACGGCGGATATTTGTTTTCAAAATTAAGATTCCCATCTGTCAGCATCCGGTGCATTGCGTCCCATGATTTGTCTAATTCACATGTATATTCAGGAAAATCATCAAAAAATATTTCCTCAATTTCCTCGTGCATATATTCAGAACGCTCACTTCTTTCTACTGCCAAAAGTTCTTCTACTTCCTGCTCTTTCAATGCAAATAAAACTGCTAAACAACCCATAATATTTTCTCCTATAAATTTCTCTTTTGTTTCCTTTTAATAAATAGAAAACTTGAACTTGCGTTATTGTTACTTTTTCAAAAAATCACTAAATTCTTTCAATTCTTTTTTCGTATCTTCTGAAAGCCTGTTATATTCTATATCATGAATTGCTCCCTCTAATGTATATAAATGCACAAGACACACATTCGGATATTTCTGCTTTAATCTAAGAAATGCCTCTTTTGCACCTACCGCAATAAGTTTTTCAGAAGATTCGATACCGACAGATATTAGCTTTTTCTCCATTTCTTTACCAATATTCATCATTGATGTTAATTCATGCATGATTATCTCCACCTTTTTACGATTTGCATATTCCTACAAACTGGAATTTCTCTAATAGAAATCTGTTTACTTTAGTCTAATTTCATAATGTTGCCCAAAATAGACTGTATACATAATCAGTCCAATAAAAAGTATAACCAAACCAATCCCTGTTCCATTGTTATTAGGGAAATAATAATTAATTGCAAAATGAATTGGTGTAAGTAATACCGCAACTATCAGCCAAATCTTTTCCACACGTCGAAAATCTTTTTCTGCCTTTGCTTTCTTTTCTTGCAATAAAAGCATATTTTCTTCTGCCTTTGCTTTATAATCCTCCATAGCAATCCTTTCTCCACTTAATAGTTCATTTACGGTTATCCCTAAAATATCACACAGTTCCATCATGATTGACACATCAGGAATACTTTTTCCGGTTTCCCATTTCGATACTGCCCGATTTGTAATATTCAATTGTTCTGCAAGCTGCATTTGTGTCAATCCTTTTTCTTTACGACAGGACGCAATAAACTTTCCTATCTCATTCTGATTCATCTCCGAAAACCTCCTTTCTGTGTATATCGTATTGGAAAATCGTGTCATGATAAACGAACTATTAGTTGAATTAAGCACATTCCACCTATGGTTGATTGGATTTGCCCTGCAATCTATCTTGATTTAGGTATAAAAATCTTCTTCAAACTTCGATTTTTTCTGTTTATACACAAACTTGAATTTAATTTTGTAACTGCTCAATGATAAAGTCTACATTTTTCTCAATAGACTTCGTTCCATCAATGCGTATGATAGGACATTTCAAAGATTGTATCCATTCTTCAACAGTATTCTCTGGACGAGATTTAACAAGTTCAAAGAACTTTTCTTCCTGCTCATATAAATCGCCGCCCATTAACATTCTATTACCGAATTTTTGAAAAGAACGATTTCTAACTCGTTGTATCCGAATATCCTTTGAAACGTCAATCAATACAGCATACCGAAAGAAAGGATAAATATGTTTTCCGTAATCCCCCTTTACAGAAGCAAAAACAAAATTCTCATGTGCTTTAATCTCACTAAAAAGGAGCTTTTCAACTTCTTCTCGAGTGCGTGGGGAAGAATAAACATAATTAGGGTTTGTCTTGGGAAAATATAAATCTTCGTTATCCATAAAATGAAAATCTAATTTCTCTGCAAGAGCTTTCCCCAATGTACTCTTACCAGAACCATTAAGACCACAAACAATAATTCCTGTTCCCATATGATACTCCATCAATTCCGATTTGTAATGTTATTTTCCAACACCAGTATAGCACTTCTTCATTACAATCACAATTCAAAATCCCCTCTCACTCTGCTACTATATTAATTCTACAAAATATACTATCTAAATATCTTCTTTGATCCTGGCTCTGACTGTTTTTAATTGCTTTTAACAGAATTTCACAACTTTGCGCCATCGTGTCGTAAAGTTTTCTCTTCCTACCGGACTTCAAAAAATCATTCTACCCGAAATCGACTTTAGGACAGCATGTCGTAAAGTTTTTCTTCCTATCAATTTCCAAGGAGCTATTCCGTATGAAACTTTACGACATCGTGTCGCAAAGTTTCATTAGATAAATAGCCTTTAAAAACAATATTTGAATATGTGTCTTTACTGCCCTTCTTCTAATTCATCCGAATCACCTTCACTTCCATCCACTTCATATAAATCAAACTCCTCCTTCATCCTGATTTTTAACGGGTGTTTCATATATGCCTCCACATCAAAGGCATTTTTCTTATCATAATCTGATAATTCCTTGTACCGCTTATGCCGTGTTATATCAAACTTGTCACTTAAGAACGGGCGCACTCCACGCAACTGCAGGATACACTTATTCCCGTCCATAACCGCCAGTTCATCCCGGCTCATTAATTCCTTCCCCGTTTTCTGATAATTCAATCCATAAGATCGGCTCTGTCCACGGGTATCCGACGTATTATAAAGATCTATAGTCTCCTTTCCAAGGGTTTCAGAAATCTCTTTCAGCGTAGACCCTTCCTTGCCTCCAAGAAACAACATAGTATCGCAGTTGCCGAGGATCGTTTCGGCTGCATCTTTATAGATGGTTTTCAACTGGCTCTGCGACTGTAAAATAATCGACGCTGAAATCTCCCTGCTTCGTATCGTTGCAATCAGCTTGTCAAACTTCGGAATCTGCCCGATATTACTAAACTCATCCAATAGAAGCCTTACATGATAAGGCAGCCTGCCTCCATGCACATCATCCGCACGGTCGCACAGAAGATTGAATAGCTGGGTATACATGATTGCCACAATGAAATTAAATGTATCATCCGTGTCGGAGATAATGATAAACATTGCCGTGCGCTGATCCCCAATCATATCCAGTTCCATTTCATCATAAGAAGTCAACTCCCGAAGTTCCGCTATGTCAAACGGAGCCAACCTTGCACCACAGCTAATCAGGATCGATTTTGAAGTTTTGCCCGCCGCCAGCTTGAACTTGCGATATTGCCGTACTGCAAAGTGTTCCGGCTTTTCCCTCTCCAGCTCCTCAAACAGTTCATCCACAGCATTTTTAAATTCTTCATCATCTTCTCTGGTTTCTGAAGCATTGATGAACTCTAGCAGCGTAGAAAAATTCTGTTCTTCCTCCGGCGCTTCATAATAGATATAACCAATCAGCGCACAATACAAAAGCCTCTCGGCCTTCACCCAAAAATCTTCAGAAGATTTCTCCCCTTCCCCTTTGGTGTTTGCAATGATTGTATTCACCAGTTTCAATATATCTTTTTCAGAGCGGATATATTGGAACGGATTGTAATGCATACTTTTCTTAAAATTAATGGTATTCAGCACCTTGATCTTATACGGCTCATAAACTACTTTTCCGTTTTTATCCCGTACTGGTTTCCCATGATTCATCTTCGGCGTGCCACGTTTCAGCATCTCTCCACATTCGACCAGGATAGTACCTTTTGGATCAGTGACACAGAAGCTAACCTTTTGCGGCATCTGCATAAGCTGTGGCTTTACATAGAAACGTGTTTTACCAGATCCAGAGCCACCAATTACAATCACATTTTTATTTCTTGCATATTTAGGCAGCTTCGGTCTGCTTTCCATAGTCAGCCGTTCCGTCTGTGTCAGCAGGATATTATTCTCAAATACCGGATCAATAAATGGAGCGATGTCTTTCGGTGTCCCCCACCGGGCAGAACCATACTCTTCGCCCTGCCGGTATTTCTTCGCATTTTTCCCTTTCATATATACAATCAGCTTCACGATAATAGCACCGCCAATGCCTGCCAACAGATCATATCCATGTAAACTCGGCAACGGATTTTCAAATGCCATCTGAAAATTCAGGAACAACACCCCTGCTTTCACTATCAGGGAATCCCCGATACAGTGACGGTACAGCCATGCGATCTTGTCTACCAAATAAAATACAATCACATAGGGAATATTCAGCATAACTAACCGTTTCCCATCCACAACAGGCATTTTTTCATGGATCATATCCTTAACTTTTTTTGATAACTGTACAGATTCCGGTTTTGCCGCAGCTTTCTTTTTCTTTACCTGTTTTCTTCTCAATGCTCTGGTCCCCGTTCTTTCTGTTTCGTCTTTTCCCGCTCCCTGTGCTTTGCAGTCCGCTCCTTTGCCTGCTCCAGCTTCTTGCGAATGGAAGGTTTCTTACTCTTATTCAGGGATTGCCCGGTATACTCTTTAAAGGCGGCAGTCATGACATCCACATCCTTCGCCTTAAAAAATACAAAATAACGTGGCGGAGATATGGACGTATCCTTTTTCAAACTGAAATCAATGTTATATTTCCTTGCACATTTCTCAAAAGATTTAATATTTCCATCCGTAACTTCGATATTGGAAAGCTGGCAGTTCTGCTTCATCAGCTTCTCCATACTCTGTTTCCCATGATAGACCGCACTCTCTTTTCCTGATTTCATTTCCTTAAGCCGCTGCTTCCCTCTATGCTTCTCCTGCTCCAGTCTTACCAGCGCTTTCAGCATAGCCACTTTCAGAATCCGTGCGGAAATCTTGCCGCCATTGATACACAGCGATACGGTTTTTTCATTTACCTCATCCTGCAATGCCGTTTCCCTCCTTCCCTGCGGTTTGCTTTCTCTCCTTCATTTCCAGCATAATCTTTCGGATACAGAAACCGATACATGGTGAATGCCTCCCGTATGGACAGCATTGGCAGTCCCCGATTCTGACAAGCTCCTGGGACTGCTTTCCGATCACCGTCTGATCTGTCCGCTCCTCCGTTGGAAGAAGATAATAACATTCCCTCCGGCTGCAGCATTTACGTTTTCCTCTCCAAAAATAACAATGCCTGCACTCTTTGGGTTTGTCAGGCGCATAGTTCCGGCTGTCTGCTATTCGCTCATGATTCCTGTTATCCGTATTTCCTTCCTGCATCCGGTCCCCCTCTCCTTTTCATTTTATTTCACCCCTTTCTGCCCGGAAATCTCTATCTCCGGCTTCCCGTATATGCCGGCATGAAAAAACGCCTACAAGCCCACACTTGTAAACGCCCGTCATGCCTTATATTTTCTTTGTTACTACCATGATCATTTCAGATTAATCCGGATTTCTCTAAGTATAATCTTTCTATTTCCTCTTCTTCCGGAAGATACTCGCAGCACTTCCAATACCGCAGACAGCAATCCCCGCTAATGCAAGCCATAACCAGAACGGTCTGTCGTCTCCGGTTTTCGGTGTCCCGGCTGAAGGTGTAGATGGTGTCTCAGGCTTCGGTGTATCTTTTGATTTCTCCGGCTCTGCTTCATCTTTCATCACAACCTTTTGGATCTCTCCGGTGTCTTTCACTTCAAACTTCACATCCTCCGCTACCAGATATCCTTCCGGCGCACTTTCCTCATGGAGCGTATACTCCCCGACCGGCAGCATCTCAATGTAGTGCGGCTTGTCCTCAGAAGTCCAGCTCTCCATTGCTTTTCCCTCTTTATTAAGGATGGCAAGCTTCGCACCCGGCAGCTCCTTCCCGGCAATGTCTGTCTTGGAGATTTCTACTTTCGTTACATCATCCTTCATTTCTACCTTCTGCACTTCTCCCGTGTTTTCTACGGCAAATTCGATACTTTCTGCAGTTACATAACCATCCGCAGGCTGTGTCTCTGTCATAGTGTACTTCTTACCGACAACCAGTTCCTTAATGATATGCGGCTCCTTACCGGAAACCCATTCTTCCACAAGATTGCCATCCTCATCTGTTATCTGAAGCTTCGCACCTTCTACTTCTTTTCCATCCGCAAGGGATACTTTGCTAAATTCAAATACGGTAGCCTGGTTCTCAAAATTCAGAGCATACGGAACACTCTCTTTTTCTGCCCCTTCATAATTGAAACTAAATTCCTGCACCTCACCTTCACTGGTAAATCCCGGAGCCGGAGCAGTTTCTTTTACATAATAGGAAAATCCGACAGGCAGATCAGCCGTAAATGTTACTTTTCCTTCCTCATCGGTAGCCTTCTCTTCAATCACAGTATCCGCATCCATGATCACCTTGCCTTCTGCAGTAGTGATATCCTCCTTCGTACAAAGAGCAAACACGGTTCCTTCTACTACACGGTCAGAATCCTTCTCCGTCTTTAATACGTTGATTTCTGCTTTCTGGCGATTGTTCTGCCAGTCCGCAGAAAATGTAACCACCTTCGTATCCTGGTCACGGTAGGTTAGGTCAACCTCACGGATCTCATTGTCCAGTACATAGCCTTCTGTTGTCTCTTTCTCTTTCACATAATATTTCCCAAGAGGAAGGTTTTCCAGTTTCGCAATCCCGGTATCATCCGTAATGATGGTATCCACCAGTTCATCCTTTTTATAATAATCCTCACTCTCACCGTCTGCGGCTTTTATATCCTCCAGCGCATACACTTCAAATGTGACGTCTTTCAGTGAACCAGTGACATACTCAAACAGATGTGCAATCCATCCGCCAATGCTGTCCAACAAAGATACATCCTCTAAAAACTCTCCTTTTTTATTGATCAGAAGCGTTCCTGTCGGCACATCGTCTTTCATTTCTACCTTCTGGATCTCTGCCGTATCCTCTACAGTAAATTTTATCTCCTCTGCCTTAAGATATCCATACGGTGCTAATTCTTCACGGAGCGTATAGGTTTCACCTGCAGTCAGGCGCTCTATGATATGTTCTCTGCCCTTAACAGATTTCCATGTATCCACAATATTTCCGTCTTTATCAAGCACTGTCAGCGTTGCGCCTTCCAGCTCCACACTCGTTGCAAGGTCAGTCTTTTTAATTGAAACCGTAGTCGGCTCATTTTTAAAATCAGAGGTATATGCGGCAACCTTTACATCCTGCCCTTGATATGAGGCAGACACTTCAATCACTTCATCAGAAGATACATAGCCTGCCGGGGCTTTCTCCTCACGAATGTAATACGCACCGAACGGCACGTCCAAATCAAAAACTGCCCTGCCATCTTTCCCGGATGTGGCTTCACCAAGCAAAGTATCCGCTTTCACAATCACTTCTCCATGTGCCTGGATATCATTTTTCGCACACAATCCAAAGACTGCGCCCTCTACTGTGACTCCATTCTTCGCATCTTTCTTCACAACCGCAATCTCCACCTTCTGGCGTTCATTTTCAAATGCTACTGTCTGTTCGATGACTGGCGTATTCTGATCTTTATAGGAAAATGTAACCGTCTGCTCTTCTCCATTCAGCACATACCCTTTTGGAGCTTTCGTCTCCACTACCCGGTATGTACCAAGCGGAAGATTCTTAAGTATAGCCTTCCCATCCTGGTCCGTAGTTAATGTTTCTACCAGTTCCCCGGACGCATACTCTAAAATCCGGTTTCCATCCCCGTCTTTTTGGAAGTCTGCTGTGTAGATATCCTCCGCCGCATAGACTTTAAATTCTGCTCCTTCCAGATCCTCTGTCTCATATGTGAAATCATTCTTATAGCCATTTAAAACTTCACCCTTTTTTACAACATGCAGTTCGCCCTTCACCGGATGATTCTCATATACAACGTCAATGACCACATCCCCGGACACTTCCTCGATCTGATACATTGTATCGGAATCTACGGACACTTCATAATAATTCTCATTCAGTGTATACCCGGATGGAGCTGTTACTTCCTCAATACGGTAACGTCCGATCTTCAGATTCTGCGGCAGGATCAGATAACCCTGACTGTCCGTAAAATAAGATTTGTGCGTCACCACGGTCGGATAAGTTGTTACCTGCTCCACATACTTTTCGTTGTCTAGGTCATATACTTTGAACTCTGTATTTTCCGCAAGCACAGGCTTTTTCGTTTCATCATCCTGCTTCACGATTTTTACCTTCGCTTCAAATTCATCATCCAGAAGCACCCGCCATACCTGCGGCGTGTCCGGTTTATGTTCGGTAACCCGCACAATAAAGTCTTTAACCGGCGTATAATTATGCGGCGTAGTCGTTTCCCTCACAATATACGTTCCGTATGGAATCGGGATACTGCAGGCATAGCCCTTTTCATCTGTGAAAATCTCTGTTGCACCGTTCTCCCCGATCACTACTGCTTCAGCGGAAGCAAAATCATATCCGCCATTTCCTTTTTGTTTCAGGGAAGATACAAGATAAGCCGTAAAGCCTGCCCCCGAAAGCAAAGGTGCATCGGTTTCCCCGTTATTTGCTGCCTTGATGATCTGGAACGGCTGCTTTTTCACCTGCTCCGGAGATGTGCAATCCCGCTCTACCGTAGCCACCAAATCTCCCTCATAGCTGCATACCAGGTCATACTCTGTTTCATCTGCAAGATATCCGGTAGACGGCGTGATCTCTTTTACAAAATACTCCCCTAAGTATAGATTTGTGATCTCCGCCTTTCCTTCCTTATCCGTAGTCAGTGTTCCCACCTGCTCTCCTGCTTTATAAAGAATCCCTGTCTTTTTATCCGGATGGCTGATATCCTTCCTTGCGTACAGCCCGTAAACCGCATGTTCCAGTGTTGCGTCCCCTTGTGGGATATTTTTATTCATTTCCTTATCTATCTTCTGCAGACGGATTGTAGCATTGACACGCTCATTTGCAAAAGTGTGTGAAAAGGATACTTTTGCTTCCCTGTCATTTGTGTAAGCAAATTTAAAAGAATACACATCCTCTGTATTCCGCAGATAATTCTCCGGTGCCTGGATCTCTTTTATTTCATACCCAAAGCCAATCGGGATATCCGCAGAAAATGAAGCATTGCCGTTTCCATCTGTAGTCACCTTCTCAATCAGCGAACCTTTTGTTACAACAACATTCCCATCTGCATTAGTAATATTTTCCGAAGCATACAGCCCAAAAATACCGCCTGCCAGACCATTCAGTGTTTCCTTATCTTTTTTTACAATCGTAACTTCCGCTTTCTGTCTGTCATTCTGAAATGTAGTATCAGAAAATGCCGCCTCTGCCATCTGCCCGGCATAGACAATCTCAACTTCCTTCGTCTCGCCCTTATTGTAAAAATTCTTTGGTGCCTGTACTTCCTCTACACGATAAGTTCCAAGATGCAGGTTCTTTAATATTACAGAGCCATTGTCTCCGGTTATAAGATTTTCTGCCACAAGCTCTCCGGCTTTATAAACCACAGCGCCATAAGGCGTCGTGATATCCTTCGCAGCATAGACATTAAAAACAGCGCCTTTCTGTCTGCGTCTCTCATACCGGAATGTCGTGCCGCTTTCATTTGATGAAGCGCCTGTTAAAACTTCACCTTCTTTGTAAACGGTCAGATTTCCAAGCTGTTCCACGTCCGGAACCGTGACGGATGTAGTCTGTCCTGCCTTTAACCCCACATTATAAGCAGTGGCATTATAACAGTATCCTGTCGGAGCCGTGATCTCTTTTAAATATACGGTATCCTGCGTTTTCACAATCTCCATACTGGAAGCCCCGTCTTTATCTGTTGCCGGCATCTGCGCAATAAGCTGTGTACAACCCTGGTCCTTATAAATCCCAAACACTGCTCCCGACAGCTTCGCATCCTCTTTTTGAGAATCCACCTTGATAACCTTTACCTTGGCAAACTCAAGCCACCTTACGGAAAAGTCCACATACTTTTCATCGGTGACACCTTCCCCGAATACAAGCGCTAAATCCTGGCTTCCTCCACCAGTTGAGATTTTATATGCTGAGTAATCTTTTGTAATCGCCCCCTTCATTGTAGCAGACCATGAATTTGACACATCTACTGCCTGTGTAAGCGGTGCAGAAAGATAAAACTTTGTCCCTCCAGATACTTCAACAGATGCTCCGGCGCTGCTTGTCTTTCCTGTCGTTAAATTATGGAACCTTACGCCACTTGGCAGCTTCATTGTGATTGTCTGAAGTTCATCTGCTTTAAATGTAATCTCTTTAGTCCGCTGAATATTTCCTTCTACATATGCCTCCGCATTAGCAGTGGAAAACTCCATATCAACATCAGGAATCTCCGGCTGCGCCATACAGTAATCATAGAGTTCCAATGCAAGTTTCTTCGCTTTGGAGCTGGCCCCGGAAAATGCATCGCTGCTCCCGTTAGCGTAGCTGGCTGCCATGTGGACGAGGATAAATCTCTGCCCTGCTGAGAAATCCGGATATTTCTCTGCAAAAAATCCTTCCTCTCCACTGGCTTTCGTGCCGTAATAGCAAACCTTCGCAAGACCTTTCCCGTCTTTTAGCTTTGTAATGCTGTAACTGCCGCTATCCGGTGAATCTTTAGACGGCTGAACACAATAGGCTGTTGCAGAGACATCATCAAACTTGACCGTATATTTGTAAGTCTGATAAGAACCATAATCATAATCTGTGTATTTATAGCAGGTTCCTCTTGTTACGGTGACACGCTCTACTGCCCTTGCGCCCGCTGCAGCATAAAATGTAACGCTCTCCCCAGCTTCCATTGCCATTAAGTCAATGCCCTGTTCCTGCGCCTGCATAATAGCGCTGTCTACAGTCAGGCTGCTTTCGTCCGCCTCTTCATCTTCGCTGTCTTCGGATTTCTTTTCTTTTACAATGATGTTCCTGCAGACATGGTAAGACGGATTCTTACTGGCAGGCTCTACAAAATAGATCGCCTTGTATGTATCTGCCCGGTTACAGTCAAGCTTCTGTCCGTCTCTGTTCTTCGCTTCATGGAAGGTTACTTTTACCTTATCCGAAGAAAACTTAAGGCCCGAAAAATCATGTTCCACATCAAAATCACTGCCAGCCTCCATCTCATGATCCTCTGCAGTCACGATTTCATCCTCTGCAAGCTTGTCCTTCACCTTATCAAGTGCCGGATACTCTGCTTCATACGCCGCCTGCTCTGTTTCTGCCGCCTGGATGACCACTGGCTGTAAGAAGGCTGATAAGACCGTGACTGCCGACAGCAGACCGGATACAACCCTTTTTACGTTTCCTTTCAATATATTTTTACCTCACTTTCCTTGCTGTGCAACTTATAATGCTGCTGTTACCTTATATTTCTGCTCATTTGCTTCTTATATTCTCATGTATCAATACCTCCCCCTTTATCATTTGCACTGCCAGCCGATAACAGCACATAAATACAGGGAAGCTCTCTATCAGGTACATTCACTCCTGAAAAGATTTCCTTCCCTGCATAGTATCTACTGTTATCCAGCCCGGTTACCCGGACTGGTTACATTTTTATTCTTTGAGCGTTTTCCTGTGTTCTTCCCAGACCCGTTCCCTGTCCCGGCTCTTATTGTCCGCAGCGTTTTCTCCGGCAAGGTGCGCTAAAATGCACGCTCAGTACCGGGTATCAATCTAGGCAGGATATGAATTTTTCAAGGTACAACGAAAGGGAAAATCTTTGAAATGTTTACTCAGAATGTTATCCAGAAAAATAACCCCTTCACTTATTACATGTTGGAGAGGACAAAATGTAAGTAGTTTTGAAAAATTTTTTAAATTTTTTTAGGAATCGGATGATTTGATATATAGAATGACAGTGTTTGCAGTGTTATAATAGAGGTGCCTGTAGAAAAGAGGTGGAATGATGAATCATATGAAATGGCACAAATATAGTTCGCTTATCATGCTGATCAGCATGTTTATCTGTATCTATTCCGGACATAAAATCGTTAGTGCGAAAAAAAGCGGGAAATAAAATAAGGGAGCAGCCGGTGGTTATAATTTACCTGGTTGCTCCCTCACATATCCCTATTTAACTATCATATTCGTTCTTCCCGCCTGCTGATTCAAGCTTTTTAGCCAACCTCAATCCCGTCCAAAATCCCGTTTCAAAATAAATATCGTCATGGATCTGCGCAAAATCCGCCATCACATCAAACAGACAGTTATCATCCTTATCAATTTCATCATATAAAGATTCAAGCTTTGCCGCAAATTCCTTAAAAGAGTTTTCTACTTTTTCTTCACAATCTTCCGGAATCGCTCCTGCAGGTTCCTCTTCATAGATGAGCTGTGAAATAAGCTGCTCCAGTTTTGCTTTTCCTAATGCCTCCAGTGATTTCATCATAAATCCTCCCGCTTTGTTCCAGACTCTTCCAAATTTTTCAAAATATCATATGCCTGCTTTATTCTTTCGTTTTCTGCAGATTCATCCGCTATTATATTCAATGCTTTTTTTATTTCTTCCTGCACGGTCTGGCCGTCAGAAGAAGAAGCCATATCTTCTCCATATAGTTCCGTCTGCACATTCTTAAATATATCAGCAATCAGCAGGATACCGGCCTGTATGCCGATCTCCAGATAGACACATGCATTTTCGCAGGTCATATCATTTGCCAATGATAACAGTTCCAGCGCTCCATCCGGTTCATACCGAAAAGCCGTTTTTTCAAATGCTTCATACGTTGCATCCAGACGTGCTTTGTAATCCCGTTTATCCGGTTCAGGCGCTAACCCAAACAGAAAATAATCCGCCAGCCCCCTGACTGTTGCTTTTTCAAAAATCTCTTTTGCAATCTTCATCTTCTTTTCCTTCCTTTTTATACTCGCTTTTCCGTACATATGATTATACTCGGATATTCGTACATTTTCAATATCCGAGTATACGATTACACTGAAAAAAAAATAATAGGAGCAGCAGAAACTATGATCAGCTACGCACCACTTTTCAAAACTATGGATGAGAAACACATTACTTCCTATATGCTTTTCAAGCAGGGCTTTCCCAAAGCAACGTATCATTCAATCCGCCACGGGAACAGTGTTAGTACCAATACCATCAACCAATTATGCAAACTGTTGAAATGCCCGGTTTGCGGCATTATCGAATTTATAGATGAAGAATAGGAAACAGAACTATTAACATGTATATATGTTTGATTTTTCGTACATACTCAATTTCCGAGTATATTGATATGATGATTGTACGAGGTGTATAACATGATTAGCTATAAACCATTGTTTCAAACCATGAAAGAGAAATGTATCAGTTCCTATGAACTTGATAAGAAAGGATTTCCACGTTCAACTTATTATGCAATCAAGCACGGGAAAGGAATTACAACTAATTCTATCAACCAGCTTTGCTCCATCCTCCATTGCTCTGTATCGGATGTAATTGAATATATAGACGATTCTCCTGAATAATTTCTAAAAGCTATGACTTGTATTTATCTATAATTCTTCAAGGTCGTTCAACAGATGGAACTTCCGTAATCTCGGTACATGGACAACCAGCCCGAAAAGCGGCGCCTTTGTAGAGATGGTTCAGTAATTTGGGCAGAAGCGGTATGAATTTATTTTGAATGAGATACAGACGCAGCAGAACATTAAAGATGTCCAAACTAGGACAGATTTATGTAAAAGCCTCGCAACAAAAATGTCAAGGACTTTTTAATCACTAAGATACTTTTTCGTGTATGTAATCATTAACTATGATACGTTTCAGCTTGTCATGCGCTGTCTCTGCACTGGTTTTACGGTAGTGTAAATTAATTTGTGTTTTTGGAAGAAAATGGCTCCTTTTTGGTAAGAATTAAGATATGACAATTCTTATAGTAAAGGAGTGTTTTTATGGCAGTTGCAAAGGAGCAGATCCGACAGATTATTTCACAAAACAACATTAACAGCGTATCAGATGTTTATTCTCTTCTCAAAGAGAGTTTCAAAGACATCCTTCAGGAGCTTATGGAAGCAGAACTGGATGCTACCCTTGGTTACGAGAAAAATCAAAAGGGTGGCTTGCTGACAGATAACAAACGGAACGGCCATTCCCCT
>VIQU02000030.1 GCA_010206225.2 Lachnospiraceae bacterium MD308 | reverse complement strand
TATAAATTAGAAGACGGCAGGTACCGCTCTACGAAGATGTGGTACTGCCGCCTCTACGGCATCATGATGCTCCAACACCTTGATGCCTGGGAAATGCCCTCCGTCAAGGCATTTCAAAAATCATTCTTAGGTTTAGACGCCTAATAATGATATATTAAGCGATTCCATAAGATTTTTCAAGGCATAGTATCCGCTATGTCCAATGTTTATGTCCTTTTTTCTCTAATTTCTTTTCCTGCACCATATTCAGTTGTCAATCTTCGGTTGGAATCTCATTCATTGAGATTCCGAGAAGTTATGATCTTCTTAGCAGAGGATATGGTGATTATATTTTCACTTCAACATGCTGCAATAATCTTGGGGAATTTCCATGATTATTTTGGGGAATGCTTACGATCTTTTTGGTATTTTTAGTGTATCATATACAGTTATTTCACACTGGTCTCGAACAGGGAGAAAGACTGTTTCGAATGCTTAAGCATCTACCGGAATATTTCAGTGAGCAGTTACGGAAAATCAAGCTTGCCCTGGGCAGACAGGACAAGGGAGGCATTCGAACGAAAGGGACTGTTACCCTTGAAGAGAAACTCTTAAGATGGATGGAAATACCCCTGTTTATCTTCAGTTGCAGTGGTTTGATACTGTGGAAGAGGTGAGGGTATCATCTGAACTGCGCAACAAACGATGGAACACCGAGGTCGCTGCGCGAGATATGCTGTATCTTGAAAAATTGGGGGGGGGGGGTGTCTATCCAATAAACGTTTTTAGTGCGTATTACACGACTTTTAGGTTAAAAATGTTATTAAGAGCTTCCAGTTTTGTTGACTTTTTAGACATATCCATCCACACCTTGATATAAACGTTATAAATGACCATGTCAAAATATCAAATAAAAGGAACAGTTATTTTCTGTCCCTTAATACTTTTTAGATTTTATTTATTTTACAAATTAACCTGATCAGATACAGTACTAGCGCTCATTCACATTCCTTTTTTCATATATTAGAAAATCAGGCTTTAATCCATTTGCCAATCCATTGCTTTGTTGTTTGATTATATTTACGTTTATACAAAACGCCATTTACAGTCTTATATTTCCAAATAATAGAGTGCGAAGCCGGACTGATTTCTGGAGGTGCAGCATCAACCGAAGCTGCATAAACATCTGAAGAAAAAAAAGGACGATCACCAAAAGATATAGATGACGGCGCTGTCAGACTAAAGACAAAGCTGCAGATTAAAGCGGTAAACAGTGTTTTAGTTGTTTTCAGGAATAGGTTCTCCTTCCTTGTAAAGCGGTAGTTTTTTCAGGTCTTCAGGGATATAGTCGATGTCGGCAAAATATCGTCCCTCGTGATAAACGGTATATTGACTGTCTCCGTGGTCTATGATATAAGCGTTGCCTTCATAAAGTTCTACTGCACCGTCTACTACTGGCCATAAATCCCGAAAATTAGGTTCGGGAACGCAGAAAACAGAGAATATGACCATGACAGATATGACTGTACGGCATAGATACCCATGCACATGTCTGATACGAGAAGTATCTTTCTGGTTGTTTAAGATAAAGTGGATCCGTGTGCTTAATACAGAAGTATCATTTACGGCAAAGTGCATCATGCGGTTTGGCTCTGTGAATCTGGCACTTTGTATTCTTTCTGCGGTTTTTACAATCAGTTCAGCATAATCCGTGACACTGAATTTCGGATTAGATTGTATGAGGAAAAAGTCATTAGAAAGTTCCAGAAAGAGCGTAAATTCTTTCTTCAAATACTGTACAAAGGGATTCCACCAATGTATGCGGCAGACGATTTCCATCAGAAACCCAAGCCATAGATGAAATTTTTTATAATGCTCAATCTCATGCAGGCAGATGTACTTAAGTTCTGCATCAGAAAAGCTTTGGCCATCGGACAGGATCAGGGTTGGATGTAATAATCCCGTAATGGCCGGAGAAACAGGTGCCGGGACAAGGGCAATCCGTATCGGTTTGTCAAGGTGCTCCTGTAAGACCTCGAATAAATGAGCGTATGCGCTTTGGTCTTCAATATAAAGTGCAGAAAGCATATGATGCAGTTGTATATACTGGATCAGGAGCCGGATCAGTAAAATAAAGGCAACCGCAAACCAGATGATGAATATCAGTGTATCCACGCGCAGATGACTGTCAGCAATATTTTCTGTCGTAAATTCTACCATCCTTGGCAGAACCTGATAAGACTGAAAGGAATAGGTAAAAGGGAAATTGAAAGGTATACTCATACGGATTAAGATAATAAGTATACCAATCAATGAAAATTGTATCGTGCGCTTGTGGAAGACGGATGTGTGGTGTGTGATTATATACAGGTATACAGCGAGAAAAAGCGTTATGATAAAGCAAGTAAAAAAAGGACCAAATGTAAGCTGCATTTTATTTTTCTCCTTTGTCAAGTTCAAGTTTACGTCTGGCTATCATCTCTTCCAAATGTGTTAATTCGTCCGGATCTGTCTCGGCATCAATCAATGAAGCAATTAACACAGATTTCTGCCCGTCCCCGAGTATATCCGTACATGTGCTTCCAAAATATTCATCGCGGGAAATGACCGGCGTATAACTTCTGGTCAGCACCGTGCCGCTGTAGACGATATCCGCCACTTTCACCGAATGGTCCGCGATCAGCGAGCGCAGACATGCCTGAACGGTATTGATATTCAGTGCATCTTCTTTCCTGGCAATATCGGATGCAATAAGTGGCGCATCGCTTTCCCACAGAACCTTCATCACATCCAGCTGTTTTTTTGTAAATCGTTTTCTCATTATAAAACCCCACCTTTTTATCATAATTGTTTAGATAATATAATTATGGCATAAAAAAGAAAATATGTCCATACTAAAAGGAGATAAAAATAAAAAAAAGATATATTTTGATTTAATAAATAAAAATAGTTGACAACATATAAAATAAATGATATATTAAAAAAGTAATTACAAAGGAATTCCGAAACAATCAAAAACAAAAAGGAGGAACAACTATGGGTAACTTTGAAGACTTTGATCTTGATTTAAGGAATGTAGCGTCAAAAGGAGAAGCGGAGACGAATGGAGTATCAGCTATTTCAACAAGAACTGTGATTATAGTATCTAAAATGACACTAAAGAACAAGTGCAAATCTGTTGATACACCGACAACAGGGAGGTCAGCGATATGCTGCAAGAGGAAAAATGTTGCGGCTGATCCTCAGTGCATCTAAAAATGTAAGAGCGCGGCATTCTGCTGCGCTCTTTTATAAAAAAGAATCATAGAGAAAGAGAAGATGTGAATATGAAGACAGTTTTATTTTCAAAAACAGATAAAATAAAAATTGTGACATTTGCAGCGGTAGCTTATGGACTGCCGTGGTTATTTGTTCCATGGGTGCGGCCGGAGGGAAATGAAGACATCATGACATCGTATAATGTTTTAGGGACATACATGATGATTCTTCCAACTTTCGGTATTGTATTGGGAAGAATGATCTGTGAACGGAAAATTCGCAGGTGGTTTCAGTGGCTTTATATGATAGCTTTTATCGGAATTACCGCAGTGATGGTATTATGTTCGGCAAAAGTAATATCCGGGGAGACGGCGAATAATACGATGTCGATTTTCTGCGGGGGATTGGGCATCGTTCTTTTTTTGTGCAGTATGATTGACGGGCAGGAATTTTATCCGTTTAAAAATTTTAAAAAAGTCATTGGCATTTATCTGGTATTTGTAGCCATTAGACAGATAGATAACCTTCCGCTGATTATGCAGGCCGGGGTTTTGAATACGATAGGTGAGATAGCTTCCGAACTTCTGATTGTACCGGTCAATATTTTGGCGGTGAGCGGTATATGTTTCTTAGGAGAAGAATATGCATGGCGCGGGTGTCTGCAGGGAAAGTTGCAACATATTTTTGGGAAGCGCAGGGGTGTTATTTTGCTGGGAATCGTATGGGAGCTGTGGCATATGCCGTTATGGTTCACGATATATGAACCGAGTCAGTGGAAAGGGATTGCATTGCTTGTTTCGGTGCGTATGTTGGATGTCGTTGGATTGGCAGTATTTTTTGGATGGGCGTATATGAAGACAAAAAATATCTGGTGCTGTGTTCTGCTTCATGGGGTCAATAATGAGGCGGCATCAGCATTTGATCAGATGCTTAGCAACGATGCGGCTGAAAGTATAAACCCCTTTGATGTAAGCGCTTTAAGCTCTTTTGACTATATTATGATGTTTATTGCTGTAATTATTATGTTGTTTTTCCTTCTTGCAAAGGAATACAGAAAAGAGGGAAGGGTATGAAAGTAGTTGGTTATGCGGGAAACCGGTCTGCGTTTTCAAAAAGCATCTGCATGGGAGAAAAATTGAAAATAGTGTTGCAGGAGAAGAATATAGAAATGGAATTGTATACAGCCAGAGATAATATGGTGCAGGAATGCCGGGGATGCGGAAAATGTTTTGATGAAGGGTTATGTCCGCAGGACCGGGCGGACAGTATGGGGTGTATCAGGGAAAAAATTCTGGAAGCAGATTTAATCGTTTTACTGTCGCCAGTCTATTTGAATAATGTGTCCGGTGCGATGAAAACGTTTCTTGACAGGATTGGATCTTGGGTTCATACTTTGCAGCTTTCTGGAAAAATTGGGATTGTGGTGACAGTAACGGATCAAAGCGGGCAGGAATTTGTTACTTATTATTTGCAGAAGATTCTTTCGCATATGGGGTGTAATGTAGTCGGAGAGTATAAGGTTGTGGCATTGGAGGGATTAGGACAGGAGGAAGTGGTAGAAAGAATTGTATCCAATATCGTGAAAGCATTTTCTGAACAGGAGCAATATAAAAGCACGGGTGATTTAGAAAAATTGTTTCAGTATACAAAGGAAAGATATGTTAATGCGGATATGGAACAGTATAAAGATGAATCCTATGAGATTAAATATTGGTATGATTCCGGGATGGCAGAGTGCGAGACTTTTCAGGAAGTGCTGAACCTTAGGAAATTACAATGCAGGGGTGATGTGCATGAAGTCTGAGATCAAAGAAGAAATACAGAATTATATACGGTATATCAATGGGCATGACCTCGAAGATCAGTGTGAGGAATATATTCAAATGCTTTTTTTTCTATCACAGATGATGTTAGAAAAGGATTTGGAATTAGACGAAAGAGTCATCCAGTCAATGGCACAAAAGCTTGTGGAACAGATTGGCCAGACTCTGAATACCCATTTTGGTTCCTATGATAAGGGAATGTGCAGTGAACTGGGAATGCTTACGTTTTCCATTCATGAGATCATGGGAAGAACAGGAGAGTTAAAAGAGACTTCGGAATTGCTGAATAGATTCTTATTAGATCAGGCATGTCAAAAAGCAGAGCTGTTCCAACAGAGGAAGCTTTCGTTTGATTCATACGATATGTTGGGCGGAATTGCAGGTGTGGTATATTATCTGCTGGACTGTGAGGAAATAGTGAACCAACCGGAGGAAAAGCTGAAATTGCGGAATCTGATACGGTTCCTGATTTATTTGTCAGAGGACTATTCTTATTGGGGGAAACATATTCTTCGTTATCACATAAGAAGAAGACAGCAGTTTCTTCCAGCAGAACGAAAGATGATGAAACAGGGACATATCAATTTTGGAACAGCACATGGAGTCGCGGGTCCGCTCGTTGCACTGGCAAAGGCGAAGAGACAAGGGATTCAGGAAATGTATCTGGAGGAAGCAATATGGAAATTATTCAGGCTGTATGAGAAATTATGTGTGGAGGATAATGGGATTGTCCGCTACCCGAGAAGACTGCCGATTGATTGCTATACCAGCAAAACAAGCGTTGACCTTACGGAGAATGCAGGGTGGTGTTATGGAAATCTGGGGATTGTCCGCTGTTTAATGAAGACAGCAAAGTATTTAAGAAAGCCGATGGAATATGCGTATTATCTGGATAAATTGGTGAATATTTTAGCACAGCCCGCAAAGGAATACAATCTCTCCAGCCCAATCGTATGCCACGGATATGGGAGTGTGATTTCTATACAAACATATGCCTTTCTGGAAAGCCAGGATGAAAGGTGTCTCGTGAACCTAAAGAGAAACATGGAGATTACGCTGAGAGAGCATAGAAAGAAAATGCAAGAAGAGGGTTACCGTAAAGATTTTTCTTTGTTGAACGGAAGTGCTGGAACAATACTGGCGTTGTGTAACAGCATGACAGGTAATCTTACTTACGGGAAATTATTATTTATGGATTGATGCATATGAAAAAGAAAACAAATGTAATGGATAATATAATCTGGGTATTAAGATCAATTTTTCAATTTGACCATAACTATATTTTTGTAATGGGGGCTGCGACAGTTATAACGGGCATCTGTTCTCCGATGTCTACATTGATATCGCAAAGTCTTATGAACAGTCTGCAGGAAAGAAAAAGTCTGCAGATGCTTTTGACGCTTGCGGCAATTTATATTGGAATTGATTTGTTTCAGATGCTGATCGGGTACTTTCTGGATTACTATAAGTACAGATTTGCGCAAGAGTATAATCTGCATTTGAACCAGGAGGTGTTGCAAAAATCATCCCGATTGAATCTGAAAAGTTTTGAAAGCAGTGAGACCTACGATATGGTATCCAGGGCGCAGTATGAAGCGGATGGAAAATTGTTGGCGTATTTTGACTTTTTGACGGGTGTTTTTTCCAGTATTATTACAACAGTTTCATATCTGTTGATTATTGTCAGATTTCGTATTTGGATTATGTTGTGCATTCTTATCATTCCTGTTGTCAAATTCTGCATAAACAGAAAGATGAATCTGGAAACATTTAAAGCTATAAGAGAGCGTACGAATGATTCGAGAAAATGTTGGTATATGCAGCATGTGCTTACTTATGGGGAAGCATATAAAGAATTAAAAATTTATAACTTGTTCTCTCATTTTATCGACCGATACAGAGAGTATAAAGAACAGTTTAATGAGGAAGATTTAAGACTGAAGAAAAAAAGCATTGTACAATTGGGTGGAGCTACAGCTTTTGAAACAATTATTGATGGAGTCATATTCGCTTATATTGTGTTTTGCGGATATACAGGAGAGATTCTGATTGGAAATGTTGTGACATATATGAAGACGATCACACAAGTGAAGACGCACGTAATGTCTGTACTGCAGATATTTTCCGATATGAATCAAGAAAGCATGTATATTGATCAGTTAAAAGAATATTTGGATTACCCGGAGGAAGGAAACAAAGAGAAAGATGCTCTGATGGATATTGAAGAAATTGAATGTATTGAAATCAGGCATTTGTATTACAGATACAGAGAAGATCAAGATTATGTGTTGAGAGATATTAATCTTAAAATTGACGGCGCCCAAACGATTGCAGTAGTAGGACAGAATGGAAGCGGAAAAACTACTCTCTTAAAAATTATAATGGGGTTTTATGATGATTATGAGGGAGAAATTTTGATTAATGGAGTGGAACTTGGCAAGATCAATAAGATATCCGTACTTAATAAAATAGCTACATTATTTCAGGATTTTTATAAATATGAGGCAACATTTAGGGAGAATATCGCATATGGAAACCTGAACGCAATAGATGATGATGAAAAGCTGAAAAGAATCTGCCGGAAATTCGATCTGGAGCAGTTAATAGAGGAGACAGCTGAGCAGTTGGATTGTCAGATAGGCTATTGGTTTGACAATGGAAAACAAATTTCAATCGGTCAGTGGCAGAAGATTGGTCTTGCAAGGGCATTTTGTAAAAATGCAGATTTATATATTATGGATGAACCCAATGCAGCGATGGATGCAATATCTGAACAGCGGTTAGCGATGCTGTATCAGGAGCTTTTGGAAGGAAAGAAAGGAATCATTGTTGCACATAAGTTTAATAATCTGATCAGAAGTGTAGATCGGATTATTGTCTTGGAACATGGGAAAATCACAGGAAACGGTTCACATGAAGAATTAATGAAATTAAATGAAACATATAAAAAAATGTATGAGATACAGGTGCAATAAAATTAATCAGGAGACGAAGAGATGAAAGCAGAATGTCAGGATTTTTATATAATCAGAACACCTAATTTATCAATAGAATATTTTAATAAATTTGAGCGTCAGGAACTGGATATTTATGAATTCATTCGTCAGGATAAAGAGTTGGATAGTTTTTTCAGAAAGGCATTGCTGATTGCCAGTCCAACTCTTTACAAAAGCTATGTAGATAAACCCATGGATGAAAAGAAATATAAGAATCTGACAGAATCATTGTTGAAATATTTTCTGCGGAGTGTGGGACGGCCTACTCCGTATGGATATTTTGCGTCTGTCGCATTAGGCAGGTTTGATGAAAGTACAAGTCTTTTGCGCGGGGAACAGATTTTGGATCTGCGTGTTGACAATAATTGGATAAATCAGATTGTGAGCATGTTGGAGCAGGAGGACGAGATACAAGGAAAACTAAAAGTTCGATATAACCCTTTGTGTTATATAAGCGGTGACCGGGTGAAAAATTTGTATTTTACCAGTCATGGAAAAGCGGAGGGTGAAAAGAAGATTATAGAAGAGAAAAGTATCCGGCATACACCGCTTACGGATCTGTTAGAATCTGCGGCATCAGATTTTGTTACTCTGGAAGAATTGTCTGAAAGAATCAAAGAATCTTATAGGACAATTCCAGAGGCGGTGGTTGAGAAGACTTTGAACGATATGATAGAAAATGAGTTCTTGATTTCGGATTTGCGTGTGCCGGCGTATTGCGTTGATTCTCTGGCATATATCATTCATAAATTGGATGAGATGAAATATTCTGGACATTATTTATTTGAATTGAAGAAGATATAGGAGCTGCTTGAGGGATACTGTAAAGAGGAAAGCGAAGAAGCACTCAAAGAAATCTATGAAAAAATGAGCGCAATTAGAAAGGACAAAAATTACCTTATCCTCAATACAGGTAATCAGTATGTAGAGAATATACTAGACAAAAACATTCAGAAAAAGATCGAAAAACTGGCAGAAGTGTTGTATAAGATTCCCGTTGACTTTGATGCAACACATGCATTAAAAGAGAAATTCATGGAAGTATATGGAGAAAACGTTAAAGTTCCTCTTATGCAGATTATTGATAGTAACAGATTTGACGGAGGTAGTCTTGTTGATTTAAGCAGGATAGGGACAAATGGCGAGGAAGAAGTTTTACATATTATAGAAAATAAAATCCAACAGGCATTCATGAATCAGGAGAAAGAAATTCGTCTTTTTGATACGGATTTTTGTAATCTACAATATAAGCCTGTATCAGTCGGGTCATTTGATATTAATCTTCTTATTATGGATAAAGACGGGGAATATGATCTATGGATGGGTCCCAATTTCGGATCTGACCGGGCGGGATCCATGGCACAGAGATTTTCGGAGTGTTTCACGGCGGAAGAATTTGCAAAATACAATCAATTGTATGAAAAAGACGAAGATATCCATAGCCAATATGAGAATGTTGAAATTAGGGAATTTAAAACATTTGGAGCATTGAGTAATGTCCTGAACACAAAAAGAAATTGTAAATATTGCCTAACGCTTGGAACTCATTCAGAAGATGAGGACAGCGAGATTAAGCTTGATGATATATATATTGGCCTTGACGATAATGGTATATATGCCTGGTCGAAACAGTTGGGGAAAAAGCTGAGGTTTATTACGGATAATATGCTGAACCCAACGTTGAATAATAAAATAACAAGACTGTTACTGGGAATCTCTAAAGAGTATAACAGTTGTCCATTAAGCCGTCTGGCGTATCTTCCTTCGCAATTACAATATAAGTATTTTCCAAGGGTAAGAATAGAGGATATAGTTGTTTTGCCGCGGATGTGGATGCTGGATGAAACAGATCTTTCCAGAGATTCTTATGATAGATTCAAAATTCAGCTTGAAGAATGCAGGAAGATTTATAAGATGGATTCAATGCTATATTATGCATCAGCAGATAATAGGATTATTGTGAATTTAGACAAAGAGAAATTTCTACATATACTTTATAATGAATTTAAGAGGAAAAAAGAACTTCAGTTTTCTGAAATAGAGGAAGGCCTGATTGATGGTGCAATAGTGCAGGATTACCAGAAACGGAACTATATTAACGAATGTGTATTTAGTGTTTTGGATATTGATCAAAACCGTGATTCATCCGAGCATTGTAATAGGAATTCTGAACTGTGTGAAATCGATAGAAGAAAAACGCTTTGCGAAAGTGGCTGGATTTATTTTAAATTATACGGAATTGGACATCGTGGAGATGAGATTATTAGCACAGGGCTTCCAAAACTTTTGGGCAATCTTGATTATTCTGAACATTTTTTCCTGCGTTATTCCGATGAGTTGGGAGAGCATTTGAGAATTAGAATAAAATGTAAGGATGAAGAAAAAGCATATATGCATCTTAGTATAATTAATAAGTGGATTCGGGAGCTGATGGACATGGAAATGATTAATAACGTTATGTTTGATACATATTTCAGGGAAATCAACAGATATGGAGGAAAAGAACTGATTGATTTCTGTGAACAGATATTTTTCAAAGATTCCGTAACCGTGGAAAAGCTTCTTCGCAACGATATTTTGAACGATGAAAAAGAACTGGAAAAAGTATATATGATCGGAATTTCCTTTATTTTGAAAAATCTGACGAAAGATTTGGACGATATGTTTTGTTTAATTGACACCGTGGAATTTCAGAATAAGTATAGAAAAGAATATCGTGAACGGAGTCGACAGTATGTTCAATATGTGCAGGCGGTACTAGATGAAAAAGAAGGCGAATACTTGGATATCATGGAAGAACATATTCAGGAAAAAAGAGTTTTAAATTCTTTTGCTGAAAAAATGAACAGCCAGATGATAGAAGGGAAAAACACAAATAGCAGAAAGAATATCATTTTTTCTATTGTCCATATGTATTGTAACAGGCTGACGGGAATTCGAGCTTATGAGGAAAAATATTTAGAACTCGTAAGAAATGCATTGTACCAGATTGTACAGCAAAGAAAACATTGCAATAATAATACGGGCAGGAATATGAGGTGAGAAAAGTGATAAGTGATTCGCATTTAAGAATAAAAGTTAGACATGCGGTCTGTCAATATGTTGAATATTTTGTAAAAGAGTTTCAGCTTGGACAGATAAAAAAGGAAGCTTACGATGATGTGTTACTTTTCTGTGCGGAGATTTTGAAGGCGCCATTTTTGGAAGATTATCAAGAGGATATAAATTCTATTATTATGGACATTTTGAATGATCTGAAAGAAGATATCTACAAGGGGAACACAGAAGAACTTTTTTATATGGGTTCCTATAAAGGAATTGGGAATATTGCTTTTAGTCTGAGAATTCTAAATGATAAAGGGATGAAGCTGACGCAATTTCAAACATATTTTGATGATTTGATTAGAGATTATTATAATTCGCATATCGGCCTATACTACGAAAAGCAAACATCTCCCATTCTGTACGATACAATTTATGGATTGTCAGGTTTACTCAATTATTATTTAGATGATCGAAAGGATCAAAAGTGTGCAATTGAAGGATTGATGAGATATTTAATTTCCCTTACAGGTAAAAATGAGAGTGGGATAATAAATTATTTTATTATGGAATTACCGCCTTATGCGATAAAAGAGTCGGAGAGCGTGCCATATCTTGACTTTGGCATGGCTCATGGAATCCTTGGCCCCTTGATTGTGATGTCTAAAGCAAAGAATCAAGGCTTTTACGCGGATGGAATAGATGAAGCAATTCAGATACTGTCAAATTTATATAAAGACTATACTGTGCAGGCAGAAAATAAAATATTAAAATTTCCGGTTCAGTTGGGAGTGAAAGAGTATGAACAGAAGGCGGCAAAGCGTTTATCATTTAATTGCGGATGGTGCTATGGAAATGGCAGTATTGCATTGGGACTTATGAGATCAGCCCAATATTGTGGTAGTAGTGATGAATATGAGTATTATAAGGAGGCGTTATTAAATATCCTGTCTGATCCGATTGAACAGCAAGGCTTGGATGAACCAATTATCTGTCACGGATATGCGAGTGTTTTAATGCTTCAGATGAGCGCATATTTTCAGACAAATGATATTCGTTTTTTAGATACACTAGACAAGAATGTATATGTCACATTAAAATGTCATGAAAAATATTGGGAGAAGACGGAGTATAGGAAGGAATTTTCTATGTTAGAAGGAGCAAATGGTGTAATGCTTGCCTTATTGAAAACGATGGGCGGAAAAATTGCAAGTAATAGGCTTTTATTACTTGAGTAAGAGAGGTGTTATTGTACCAATCGGTATTGCCACGAATGTGATTTCTTGACTTTTCGAATAATTGACACTTAATAATTTGGTATTCATGAAGAATCGGATTTCATATTTAACTATATACTCTTTCGGTTTATGAAATAAAAAGTATTGGAAAGCTTGATAAGCAAGGCAACTGGATAAAGTTTGTTGGAATTTGCAAACAGATATTTGTTTTCAGAATTAGAAATAACAGATGTGGATTGGAGAACAAGTAAGACTGGTTATAATTTAGGATGTACGGGGCTTGAAATTAGAGGGAAAGATCTGCAGTTGTACTAAAGAAGGAGATGATAGTTAAAACAGTTGGTAAACAAAAGGATATGGTTCCTATAACTGAGGGAATTAGAAGTATACTTTTGTGTGAAATTTTAAAGTATCAGGTTCAACTGCTGAGTATTTGCAAGGATATTTGCTAGAAGCGGAGGTGTGTAAAATAGGTTTAGTGTTGACATTCTATCATAATATAAAGTAATATTTAATTGTAATTCGGCAAAATATAAAAAGCCGAATATAAATAAAATATTGAGGCGATATGTATGACAGATTCAAACATTATAGCAAATGACCAAATGATCATCTCTATCGAAGAACTTAAGGAGAACGGACTTACTCTTTACAAAGTCAATCAGCTTGTAGATCAGGGAGTTCTGAGAAAACTGAATAAGAAATTTTATGAGAATACAGGCTATCAAGGTGAAGAATCAGATTTTTATTATGCGTGTGCTTATGTTCCAACTGGGGTTGTATGTCTGATGAGTGCAGCTGTTTATTACAATCTTACAACCTATAGGCCAGGTGCCGTGGATGTAGCAATCGGGAGGAAGGCAAAAGTTTCAACACTTCCGGATTGGCCGGAAGTAAATCTGTATTATTATACGGATGAAAGATTTGAACTTGGAATAGAGACAATTGCTGACGGAAAAAATCATTTCCGCATATACGATATTGAGAAAACGATAGTTGATATTGTTTTCTATCGTGAGAAGGTTGGTATAGAAGAAATGAAGGAGATCCTTATCAATTATCTAAGGAGAAAAGACAGAAATCTCAATTGGCTGGTGCGATATGCAGAGCTGATGAAGTGCGGAGATATCATGAAAAATTACCTGGAGGTGCTTGTATAATGAATGCTGAATCAGTAAAAGCACGGCTCAAGAATCTTGCTGCAAAAGAGGGCGGAACCATGCAGGATAAACTTGTGACCTATGCATTGGAACGTTAATTCCTAATGATATTGAGAAAATGAAAGCGGTATTTCAGGATATCTTTTCTATAGAGTATGATGATGCGTTACGATATGACTTGGATTCACTGGATGTTCATAGCATTACAGAATTCAAAGAGTACCATAGAGTGAATGTATCTTTATATGCTTATCTGGACAGAACCAATATACCGGTATCAATTGATATTGGTTTTGGTGATGTGGTATATCCTGACAGAATGCAAATGGAGCTTCCGGTGCTTCTTGATATGGATGAGCCCAAGGTATTTGCATACTCACTATATTCAGTAATTGCTGAGAAGTTTGAGGCATTTGCATCATTGGGATTGATCAATGGCAGATATAAAGACTTTTACGATATTTACATATTGGCAAGAAGATTTAATCTGTCTGGTTTGGAATTACAAAAAGCAATACAGGAGACGTTTTTACATAGAGGAACAGGCTTTGATGATATCGTTGCTTTTGAAGATGAATTTACAGAGGATGTAACCAAGACAGAACAGATGGAAAGCTTTTGTAAAAAAGAAAAAAGCGATAGAAGATGTAAGATTTAAGGAAACAATTGCATTAGTAAAAGATGTGCTCATGCCGATAGCAGATTCGATTCAATCTGATTCAAAATTTGATAAGAAATGGTCATGTGAAGATAGACAGTGGAAATAATACTATGAGTATCTTGTGGCAATACAGGGTTCTTTTATTATGCAGAAAAAGGAGGGAGGATATTTGTGGGATTAACGGAAGAATTAAAAAAATTATTGTATAGTCAGGGAGCCGCGTTGGTTGGAATCGGGAATATGAGCCGGATTCAAAACTGTGATTTTAAGACGGGTATCGCCGTCGCTGTTCCATTACCTGAGACTATTATCATTGATTTACAGACAGCCCCGACTAAGGAATATTATGAACTGTATCATTCCCTGAATGGAAAGCTGAATGAAATCGTTATGGCGGGAGAGGAGTTTTTGAAGAGCAAAGGATACGAAGCCTATGCGCAGACGACGGACCGTGTGGAAGTTGATCAGGATAATATCTCAAAGCTTCCGCATAAAACGGTAGCCGCGAGGGCAGGGCTTGGCTGGATCGGGAAAAATTGTCTGCTGGTAACGCCGGAGTATGGTCCTGCCATACGTATTTCCTCTCTGCTGACAGACGCGCCTTTAGCATGTGATGAGTCGGTCACAGAGTCACGGTGCAAAAGCTGCAGCCTGTGTGTGGAAAAATGCCCCGCGCAGGCGTTGAAAGGTACTTTATGGGAAGCAGGTATGCACAGAGAAGAGATTGTGGATGTCAGGAAATGTTATAAAAAGCAGACAGAGATTATGTATAAAGAGACAGGCATCCGAACAGACCTGTGCGGAAAATGTTTTGCGGTCTGTACATATACTCGTAAATATTTGAAAAAAGCAGAGTTATGATTCAGGTAAAAGATCCCTCGTTCCGGTTTTTTCGCGGAGGAAACTGATTTTTAGCTTTCACAATGATCTTACTTGCCGGCAGCCACTTTTGCCGGATACCATTTCTGAAACCACGCTGTAAAAATCCCCATAAAGACAGGAAGCACAGAGTTAATAAGCCCTGCAAGGCTGCTTACAGGGGTTCTCATCAGAAACCAGGTAAAGACGGATGTGCACAGATAAAGGATTCCCCACAGCATAGTCAGAATACGGTTAGTCTTTACAAAGAGAGGATTTTTAAAAGCTTTATCTCCGCCATAGCTGTTCTTGGAATAATGAGCCGTAAGGGGTGTCCATTTTCTAAAACAGGATCCGAGCCACATAACGCCAAAGGAAAGGTACGACAGGGGAAGCATCCATTTTTCTGAGGCGCCGGCCAGCATAATGATAGAAATACCCGTTACCAAAACATTTGTCAGAACATCATACACTGTCTTTTTATTGCGATAGAAGATAAGAGGAACCAGCGCGCATACACCGATGCTGATAAGGCACCCCCATTGCTTGTGAATTGCGGGGACGACCCACAGGACGATCCACGGAATGAGCATAATGTTCATATTGGTGCTTTTCTGTGACGGAGGTGCTTCCTCTCGTTCAGCCTGCGGGCGCGAACTGCCGAAATAGCTGTCCCATTTCAGCATCAGGTTGAAATCGCCCGTTACTTTATAGAGCCCTTGCATCATGGCTTCGTCTCCCCGAATCTCTCCGGCGGCAATCGAGCGCCATACAGTAACCGATGTTTCAATCTTTGTAGTAGCTGTTAAAGACCCATCTGTATAGACACGGCTGCCATCTCTTCCCAACAGGATCTGATAACGCTCATCCACATCTGTATAGTACATTTCCAGAACAATGTCCTTGCCGGAATAGCTTTCCTTGCGATAAAGCGCCGCCATCTGTCTGGTGAAAACCAGTGTGTCGGACTCTTTCTTTGGGGCAGATCCATTTTCGCCGGTTTTGCCGCCGCACTTTTCAATCCCCCAGCTCGCGTCTGCGCAGGCCTCAAAGATATCCCTTGGAAGCAGAAGCTGTTTCAGAAGTTCCTGCGTTTCCACAGATATACCGCCATTTCCGTATTCCCGTCCCGCCTGCTTCACATGCGAAAGGTATCCGTCGGTGAGTGCGGATAGTTCCGGCACTCGAAATAGTTCACCCTGACCGCAGAAAATGGCCGTATAATTTCTGTGTCCGCAGAGATGATCGAAAAGACTGTACACGCCGTCATAATTTCCCTCTGCCGTATAAAAGCCGCAGGTGGAGATCAATACCGTTCTTTTTCCGCTCATATCATACCGGGAGGGGTGGTTTCCGTTTCCGACCTGTCCTTCCTTTTCTTCCATGAAAGGAAGGAGCATAGGGAGCTGGCGGTCAATCAGGTTTTTCAGTGAGCCGGGAACCGTAAAATAATACAGCGGAAAACTCCATATTGTAATGTCCGCCCAAAGCAGATCTTGAATGACCTGCTGCATATCATCCTGTATCTGGCATTGCCCGGGGGTACGGTTCCAGCAGGAAAAGCAACCCCGGCAAGGCTTAATATCCGTTTGGCTGATAAAAAGCTCTCTGGTCTGAATATACGGAAGAGTCTGCTTCATCCCTTCCAGAAATGCTGCCGTCAGACGATAACTGTTGCTGCCGGCACCTTTCGGACTGCCGTTTATCACGAATATATTCATTGCTTTATTCTCCCTTCAGTCTCCGGATGCAATCCTGCGCCCATTCTATTTGCATCTGTATACTTCGCCGTCCGTATTCTACCGTCATCTGCCAGTACAGGGCTTTATCCTCCTGCCCGATCATATTTTTGTAGGCGTCAATGTGCTGCGGCACAGCTTCCAGACTCTTTAGAAATAGCTCGCAGTGTTCCTTTACACGTTCAAAATATCGGATGTTTTCGTTCGCGCTTCTTTCTCCAAGGAAAAAAACTTTCATTAAAACCGGCGCCTTAACTCTAAGTCCCAGATCATCATCCGCCAGCCATCGCAGTAGCTCCGTATGCCCGGACTCAGTGATGGAATACATATTTTTGTCAGGTTTCCCGCTCTGCAGGATAACTATTTTGCTGACCCACTCCTTTTGCTCCAACCCGTGCAGTTCTCTGTAGATCTGACTGGTCTTTGCATCCCAGAAATAATTTAGAGAATCTCGAAAGACCTCCATAATCTCATAGCCAGTCATTTCATGATAATTGAGCAGACCTAAGATTCCGTGTTTTAACATACGCTGCGTCCTCCATTTCTTGTTCTCGCTCTATATACCTATTATATTCTACAAGTGGAATATAGTCAATGGATGAAATAAACAGGCAAATAATCAGTTGTATTCCTATGAATTATGTCCTATAATACCTTACAGACAAGTTCTGCGGGCAATGGGGGCAGGGACTATAGTAGAAATGCCTGAGAAGATCGTTGTAAAGTAGGAGGAGAAAATGCGCCGTTTGGATAGAGAAGTAATGAACAAATATACAAATCAGGATATTTTGCAGATTGCGATGAAACAGTCAGCGTTAGATATCAACTGCGATCCGGCAGATTTTCTTAAGTCAGAAAATGTCGTTGTGAGATCTGGGGTTGGTCCTTTGGCGAGGAAATATTATAAGGAGCCTATTGCCTGTAATCTTGTATCTTATGGGAATAATCTTGTGGCTTCTGTAAGAGATGAGTATAAGGAGCTGGTTGAAGAGTACATAGGAAAGTTTGAATTTTATCATTGCTTTGAAACTCCGAACATGCACTGGCTGGACAGCCGGATGAGCGAAGCAGGGCAAAAGATCTGTTTTATGGCAGAATATTTTCTGCCGGATATGAAAAGACTTGAACGATTGTCCTGCGGATATGAAATGAAGATTTTGGGGCATAAGGATTTTACCGATCTATATTTGCCGGAGTGGAGCAACGCTCTGTGTGAAGACAGAAAAGAATTAGATGTTTTGGGCATGGGCGCTTATGATGGAGATAAGCTGATTGGGTTAGCCGGCTGCTCCGCAGATTGTGACATCATGTGGCAGATTGGCGTTGACGTGCTGCCAGAATACCGCAGGCAAGGAATCGCTTCGGCGCTTACAAGTAATCTGGCTGCGGAGATTTTAGAGAGAGAGAGGATACCTTTTTACTGCTGTGCATGGTCCAATATCCGCTCTGCTAAAAACGCGGTTAAGAGCGGCTTTGTTCCCGCATGGGTTGAAATGTCTGTAAAACCCGGAGAACTGGTTGAGAAAATGAATCAGTCGGTCAGAGCTTTGCCTGAATACGGAAGGAGAGGCATATCATGAGCGATATAATGAAATTTGCGTGCAGACAAAAATCTAAATCCAATGTAATCAGGGAGGTTCATATATGGCAACTGCAAATATAAAAGAAATTTTTCCGTGTGACATTCAAAAGGTATGGGACGTTGTGACTTCCCTTGAAAATACAGCGTGGCGCAGTGATTTGGAGAGTGTGGAGATAACAGAGGAAAAGTAATTTGTAGAGTATGCAAAAGGCGGATACCCGACAACCTTTACGGTCACAGCAGAAGAAACGTTGAAACGCTGGGAATTTGATATGGAAAACAGTAATATGAAGGGGCACTGGACAGGTATTTTTTCCAAAAAGGATGGACAGACTGAAATCGATTTTACAGAAGATGTGACAGTGAAAAATCCAGTCATGAAACTGTTTGTCAAATCTTATTCCAAAAAGCAGCAGGCAGCGTATGTAAGAGATCTGCGGAAGGCATTGGGGCTTTAGGAGGAACGATGATAGTTTTAATAACGGGCGCAACCCACACAGGAAAGACAGCGCTTGCGCAGAAGCTTCTTGAAAAATATAAATATCCTTATCTTTCCATAGACCATCTGAAGATGGGACTGATCCGCAGCGGGAATACGGCACTTACGCCTTTGAGTGATGACAACAAATTGACGGAGTACTTATGGCCGATCGTGCGGGAGATAATCAAGACTGTTGTTGAAAATGAACAGAATCTTGTTGTGGAAGGATGCTATATTCCTTTGGACTGGGCGAAGGATTTTGAAAAAGAGTATTTGGAGCAAATCAGATGTTACTGTCTGGTTATGAGTGATAAGTATATTGAAGATCATTTTGGTGATATCAGGAAATATGCAAATGTTATCGAAAAACGAATGTATGATGATCAGATGTTGGAGGTGATCTGCAGAGACAATGCGAAGATGCGGGAGGAATGTATCCGGTATGGGATAGCGTATATTTACATAGATGAAGAATATCAGGTTGATATTGAGTTGTAGAGTACGCTATTCGTGAGGGAGTGACGGAGCAGTTAAAGGCACAGGATCAGATGTTTTGGGTGCGGAGAATGAATAATATTCGGGCGAGGGCGGAGGAAATTGCGAGGGAAGAAATTGTATATTGTTTATGAGATTGCGGAGCAGAGAAATCTGCTCCTGCTTCATATTCTAATGAAAATTATTGCTTTTTCAATAAAAATACTGCATAATAAAATAGGAATGCAAAGTGGAAAATATAGGAAGAGGTAAATGGATTGGAAGATTTAATCCAACTGGATTCATATCCGGTGCAGACAACACTAAGATTACTTTTACAGGATAAAACGACAAAAAAGAATATTATATGGGCAACAGATTCCTACGCTTCTTTTGGTGAAACTTATACAGATCGAAGCCAGATAACAGAGAATCAGTTAAAAAAGATGAATTATGGAATGATTCAACCGCGAATATCGAAAGATATGGAGCAGCAAACACAGCGGACGAGAAAGAGTGCAGAAGTATTTACTCCGGCTTGGATATGCAATAAAATGAATAATTTTTGTGACGAGGAATGGTTTGGATATAAAGATGTTTTTAACCGACAGGCTGAGCATGAATGGATTTCTACGGAAGATAAAATAAGATTTCCCGATGGTAAAAGTTGGAAAGATTATATAGATTCCAGACGATTGGAGATTACATGCGGAGAAGCGCCTTATTTGGTTTCAAGATACGATGCTTCTACAGGAAAAATGATTGATATTCACAAGCGAATCGGTATTCTTGATCGGAAGCTTCGTGTTGTGAATGAAAATGCAGCAGATGAAACGGAATGGTTGAAGTGGACGATACGGGCATTTCAGAGTGTATATGGGTATGAATATCAAGGGGATAATCTCTTGATTGCACGAATCAATCTACTTATGACTTTTGTAGATTACATGAATAATAAATGGTATAGACAGCCGGAAAAAACAGAACTGCGGAAGGTCGCAAATATTATCAGTTGGAATGTTTGGCAGATGGATGGACTAAAAGGAACAGTTCCTATGGGAGTTTTGAAAGAAGAATATCATCAGATGTCGTTGTTTGAGCCATTTCAAGAAGTGGAAGAAGCGGATGATGAACCGGAAGTTCGATGTAAAATATATGATTGGAGAAGCAATAATCCAATTTTATATTTTGAGATAGAAAAAAGTAGTAATTAAATTACATTGATGAGGAGATAACAGAGAGGTAAGTTTAATGGTTAATGAGGAATGGTCATCCTTTATACATATGTCAGATATTCATTTTAGGTTATATAGCGGAGATCCATATGATTTGGATAATCCGTTAAGAAAAGCAATGATTAATGATTTGAAGTACTGTGCATCGAATCATTTGAAAAATATTAAGGGAATTTTAGTATGTGGGGATTTAGCATATAGTGGGAAAGATGAAGAATTTCAAATTGCAAACAAATTTTTAGTAGAAGTAGCAGAAGTGTTAGGGTGTTCATTAAAAAATGTTTTTTGTGTCGCAGGAAATCATGATGTAGATCAAAGTGTGATTAGAAATTCTTATATTATAGAAACATTGCAAGGAGAATTGAATAAAGTTGACTGCGAAAATCCAGATAATTTGGATAATGTTCTACGTAAAATACAAAAAGACCCACACATAGAAGGATTATTATATGCACCAATAGAAAATTATAATAAAATTGGTAGGTCGGCGGAGCTATTTGGTGAGAAGATATATGGGAATGTGACAAACAAACTAAGTGATGCTATAACAGAGATGAATATTTTGCGGGAAGAGGCGGGCTATTCTGCCCAAAATTTGAAACAGGCATTACATACGGAGGCTGTTAAAGCTATTATTGATACGGCAAAAGAGGAGTATGCTTCAGATATGAAGGCATCTACCCGAAATCAGATAGAGCGTAAATTGAAAGATGAAACGGATTCGCTTGTTAATAAGGCGTTTGGCAATTATAAGATTGAAGCGAATACCTTAGAAAAGGAGAGGCAAGATGCTTTAGACAATTGCATAACCACAAACAGGAGTGAGGAAGAAGTCAATCAAGAGTTTGACAGGCGTCAGAAAGAAGCTGCTTCAAGATTGCAGGAGACTTTAAATTCATCAATCAGCGATTTTGTAAAGTCTGCCAGTGAGGAAGTGGTAAGAACCGTAGAGACCAGTAAAAAGGAACGTGAGAAAAAGGGAATAGAGGATTCTGTAAAAGACCATTTGAGAGGATTTTCAAGAACGATACCATCATTTCTCATGGCGTATGGAACAGAAGAAACGACTCTTGAAAATTTCGACACGATTATTCCGGATGAAGTATTTAAGGAAGTAACAAGCATTTCACTTGCACAATTCCGTTTCTTAAGAGACGGAGGTGTTTATACCAACGAGCAGACAGGCGAGGAGGAACTGTTTGAGGGCAAGATGTTTGATGCAGTTGTGTTTAATGATTCTGTCAGAGAGTTCCTGAATTTAAAAAGAAAACTTGCAGATTATTTTGATGAGGACAGCACAGAGGATATCTTTGACTATATTCCGCCGCAGAAAACAAACCAGATTTTTACGCCGAAGCAGATAGTGAAGAAGATGGTTGACATGCTGGAACAGGAAAATCCGGGCTGCTTTGATATGCCGGACAAGACATTTATTGATTTGTATATGAAGTCCGGTTTATATATGACAGAAATTATAAAACGGTTGTATCAGAGCAGTGTTTTGAAAGAGAAATTCCCTAAGAAGGAGGAAAGGCTACAGCATATTTTTGAGAAACAGGTATACGGTCTGGCGCCAACGGAAATTATCTATAAGATTGCAACGAATTATATTCTTGGATTTGATGAGAATGTTGCGATTGCGAAGCATAATTTCCGACAAGTGGATGCTTTGGAATATGCTAAAAATGGAACTTTGGAACAGAAATTATCGGAGATTTATGGAGGGTAAAATAATGGCAAGGGCGAAAAAGGATAATGTGCCAGTTAGTATGCGGTTGGAGAAAGGAATCTTCGAGAAATTAAGCAAATTTTGTGAAGATTCTGGACAATCGAAGACTGTGGCGGTGGAGAGGGCACTGGAAATGTATATTGATGATTATTATGAGAAAATGGGGAAATAGCATAAGTCTAAGTCATTGCTTTGTTATATAGTTGTTTATTTCGAAAGAAAAAAGTAACAATATTAATATAGGTATTATTTTAAGGGAGACATAGTATGAAAAACAAACTATCAAAAGCACATATGGTCGTACTAATAATAGCATTAATTTTGTTTTCTTGCTTAGGAATTATTTCTTTGTTTCATAACTTTGTTACTTATAAAAATGCAAGTGGAAATGATGTAATTAACTTTATGGGTGGAATTATAGGTTCTTTGTTTACTGGAATGATTGCTTTAGTTTCACTTTGGTATACACTTAAAAATAGTAACAAGAATCAAAAAGAAGCACATGATTTACAAACAAAATTGAACATTGAAAACAACCATCTTCAGACATCTATAAAGGTGGAAGACAATTTGAATAGAAAAATGGAAAAAGAACGCTCAGTGCTTGCAGATACATACAATCAACTAGAAAATTTTCTATTTACAGTTTCAAATATGTTATATCAAAATGATAATTTTATAGAAATGAAGAATGATTTTTTGCGACTTTATGGGGAATTTTTTTCTTCTATAAATAATATTAAATTTAATTCCGAGATTTTTGATGACAGAGGCTTATGCGAGAACTGCGCAATGTGTGAGATGAAAACCTATGGAACGCTTGTAAAATTTGCGGCGGATATTCAGAAAGAAATATTTGCTATAGATGAGGAATGCCGGATTGTGTTGAATCATCTTGTGTCAGCCTTAAATATAGCGGCGCAAAGCAAACAGCTTATAGATGAAAAATTGAATTTGCAGCAAATCAACATAAATAATGAAAGACTGATATCAATAAAGCAATCTCAGATTATAAATCAAAAAGAGGCGTTAACACCGCAAGAACAAACTTATTATAATGAAATTTTTTCAATATTAGAAAATGTTAAGCAAAATAATCAAAGAATTGCAGAAATTGATGTTTTAACAAGAAACAATTTAAAAGTTATAGGTGAAGAAATTAATCAGGCACAAGTTAAAGCAGCTCAAATAGACAATAAACTAAAAATACAACTATACTATCTCATACAAAAATATTTTTCAATCTATAACTCTTACATTAAAGAAGTGGTGTTTGATATTCAAATGAATGGAAAGAAAATAAATGGAGGCTGCGCGAAACTTGATTTTGAAAAGAATCACCCGAAAAAATAACGTAACGGATTGCTCTAAAGAAATATTTTGAGGATACAATGTTTAAGTTTGGAGTGCGCAGATCGGCACTTGAAATATAAGTAGGCGAAATTCCTACTTTGGCAAAACCAGGCGAGTAGCTGATACTAAGACGTGGAGTCCAAGCCGCAATGTGAAAGCGTAAAGATAATCAGCGCCGTAAGTTATAAAGAGTGAAGGACGATGTGCTTCCAACTATCACAGATAGCAATTAAAATTTGTTACCGTAGGAATGTTAAGGCTCCACTGGGGTTCAAGGGTGTGACAAATATGCAAGATAGTTCAATTGTATTTGAGAGTTATGTGCATCTTTGCGACAGCAGTAAAGCCAAGTGAAAGCATTGTGCGGCAAAAGAGACAATAAAGACGTGTTTTAAGAAATTATTAAAGCAATCAGGCGTGTTTAATGTTCATGAAATTTTAGTATTGCTTTTATAGAAAAGTCCTATTTGTTATGAACAATTTTTACTCAAGTTCAATCGAGTATAAACTCGAAAAACACTCGAAAGGGGATTAGGATGGATAAAACAGACGCAAAAACAGCAATGGAAGAATTATCAATAATGTTGATTTACTTATCTCATTTTACTGAGAGGGATAGATTCGCCAATCCGGATGACAAGTATGCATGGAAAGGCTATGATTTTGACGTTCTGAACCAACTTGACGAAAAAGATTACATAAGGCAGGGTTCTCATCGGTCAAAGTCCATGTATATTACGAAAGAAGGCGAAGCAAAGGCAAAAGAGCTTATGGAGAAGTATAACGTGGCAGATTGGTAAATGAGGCAAAAAGCGTATAGATATAAAATGTGTAGATGAGCTTCATGTGTAGTCATCAGGAAGGATGTGGGTTAGTGCGTTCATATAGATATGTTTGATGACAGAATGGAGATTTACTCTCCGGGCGGTATGTTGGATGGCGCAAAGTACAGGACTTAGATTTGAGAAATGTATCGTCCAGAAGACGGAACCCAATTATTGCCGATATATTTAACCGTTTGAAATATATGGATCGACGAGGCAGCGGTTTTAAGAAAATCTTGGATTCCTATGAATTTCAGGAACATTATACGGAAGAAATGAAACCGGAGTTTAGGTCGAGTAATAGTGAGTTTTGGCTGATATTTAAAAACTTGAATTATGAGGCGAAAGATGTAGAATTTGTCTTAACTACGGAAAAGGCTGATACAAAAAGAAAACATCTTATCCAAAATGGTCAGGATATGGATAAGATGATAATTGATTTTTGTAGAGAACCGAAATCGGTCATGGAAATTATGGATAATTTTAAATTTATGAGTAGAACAAGCTTTAAAAGAAATTATTTACAGAAAATGCTTGCAGAGGGAACATTAAAAATGACTATACCCGATAAGCCGTCAAGTAGAAATCAAAAATATTATTCATAAAATTATCTTAACCATATCTTATCCAAAATGGTCAAGATGTGGTTAAGATATACATAATTACCCCAAAACTACCCCAAAGTGCCTTAAAATCACTCCAAAACAAAGGTCCCTGCTATATGAGACTACCCCAAAATACATCCAAAAGATAAAAAATTGGTATTCTTATCTTTTGAAGAGTGTAAGAGATAATCAACCATTATTTGAGGAGAAACAGTAAGATGGCTATGCGAAAGGTGTTTTATGGACCGGATGGTATCATGCTTAAGTACATATTGAGGATGTATGATAAAGAGAGCCTGTTGAATTATGCAAGAGATTTGGAAATAAAAAGAACATCAGGACTAAAAAAGGACGAACTTGCAGAAAAAATAGCGAATGAGTTGCTTATGCCAACAGTCATGAGACGGCGAATCGCTGTGCTGTCACCAGAGTGCAGAATACTATTGGAACGTGCGATGAGAGAAGCATTTATTCCGACACCCGAAGAAATGGATGACGCTTTATGTCTTCATGAAGGCGATTACGCATTTCTGAATAAAAGAGAACAGCTCGATGTTCCGGTAGATGTGAAAATAGCTTATGAAAAAATAAATACGCCGGAATTTCGGAAGTATGCCCGTAAAATGTCATGGTTATCTCAGTGCCTTAATTTTGGTGAGGTTTTTTATGGCGTTTTTGACAAAGATGTACTCCGAAAAATATATAATGTGAGAAAGGGATATCATATTTCAGAGGAACAATTAGAAAAAATGTGTAATGAATTTCCCGACGACATGACGGAATGTCATATGGAAGAAGGGCAAAGATTTATAGTAGCAGAGTATTTAGCATATCGTGACCGCTATAAGGATTTATTGGACATACAAGCGGGCAAGGATTTTTATATTCCTAATGCTCAGGAAGTGCTGGATTATGCAAGGAACCTGTATTTATCTCAAGAACCCGCATATCAGAATTTTAGAGAGTTTTTACAGCATGAAATAGGAATGACATATGACGAGGCAGATGCAGAGGCGCTGGAGACATGGGATAAGATACAATTTGACATAGATTTTACTGAGATTGTTCAATATATTATAGATGTTTATGAAGATTTATTAGATGGTACTAAAATTGAGAAGATTATTCAACTTCTCCAAGAAGTAAATAATAACACCAGAATGCGGATACATAGGGGACATACGCCGAATGAAATGATGAGAAAAGGGATGGAGGAAGACCGCTTTTCACAAAAACCGATAGTCGTACCCGGAAGTACGGAGGCAGCTAATCTTTTGAAAAGCGCATCGGAGGAATTGAAAGAGATGGGGGTATGTGTTGACTTTGACAGTAACGCAGTGATTGTTCCAAATAATTTTTCTCAGAACAATGTGTCTGGTCAGGCGGCTAATTCAATTAAGAAGATTTATCCCAATGATTCATGCCCGTGTGGTTCAGGCAAGAAATTTAAAAAATGCTGCGGAGGGCACGGCAAATTATAAGTTGATTTGAATTGGGTAAATGCCGTTTCCCCAATTCAACTGCACACATACCAATTATGGAGATGATTATATGATTCCAATAAAAATAGAAACCCTGTTAGAGGGGCGCAAAGTAGAACGAAACCGTATAGAATACAAGGAAGGCTTTAATCCGTCAGAAATTGTGCATACCATATGCGGCTATGCGAATGATATAGCAGGGGTGGATGGCGGATATCTTGTGATTGGCGTCAAAACAGAAAATGGACGCCCCATTCTGCCGCCGATAGGGGTACCGGACGAATTGCTTGATGACATTCAATTAAAAATATTTCAATACTGCAATAAAATTGAGCCACGTTATATTCCAAAAATTGAGATTGTGGAATATCAAGGGGTGAATTTGGTATATTTGAAGTGTGCAGCAGGGGATGCAGGACCATATCAGGCACCCGTTGATGTTTATTCTAAAAAGGAAGCGGGAAAAGAGCAGGATCGCACAATGAAATATTGGATTCGACCGGCATCACTGACGGTAGAAGCCAAACAGAGCGAGATAGCGGAACTCTTTGAAAAATTTGCTTCCATACCGTTTGTTGACCGTATCAATAATCGGGCATCTATGGATCACATACGCAGGGGATATCTGGAGGATTTTATCAGAGGAAGTAACAGTTCACTGATAGAGGAACTTAATGTACGTTCTTTGGAGGACTTATTGGTATCCGAGGAAGTGGCGGAGGAAAAAGATGAGGGAATAGCAATCAAAAATATCGGATTGCTTATGTTTGGGGAAAGACCGGACAAGTTGATTGCGGGAAGCAAGATTGAACTGGTGCGTTTTCATGATAAGGAAGCGGAGGCGTCTGATTTTACGGAGAAGACATTTTGCGGTCCGATATGGAAGCAGGTAAGAGATGCGCTAGACTATATTAAGACAACTGTGATTGAGGAAAAGGTTGTAAAGGTTGATGGGAGGGCGGAAGCAGACCGTTTTTTCAACTATCCGTACAATGCGTTGGAGGAAGCGCTTGTAAATGCTGTTTTACACAAAAACTATAAAGAGGATGTACCGGTAGAGATTCGGATTTATGTGGATCAAATTCAGATTATCAATTTCCCGGGACCGGATTATTATATTGATATGGAGAAGTTTGCGGCGGGGAAAATCAGAGCGAGAAGATACAGAAATCCCAAGATTGGAGAATTTTTCAAGGAGATTGATTTGTCCGAGAAGAAATCAACGGGCATATCAAAAATTTTGCGCGAACTGAAAAGAAACGGTTCGCCCATGCCGGAGTTTGAAACGGATGTAGACAGAACTTATATGATTACTACAATAAGGATTCACGAAAGATTTGAAATTGAAAATACAAACTTCGCTCAAAAAAATGAGCGAAGTTTGAGCGAAGTTTTGAGCGAAGTTTTGACGCAAAAAGATTATAATAAAGTGAGTGCAATTGTTAGTTTTATGGAAGAGCATGGAGAAATAACTCCTAAAGAAGCCGAAGCAGTTACGGGTAAGTCTGCTGCGACTGTGCGAAGATATTTTAAAATTCTCACAGGTACAAGATATATAGTGGCGGAGGGGAGTACCAACAATATGGTTTATCATATTGCTGCGAATTTGCCAGAAGATGATTAAAATGGTTAAAAAAACGAATTGCCTAAACAGTGATTAGGTAATTCATGTAAATGAACTTGAATGCGTTGTTAAAAAGATGTGAAAGTTGGAAATCTCAGACGAGATAAGAGGATAGAGGAACTTCATGCATCAAGACTGAATAACGGGGAAAATCCGCCGGAACTTTTTATCATAGATTCTCAAGGTCAAGCATCAGCGAGTAAGAGATAATATATTATTAACAATTGTGCAGACGGTCTGCACAATTTGGAAGGAAGGTAGTATGCTTATAACATCGAATGAGTATTTGCAAGCAGTACAAGAAATAAATGATTATGTGAATCAGGCTAAATATAGAGCGTCCGTTAGTGTGAATAGTGAAGTGCTGAAAACAAACTTGTTCATTGGAAGTGTGATTATTCGTAACTCCGAATGGGGTAATAAATTTGTTGATAATTTATCTAAGGATATGAGGATGAAAATCCCGGTGCAAAAGGGTATTCTGTTCGAAATTTAAAGTATATGAAGAAGTTTGCACAGATTTTCGCTGAGGATGATGTGGATAAGTATGGATTGGCAAGGATTACTTGGAGCCATCATCAAGTGTTGATGAGTAAGGTGTCAAGCCAAGAAGAATATGTATGGTATTTGGAAAAAACTTTAGAGCATGGATGGTCGGTAGATGAATTGGCATCCCAAGTGAAGGGCCAGTTGTATGAGAGGCAAGTTGTGGCAAATAAGATTTCAAATTTTGAAAACAGATTGCCTATTGAACAAAAGGATATTGTTATAAGTACTATGAAAGATCCATATATGTTTGATTTTATCAATTATACAGAGGATATGTTGGAAACAGATATAGAAAATGAGTTGGTAAGGAATGTTACTTCGCTATTGATGGAATTAGGAACCGGTTTTGCTTTTATGGGACAGCAATATCATCTTGAGATTGGCGGAAAAGATTTTTATATTGATCTTCTTTTCTATAATACAAAGCTTAGATGTTATGTGGCGATTGATTTAAAGATAGGTGAATTTAAACCGGAGCAAGCAGGGAAAATGAATTTCTATTTGTCAGCTCTGGACGATTTGGTTAAATCCCCAGACGATAATCCATCTGTTGGACTAATATTATGTAGAGATGAGAATAGAACCATTGCAGAATATGCGTTAAGAGATATGTCGAAACCTATTGGTGTAAGCGAATATCATTTGTGTACAGATCTTCCGCTGGATTTGAAAAATGCTTTACCAGACCCGGAGGAGATTAGGAGTAGGATTGAAATGAAAAAATAAATTGTGCAGACCGTCTGCACAAATGAATTAGAAAGAGTTTTATGATAACACCATGATAACAAAAATCCCCAAAACCTCAGATACAGGGTGCATATCAAAGAAAAAACCGCCGAAAAAGCCCTGAAAATCACACAAAATCACCCTGATTTCCACCACAGAAAACCGTGAGGAATAGGTATGACAAAGAATCTGTCACTGGCATCTGTAGTTGCAATCTGTTCTATCGCTCTTGCAAAGCCAGTGGTGAGCAGTGCGGTGGTACTGGGAGATTTGTATTAATTGCAATCTATTATTGTCTTGGATTTGAGGAGATAATTGGCGGTGTAAATGAAGAAGTATTGACTTCTGGCTATAAGACCATGATAGAAGATGATAAGAATATTTGGCCAGTTCTTGAGTCTGGGGTGTTTTTAGAAGTCTCAAATGGTGTTGAAGAAATTACTATTTATCGTTCGGCTAAAAGCGATACAAGAGATTCTAAATTAGTTACTGTTTATTTTTCTAAACTAACTGATATGTATGCGGAACACACCAATATGGATGAATTTTATGTTCATATGCCGAATGCTGCTAATAACATAAAGGGATTTCATAACTTTTTGGAAAAATATATTGGAATTGAGCTGCCCCTTGTTCCTGCTAATGATGGTGTGGATAGAAAATTATATCTTCAATTAGTATTTGCGGCAATGTTTATTGAACAGAAGAATGGATGGTCAGGGATATATTCGGGGATGCCCTATTTAGCAATTAAAGATTCCAAAAAGAGAGCTACTGAATTTATTCTTGGACTAAGTACATTTGAAAATGAAAGAAAAAGAAATGCTATTGCAAATAAAGAACGATATCAAAAAGAACAATGGCGTAGTTTATATAATGAAATGGTTTCTTTACAAAATAGGAATCAGTGTATTGTAAAGAATGTTCCATTATCACCCGAAATTTTGTCAAAAGATTTTGCCGAGAATGTACATATTGTTAGAAATGTAGGGGAGCCTGTTTCCATAGATGAATGGATAATTGAATTGCAGATGGAGCATGATTCACTTAAGACAATAAAACCAAGAGTAGTAGACAATTATGATGAGCTGGAAGAGGAATTGGAAGAAGTCGAAATGGTACTTTCAGAAAATCATGATAAAGAAAGGGATTTACAAGCAGAAATAGGTGTTGAAAAAAGGGCAATTTTGGAATTGAAAAGTAATCTTGAAATAATTAAACATGATATTATGAATATTAAGGATGCGCTTAGATTGAAAAAGCTAGGGAGCAATCTGCAGTGTAAGTCATTTGAAGGGATATGTCCTACTTGCAATCAAAAGATACAAGATTTATTATTGCCAATTCAACATCAGTCGAACGTGATGACTATTGAACAAACCATAAATCATTTAACAGCTCAGAAAGAGATGCTGGAATTTGCATTGGAGTATCACAGAAATAGAAGTGCGAAATTAGATAGTGCATTGCAAGATATCAGAAGTAAGACTATGACTTTGTTTAGGCTTGCTAAAACAATTAGGGGGGGATTTGTACTCGGTAGACGAAGATTTATCAGAAACAATTATTTATAAAAGAATGAGTATTGAATACCATATTGCAGATTTGAATGAATTTAAAGAAAGCATAAAAGAGATTGTAAATAAGTTTATTGGTTTGAGTGAGAAATGGCATGAGCTGCTAAAGGAAAAGGAAATGTTATCACAGAAAAGATTTGCGGAAAGTGATGAAGAAACAATAAAGATATTTGAAAATAATTTTGTTGCTAATTTGAAAGATTTTTTGAAAAAATTTTGCCGGAGGAACACAAAACGCCCGTCTACAAAGTTGCAGACGGACGTAGAGGAATTGTAAGCAGTATTCAGTTGATTAGAGAGTTCGTATTCATGGGTAGAATTTCCCCCGGCGGTGGACGGGCTTTTTTTGATATGTCAATGACCGTCGGATTTTGTCGATAGGGTATGTGCTTCATGGCGGCTACCTCCTTTAGCCGCCGCTTTTAACAGTGAAACCGCGTCATTCCTTGAGAAGATAAAAAAGAAACGGCGGCTTTGATCTCTCAAAAGCCGCCGTGTATAAATAGGCGTGTGAAAATACCTCTGCTGTACGACGGCTTTTTTTCTTTTGCCGTCGTGCGGCAGATTACTTTATCATTCAGTTTTTTATGAGCTGTTCTTACAAGCTTGTGTTAAGAAGTTCAATTACAATGACTTCCGGGCGGTTATTAAAGCGGAAAGGAATAATGCTGTTACCCAATCCCCGGCTAACAATCATATTTGTACTGCCGCTTGTAAACAGCCCTGCGTCATACTTTGGAAATATCCCTTGATCGGGGGCAATCAGCCCGCCGATAAATGGCAGACGGAATTGACCGCCGTGTGTGTGTCCGCTTAGAAATACAATGCAACCAATAAATGTAGTATTGCTTTCAAGACAAAAGCCGATAAACCGTGATTGCTCACTTGTTCATCGTCTATGCGTCTATGCGTCCGGCTCTTTGATGACAGTTATAGGTAAATCCCTTGCATGAATTAAAGTTTCCTGTTTACACTTCGGACAGTAGATAGGGTAGTTTATCAAAATAGTATCCTCTCTAAGCCTGTCACGAGTTTTACTGCCGCAGTTTGGGCAGCATATCCAATGTATTTGCTTCATTCTGTTCCTTTCATTCCTTTTTAGTTTTTCTTCAAAAACATCGAAAAGGTGCTTCCGTTTTCATCAGATGAGACTTTCATATATCCATTCTGTTTATTGATAATTTCACGGGTAAGGTATAAGCCAATTCCCACCCCGTCAGTACCCACGGATTGTTTTCCTCTGTAAAACCGTCCAAAAATCTTAGCCTGTTCTTCTTCTGGGATGCCAACACCGCTGTCGCTTATATCAAGCCGCAGAAAGGACGGGTACTCTGTTATCTGTAAGCGGACAAAACCTCCTTGCGGCGTATATTTCACGGCATTATCAATGACATTTGATATGGCTTCTGCCGTCCAGTTAAAATCTAAAACCGCATCAAAGGTTTGGTCACATTCAAAGGTTATCAAAATTCCTTTTTCCTTTGCTTTTGCATATACCGTTTTTACAGCTTGGAGTACAATCTCGTTCAAGCTGTTCTTTTCGGGCTTTAAGCTGATAATGTCGCTTTCCAGACGGGACATTTTAATCAAGCTGTTTGTCAAAAAGGTCAGTTTTCCAAGTGACATCTGCAAAGTGGTAATATATTCTGTTCTTTCTTCCGCAGACAGTTCCCCATCGCTAAGTAGCTCGGCAAATGTATTTGCTGCCGCAATAGGCGTTTTTATCTGATGTGAAATATCAGAAATTAGCGTTTTTATCTGTTCTTTTTCCTGTGCTAACATTTGATTTTGGGCTGTCAAAATGTTGCGGAGTTTTAAAAGCTGATGCTGCAAACGGGCTGTCAGCGTATCTTCTGCTTCTGAAAAGATTTGCCGTTCCTGCTGTTCAACTAAAGCTTCTATGAGCAGGGTAATCTGTTCTAATAAATCATCGTTGTAACGATTGTGGAGAAAATCAAGCAGGAGCAGTAAGGCAAATAAGATAAGCACGCCAAAAAATCCCCAAAGCATTGTAACAGGACTGCTTCTTGCAAAAAACACCATAAGAACAGATAAAACCGATATGACAGCTCCTGTAATCAGAACCAGTTTTCTGTAAATATCAAAATGCTTCATTGTCATTCTCCAAAGGTATATCCCATGCCAAAAACAGTTACAATATATTCCTGCTTCTCATCGTTCAGCTTTTGGCGTAACCTTTTAATGTTGACACGGATTGTATTGTCATCCACAAAATTTCCGTCTATATCCCAAAGGTGTTCCAAAAGCATTGTTTTTGTAACGACTTTTCCTTTGTTTTGTATCAGATACAAAAGCAGTTTATATTCGGTAGCAGTCAGATGTATTTCCTCTCCGTTTAACAGAACAAGGCATTTATCCGTATCTATCTCCAGGCTCTTATATTTCATACGGGGGCTGTCGCCGCCTGTGCGTTTCAAGATAGCATGTACCTTTTTCCGCAAAACTTCAAGGGAAAACGGCTTGGAAATATAGTCATCACATCCTGCCCCGAATCCCTCCAACATATTTTCTTCAGTATCATTGGCTGTCAAGAACAGAATTGGTGTATCGGATGTTTCACGAATTTTTCTGCACAATTCCAAACCGCTGCCATCGGGCAAATTGATGTCAAGCAAAAACAGGTCAATTTTCAATTTTTGATATTGCGTTAAAGCGTCCACAAAACCATAAGTAGCAGTTATGGTATGACTGTCTTTTTTCAAGGCAATCGAAATTCCTTTCGATAAAATTTTGTCATCTTCGAGTAAAAAGATATTTGCCATAGCCTAAAACACACCACCTTTCCTCAATAAATTTTTGGTGGCAGGTACAGACGCAGCAGGTTTGCGTCTGCACCTGTTGATGCTTATTTAATTATCAAAACTGCGCATCCGTTCTATGACTGTTTCATTGGAAATCAGCTTATAAACAATTCCGGGAACGCTAAGGCATATCACAAAGATTGCCGCAATCAAGCGGATTACCAGTCCAATGGGATACTCAAATACGGCATAGTCTGCCAGATTCGGTACTGCGTCTGCCACAAGCATAAGGAACGCATTTCCAAAAGTCAAAATCAGCAGCGTGGAGATGAGGGCATAAATACCGCCCTCTACAGTCAATATTTTCCTAAGCTGTTTTTTCGTTGTGCCGATGCTTTCCATTATGGCAAATTCATTTTTTCTTGCAGCCACGCCTGTCACCATTACATTCACAAAGTTAATCAATCCAATTACGATTAGCAGGGTAGCCACGCCGTTTCCTAACAATTTTTGAGCGTATATCATTTGGTCAAATTGTTCTACTGTATCAACTGTACTTTTGAAGTCCCACTCTGCTGTAGTTAGGGTTCGGTTGATTCCCTGCAATTCGCTGTCTACCCGCTCTAAGTCGTTTATGTCCTCAATATCCACACCAATACCGGAAATAAGAGCCTCCCCGGTCAAGCGTTCCATACCCGCTTCACTGACATAGATGATGTCTGGTACGATTTCTACCATTTTGTGATGACCTATGGTAGTAGAAAGCCTATTGGTATCATCCATAAAATCAAATGCTCCACCGACAAGAAAATCAGTTGCCTTTCCGTCTGCACTTTTGGCAGTCAGTGTCAGTGTTTTTCCCACCAAGGCGGCATTTGGGGCATTATAGTTGCTATTATCCCAACCTGTAATCACGATTTCGCCACGCCAAAAGGCTTCAAGGTCAATGGCTGTTTTGGGATGGTTTTCATTATATTCTTCTAAAATCCTTTCATCCATAAGGGTCGTGATGTAGCAACCGTATTCGCCTGCATTCGCATACGCCCTTAATCCTGCAAGCATTTGTTCATAAGACTGCCTGTTGGCTTTATAGCTGCTGTCCTCATACTTGATTTTCATAAAATCTCTAAAATCTGATTCGTCAAAATCAATGCCCGCCCAGACTGTCTTTTGAATCTCCACGTTTTTAATACCCTCGATTTGCTCAATCTGTTCTATAAAATGCTCGTCAAACTGCGGTACTTCTTTTTGGAGTTGTTCATACTGTCTGACTTGAATATCAGCGTATTCAAAATTGTAATCCATATACTGATTCACATAGTTTTCTGCTTTATAGCTTCCAACTATGCCATTCACTCCTAAAATCATTGTAATTCCCATAAATAAAGACATAAACACAAGGATTGCCCGTTTCTTGTCACGGAAAACATTATGAAACGCCATGATATATAGTTTGCCGCCGTTTTTGGAATTTCTGTTTTTTGTCTTTTGAGGTGCAAAGTTCTGATACTTCAAGGCTTCTATGGGCGAGGTCTTTGCCGCAGCTTTCGCAGGTGCGTTGCAGGCAATCCAGACTGTGAATGCTGAAAAGAGGATAGACAAAATATAGATTGACGGATGGAAAAATACCACGGCTTCCATCGCCGACTTACCTTGATTAAACCCCTTTTCCAGAAAAAGCGGAACAAATCCAAAGGAAACGGTTGTTGCCAATAAAATACCAATCGGTATGCCGATACAGGCAAATTTTACTGCCTGTCTTTTAACCAGCGATTTAATTTGTGTCTGCGTTGTGCCAAGCGTTTTCATCAAGCCGTAAAAACGGGTATCTTTGGAAATCGATACATATAGGACATTGTAAATCAACAGATAACCGCTGCCAATGATAAACATTACCAAAAAGATGACCATTGCGACGACTGAGCCGCTTGAGGATTTCATCAAAACCGCACCATCCCAAAATTGGTTTTCGTTCAGCTTCACATCTCTTTGGAGACGGAGAAAATCATCGGGCATTTTCTTTAACGACAAGGAGAGCACACCGTCCTCCACCATTGTGCAGCCTGCATTTTTACAATAGCTCTCCGATACAAAACCCATTCCCGTATCGGTATAGGAATGGAACCAGCCGCTTAAAGTAAAAATTCTTTCCTGCCTGCCATTCCTGTCAGAATAGGACAGAGGGATTTCCATATACAGCTCTGGGGCTTTGATGCCGAGCTGTGAGAGGGCGTCCTCAGACAGCATAATCTCATTTTCATTTGCAGGGTATTTTCCAACGAAACCACTGATTGCTTTCTGATAATGTTTTTCCCATTCGGTGGTGTCATAATATTGAAGCACTATGGAAAATTCACGTCCCTCGGCGTTCTTCTTGGAAATCGAGCCTGCCATATATCGCACACCAACAGTTTTCACATAATCCAGTGATGTAATTTGCTGCTCTTGTTCTTTTGTCGGCATAGCAAGAGAAACATCAGCGGCTGTACCCAGAGTACGCATCTGCATTAGATTCATATTTTCTATATAGTTAATAGCTAAGCTGAAAACCGTGGTAATCATAAAGGTGGTAAGGATGATTGCGGACATTGCAAACAGATTGCGGGTACTGTTTGCTTTCATCATTCCTTTCTCTACCCGTTTCATTGCATTTTTGTTTCGGTTATCGTGCATATCTGATACCTCCCGAAATAACTTTGCCATCCTCTATACGAATTGTACGGTCTGCCATCTGAGCGATTTCCTCATTGTGCGTAATCATAATTGTAGTTTGGCGGAATTGTCTGCTAATGGACTGCATCAGCAGAATGACATCCATACTTGTCTTGGAATCCAGATTGCCCGTCGGCTCATCAGCAAGGATTATGGCAGGCTTGGTAGCTAATGCACGGGCAATCGCTACTCTTTGCTGCTGACCGCCAGAAAGATTATTCGGCATATTCTCAAGTTTCTTTTCAAGCCTCAGTGTATGGATAATCTGCCTTACAAATTCTGTATCTGTTTTGCCGCCATCTATCTCGATGGGATAGATGATATTTTCATATACATTAAGAACGGAAAGTAAATTGTAGTTCTGAAAGACAAAGCCAATATTCCTGCGGCGAAAAATTGTCAGTTCCTCGTCTTTCATTTTCAAAAGTTCTTTTCCCCGGATAGTAATGCTTCCAGAGGTAGGGCGGTCTAATCCGCCAATCATATTCAGCAGAGTAGATTTACCGCTGCCCGATGTACCGATAACGGCAACAAATTCTCCCTCATTGACAGTAACAGACACTCCGTCAAGGGCGTAGACTTCACTCTCACCGCTGCCATATATTTTTCGTAAATCTTTTGTTTCAAGTATTGCCATAGATATGCCCTCCAATATTTTTGTAATTTTAGTATAGCGAACACTTCTTACAATCTCATTACAATTCACACCAAATTCAAAAATATAGGTGACAAAGAAAGCCTGTATAGATAAATCGTCCTCAACAATTAAGATTTTACTCATAGCGCACCTTCTAACCGTAATTATAACAGGGTAATTTGAATCTATTGTGTAGATTTGAATTTTTTTCGTCTTTTATCGGTCGGTTTCTTTGCGTCCTTTGGTATCAACCACAAGCGGCTGAATTTTGCCACGCCCGGTATGCGGTTTTCCTCACATAGCTTTTGCACCCGTCTTTCTGAAATGCCCCATTTTTGCGCCGCTTCCGGGGCAGAAATATACTCTAACATATTCATTCACCCTTTCTATAATCTCTATCAGTATAATTATATGCGTCCAGCCGAATAACTTCAAGATACTTTTTGTTAAATTTGGGAATTATTTTGGCTAATTGATAGAACAGTGTAGACATATCCAAGAAGAAAGGTGAACAGTAAAATGTAATAGGGTGAATGAATATGGCAAAAAGACCAGTACCACGATACGACTTTAAGGCTTTTGGGGAATCACTCCCGGTAAATCTCAAAAGCTGTCTGTGTTTCCGCTTCCTTTCGCTTCCGTTCCGGCGGTGTAGCCGCTTCTCTGTCAGAGGGAGAGGGGTTAGGGGAAAGGATAGGAATGGAATGGGTACTTTGTAAATCTGTATTTATTTTTTCTTTTGTTGGTAAGTCAGTTCTTTGTATATCTTTATTTAATTGCATTGGATTTTCCAACATAGGTTTTTCCTGCGTTGGATTATCCAATGTTGGATTTTCCAATGTAGGTAAATCCGGCGTAGGTTCTGTATGCGGCTGCTCATAGATTACATAATCGTCACCCCGCAAGCGTCCCCTTGCGTCGCGTTCCCTTGAACGGACGATATACCCGGCGCGTTCCAGCTCCTTTATGGCTTCCCGGATAGCGTCTATCTTTTCCCGGTTGATCTGTGACAGCCCCGCAAGGGTGTAGTCCCAATCTTCGGGAAGTGACAGCATTTGCGACAAAAGCCCCTTTGCCTTTAAGGTCAGTTCCTTGTTGCGTAAATGGTGGTTGCTCATAACGGTATAGCCCTTGTTGCGCTCCACTCGGAAAACTGCCATAGCTTCATCACTCCTTTGGTTGTGGATTTGTTACGCGATAGAACGCCGTTTTGCCGGGGTTAGGTATAAATCCCTGTCCCCGTTAAAAACGCGCCCGCAAAGCCGCTTGTAGCAAGGCTCTTTCTGCCCCTACTGCGTAACATGAGGGCATAAAAAAAGCGGCGTTCCTGTTCTCCCTGTATTGGGATAGAGAAACGCCGCGTATGCGTCGTATTCAGTTTTCATTTATTCTTTCTCAATGCTGTGTGCTGATGTTTGGGCTTGCAGGGTTCCGGGCGGCATATCAAGGCTCTTTCCCTCAAAAGTAGTAAATTGGTAGTAAATTCAGCTTGAAATCCTGCTTGTATGCCCGTAAATCAAGGCTTTTTTGAGATAATCAACCATTTTAACAGAAAAACGATCATTGTATAGTCATAAATCCATCTTCTAATGTGTCTAATAAGTGAAAGGGGGGATAAAAAATGCCGGCAGATCAAAATATAGAACGGCTGGTTAACGAATATGGTGATGCACTTTTAAGGATATGTTATCTGTATTTGAGAGACTATCATCTTGCAGAAGATGCCGTTCAGGAAACCTTTATAAAAGCTATGAGATTTTATGATTCCTTTGAGCAAAAAGCAAGCGAGAAGACGTGGCTGACACGTATAGCGATCAATACATGCAAGAATATTATGAGGAATCGTTGGTTTCAGGCAGTCCAGAACAACATAGAGGCGCATATCGCAGCAATCAGCGGTAATCCGATAGATGATTTTCATGAGAAAAACAGTGTAACTGGAGCGATTATGAAACTGAATACAAGAGACAGGGAAATGATAGTTTTGTATTACTATCAAGAGTTATCGGTTAAAGAAATTGCTGAAATTATCGGGAAAACGCAAAATGCAGCTTCACAGCGTCTTAACAGGGCACGCATCAAATTAAAAAAAATCTTAATGGAGGATGGATACGATGAGAATGGATTTGAAACGGGAAATTGATAATGAACTATCTGAGATGACAGTTAGTAACGAATTAAAAAATAAGATTTACACAGCCTCATATGATAATTCTAAGAATCATGTTTTTTATGGGATAACAAGGACAGCGGCAGCTTTACTGGTTCTTATCTGTCTGACAGCGACAACGGCATTTGCCGGATATAATATATATAATCGTCTTTTAGTAAATCAGGAAGTTTTGCCAGAGTTAGATGCAATGAAAGTTGTAAATATGACGCCATTGAATGTTACGGCAGATAATGACGGGTGGATAGAAAAGGATTATGACAGTTATAAAGAATTAAAAAACAAATTGGGAATTCATTTGCTGGACAGTACGGAAGCTGTTGATAATCCGTATATGCAGTGTCATATTTCAACTGATAATAAGGACGATGCGGTTATTACTGTAGATAATTATATTTTAGGTGACACCAGTAATTACGAATATAGCACGGAAGACAACTGTTATTTTTATGAGAAAGGTTCTGAATATTTTACGCCGGTTTCCCTGACGGTCTCGATGATCTTAAGTCAGGAACAGTTGGAACATGGATGGGATGTGGAATATCTTGGATATTATGAGTTTGCGGAAAGTTATGTATCAGCTAAAGGTTATAAAGTGAATGTTTTGGAGGATACGGCAGAAGAACCTTCTGAAGACTATGTTTCCGAAAAGTCGGCTGTCTTTGTTGCGGATGGTGTTCAGTATACGATAAAAGGACGTACTTCTATGGAGAATATCAAAAGGATTGTTGATTCTTTGGAATAATATTTCTTTACACATGCTTGGGGGCAGGGAATAGCTCATGCCATATTCTCTAATTCTGTTTTTAGTTGCTGTAAAAAGGCGTTAGAGGCTCTCGAAAAAACCTGATATTTTTTCCATATAATACAAAGTCCGGCTTTCAGGGCAGGATAGAGCGGGCGAAAGCAAAGGGCGCTGTCCCCGGTAGTGTTGATCAGTTTATCCAGTGCGATCACATATCCGAATCCTTTTTTTACGAATAGTGACGCATTATAGACCAAATCATAAGTGGCGACAATGTTCAGCTTTGTAATATCTGTTTTTAACCATGAAAACATTTCGCTGTTGATAGAAGTCTGATGTGAAATAATAAGCGGCTTATCCCATAGATCTTCTGCGGTAATTGATTCTTTTTCTGCCAGAGGGCTGTCTTTTCTCATTAACACGCCCCATGTATCTTTTAATGGAAGTCTTATGTAATCATATTGGTTTACATCGACAGGTCCGACCAAAAGGCCGAAATCAATCAGCCCTTTATCCAGTCGTTCCGTGACACGCTCGGCATCACCGCTATAAATGTGGTAATGAATAAGGGGGTATTTCTGCCGTAAATCCCATGCTGCCTGTGCAAGAAAAGAAATAGCTTCTGTTTCTCCGCAGCCTATATGAATATCTCCACTGATATTTTCATTAGAGGAGGTCAATTCGGTTTTTGTTTTCTCCATAAGGTCAACTAATTCTTCCGCGCGTTTGCGCAGCAGCATACCGTCCTCGGTTAGCGTAACCTTTTTACTTCCGCGGATAAGCAGTTGTTTTCCTAATTCATCTTCCAAGTCTTTTAATTGCCTTGAAAGCGGCGGCTGCGTCATGCGAAGACGTTCTGCTGCTTTTGTAATGCTTTCTTCTCTCGCAACGGCGAGAAAGTATTGTAATACCCGAATATCCAAAACGAGAAACCTCCTTTTTGCACGGCGTTCATTTTGATTATAGCAGAAGGCTAAATACCCTTCAAGAATTTCATCAATACAACTTAAAAAGGGATATGATTTTCCGCCCGATCTTATACATCGGCCCTTCCAGTTGTCTGCGGGCTTTTTTTAGTTCCTTTCGGATCTCTATATGCTGTGGGCAGTGCTGCTCGCATTTTCCGCATTCTATGCAGTTAGAGGCGGCAGAGGATGTCTTGCGCATTCCGGTACACATGAAATATTCCATAAACGCAGCCCTTTTCCCTTCGGAATAACAACGGTTGTATGCTGCAAAGGTTCCCGGAATATCTACATTTTTCGGACATGGCATACAATAGCCGCAACCCGTACATCTCACCTTCATCTTTGCATTGATGGCCTGCACTGCCTTCTGAAGCATCTTTTCTTCCTCTGAACCAAACTCCCCGACGGAAATCTCGGATGCGGTTTTCACATTTTCCTCTATCATATCCAGAGAGTTCATTCCAGACAAGACGCAGGTCACCTCCGGCTGGTTCCACAGCCAGCAAAACGCCCAGGCTGCGGGAGAACGCTTTACAGGATATGTCTCGAACAGCTTTTTTGCCTCTCTGGGCAGATTGTTAACCAGCTTCCCGCCGCGAAGAGGCTCCATAATAATGACAGGCAGCCCTTTTTCAGCCGCATATTGGAGTCCCCTGCGTCCGGCCTGAGTATTCTCATCCATGTAGTTATACTGAATCTGGCAGAAATCCCAATTATAAGCATCTGTCAACTGGCAGAACATATCAGAATTTCCATGGTAAGAAAAGCCTACCTGACGAATCGCGCCGCTTTTCTTTTTCTGCTCCAGCCACTCTATTATGCCTAAACTTTTCAGCCGCTCCCAAGTCTTTACATCCGTCAGCATATGCATGAGATAGTAATCCACATAATTCGTACGCAGGCGTTTTAACTGTTCCTGGAAATATCTTTCCATACTGTCCGCCGTCCTGATCAGGTAGTGGGGCAGCTTAGTCGCAATGGCAACCTGTTCCCGGATGTGATTACGCTCCAGGATTTCCCCCAGTGCAGCTTCGCTGCCAGAGTACACGTATGCCGTATCATAGTAATTCACGCCGTTCCGGAAAGCGGCCATGATTTCCTGTTCTGCTTTGTCTATGTCGATCTTGCCCGCCGCCCGGGAAAACCGCATGCAGCCGTAACCCAGAATAGAGAGATTGTTGCCGTATTTGTCTTTTCTGTAATTCATTTGGAATCCTCCTCTATGGATAATCCTTTTTTGTCCCCGTGTCGGCGACTTATCAATTATACCATGGCTGAATAGCTTTTTCACGGATAATTTAAAAGCATCAACCGATAAGGTAACTCATTCGGGCATGGAAATCTGTAAGGAAATGATGTATAATTTTGTTGTTGGAATGTCTGGAAAATGAGAATATGAGGAGTAAGTTGACATGAAAATGTCGGCGTGGGGAAGATGACCAGACATTTATGGAGGTGTTTATGGATATGAGAAGATATATTGCTCTGTTAAGAGGTATCAATATAAGTGGAAAAAATAAGATTCCAATGGCAGAGTTGAAAAAAGAATTTGAAAAACTTGGTTTTGAAGAGGTTAAAACATATCTGAACAGCGGCAATGTGATTTTTTCCAGCGATGAAGACGATATAGAAAAGTTTACAGAACAGATAGAGACAATGATAAAAAATCAGTTTGGCTTCGTTATTCCTGTTTTTGTCATAGCAAAGGAAAAACTTGGAGATATTTTACGCAATACACCCGGCTGGTGGGGGAATGACAATAAAGAAATCTATGATAATCTGATCTTTATTATGCCGCCAGCTACATTTTCTGATGTGTATAACGAGATCGGAGAGCCTAAAGAAGGATTAGAAAAGATAATGGCTTACAAAGAAGCGGTATTCTGGTCTTTCAGCCGGAAAGAGTATCAAAAAACAAATTGGTGGTCAAAGACGGCAAATTCGAGCATCAGCAGCAAATTGACAATAAGAACTGCAAACACAGTTCGAAAGATAGCCGGAATGTGATTACTTCTCAAGCTGCAGCTTATTTGACAGAGGGGATATTGTATGAGAGGAGACAGAATATATGATATATAATGCGAAAGAGCATCAACTAAAGATCGATCATGCAGAGCTGCGCTATATTACTTTTGGGAGAGGCGTGAAACCGCTGGTCATGATACAGGGGTTGAATACCCGTACTATCAAGGGCATGGCAGTCCCGCTTGCTTATATGTACCGAATCTTCGCGAAGGATTACAAAGTATACCTGTTTGACCGCAGGGCGGATCTTTCAGAAAACGTAACAGTCAGAGATCTGGCGGCAGATATAGGCATGGCAATGGATGCTTTGAAGATTACGGATGCGGATATCTTTGGGATCTCTCAGGGCGGAATGATCGCGCAGTATCTTGCGGTTGACAGAGCAGATCTGGTGAATAAACTGGTTCTTGCCGTGACTCTTTCAAGAAATAATGACACGGTAAAGACAGTCATTAAAGACTGGATAGAGATGACCGAGCAGGGCGATGCAAAGGGACTTGTCGCGGATATGGCATCAAGGATGTATTCTGACGCATATATAAGAAGATACAAACCATTTATGCCGCTGTTAACGATTCTGCAGAAACCAAAGGATGTCAGGCGTTTTATTATACTGGCGAAAGCCTGTCTTACCTGTAATGCATATGATGAATTGGATAAGATTAAATGTCCGGTATTCGTCATCGGCGGACAGAAGGATCAAGTGGTTACCGGAGAGGCTTCCAGAGAGATAGCGGAAAAGATAAGATGTAAAATTTATATGTATGAGAATCTGGGACATGCAGCCTATGAGGAAGCAAAAGATTTCGGCAGCAGAGTTTATCGGTTTTTGTTGGAACAGTAATGGATAAGGTACACGAAAGGAGAAACAGATCATGAGTGATATAATGGAATTTGCCAATAGAGAAGAATTCAGGAAATGGCTTTCTAAGAATTGTCTGTTAAGTGAAGTTATGCCTTTACCCATTTACCAATCCATCTTTGGTTTGTATAATCATATTGCCGTTTGTACATAACTCCATTAACTATTTTATATTTCCAGCCAATATCGTTTTTGAGGGGTGCAGCAATCGCAGGAGATGAAGCATTGGAAATGAATAATAAGTTGTGTTTTTTCTTTAACTTTTTCTTTGGAATTTTTTAATATAAAAGATATTCGTACATCTAAATCCAAATTGCGTTTTCGTACAAAAGACGTTAATTCATTGGACCAATTAAGTGAAGAACTTTCAGTTAATTTTGCTACTTTTAAAATCAATTCAGCATAATATATACTGTTATAGTTTGGAAAATTCTTTTTAAGAAAATAGTCGTTAGTAAGTTCAAGGGCCAGAGCATAGTCTCTTTTCATGAGATATACCAAAGGGTTCCACCAATGAATGCAGGAAATGATTTCCAATAGCATTTTCACCCATAAATCATGATTCTTGTAATGATTTATTTCATGCATACAAATATAGTCCAGTTCTTCCAATGAAAAGCAATCGAAATATCCAGGGAAAATTATTGTAGGATATAATACTCCGCTGAATGCAGGCGATACGTTATGCGGAATAACGGCAATACGAATGGATTTTGGACAATATTTTTTTACTGATGCAAAAAGTTTTGAATATTGATTGCCTTCTGTAATCGTATATGCACTAAGATACTTATTCAAGTGAATGATTCAGATACATAATTTGCCTGATTTAAGGACAGCAATAACCAGCCAACATAGTATTAAAATATCAAATAGTCTATAGTTAGATGAGCCTATAGACATATAAAATATTTTTGCTACAGGCAAAAGAAGTTTTGTTGAATATATAGTATATGTAAAAGGAAAATTAACGGGGATGCATATACGTAAAAAAATAATGGTCATACCAACGAAAATGATCTTTGTACCGTATATAAATGGATGATTTAACCGATATAAAATAATATATAAGTACCCTGAAAGAAAAGTAATTCCTAAAAAACAAGTTATAAATGATCCCATTGATATAGACATTTATTTTTCCTCAAGTTCTTTCTTTCTTTTGTCAATTAAATCTTTTAATATGTTTAATTCCGCTACATTTGTTTCACTTTTGATGAGTGAAGCAATAAGAGAGGAACGGGTAGCTTCACCAATAATATCCTTATAGGTATCATTAAAATATTGATCTTTGGATATCAATGGGCGGTAGCATCTGCTTAAGACGGTTCCGCTGTATATGATATCTGCAACTTCGATTGCCTCGGCTTTGATTAAAACACGTAGACATGCCTGAACAGTATTAATATTAAGAGAAGCATGTTTATTGACAATATCTGATGCTTTCAGAGGAACTTCGCTGTCCCAGAGAATTTTCATGACCTCCAGTTGCTGTCTGCTGAGTTTCTTTTTCATTTAAAACACCTTTCAAAATTCTGATATTGATATTGTACTATAAATATATAAAATTAGCAATAGACTATTTATTGTGATATATACAATAAATAATTGACAATGTAATATTTTGAATGATATATTAATATTATAATATATTATTATATAAAGAATAATGTATTGAAATAAGATATTTAGCTTTATATGATTGAAAAGGAGCGAACACCATGTTATCTGTATGCCAAG
>VIQU02000003.1 GCA_010206225.2 Lachnospiraceae bacterium MD308 | reverse complement strand
GAGTAGTCTCGGAAACTTAATGAATAATGGATGAAAATTCTGCATAATGGGTTCAAACAGATGACAGAGGTTGTGCTGTGCCTGAAACAGATACGGGATTTTGGTGAAGGGCGCACTTTTCCAGACCTGCCTTTGAGAGGCAAGTCAAGAAAAAATCTTTATGGATTAAAGGTTGCTATTATGAAGCTGAATCCATTTTCTGCTTTTTAATCCGGGCGTCCAAATGGATATTGATACCGGCAATCATAGCAAAGAAAGAATACCGTTTTTTGCTGTGGATCTTCATATCATGTAAATGATAATCATTGAGGATCCGGTTATTCACCCGCTCTGAACTTGTGCGGTTATTATAAGTCTTTATGTATTCTTCTGTTCCCCTCGGGACAGGGGGATAAAGGCGGATATCCCAATCAGGTTTAGTATAAATGCAGCGCCCATAGGGAGAAGAGGAACAGGGGACTTTGCACGTACACTTTTCCTCTTTTCCACAGGCGACTGGGCAGCGCCATTTGCAATCATGGCGTTTGGGGCTGTATCCCCAGTAGACCATGCGGAAGCCGGCAGGGCACAAAGGAGTCCCATCCGTATCAATATTTAAACGTTTCGGTATGGTTACGGGTCTGCCCCGGTTGGAATTGAGGTCAATAAAAGGAGAAATACGCCAGGTTTTGCATAATTCATAGGTTGGATAGTTATCATGTGCCGAATCAAGGCAAAGATTTTTGACCGGAAGGTCAGGATTCAGCCGTCTGAATTCAGCGAGGGAGACGATGCTGGAAACACTGTCATGCCGTTTTGCATCAAAGAAACGAATATGAAGAGGAAGATCCGTCTGATACAGATCATTGTGGCAGGACAGCATGTAGAGAGTATGGCCATAGTAGTACATGTTAAGGTCACTGTCCCATCCCCAGGATGCGTCAGGATCAGAAAAATGGCGTGGACAAGAACAGTTAGAGATACCATTTTCAGTGCAGCCACAAACTTTATGTCCGTAAGGGTTGGCATGTGAATGGACGCAAGTGCCGTCGCCGGAGACAGTAAGATTGTCAGGAGGAATCAGTCCAAGTTCCAGTGAAGGGACGATGGCAGCAATGGAAAAAAGCTGTTGAAGAGCTTTTTCATAATGGAAAGGGAAGTCCTGATGCTGTAAGGCAAAACTGGCAGCCTTTTGAGTGATGCCGGGATGTCGGTTAGGCAGTTTCTTGCCTTTACCCGGTTTGGAAGAAGGWTTTTTATTCTTATCAGGGGGGAAAAGAACCTTGCGTCCCAGCTTTTCGAACTCTGGATTACAGAGCCAGAGGCGGTTGATAAAGTCAAAATAAGAGCCGAGAGGCGGGAGATGGTCAGGAGAGGTTCCAGGAATCAGACATGGAATAAAGTTTTTTAAGCTGTGAAGGATTTAATAAAGCCACAGCTTCAGAAATAAAATGTTGGTATTCAGCGTGGGAATCCCAATGTTTCAGCATGGTTGGCACCTCCGAAAAAAGAATTTCTTTTAACGAAGGGCGAAGCCCCCGATTTTGGGGCGCTTGTCAACCCTTTTTTGAAAATTTATTCAAAAAATGTGCAGAAATAATGAGGTGAAACCCAAAAATAAAACAATAAAAAAGAGCGGAAATATGGATACTTCAGAGTTTCCGAGACCGCTCTAGTAACGAATGAGGTGATAAGAAATGAGACCAAGGAATGCAATGATGCTCATGCTTGCCGCTTTTATATGGGGGACGGCATTTGTAGCTCAGAGTGTAGGAATGGACCATCTGGGACCGTTTACTTTTAATGGAGTGAGGAATTTTATAGGGGCGGCTGCCCTTCTTCCCTGTATCTGGCTTCTGGATAGATTAAATGCGAAGGAACGCATCGGGAATGGGTCGGAGCGTTCAGAACCAAGGGGAAGGAATCCCGAAGAAAAAAAGAATCTGATCACGGGAGGGATTGCATGCGGTGTGGTTTTATTTACGGCAAGCAGTCTCCAACAGGTAGGACTTCAGTATACGACTGTGGGGAAAGCCGGATTTATAACTGCCTGCTATATTATTATCGTTCCGGTGTGCGGGATATTTTTACATAAGAAGATCGGAGGAAAGGTCTGGATTGCGGTAGTGCTTTCGCTGGCGGGCTTATACCTTCTCTGTATTACAGAAAAGCTTACGATCGGGAGAGGGGACCTGCTGGTGTTTTTGTGTGCGCTGGTATTTTCGATGCACATTATAGTGATCGATCATTTTTCGCCGAAGGTTGACGGGGTGAAGATGTCCTGTATTCAGTTTTTTGTATGCGGGGTGCTTTCGCTGCTTCCCATGTTCATACTGGAAGAACCGCAGATGGCGGCGGTCATAAAGAGCTGGGCTCCGATTCTTTATGCAGGAGTGTTATCAAGCGGTGTGGCATATACCTTGCAGATTGTAGGGCAGAAGAATGTCAATCCGGCGATTGCTTCGCTCCTTTTGAGTTTGGAGTCCTGCTTTTCGGTGCTGGCCGGGTGGGTGATATTAAAACAGCAGTTAACAGCGAAAGAAGGTTTGGGGTGTATACTTATGTTCGCGGCGATCATACTGGCGCAGCTTCCAGATAAGCTGCCGCAAGGCCAAATCAGCGAGAGAATGACAGGGCAGTAGAAGGATAGGATAAAGGGTACACAAAACAGCAATATTATGAAAAATGAAAGGATGGGATGATATGAGATTTGTGGTTCAGAGAGTGGCGGAAAGTGAAGTGAAGGCAGACGGTGAGATATTGGGAAAGATTGGAAGGGGCTTTATGGTGTTGGTCGGCGTCTGCGATTCCGATACAAAAGAGATTGCCGATAAGATGGTGAAAAAGATGCTGGGGCTCCGTATTTTTGAGGACGAACAGGGAAAGACAAATCTGTCGCTGGAAAGTGTTGGGGGAGAGCTTCTTTTGATATCCCAGTTTACCCTCTATGCGAATTGCAGGAAAGGGAACCGCCCCAGCTTTATCGAAGCAGGGGCGCCGGATATGGCATCGGATCTGTATGAATATATTATCAGCAAATGTAAGGAGCAGGTGTCAGTCGTGGAAAGGGGCCGGTTTGGTGCGGATATGAAGGTAAGTCTTATCAATGACGGACCGTTTACGATCATACTGGATTCTGATAATCTGTGATGGTATTATTCTTCACATTTTAACATATCGTCATAAAATGCATTCATTTTTGTTTTTGACGAGAAGGTTGCGACATACATCTGGTTTCCCATGGCTCCGGCAAGAACGTCTGGGATACGGCCCTGCATTCGGATATTAGCCTTGTATTTTTCCAGTATCTCTTCATGGCTCAATACGAATTTTTTGCCGTCGCGCCGTCCGGCGTAAGCACAGTATTCGTTCCTGCCTTTCGGCATGGTGGAACGGTCATAGGCAATCATGTCCGCCCAAATTTTATACACGTTGGTATTGTGGCTGAAATTGATCATATCTGGCGTGAAGCCGCCGCAGGGGCGCATATTTACTTCGAGGGCGATCACGTCTCCTTTTTTTCCGAGGCCTTTATGAGGTTTCAAAAGACGGAAAAATTCAAAATGGACGAAACGGCTTTTTACTCCGAAGCTTTCCACCGTCGCCCGTCCTGCCTTCCTTACATCTTCGGGAAGATTCTTGACAATGTAGTAAATGGAGTTGTCTTCGTTATTTACGATATCCATGATGGAGTCGGGAGTGACATTGCCGGTCTCAAACATCGGATTACCATTAGAGTCAATGATGGCATCGTAGGAATTTACTTCGGCATCGATAAATTCTTCCATAATATAGGGGATGCCGGGCAGCTTTCTCATAAAGAAGCGCTCCAGTTCTTCGTTGTTTTTAAGCTTATAAGTATGGCTGGCGCCTACGCCGTTGTCAGGCTTTGCGACAACCGGATAACCGGCGTCGGCAACGAATTTCTGGCAGGTTTCCAACGTGTCAGCCATACAATAGCGGGCAACGGGAATGCCGGCTTTCTGATAGTATTCCTTCATTCTAGATTTGAATTTGATACGCGGGATATCCTCGGTTCCAAAACCTGTTGTGATGTGAAATTCCGTGCGCAGTTTTGCGTCGCGCTCCAGCCAGTATTCATTGTTGGATTCCAGCCAGTCGATCTTACCGTGCTTGTATATAAGAAATGCAACGCTTCTGTATACTTCCTCATAATTTTCCAGACTATTTACTTTGTAATATTCATTTAAGCTTCTTTTTAAGTCGTCGGATAATTCATCATAGGGCTGGTCACCGATGCCGAGCACATTGATGCCATTGTTTTTTAGTTCCCTGCAGAATATCCAGTAGTTCGTAGGGAAATTAGGGGATATAAAAATAAAGTTTTTCATAAGGGATTCTCCTTAGTATTTGTTTGAAATGTTATTTTTCGCCCAGAAGATACGGAACGAAATAATCTACCTGCTTCTGCCACCAGCACCAGTCATGGGCACAGTCGTATCCCCAATAGTCAACCCACGCATGGATGCCTTTGTCCATCAGGATATGATGGAGCTGTCTCGTGGAATCTGGAACCTCCCACGGTCCTAAGCCTACACAGATAATTGCTTTTTTAAGGTTATACAGGCTGATATAAGGGTGGTCTTTCGGCATATTCGGAAGAAAATGCAGCGGAGAGTTGTTGTAAACAAGACCGTCCATATAGTAATCAAATCCATATTCTGCTGTATAGATTCCGCTTAGTGCCAGCAGTCCGTCGAACAGGTCTGGCCTGCGGAAGAACAGATTGGCGGCATGGGTGGCGCCAAGGCTGCAGCCGGTGACTATAATGCCGGGATATCCTTCCCATCCGTTGTGTTCATTTGTGATTGACCGCACATGCGGAACCAGTTCGTCCGTAATATAACGGATCCAGTCCTCGTAGCGGCAGATGCGTCTGCGGGGATCATCCCACTTATTCGACCATGTCTCTTTATCTATGGTGTCAATGGAAAAAACCGTGACTTTTCCGGAATCAATCCACGGCGCCCAGGCATCGGTCATCTTAAAATTTTCAAAATCATAGAATCGTCCGTCCTGACAAGGGATGAATATTACGGGCCTTCCGGCATGTCCGTATCTTTTAAATTCCATATCGCGCATAAGTGCGGTGCTGTATTCTTTGAAATATTCTGTCTTCATATTATCGCCTTTCCTCTATTGATACATCAGTGTGTGAATGAGAAACGGAAGCTGTTTTTCCCAGCTCGCTTCACAATGGGTTCCTCCGGGTACGATTCGGCTGGTCAGGAGAATATGCCTGTCCGACAAAAGATCAATCGTCTGCCGAAATGTCCGGCGCATGCCGGAATGAGAGTTCAGCTCTTCCTCGCCGTAGTCCATATAGATAACGGTATCCTTTTTTATAAAAGAGGTACGGATCAATCTCTCGATTGCGTGAGAATCCGTCCAAAGGGAAGGGGAGAGAGCGCCTGCTCTTGAAAAAATGTGGTTGTATTTCAGGACTGCGTATAGGCTCATAAGTCCTCCCATAGAACTCCCGGCAATAAAAGTGTGCTCTCTGCCGGACAGAGTGCGGTACTTTTTGTCGATCCCCGGTTTCAGTGTATTCACAAACCAGTCCATTGTAATGCAGCCTTTTCCGGTAATCTTTCCAAATTGAGGATCGGAAAAATCAAAGGGCGAGTATTCCTTAAGCCGTCCGAAGTCCGGGCTGTGATTGCATTCTATTGCAACGATAATAAGCGGAGTTCCTGTGAAATCCATATATTCCTTCATTCCCCAGCTTTTTCCATAAGTTGCATGGGAATCAAAAAACACATTGTGCCCGTCGAACATATAGAGGACAGGATACTTTTTTGCGGTTTCATTCGTGTAGGCTTCGGGAAGATATATGTAAGCTTTTCTTTTCTCGTCTTCTGTCAGCTCTGGAATTGTAATATCCCAAGTATTTACCATAATAATTAACGCCTCCCTAATATGTTTACATAAAAATATAGCACACAGTGAGATAAATGGCAAGAAAATGGGTTTGGATGGTGAAAGGAACCATGAGAAAAATTAAGAATATTATAAGTTTTAGAAGTTGTATTCGGGAAAGGTATATTGTATAATAACTGCGAGCAGGAGAGGAAGATGATATGAGAGAGCATATTACACCTAGAGAACGCCAGAGAATAAGGAACAGGAGAAGAAGACAGCAGGTAAAAAGACAGCTTTATTTGTGTGGTGTTTTGGCTGTTTTGCTGGTCGGACTTGTTGTGACATATAATTCAAAAGCCGCGGAAGAGAAGAAAAAAGTGGATGCCGCTGTAGATGATACGAAGACGGAGCGGAAGGAACAAGTATCCGAAGCGGCTGCAAAGAAGATGGAAGAGTCTGCCATCAGTACAGTGGCGGATAACGAGACGCCGCAGGAGAGAGTGAAGCGCGTCAGAGAAGAGGCGAGACAGTCCGGATATCCAAAGGATATTGTAGAACTTTTAAAAAAGAATGAAGAGACGATTGATTTTGTAGAGCATTTTGTGGAGAATAAAAACAATCCGCCCGCAGAGGTTGTGAGCGACGATTTGAAAAAAGGAGAGATTCCGCAGCTTTTCCAATGGGATGAACGTTGGGGGCATGTGTCTTACGGGACAGGATATATTGCGAGCTGCGGCTGCGGCCCGACGGCTTTATCGATGGTAGTTTCCGGGTTGACAGGTAAAGCTTCGGTTACACCGGCGGCGGTTGCAAAGTATAGCGAGAAAAAAGGCTATATTGATGAAAATAATAACACGTATTGGGAACTTATGAGCAAAGGCGTAAAGCATTGGGGAATTACCTGTTTCGGCGGTGACGTCTCCGAAGAGTTTGTTGCGAAAGAGCTGAAGGCCGGACATCCGATCATATGCAGTATGGGACCTGGCGATTTTACTGATAAAGGACATTTTATCGTTCTGACAAAATATAAGAATGGAAAAGTGAAGGTGAACGATCCATTCAGCCAGAAGAATAGCGATAAGATTTGGAAATATTCCAAGATTAAAGATCAGATCAAATCATTGTGGGTATATAAGATTGATTAAGGAATGAAGTTGTACCGGCTGAATGAAAACATGCATAATAAAGGCAGACATTTCTATGTCTGCCTTTATTGCAGGGATATTAAAGGGATTCAAAATCAATTTCCTTGTTTAAGAAAAATTTTCTGGCATAATTGTCCCAGACATTTTCCAGTGTCTTATCCATAGTGAATATGTTGAGAGAAGTACCTGTTATGCACTGCAGATTTGTTCCGTCATATTTAAAATTCAAATACAATCCTTGAATATCAGAGTGGGAAAGGGAAGGTATCTCTTGATCTATAAGGAAAGCTTCAAACTCTTCTTTCGGAAGAGAGAGAATAAATCGGAAATTTAACGGCGTCCGTTTCCCGCGGATAATATGAAAACAGAATTCTCTTAAGTCGCCCCACGAGGAATAGTCTTTCAAAGGCGCATCTTCATAAAAATTTTTATGGATGTATCCGTCGATACGGAATGTATTGTAAGTAGTGATTTCCCCCTCTATGAGAGCGAAAGAATCAAAGGTCGGTTTCAGCAGAAGATGCTGCATACAGTTTTTTGTTTTTAAATTTAATATAATCATAGTAAACGCTCCTTCTTTAGAATTATAGCAGTCTTTTCTTTAGAATGCATCATAATTTGACTTTTATCGGCAGAAACAGTACAATATGGATAAATGCTTTATTTTGGAGAGAGCAGATATGGCACGTAGCAAGAGGACAAAAAATAAAAGACAAAATAACGAAGATATAGTTTTAAAGATGGCAATCATATTAGTTGTCGTTCTTTTTCTTTTGGGAGCGGCGGTTGTGGGTCTTAAGTCTATGAATCCCCGTCCGGATATTACAGAGGGCGTTGCGAAACTTGAGGAGTTTCATAAAGTAAAAGTCAGTGAAGTGGAGAAAGAAGTTACAGCCCTTGAGGAAGCGGAAGCCGCGGAACTGGAGGCAAGAAGCAAGAGACCTAACAGTGAGAAGTTTGAGAATGCCCTGATATTAGGAGATTTTACCGCGCAGGGAGTATACGAGCAGGAAGTTTTAGGTGAATCCTTTGTGCTGGCGAGAGAGTCTTCGTGTGTACATGACCTTGAGGGCACGGGTGTTGCAGAGAATCTTGAGGAGGCGGCGGCGAAAAAACCGGAGGTTCTTTTTTTGCTGCTGGGCGTGAATGATGCGGCACTTGAGAATGGGAGTGCGGCTATTTTTGAAGAAGATTACGCGGCATTTTTAGAGCAGGTACAGGAGAAGCTCCCGGATACGAAGATTTATGTGAACAGCATCCTTCCGGTGCAGCAAAAGGCAATTGAAGAAGCAGAAGGGCTCAGGGATATACCGGAATATAATGAGCGTCTGCAGGAAGTCTGTAAAGAAGCGGGAGTTGTGTTTGTAGATAATCGTGAACTTGTGAAGGAAGATTGTTATAAGGACGACGGAAAACGGATGAGACAGAAATACTATACCGCGTGGATCAAACGTGCGGTGGAGGTGGCGCAGCTTTAAGGAGTAGATCAGTATGACATTTGACAGTACGATATTTCTATTTGCTTTTTTACCGGTTTCATTCATATTGTATTATGTTACTCCAGCGAAGTTTAAAAATCTGACGCTGGTTTTAGTCAGTATACTCTTTTATGCGTGGGGCGGGGTAGTGCACGCCTTGTTCCTGCTTGTGTCTGTTGTATGGAATTATGCGGGCGGAGAGCTTATAGGAAAAAATCTCGGGCGCAGGAAACGCGCCAAAAATATTATGATGATTGCGGTTGGAGCGGATATTGCCTTGCTTTTCATCGGCAGATATATCGGGCAGTTTTTGGAGATGACAGGGAATGACATAGCAGACAGCCGTTATTTTCTTGTGCCAGTCGGCATTTCCTTTTTTATGCTTCAGAATATTGCTTATATTATCGACATTTACAGAGAAGAGATAAGTCCGCAAAAAGATATTGTAAAATTTACTGCTCAGATTGTGATGTATCCGAAGATTATCGCAGGACCTCTTGTGTCTGCGGCCGAGTTTGAAAAACAGCTCGAAAATCGCAAATTGTCTCTGGGGAAGATTTCGGATGGCATACTTCTTTTTCTGAGGGGATTATCTGAGAAAGTGATCTTTGGGAATGGGATGGAGATGGTATTCGAGACGATTCAGGCGCTGCCGGCGGGACAGATGTCGGTAGTAAGTGCATGGCTTGGCTGCGTGGCATTTGCATTGCGGATTTACTTCACGTTTGGAGGGTATTGTGATATGGCGGCGGGGCTTTCGAGGATGCTTGGGTTTGAATTGCCGGTGAATGTGAACTATCCGTACCTGTCAACGGGAATCATGGATTTTTGGAGCAGATGGATGGCTACTTTGTGGAAATGGTTCTGTTCCTACGTCTATCTCCCGCTGTGCGGCGGGAATCCGGGCGGTACGATGGGTTTCTTAAGCTTGCTGATTACATGGCTTTTGATTGGTCTGTGGCACGGGATAAGCGGAACATTTGTAATATGGGGAATTTATTTTGCGGTGCTGCTATATGTGGAAGGATTTGCGCTGGGTGAGGAACTTAAAAGAGTGCCGAAAGGTCTTCGTTGGTTTTTTACGATGTTGTTCGTGATGATAAGCTGGGTGTTCTTTTTCAGTTCATCTGCAGGCGGGGCATTTTCCTATCTGCGGTATATGTTTACAGGCGGGGGCGGCGGTTTTATCAATGCGGGAGCAATTGATGTCATGACGGATTACAGCATGCTATGGATACTGGCAGTATTTTTTTCTATGCCGCTGGCACAGCATATCTATGAGAGAATGCTTCGCGGCGGCAGGCGGTGGCAGGTCGTACTGAATTGTATCGTATACGTAGTGTTATTTCTATTATGTCTTGCTGGAATTGTTTCAGAATCCGGGAGTGGATTCTTATATTTTTAATTACTATGTCAATGAGTCCGGACTGGTCATCTGCCTGTGTGCCGCCGGCAGATGCGAAGTTATGATATTCAGATCATATATAGGAGTTTTAGCATGGAACAGTCACAGAAAAGAAAGAAGAAAAAGGTGTATACAAAGCAGATCACAGCCCTTGTGTTCTTAGGGGTGCTTATTATACTGTGCCTTTTTAATCTGATTTTGGGAAATAAAAAGGCGGTGAAGCCAAGAATTACTCCGAAGTCATTGTTAGATGGCAGTTATATGGAGGACTACGGGAATTACTTTACGGAACGTTTTTGGGGAAGAGGAGCATTTAAGGGGCTGAATTTTTCCGTGCAGACGATGTTTGGAAAAAGGGAATCTGAAGGTATCTACAAAGGGAATAAAAAGTATCTTCTGGAAGAGATCGCCGCACCTGATGAGAGGGCCATGGAAGAAAATATCCGAAAGATTCAGGAGCTTGCAGGAACTTATTATCAGATTCCTGTGTATGTAATGCTTGCACCGAACGCGGCGTATATTCAACCAGAGAAGCTTCCTGCGTATGCTGTCGGCAGAGATCAGAAAAAGCAGTTCGACGATATCAAGGAGAAGCTTGGAGCAGGGATAAACTGGATAGAAGTGAGCAAGGCTCTTTTAAAACACAGCGATGAGGAGCTCTATTACCGGACGGATAACAACTGGACGTCTCTCGGGGCGTTTTATGGTTATGAGGCGCTTGCGGCAGCGATGGGGCTTGATACGTCCAGAGCGCCGGAACTAACTCCTTACGTGGTCAATAATGATTTTATCGGTTCGCTGGCCAAAAAAAGCGGATATGGAAAGGGGTATGAAGATTCGGTCACAATCTATGCCCCGAAAAATATAAAAGACAGCGTTAAAATACTTATGACCGATATGGATACAGGTAAAAAGTATGCGACTCTTTATGACAGTGCGAAGCTGGAAAAGGAAGATAAATATTCCTTGTTCTTAGGCGGAAATGCGGGAATGCTTGATATTAAGACGACGGCTGATACTACGGACCGTTTGTTGATTTTCAAAGATTCCTATGCCAATTGTCTGATTCCGTTTCTGGCGCCGTATTACAGGGAGATCGTTGCGGTGGATGCGTCCATTTATGAGGGGAATATACAGGAGATTATGCAGAAGGCAAAATTTACAAGTATATTATTCTTGTACAACGGCAATTCTTTTGTGACAGACACGTATCTTTCAAAAGTGCTGAGTCTGCCGGCTGCTTCGGGAACGCAGGAAGAGGAAGCGGGAGGAGCGCCGGGTACGCAGGATAACAATACAGATGAAGTGTCTGAGACACAGGATAATAGTACGGACGGAGAGGATATGGAAGTACAGGACACTGAGAATACGGATTTACAGGACGGGGAGACTAACGATGAGACTGAATAAATATCTGAGCGAGGCTGGAATCTGCTCCCGGCGCGAGGCTGACCGTCTCATCATCAGCGGCCGCGTAACCGTGGACGGACGGTGTGCGAAGGCAGGGATGCAGGTGACAGAGGAAAACGATGTGAGAATCGGGAAAAAACAGATAAAAAGCCGCAATGAGAAGGTGGTTCTGGCGGTAAACAAACCTGCAGGGATTGTCTGTACGGAGGATAGGAAAGAGAAGCATAATATTATTGATTTCCTTAATTATCCAGTCAGGATTACCTATGCGGGAAGACTTGATAAGGATTCGGAGGGGCTTCTTATTATGACCAATGACGGGGATTTGATCAACGCTCTGATGCGCGCCCGCTATTGTCATGAGAAAGAATATAAGGTGACGGTAGATAAGCCGGTTACGGATGAATTTATTCTTGGGCTTAAGAAGGGCGTGCGCATTACAGACAGAGAAAAGAGACTGAATGTAATAACACTTCCCTGTAAGGCAGAGAAAATAGGAAAATACACGTTTTCTATCGTTCTTACGCAGGGAATAAACAGACAGATACGCCGTATGTGTGAGACTTTAGGGTATAAAGTAACAAAGCTTCTCCGGGTGCGGATCGCCAATATAGAGCTCGGAAATTTAAAAAACGGAGAGGTAAGGAAATTAACGAATCAGGAGTTGAAGGAATTGTATGAACGGACAAAAGGCAGACAGGATGAAGGAGCTTGTTGAGCTTCTTAATAGAGCGGGAAAAGCTTACTATCAGGATGCAGAAGAGATGATAAGCAACCTTGAGTATGATGAGCTTTATGACGAGTTAAAGAGCTTAGAGGAGGAGCTTGGAACTACGCTGGCAGGAAGTCCTACGGTCAATGTAGGGTATGAAGTGTTAAGCGAACTTCCGAAAGAGTGGCATGAGAGCCCCATGCTTTCACTGGATAAGACAAAGGACATAGAGGAACTTAGGCGGTTTATAGGGGATCAGAGGGTTATGATCTCATGGAAGCTGGACGGGCTTACCATTGTACTGACTTATCGGGACGGTGAACTATTTAAGGCTGTTACGAGAGGAAACGGCGAGGTAGGGGAAGTTATCACCAATAATGCCAGAGTGTTTAAAAATGTTCCGCTTAAGATTGCCTATAAAGGAGAATTGATTCTGCGCGGAGAAGCAGTCATCAGTTATAGAGATTTTGAAAAAATCAATGAAGAAATCGAGGATGCAGATGTCAGATATAAGAATCCGAGAAACCTGTGCAGCGGTTCGGTACGGCAGCTTAACAATGAGATCACGGCAAAGAGAAATGTGCGCTTTTTTGCATTTTCTCTTGTGCAGGCAGAAGATGTGGACTTTCATAATTCAAGGGAATGTCAAATGGAATGGCTTAGTAAGCAGGGGTTTGAAGTGGTGGAGCACCATATGGCAACTGTGGATACGGTGGAAAAAGAGGTACAGGACTTTTCTGAAAGAATCGCAGACAATGCATTTCCTTCCGATGGACTGGTGCTTATCTATGATGATATTGCATATGGACTGTCTCTTGGCCGCACATCCAAGTTCCCGAGGGATTCTTTCGCGTTTAAATGGGCGGATGAAGTCAGGGAGACCAAGTTTCTTAAGATTGAGTGGAGTCCTTCAAGAACGGGGCTTATCAATCCGGTGGCTATCTTTGAACCGGTGGAACTTGAGGGGACGACTGTCAGCCGCGCCAGTGTCCATAATATCAGTATTATGGAAGAATTAGAGCTTGGCGCAGGCGACAGAATCGAGGTTTATAAAGCGAATATGATCATCCCGCAGATTGCACGGAATCTGACAAAGAGCGGAGTCGACGATATTCCAAAAAGCTGTCCGGTATGCGGAGAGAAGACGGAAGTACGCAAGGTGAGCAATGCAAAGGCATTATACTGTACGAATCCGGAATGTCAGGCAAAGCATGTGAAGGCATTTTGTCTGTTTGTGAGCCGTGACGCGCTTAATATTGAAGGCTTATCCGAGGCAACGCTGGAAAAGTTTATTGCGAAAGGCTTTATACGGGAGTTTTCTGATATATTTCATCTTGACAGTCACAGTGGGGAAATTCAGCATATGGAAGGCTTTGGGGAGAAATCCTATAAAAATCTTATTGCCAGTATCGAAAAAGCCAGACAGACGACACTGCCGAGAGTGGTGTACAGCTTAGGCATCACAGGGATTGGGCTTGCCAATGCAAAGGTGATCTGTAAGGAATTTAAAAACGATGTGGATGCGATGATCCATGCCGATGAAGAGACACTGGATGCCATAGACGGAATCGGCGGAGTGCTTGCAGGAGCGTTCGTTTCTTACTTCAAAGATGAGAAGCATATAAAAATATTATTAAATTTGCTGAAAGAGCTGGAAATTCCAGAAGAAATAGCGGATAATACTGAGCGTATACTGGAGGGAAAGAAATTCGTGATAACCGGGAGTGTTACACATTTTGCGAACCGGGGAGAAGTCAAAGAGCTGATCGAGAGTCTGGGAGGCAAAGTCACAGGCTCTGTGACAGCAAAGACAGATTATCTTATTAACAATGATGTGCATTCCACATCATCTAAAAATAAGAAAGCGAATGAACTGAACATTCCGATTATTTCGGAGGAGGATTTTATAAAGATAACGCAGGGAAGGATATGATATCTATGGCTGACAAGGATAAGACATTTGACAATGTGACAGAAAAGATGGATGATACAAAAGTGACTGTAGAGGATACCGGCAAGAAGGAAGATGATGAATACGAGAAGGTGTGTTTTATCTGCCGCAGACCTGAGAGCGTGGCGGGAAAGATGATAAATCTGCCTAATAATATCTGTGTTTGCGGAGACTGTATGCAGAAGAGTTTTGACATTATGAATAACGGACAGATTGATTACAGCCAGCTAATGAACATACCGGGAATGCAATTTATCAATCTTTCGGATGTAGAACAGACTGTTCCGAAACAGCAGAAGATTAAAAAGAAAAAAGAAAAAGAAGAGAGAAAGCCGTTAGTCGATATCAATCACCTTCCGGCGCCTCATAAGATTAAAGCGAGACTGGATGAGTATGTAGTGGGACAGGAACATGCAAAAAAGGCTATGTCAGTGGCGGTTTATAATCATTATAAAAGAGTAGCCACCGATACTATGGATGAGATCGAGATTGAGAAATCCAATATGCTGATGATCGGACCTACTGGCTCCGGCAAGACGTATCTTGTAAAAACTCTTGCAAGACTTCTTGATGTTCCGCTTGCCATCACAGATGCTACTTCTCTTACAGAAGCCGGATACATAGGGGATGATATTGAAAGCGTAGTATCAAAGCTTCTTGCGGCGGCGGATAATGACGTGGAGAAGGCGGAGCAGGGGATTATTTTTATTGATGAGATTGATAAGCTTGCCAAAAAGAGAAATTCCAATCAGAGAGATGTCAGCGGTGAATCTGTACAGCAGGGAATGTTAAAGCTTTTGGAAGGCAGTCAGGTGGAGGTTCCCGTAGGCGCCAACAGTAAGAACGCCATGGTGCCTCTTGCGACGGTGAATACAAGAAATATTTTATTTATCTGTGGCGGTGCGTTTCCAGATTTGGACGGTATCATCAAGGAAAGGTTAAAGAAGCAGTCATCTATTGGATTTGGGGCAGAACTGAAGGATAAATATGATCATGATAAGAAGATTCTTGAGAAGGTGACATTGGAAGATCTTAGAAAATTCGGTATGATTCCCGAATTTTTAGGCCGTTTGCCAATCGTGTTTACGCTTCAAGGGCTGAGTGAGGATATGCTGGTGCAGATTCTTAAGGAACCAAAGAATGCCATCTTGAAGCAGTACCAAAAGCTTCTGGCACTTGACGAAGTGAAGCTTAGCTTTGATGACGGCGCCCTTCATGCCATTGCCGCAAAAGCGATAAAGAAGGATACCGGCGCAAGGGCGCTTCGGGCGATCATCGAAGAATTCATGCTGGATATTATGTATGAGATTCCTAAGGATGACAGTATCGGAGAGGTGACGATCACGAGAGAATATATTGAAGGAACCGGAGGACCGGTGATTGCGCTCAGAGGGCAGAAGGTTATGCGGATTGGTTCATAAAAGGAAAATCATCTCATATACTTGGAGAAAGTATATGAGGTGATTTTATTTATGGCTACAGAGATGTGCAGAGAGAAAATACTGTCGCAGGATTATATGGATTTTATAAGTCCGGATTACTGGAGTGGGGAGGATATCGTAGTCAGGCAGGACCAGTCGTGTATTTTGCAGCTTGGATTTGGATACCGGGCGGTTTATGTGGAGAAAGGCATTGCCGGAGAGCTCTCTCTGGAAAGATATGGATATCAGGGTATACCAGGTTGTTATACCCTGATAGATACCAGTGCTCTTAACGAGTCGGGGATCAGCGCTGTACAGAATTACCCCACTCTCCATCTCAGGGGAAGAGATATTATGATTGGATTCATAGACACAGGAATTGACTATGAGAACATGATATTTCGGAATCCGACCGGGGGAACCCGGATTGCCGGAATCTGGGATCAGACGGTTCAAACCGGAAATCCGCCGGAGGGTTTTGCTTATGGAAGTGAATTTACAGAAGACATGATCAATGAAGCTCTTCGCTCCGAAAATCCGCTTGAGATTGTTCCAAGTACGGATGAGAACGGTCATGGAACATTTCTTGCAAGTGTGGCGGCCGGAGGAACAAGCACAGAAAACCAGTTTTCCGGAGCGGCGACTGAGGCAGTGATAGGGGTTGTCAAGCTTAAAGGGGCAAAGGAGTATTTGAAGGAATTTTATGGTATTTACAGTGATGCGCCATGCTATCAGGAGAATGACATTATGTTTGGATTAAAATATCTGCATGAGCTGGCGGTTAGAAGGCGGCTTCCGATTGTCATCTGTATAGCTCTTGGGACAAATATGGGACCGCACAATGGGACGTCGCTGTTGTCACAGATGATCGACGCTTATGCGAATCTTCTGAACCACTGCGTTGTCATCGGCGGAGGAAATGAGGCGAGCAACCGTCATCATTATTATGGAGAGGTAGAGCAGGGAGGAGGGTCTAAGGAGGCGGAGATACGGGTGGAAAAGGGTACGACAGGATTCGTTGCAGAGCTTTGGAGTCAGCTTCCGAATATCGTTACAATCTACCTTATCTCGCCTTCTGGTGAGAGGAGCCCTACTTTGTCTTTGAGACAGGGCAGCAAGTTCAATCTGGGATTTGTATTTGACGGTACGGAGGTAGAAGTGGAATATCGGCTTTTGTTGGAAAACAGCAATTCGCAGCTTATCTTTTTCCGGTTTCGGGGAGTGGCGGAAGGAATCTGGAAGATTGGCGTGGAGCCAGTCTATATCGTGAAGGGGGGATACCACATATGGCTTCCGGTAAAGGAATTTTTAGAGAGCGACGTGTATTTTCTGGAAGCGAATCCGGATACCACTCTGACGGAACCCGGGAGTACGAGGGATGCTATGACAGTTTCCTATTACAATAGTGTTGAGAATAGTATTGATATTAATTCGGGAAGAGGGTATACTAGATGTACCGTACTCAAACCGGATTTTGCAGTTCCTGGAGTGGATATTACAGGACTTGGAGCTGACGGGAGATTTACCGTGCTCAGCGGTTCCAGCGCGTCAGCCGGGATCGGCGCCGGCGCGTCGGCCCTAATCATGGAGTGGCTCGGAAAACAACCGGCTGTTAGAGGGATAACGTGTAACCAGGTGCGCAACATTATCTTGTTTGGGACGAACCAGCGGAAGGATATGGACTATCCTAACAAGGAGTGGGGATACGGGACGATTGATATCTACCAGTCGTTAAACCGGCTGAGAGAATTATAAAAAATTACGAAAGGAGGAGTTTTGTAATGGCAGATTTCTTTGGAGACCTCGGCAAAAAGATTACGGAGGTGGCAGATGATATCGGGCGCATGGCAGGAGACACGATCGAGACACAGAAGATCAAAAGCCAGATCCGGTCCCTGAAACGTGCAAATGACAAAGACTACATGGATATTGGCCGTATGGTGTACGAGGAGTTTCAGGACGGTGAACTTTCCGGAACAGATTATATTACAATCTGTGAAGCGATTGAAAAACGAGAGGAAGAGATTGAAAGAAAAGAGACAGAACTGGAAAGGTTCAAAGAGGCTAAACTATGATATTGACGATATATATGAGTATATTTCTTGTTCTGGTATGTGTTGACATGGGTATAAAGCAGTACATAGAAGATATCTTCGAAGACAGCGAAGAACGGGAAACTGTGATTCCAGGAATTGTATTCCGTAAGGTGTACAATAAAGGTTTTGCCTTTAATGTGCTGGAGAGAGCCCCGGGGATGATTCAAAAGTGTTCCCTGTGCGCGGTGGTATGGATATTTGTGTATGACTGCTGGCTGTTTACAAGGAAAAAGCGGACAGCGGCAAAGCTTGGTATGGCGCTTGTCAGCGCCGGAGCGGTCAGTAACGTCTATGACCGTCTGATACGGGGAAAGGTAATTGATTATATCGGAATGAAAGCTGAAAAAAAGAAGTTTTCAAAGCTGACGGCTAATCTTGCGGATCTGTATCTTATGTTGGGCGCGGTGATCTATAATTTGTCGCGGATAGCACATGCAAGGAAAAGAAAATAGCGGTAATCCGGGCAGGAGAAAAATCTTCTGCCCGTTCGTATGTTCTGCAATGGAAATTACCGGCGGCAGGATATATAGCACATTAGGTATGGTGTATCAGCTAATATTCTATATACAATCAGAGCGTGTTTTTCTATAATGATATACAAGGATAATCTGTTAAAATTTAGAATGAAAAGGAGACGAGAAAGATGATAGCACAAAGCCCTCCTATGGGATGGAACTCATGGAATACATTTGGAGAAAAGATCAATGAACATTTGATTTTCGAAATAGCGGATATTATGGCCGAAAAGGGGTATAAGGATTCAGGCTATGAATATCTGATCATTGATGACTGCTGGGCATTAAAGGAGCGGGATAGAGACGGAAATCTGGTTCCTGATCCGGAAAAATTCCCCCGCGGCATGAAAGCTGTTGCAGATTATGTTCACGGAAAAGGACTGAAATTCGGCATGTATTCCTGTGCCGGAGTGATGACTTGTGCCGGATACCCTTCAAGCTACGACCATGAATTTCAGGACGCAAAGCAATTCGCAGAATGGGGAGTCGATTACTTGAAATATGATTACTGCCATTTCCCTAACAATGCAGACTGTGTAAACAGGTATCACATTATGAGCATGGCTCTGAAAGCAAGCGGCAGGGAGATTCTGTTCGCTGCCTGCAACTGGGGGCAGGAGGAAAGCTGGAATTGGATGCGTTCGATCGGCGCGCACACTTACCGCTCTACCGGTGATATTTTTGACAATTTCCGTTCCTTTATTGGGATCTTCCAGTCGCAGATTGAACATTTCTGCCAGTCCGGACCATATTGCTTTAACGATATTGATATGCTTACAGTGGGTATGTATAATCAGGGAAATGTCGCCATCGGAAAGCCCTGCACGGACGCAGAATATCGAATGCAGTTTTCCATGTGGTGTCTTGCCGGAACGCCGCTTATTATGGGAACGGATATCCGCAATATCAATCCGGAGATGGAAAAGCTTTTAAAAAATGAAGCTTTGATCTCCATTAATCAGGACCGTGAATGCCGTCCGCCTTATCTGGTAGGGAAAAGGAGCGTGGCTGTGCTGCAGGAGGATAAGGAAACGGCGGTAGAGCCTCTGCGGATGGTAAAAGATAAGCTGTATACATTTATCAAGCATCTGTCAGATAATGAATTTGCAGTAGCATATTACAATCTTTTTGAGGAAGAGCGAGAAGTTAATTTTATCTTTGCAGATGCGGGAATCCCGTATGGCTCCGGTTATGGATTTTCCATGCAGGATGTATTTACCGGAGAGGATATAGGCATAAAGAGAGATTATCATATCGTCAGTGTGCCCGGACACGACTGCAGGGTATATAAATGCAGGCTGGTGTATTGTGAATGATTTAAGAAAGGAGTATTGCAGAAAATGCGGTGCGCTCCTGAGACCGGACGAGATCGCTATGACTAAAAAGCTTATCAACCGGGGGACGACCATATATTACTGCACAGATTGTCTGGCAGAGGCCTTCGATGTAAAGTGCGAAGATATTGAAGAAAAAATTATATATTATAAGCGTATGGGCTGCACGCTGTTTCAGTGACGGAATCTGCTTTCATCAAATTCTTACTATACTTGATGAAAGCAGATTATTCTATATGGAAAGCACATTACATCATTTCTAAAATGCGGCCTTCATGCTAAAATCCATTTCAGAAAAACAAAAGGAGGAAATAAGTATGAAGTTCAAAAAGGTTTTATCGGCTGTCTTAGTTGCAGCGACATGTGTTTCTCTCTGTGCATGCGGAGGCGGAAAAAAGGACGGAGGCAGTGACGGCGGAGACGGTGCTATCCAAGTGGCGATTTGGGATAATATCCAGTTGGACGGGCTGAAAGAAATCGCGGCAGGATTTACGGAGGAGACAGGTGTTGATGTAGAGTTTCAGGTGGTTCCCTGGAATGAGTACTGGACGCTTCTTGAAGCAGGCGCAACAGGCGGTGAGATGCCAGACGTATTTTGGATGCACTCTACATATTCCCAGAGATACATGTCCAACGACATCCTTCTTGATCTGACGGACAAGATTGAGAGCAGTGAGAAGGTAAATCTGGACAATTACTACAAAGATATCGCAGAGTTGTACCAGTATGACGGAAAAACCTACGCAATTCCGAAAGACTATGATACCATTGCTCTTTGGTATAACAAAAAATGTTTGACGATGCAGGTATTGCTTATCCGGATGAGACATGGACATGGCAGACATTTGCAGATGCAGCCAAAAAGCTTACAAAGGAGGACGGAAGTCAGTACGGTACGGCGATTCCGGCAACTTTTAATCAGGACGGATATTATAACCTGATCTATGATATGGGCGGATATATTGTAAGCGACGATAAGAAAAAATCCGGCTGGGATGATCCGAAGACCATCGAAGCAATGCAGTGGCTCTACGACAATGTAGTAACAACCTCTATGCCAAAGCAGGAAACCATGGGCGAGACAAATCCGGACGTATTGTTCAGTTCAGGAAAGATTGCTATGACGCTGCAAGGTTCATGGATGACAGCTTCTATGAGGGATAACGAATTTGTAAGTGAAAACTGTGATGTAGCAGTTCTTCCTATGGCAGAAGACGGAACAAGAAAATCTATTTACAATGGTCTTGGATGGGCGGCATCAGCAGAAGGCAGCAACACAGAAAACGCATGGAAGCTTATTGAATATTTCGGAACAGAAGAAGCACAGAAAAAACAGGCGGAACTCGGTGTAACCATGTCAGCCTTTATGGGTACTTCTGATACATGGGTACAGTGTGCACCAAACTTCAATCTTCAGGCTTATCTTGATATGGCAGAGGATATGCAGATTCGTCCTTATACGAAAAACACAAAACTTTGGGAGGATTATTCTCAGGAAGAGATGAAAAAAGTATATACCGGAGAGGCTACAGTCGAGGAAGTATGCAAAGATATTGCAAAATTTATGAATGAGAGTATCGAAGAGGAAAATCAGTAAAAGCTGATAAAGGAAAAGGAGTGAGAGACTTGGCTAATCCAAAGAAAGGTACAAGTCAGGAACGCAACGAGTTTATCTGGGGATGGATTTTTATCCTCCCCACGATGATCGGCTTGATCGTCCTGAATATTTATCCGATATTTAAAACAATTTATGAGAGTTTCTTTAAAACAGGAGACTTCGGCAGAGGCAACCAGTTCATCGGAGCCGCGAACTATGTAAAGATGTTCGGCGACCCTGAGATCTGGCAGGCGCTTATCAACACCTTCAAGTACGCGATCGTAGAGGTTCCGTTCTCTATTATTATCTCGCTTGTGCTTGCGGTGCTGTTAAACCGTAAGATGAAGGGGCGCGCGGTATACCGTACGATCTTCTTCCTGCCTATGGTAGCTGCCCCGGCCGCTATCGCCATGGTATGGAGATGGCTGTTTAACGCGGAGTTCGGCCTTTTGAACCACATCTTCGGGACAAAGACCAACTGGGTATCCAATCCGAGCATCGCGATCTTCTCGATTGCCATCATCGGTATCTGGTCCATCATCGGTTACAACATGGTGCTTTTTATCTCCGGGCTTCAGGAGATCCCGGGGGATTACTATGAAGCGGCAAGCATTGACGGAGCTACTGGGATCAAGCAGTTCTGGCACATCACATGCCCGCTTCTGTCGCCGACGATCTTCTTCGTAATGATCACGAGGGTCATCGGCGGGCTGCAGGTGTTCGACCTGATCTACATGGTAATTGATAAGAACAACCCTGCGCTTTACAAGACACAGTCACTCGTTTACCTGTTCTACCAGAACTCATTCGTAGAGAATAACAAGGGTTATGGTTCAACAATCGTCGTACTTCTTCTTGCCATCATCATGGTCATCACAGTGATCCAGATGTGGGGGCAGAAGAAGTGGGTACACTATAGTTAAGGAGGGAATGATATGGAAGCAAAACAGAAAGCAACGACCGCGCTGATACATATCATCCTGATTCTGATATCTATCACGATGTTAGTTCCGTTTTTATGGATGATTTTGACAGCCTTCAAGACATTGTCAGAGTCGACGTCAGTAAACCCGTTTGTTATCTTCCCGTCTGAGTGGATAACAGAGAACTTTACAAAGGTAATCAACAACATGGACTTCCCGATGCTGTACTCAAATACGATCCTGCTGATCGTAGGACGTGTAGTGGCGGCGGTACTTACGGCGACGCTTGCGGGGTATGCGTTTGCCCGGTTAAACTTCAGGGGGAAGAACTTCATGTTCTCGCTGGTATTGTTCCAGATGATGGTGCCGGGTCAGATCTTCATCATCCCGCAGTACTTAATGGTAAGCGCGATGGGAGCGCTGAACACGATCTTCGCGCTGGTATTCCCGGGTTTGGTAACGGCGTTCGGCACGTTCCTTTTAAGGCAGGCGTACATGGGGCTTCCGAAGGACTTAGAGGAAGCGGCGAGGCTGGACGGATGTAACATTCCGCAGACATTCCTGTATATCATGGCGCCGCTTACAAGGTCGTCCATGGTAGCGCTTGGAATCTTCACCGCAGTATTCGCATATAAAGACCTGATGTGGCCATTTATCTGTAACAAAGACGTAATGCCGCTGTCTGCAGCGCTGGCAAAGATGCAGGGACAGTACGCAAGCAACTATCCGCAGTTGATGGCAGCTTCGCTGCTGGCATGTATCCCGATGATCATTCTGTATCTGATTTTCCAGAAACAGTTCATCGAAGGTATTGCAACTTCCGGCGGTAAGTTATAATGGTAATAAAGCTTATTATAGTGCATATTAAAAAGAGCGCCCCGTTTTGATTCGCGGGGCGCTCTTAAACTTTATCTGATTTTTCTTTCATCTGGATTCTGTAATTTTTGGGACTCAATCCGTAAGCATTTTTAAACATCTTTGAAAATGTCAGCGGATTCTCATATCCAATACTTTCTGATATCTCCTGTATAGAGAAATTCGTGGATCGAAGAAGTCTTAAGCTTTGGTCAAGTCGGTAAGTAAGCAGATATTCCTGAGGCGATACGCCAAGCTTTTGTTTGAAAATATGTGTCAGATAAGAGCGGGTGATGCCGATATAGTCCGCGATATCACTGACACGGATATGATCGTAATTATAGTGTATATACTCGGCGGCATAATTTACATAAACATCCGGCGAATAGTCATGTTCTACAGGTTTATGATTATTGATCAAGTTCTGGTTTTGAGAATTTACTAAAAGTGCAAGCAGTTCGTATAGAAGTGAATTCCGAAGCAGTTCATTGGCAATGGTAAGTTCGTGGTATTTCAGTATTTTTTCTGTATAGGCACGGAATTCTTCGGGATTGATATAACAGTCACGGACAGGATGGTCAATGGTAATTCCGGCTTTTTCCAGATAATATGCTGCTTTCGTGCCAGTGAAAGATACCCACGTATAATGCCACGGCTTCTCGGCATCGCAGTAATAATGAATATCTATATCGGGTGGCACTACAAATATTTGTCCTTGGTGAGGATAATAATACTTATCCTCAATTCTCAGAGTACCTTTGCCATCAAGCACAAAATGCAGATGGTAGTCATCCCGCTTACAGGGACCGTATGCTTGTGAGGGCGCACAGCGCTCTATCCCGCAGACAGTAAGAGAGAGTTCTGTGTTTTCCGGAACTAAGCACAAGAGACGGAATGTGGCGCCGACACGATAAATTTCCTCCTTGTTTTTTACTCTTTCCTCATATGCCATAGACAACCTGTCCTTTCACTATTTTTATTCTTTTTTGTGTTGCAGCGCTGCCTCGATAAATCCTTTAAATAACGGATGCGGTCTGTTGGGGCGAGATTTCAATTCTGGGTGCGCCTGCGTTGCAATAAACCAAGGATGACCCGGTATCTCGATCATCTCCACGATTTTTCCATCTGGTGACAGGCCGGAAAGTTTCATGCCGTGTTCTGTTAATGCATCGCGGTAATCATTGTTCACTTCGTAGCGGTGGCGGTGACGTTCTTCAATCTGCTCTTTTTTGTACATCTCGTATGCTTTTGAAGCTGTATTAAGCGTACAAGGATAAGAACCAAGCCTTAATGTGCCGCCGATATCTTCTATGCCAATCTGCTCCGGCATAATATGAATGATCGGATGATTCGTATTCGGATCAAACTCTGCGCTGTGTGCATCACGGTATCCGATAACATTGCGTGCAAACTCTACGATGGAAAGCTGCATGCCAAGGCATAGACCAAGGAATGGAATGTTCCTGGTTCGGGCATAGCGGATCGCTTCGAGTTTTCCGTCAATGCCCCGTGTGCCAAAGCCTCCGGGTACAAGAATGCCGCTGACATCGGAAAACATCTCGTCTGAATTTTCAGGGGTGACAGTTTCGGAGTCTATCCACTTGATATTTACAGTTGCATGGTTAAAGATACCGCCATGTTTCAATGCTTCTACGACACTGATGTAAGCGTCGTGGAGTTGAATATATTTGCCGACAAGGGCGACAGTTACTTCTGTAGTTGGATTTTTCAGGTAATCCACCATCTCCCGCCAGTCTTTTAAGTCGGGTTCTGGACAATCAAGCTTCAGACATTCACACACGGCGCCCGCCAGATTCTCATCCTCCATGGCGAGAGGGGCCTCGTACAGATATTCCACATCAAGGTTCTGAAGGACATGCTTAGAGGGAACATTACAGAACAGGGCAATCTTATCCTTGATCCCATCATCCAGTGGGTATTCGGAACGGCATACGAGAATGTCCGGCTGGATACCCATTCCCTGCAGATCCTTTACACTTGCCTGAGTAGGCTTAGTCTTCATCTCCTGAGAGACTTTCAGATAAGGGATGAGGGTTACATGAATCAAAATTACGTTGTCATGTCCTTTTTCATGCTGGAACTGCCGAATTGCTTCAAGGAAAGGCTGGCTCTCTATGTCGCCGACGGTTCCGCCGACTTCGATAATGGCAATTTCCGTATCCTTAGCGGCGGGGTTTCGGTGAAAACGGCTCTTGATCTCATTCGTGATGTGAGGGATTACCTGAACGGTTCCGCCGCCGAAATCTCCGCGCCGTTCTTTTTGAAGAACTGACCAGTAGATCTTTCCGGTTGTAACATTGGAGTTTTTTGTTAGGCTCTCATCAATGAATCTTTCATAATGTCCGAGATCCAGATCGGTCTCCGCACCGTCATCTGTAACAAATACTTCCCCGTGCTGCACCGGATTCATAGTTCCCGGATCAATGTTGATATAGGGATCGAACTTCTGCATGGTTACTTTATAACCGCGTGCCTTTAACAGACGGCCGAGAGATGCCGCAGTAATTCCTTTTCCAAGACCTGATACTACTCCGCCGGTGACGAATACGTATTTAACTGCCATAATTTCCTCCTTTATGAAAGCTGTGTGGTTAAAAAATACTTTCCAATTATACACCTTTGCCCATGAAAAATATAGTATTTTTTTCGTACATTGCCTCAAAAGTCGCCTGTATGGACAGTTTTTTGAATTGCTTGATATCAACAGCGCTGACCATAACGGAGGTGTGCGCCTGACAGCCCTTAAGCTTCGGAAGCTGGTCTAAGGCGAGTTGGGCAGTGGTGTCCGTGGCGGCGCTTACTGACAGAGCAATCAATACTTCGTCTGTATGGAGACGGGGATTTTTGCTGCCAAGATACTGAATCTTTAGCTTCTGAATGGGTTCTATTGCCTCAGGGGAGATAACATGACGCTGGTGAGCGATTCCTGCCAGCTCCTTTAGGGCATTGAGAAGCAGGGCGGCCGAAGCACCCAAAAGATTCGAGGTCTTTCCAGTGACGATCGTCCCATCATGAAGCTCCAGCGCTGCGGCAGGTCCTCCGGTTTCTTCCGCTCTTTTTAGCGCAGCATCTACAACAGCCCGGTCGTGGACTGTGATGTCCGCCTGATTCATGAGCATCTCTACTTTATAAACTTCTTCGTCCGGACAGGAGCCAATCAGCCGTCTCCGCAGGGAATCGTAGTATCTGCGGATGATTTCCTGACAGGAGGCTTCCCTGCATACGTTGTCGTCGCAGATACAATTGCCTGCCATATTCACTCCCATGTCGGTGGGAGATTTGTATGGGCTTTCTCCGTAAATGCGTTTAAACATAGCATTTAACACCGGATAAATCTCTACATCACGATTGTAGTTAACCGTTGTCTCTCCGTAGGCATCCAAGTGGAAGGGATCGATCATATTCACATCGTTTAAATCGGCGGTGGCGGCTTCATAGGCCAGATTCACCGGATGCTTTAAAGGAATATTCCAGACAGGGAAGGTTTCATATTTAGCATAGCCGGCGCAGATCCCGCGTCTGTGTTCATGGTAGAGCTGCGACAGGCAGACTGCCATCTTGCCGCTTCCGGGTCCCGGTGCGGTGACTACGATCAGTGGGCGGGAAGTCTCGATGTAATCGTTCTTTCCGTACCCTTCCTCGCTCACAATGTGAGGAACATTAGAGGGGTAGCCAGAAATCGGGTAATGACGGTATACTTTGATGCCGTATTTCTCTAAGCGGTTCTGAAATAAACATGCGCTTTCCTGACCGCTGAATTTGGTGATCACGACGCTGCTCACATATAGACCATGTCCCATAAAGACGGACATAAGACGCAGGACATCCGCATCGTAGGTGATTCCCAGATCCCCCCGTATTTTATTTTTTTCAATGTCTTCGGCACTGATGACGATGACAATCTCCGCCTGTTCAGAAAGCTGCATCAGCATATGCATCTTACTGTCCGGTTGAAATCCCGGGAGTACGCGGGAGGCATGGTAATCGTCAAAAAGCTTTCCGCCAAACTCCAGATAGAGCTTATTGTCAAATTTTCCGATGCGCTCTTTAATGTGGGATGACTGCATTTTCAGATATTTCTCATTATCAAATCCTGTTTTCATTTATCGTTCCTCGTAATGTTTAGAAAAATGTTATAAACCTGCATGGATGGATCCACTATCAAGTATACTACATAAAATAGTAAGTTTACAATCTTTTCATAATGTTTTTATTGATTTCAAAGGAGCCTGTCTTTATAATATAAGAGGTAATACAGGAGGAAAAAATGGACAACCAGAATAATCAAAACAATCAAAGACCAAATAACAATAAGAACCAGCAGGGAATCTCTTTTGTTATATTGGTAACGCTTATCACTACAATTATGGTGCTGGCTCTTTATCAGTTCAGAGGAGCGACTAATTCAGAAGAGATTTCATATGATAAGTTTCTTGCTATGGTAGATAAAGGAGAGATTGAAAAAGTTGAGATCAAGAGTGATAAGCTTGTCATTACGGCGAAGAAGAAAGATAAGAACAAACCGGCGAAAGAATATTTTACCGGGATTGTGAATGATGATAATCTGTCCAGCCGTCTTTACAAAGCCGGGGTTGAGTATAAGCACGCCATACCTGATACAACTTCGATGATGGTGCTGAATGTACTGCTGACCATACTTCCGGTTGCGCTGATCGTTGGCATGTTCGTGTATATGACGAGAAAGATGTCAAAAGGCGGCGGCATGATGGGAATCGGCAAGAGCAATGCCAAGATGTATGTGGAGAAGCAGACAGGAGTGACTTTTAAGGATGTTGCCGGGCAGAATGAGGCGAAAGAATCGCTGCAGGAAGTGGTAGATTTCCTTCATAATCCGGGGAAATATACGAGCGTTGGCGCGAAGCTCCCGAAGGGCGCGCTGCTTGTAGGGCCTCCGGGAACCGGTAAGACACTGCTTGCCAAGGCGGTTGCAGGGGAGGCGAATGTTCCGTTCTTTTCACTTTCCGGTTCTGCGTTCGTGGAGATGTATGTTGGAGTCGGCGCCTCCCGTGTGCGCGATCTTTTCAAGCAGGCGCAGCAGATGGTGCCGTGTATTGTATTTATTGATGAGATTGATGCCATTGGGAAAAGCCGGGATACCCAGATGGGTGGCAATGATGAGAGAGAGCAGACGCTGAATCAGCTTCTGGCAGAGATGGATGGTTTTGAGAGCAATAAGGGACTGGTGCTTTTAGCAGCGACGAACCGTCCGGAGATCCTTGATCCGGCGCTCCTCAGGCCGGGACGTTTTGACCGGCGGATCGTGGTAGAAAAACCGGATTTAAAAGGCCGTGTGGATGTGTTAAAGGTTCATTCCAAAGATGTGAAGATGGACGAGACGGTGGATTTGGATGCGATTGCGTTGGCAACATCCGGTGCAGTAGGCTCTGATCTTGCAAATATGATTAATGAGGCTGCCATTACTGCCGTGAAGCATGGAAGAAACGCTGTTTCGCAGAAGGATTTATTTGAAGCGGTGGAAGTGGTGCTGGTAGGCAAGGAGAAAAAAGACCGGATCATGAGTCAGGAAGAGAGAAGGATCGTATCCTACCACGAGGTTGGCCATGCGCTTGTAAGCGCGCTTCAGAAAGATTCTGAGCCGGTACAGAAGATTACCATCGTTCCCCGCACCATGGGCGCACTGGGATATGTAATGCAGACTCCGGAGGAAGAGAAGTTCTTAAATACGAAAAAAGAGCTGGAAGCGATGTTGGTGGGAGCTCTTGCAGGGCGCGCCGCGGAGGAAATCGTATTTGATACAGTGACGACAGGCGCTTCGAATGATATTGAGAAGGCGACGAAGATTGCGAGGGCGATGATCACTCAGTATGGGATGAGTGAGAAGTTTGGTCTGATTGGGCTGGAATCCGTGCAGCATCGTTATCTGGACGGAAGAGCGGTTGCCAACTGCGGCGAGGCCACAGCGTCAGAGATTGATAAAGAAGTTATGAAGCTTTTGAAGGTCTCATATGAAGAAGCGAAAAAACTTCTTGCTGAGCATCGGGAATCTTTAGATAAGATTGCAGATTTCCTGATTGAGAAAGAGACGATCACAGGGAAAGAATTTATGGAGATATTCCATGAATGCGAGGGAATTGATCCAGAGGAGAAAAAAGAAACGGAAGAACGTATCGGTATGAAATAAAGATTGCTGCGAAACGACTCGGGTTTCGCAGCAATTATTGTATAAATGGAAATGATTGTTAGAGAGGGTTAAGAGATGTTTGATATTCAGGAGGAATTAAAAAAGCTTCCGGGGAAACCGGGTGTTTACATTATGCATGACGAGACAGATGCCATTATTTATGTGGGAAAAGCAATCAGTCTTAAGAATCGGGTGCGGCAGTACTTTCAGAGCAGCCGTAATAAGGGGATTAAGATTGAACAGATGGTGACGCATATTACAAGATTTGAATATATTGTGACGGATTCGGAACTAGAGGCCCTTGTTCTGGAGTGTAACCTGATTAAGGAACACCGGCCGAAATATAATACAATGCTCATGGATGATAAGGAGTACCCGTTTATTAAAGTAACAGTAGAAGAGGAATTTCCGAGAATTATACTGGCGCGGAAGATGGTGAAAGATAAGTCTAAATATTTTGGCCCTTACACCAGTGCCGGAGCCGTTAAGGATACGATAGAGCTGATTCGGAAATTATATTATATCCGAAGCTGTAACCGCAAGCTTCCTCGCGATATCGGAAAAGAACGCTCCTGTCTCAATTATCATATTCATCAGTGCAAGGCGCCTTGTCAGGGGTATATTTCTAAGGAAGAGTACGGAAAATCAGTGGAGCAGGTGATTCGGTTTTTAAACGGCAATTACGATACCATCTTAAAGGAGCTGGAAGGGAAGATGCAAGATGCATCAGAAAACTTAGAATTTGAAAAGGCGATTGAGTACAGGGAACTTTTGACGAGTGTACATAAGATTGCACAGAAACAGAAGATTACCGATACTGCCGGGGAGGACCGTGATATCCTTGCAGTAGCTGTCGAAGAAGAGGATGCGGTAGTTCAGGTGTTTTTTATCCGGGGAGGGAAACTTATTGGCAGAGATCATTTTTACCTGAGGATTGCAAAAGGTGATACGAAAAGCGAAATTCTTGCCAGTTTTATCAAGCAATTTTATGCAGGGACACCTTACATTCCATCCATGCTGATGCTGCAGGAGGAGATAGAGGATATTGCTGTCATAGAGGAATGGCTTGGAAAGAAACGGGGACATCGTGTACATATCAGGGTGCCCAGAAAGGGGACGAAAGAAAAACTGGTAGAGCTTGCTGCGAAAAACGCAGGATTAGTGCTGAAAACAGACAAAGAACGGCTAAAACGGGAAGAAGGAAGAACAATCGGAGCGGTAAAGGAGCTGGAGAAGCTGTTAGATTTAGAGCATGTGGTACGGATGGAGGCCTATGACATCTCAAATACGAGCGGTTTTGCCTCGGTAGGTTCCATGATCGTCTATGAGCGGGGGAAGCCGAAGCGCAATGATTACCGCAAGTTTAAGATTAAGGGAGTTCAGGGAGCAGATGATTATGCCAGTATGGAAGAGGTACTGACGAGAAGATTTGAGCATGGGCTTAAGGAGCAGCAGGAGGGAAAGGAGCTTGGCGGTTTCACGGTGTTTCCGGATCTGATCATGATGGATGGAGGCAAGGGACAGGTGAATGTGGCATTGTCGGTTCTTGATAAACTAAAACTTGATATTCCTGTCTGCGGCATGGTTAAGGATGATAATCATCGGACAAGGGGGCTTTATTATAATAATGTGGAGATACCTATTGACCGAAATTCTGAAGGATTCCGGCTGATCACGAGGATACAGGATGAAGCGCATCGGTTTGCGATCACATTTCACAGGCAGCTTCGGAGCAAGAATCAGGTGCATTCGGTTCTGGATGATATTCCGGGTGTGGGAGCGGCGAGAAGAAAGGATTTGATGAAGCATTTTGCAGATATTGAAGCCATTAAGAATGCGACAGTTGAAGAGCTTAAGAGTCTTCCGTCTATGAATGAAAAATCGGCCAATGATGTGTATCGTTTTTTTCATTAATATGTTATACTAAAGTGAGTAAAAAGCAAAAGGAGAATGACAAGATGAGTACAGTGAAGATGAGTGAAGTGGTTGAGAAGATGAATCTCAGAAATCTTACTCCTGACGTAGATCATACCGACAAATATGTAAAGCTGCCGGATATTAACCGCCCGGCATTGCAGCTTTCAGGCTTTTTTAAGCATTTTGCTTCAGAACGTGTACAGATTATCGGTTACGTGGAATATTCTTATTTGAAAACACTTGATGAAGAGAAGAAAAAAGAAGTATATGAGGCCTTTCTCTCATATGAGATACCATGTTTGATATTCTGCAGGAATCTTAAGCCGGACGAGCTTCTGCTGGCAGAAGCGAATAAGAGGAATATCCCTGTGTTTTCTACGGAAAAGAAGACTTCCCAGTTTATGGCGGAGATCATCCGGTGGTTGAATGTTCAACTCGCGCCTTGCATCTCCATACATGGGGTTCTCGTTGATGTATATGGCGTGGGCGTGCTGATCATGGGAGAGAGCGGTATTGGAAAGAGTGAGGCGGCGCTTGAGCTTGTTAAGCGCGGACACCGGCTTGTCAGTGACGATGTGGTAGAGATTCGCAAGGTCAGTGATGAGACACTAGTAGGGAGCGCGCCGGATATCACGAGACATTTTATAGAGCTTCGGGGAATTGGTATCGTAGATGTGAAGAATCTGTTTGGTGTACTGAGTGTGAAGCAGACACAGAATATTGACCTTGTTATTACTCTGGAGGACTGGGACAGAGATAAGGAATATGACCGGCTGGGATTAGAAGAGCAATATACGGAATTTCTTGGGAATAAGGTGGTATGCCATCAGCTTCCCATCCGTCCGGGACGTAATCTGGCAGTTATTGTTGAGACGGCTGCGATCAATCACAGGCAGAAAAATATGGGCTACAATGCGGCTCAGGAACTTTACAGAAGGGTACAGGCGAATCTGGCTAAAAAATAAATAATAGGGACAGGAGATGGAAAAGGTGGCTGATAAATTTTGTTTTGGAGTAGATGTCGGGGGAACGACCGTAAAGATCGGCTTGTTTCAGACTGATGGAACGATTGTTGACAAATGGGAGATCAAGACGAATACGGCAAATCATGGGAGTGCGGTTCTTCCGGATATTGCGCACTCGCTGGCGGATAAGCTTAAGGAGCGCAATATAGAAAAAAGTATGGTGGAAGGAATTGGAATTGGTGTACCTGCACCCGTCAACGCAGATGGAATCGTTCAGAATACTGCTAACCTTGGATGGGGCTATAAAGAAGTGAAGCGTGAGATGGAAGAGCTTACGGGACTTATTGTGGAAGTAGGAAATGATGCGAATGTTGCAGCTCTTGGGGAGATGTGGCTCGGAGCCGGAAAAGGACAGCAGGATATGATCATGGTGACGCTTGGAACCGGAGTCGGCGGCGGAGTCATCGTAGGCGGCCGTCCGATAGTCGGAAGCGGCGGCGCCGGAGGAGAGATTGGACATCTGTGTGTCAACTATGAGGAGACAGACCATTGCGGCTGCGGCAAGACAGGATGTCTTGAACAATATGCGTCTGCGACAGGTATTGCAAGACTTGCAAGAATCCGTCTTACAAAGAATGATGATCCGTCAATTCTGCGTGGGTGCGAGATGGGAGAGATTACGGCCAAGACGGTGTTTGATGCGCTGAAGGAGGGTGATAAGATAGCCGGTGAGATCGTAGAAGAATTCGGCTCATATCTTGGACATGCCATGGCAAATATTGCGGCAGTAACAGATCCGACAGTGATCGTTATCGGCGGCGGAGTGTCAAAGGCCGGAGAGATCATTCTTGGATATATAGAGAAATATTATCAGGAAAAGGCATTTTTTGCGAACCGACATACGAAATTTATATTGGCAGAACTTGGAAATGATGCAGGAATCTGCGGTTCTGCCAAATTAGTAATAGATGAGAAATAAGAAAGTAGTTAGAAAATATACGGATACAGATAGAGAATCCCGCTCCATAAGTTAAAGACATTATGGAGCGGGATTCTTTTATTGCATGTTTATGTTCCTGACATTGAGTTACATGTATTTTATTGAGTTGGAGTCGGAGTCGGCTCGGGAGTCGGAGTCGGCTCGGGAGTCGGAGTCGGCTCAGGCGTCGGAGTTGGCTCAGGAGTCGGCGTCGGAGTCGGTTCAGGAGTTGGAGTTGGCTCAGGAGTCGGCGTCGGAGTCGGCTCAGGAGTCGGCGTCGGAGTCGGATTATCGTTGCCGCCCGGATTATTATTGCCCGGATCAGTCGGATTTGTCGGATCGGTTGGATTTTCCGGATCAGATGAATTCTCCCCATCATCTTCCTCGTCTTCCTGGTCCTCGTCTTCATCCTCCTCCTCATCTTCCTCCTCATCTTCGCCGTCATCGACATCACCATGTCCGCTGCATACTTCATCAGGCAGGACATCCGTATCGAAATATTCAGTGACAGAAGGGCATCTTCCGGCTCTTGCCAATAGACCGGTTTTTTTGCATACAGTTTTCTTTTCTACTGAATCAGGCATTTCGAATTCTTCGGCAGATAAATCTTCATGCACCCGTTCCATAATGCCTTTCCATAACCGGAATCGGAAACTTGTATCGGTATTGCATTCTTTATTGTCATCATACCCGCCCCATACAGCACAAGTATAGTATGGAGTAAAACCACAGAACCATAAGTCTTTGTTAGACGTAGTCGTACCTGTTTTGCCGGCTACGGCCATATCGCCTAATTGGCAGGAACGTCCTGTACCTTCCGTAACGACGCTTTCTAACGCGCTTGTCACAAGGGCGGCGGTACTCTCCTTCAGTACACGGTGAGATTGATTTCCGCCCTCTAAGAGGACATTGCCGTCATGGTCAAGAACTTTAGAATACATAATAGGTTTGTTATATTCGCCGCCGTTTGCAATGGCCGCATATGCGCCGCAGAGCTGATAATTGTACACTCCGTCTGTCAGTCCGCCGAGAGCAAGTGTTTCATTAATGTCACTATAGATACCGCCGTTAATCTTCTTGCTTTTTACCAGTGTTGTAATACCGAATTTTTCACAGTAATCAAAGCCTAATTGCTGCGTGATTTCATTGCTGACTTTAACCGCGCAGACATTGATAGAGTTTGCGATTGCCTTACGGTAAGTAACGTCGCCCTTATAACCTCTGCTGGCATTTTTGATTGGTTTTCCGTTCTTATATTTGGTAGGTTCGTCGCGGACAATTGTTGCAAGGGTTTTATCACAGGCATCCATTGCCGGAGCGTATGCCGCCAGCACTTTGAAGGTGGAACCAGGCTGCCTCTTTGATCCCTTATATGCACGGTTCAGGCCGAGACTGCTCTTTTTTTTGCCGCGTCCGCCGACCATAGCTTTGATTTCGCCGGTTTTCTGGTCCATCAACGTTACGGAAGCCTGCGGCTGCGGAGTAATATTTATTACTTCATCATAAGTATCTCCTTCTTTTTTGATGGTCTTTTTCCATTCCTTTACCATCTTTTTTGCTTCTTTACTGCTGGAATAAAGGAGTCCCTGTGTTTTGCCATGTTCTTCTTTCGCGTATTTTTTTATGTGTCCGGAAGAATAGTTTTCGATAGAACCGTCCGCCCTTGTAACGGTCAGAGCGTAATCCAGACCATATTCCTTAAGGTTCGGATAATTCGAGTCATCGTTCATCTCTTCATCACAGATTTTCTGAATATCCAGATTCTGCGTAGAATAGATGCTTAACCCTCCGCTATACAGCGCATTATAAGCCTGCGTCTCCGTATATCCGAGATGTTCCTGCAGATCTTCAAGTACCTGATCGGAAAGTGCGTCTACAAAGTAAGTGTAGGGGTTCTTGTCATCACTCTTTTTGGCAGCCTTTTGGATGCGCGCATAGACGTCATCTGCCATGGCTTCCTGATAGGCAGCTTCTGTGATATAACCCTGCTCCAGCATGTTTTTCAGTACCTTTTCACGTCTCTGGGCATTCTTTTCCGGATTTGTTACCGGATTTAAATGAGACGGATTCTGGGTGATTCCTGCGATTACCGCACATTCGGACAGGCTGAGTTTATTAACATTCTTATTAAAATAACGTTTTGCAGCAGATTGCACTCCCAGTGAGTTCTGACCAAGGTTGATGGTATTCATATAAGCTTCCACAATCTCTTCCTTACTCATCTGTTTTTCAATCTGGAGAGCGAGAAACTGTTCTTGAAGCTTCCGCTGCAATTTGTCATAGAATGTCTGTTCGTTAACAAAATTGGGAAAGACATTATTCTTGATCAACTGCTGCGTCAGTGTACTTGCTCCTTCAGAACCGCCGGATAAAGTAGCGACTGCGGCACGTGCGATGCCTCGTATGTCAATACCGTTATGTTCATAAAAACGTTCATCCTCGATTGCAACAAATGCATGCTGCAGATCCTCTGGTATCTCGTCAATTGATTTATAGACACGGTTGGAACCGGAAGCTACAAACCGTTCAATCTCCGTCTTCTCGTCGTCAGCGTATACGAAGGTTGTATAACCCTGCGGTTTGACGTCGGAAGGGGAAATCTTTGGTGAGTCATCAATAATCTTTTTGACAAATAAACCGCCGCCGACCATGCCTGCCACACCTATGACGAGTATGCAGAGAAAGAAGGCTTTTATCAGTCTGATTCCGACACGCTTGCCTTGCATGGTAGACTTGGATGTTATCTTTTTCTGTTTTTGAGCAGCTTTTTTCTTACTATAATTCATAAGTGCTTGCCTCCTTTATACGCAGACATTATAGCAAATAAACCTGTTGAAATAAAGAAAAAAATGAAAACTTCACATTTTAGTAGGAAAATCTTAAGAAATTTAATATACTAGAATATGTAGGAGGGTGTATTATGACAGGAGAATATAAAATAGTATATCAGGGCGGCGAGGATGAAGTCGTGGAAAAAAAATCTCGCTTCATCGCTACAGTGGCTCCTGCGGAAACAGAAGAGCAAGCGCTTGCTATTATAGAAGCCATGCGCAAAAAATATTGGGATGCAAGGCATAATTGCTTTGCCTATGTAATCGGAGACAGAAACGAGCTTGCCCGCTGCAGTGACGACGGCGAGCCTCAGGGAACAGCCGGTAAGCCAATGCTGGATGTGCTTTTGGGCGAAGAGATACATAATGCAGTAGTTGTTGTGACGCGGTATTTCGGCGGCATACTTCTTGGGACAGGCGGTTTGGTACGAGCGTATTCCCGGGCAGTGAAAGGGGGGCTTGCCTCATCTGTAATTATAACCAGAATACAAGGTATTAAACTGGAAATCGCCGCAGATTATACGGGGCTTGGGAAGATACAGTATATTCTTGGGCAGAGAGGAATCCCCATCCTGCATTCGGAATATACAGATACAGTCCGTCTGGAAGTGTTGCTGTCAGATAAGTCCAAGGCTCAGATCATGGAAGAGATTACAGAGAAAACCAATGGACAGGCAGTCCTCAGTGAAAAAGAAAGGTGCAGATTTGCTGAGATTGACGGGATACCGACGGTGCTTAAAAATCAGGAGGAGAACAGATGAAAGTATTAGTAGTGATTGACATGCAGAAGGACTTTATTGACGGTGCATTAGGGACCAAGGAAGCGGCAGAGATCGTTCCCAACGTGGCGGAGAAGATTAGGGAGTTTGACGGCAGGATTCTTGCTACAAGGGATACGCATGAAGAGGATTATCTGGAAACGCAGGAGGGGAGAAATCTCCCTGTCAGACATTGCATCAGGGGGACAAAAGGGTGGGAACTCTGTCCTGAACTTAAGGAATTGATCAAAGAAAAACCGATTGATAAGGCAGCGTTCGGGAGTATGGAACTTGGCAGGATTTTAAAGGAGTATCATGAACAGGAGGAATCTATAGAAAGCATTACCCTTATCGGGCTATGTACCGATATTTGTGTGATATCCAACGCGATGATCGTGAAGGCAAGCCTGCCGGAAGTGCCGGTGATCGTTGATGCAGCGTGCTGCGCGGGGGTGACACCGGCAAGTCACAGACAGGCACTTGAAGCGATGAAGGCCTGTCAGATTGTGATTGTTAATGAATCATGATCTCTATGTTATGAGTAGACTTTAGCTGTCAGGATAGGATTTCTTTCAGATGCTTTAAGAATAGCCGGCGGACGTCAGAGTATTGCCCAAGTCCTTTCAGATGACAGGTGACATCATATCCGGCATATGTAAGCTGTGAGACCCAGGAGTTTTTAGAACTTCCGGCCATGTCGTTGGAGGCATGGTCGCCGGCAACAATCATAAGCGGCGCCAGATGTACGGTTTTTACAGGTGCATTTTTGAGCAAAGGGATGATCTGCGTAAGGGAGGGGTAGGATTCTACGGTTCCTACATGGATATTCGGATATCCCATTTCCTTAAACATATAATCCAGCGCTGCATAGCCGGTATTGGAGTGGTGTTCTGTGCCGTGCCCCATAAGAACGAGAGCAGTCTCGGATGCTTTGTCGGAATTTATGATTTCTGAGAACTCATCTGCAATCATGCAGATGAGTTCCTTCATGTCTTCTGTGGAGGAAAGCAAGGGTTTCCCAAAAGCAATCGAGTCAAAATGACATTCCCAGACAGCAGCGTCTTTTTTCATAGATTCGTATTCAATCCCGTTGATCACATGAGTGGTTTGGACGAAAACGTTAGAAACTCCGTCTTTTTCCATCTGCGCCAGCGCTTCCTCTACGCTGTATATCTTTTCTCCCGTGTTTTTGAAAAGTTTTGTTCTGATTATCCGGCTGGTCCACGCAGAGTAGACCGGAATATGAGGATAAGCCTTTTGGATGGCGGCCTCAATGGCGCCAATTGTTTTTTTTCGTGTATCTTCATAGCTGGTGCCAAAGCTTACCACCAGAATTCCATTTTTTTTATTCATGATCAAAACCTCCTGTTTTGTGGGATCGTTCTTTATCATCACGAATCCTTATGCTGTGACAGGTAACTTTTTAATTCTTCTATATTTTTCGGCGCATGGAGTTTCTTGCTGATCATTCCTTCTGACTGCAGATGATGAAATATAGTCAGCAGCATCGGCTGTGCCAGATGCGTTTTTTTCAGCAGCAGTTCATCAGAGAACAGTTCGTCAGGAGTTCCTTGCTTTAATTGCCGGCCTTCATGGAACAAAAAGATCTCATCTGCCCAAAGGTAAGCATGATTGACATCGTGAGTCGCCATCATCACAGTGATCCCTTGTTCTGTAATACGTTCAATTAATTTATATACAGTTTCTGTGTAGAAGGGATCAAGGGCAGCGGCGGGTTCATCTAAGATGAGAAGCTCCGGCTCCATGATCAGGATATCAGCGATAGATACCAGCTTTTTCTGCCCGCCGCTTAACGCGTGGGTAGGTTTGCGGGAACAGGATGTTATGTCAAGTTCCTTCAGAACTGCCGTTACCTTTCGGCGTGTTTCTTCTTCGGAGTAACCAAGATTTAAAGGACCGAAAGAAATCTCCTGTTTGACGCTTGCGGCAAATAACTGCCGGTCGGGATCCTGAAATACGATGCCTACCTTCTGCCGGAGAGACAGCAGTTCTTTTTTTGTGTATCCGAAAGGTTTGCCGTTATAGTACAAAGTACCGGAATCGGGCCTGTGTATGCCGTTGCAGCACAGGAAAAATGTAGACTTTCCTGAACCGTTAGAACCCATGCATGCAATTTTTTTTCCGCGCTTTATCGTAAGTGACAGCCCGTTTAGGGCAGGTGAATCTTCGCCTTCGTAAGTGAAATGGAGATTTTCTGCCCTCAGGAGGATCTCTGGATTTTCTTTTATCGTTTTTTTCTGATTCATAATGTGCCTCCTGACAGACGGATGACAATGACTGCGAGATAGAGCAGTGTTTCAAATGCTGCGATGGAAAGAATCTCGGAAATTTTTGCAGGATAGTCTTCGGAAACTACCCGAAGAGTTCCGTTATAGCAGCGTGCCTCAAGTGCATCGTAAAGTTCCCGGGAACGGCGAATCGACAAGATGAATACACTGCTTGCCATAGCGGCAAAGGATTTCCTTGCGGTAGAAGGACATATGTTGCCAAGTCTTGAATTCTGGGAGATCGTAATATCAGATGCCAGATGCATGATTACAAAGATATATCGGTATATGAGCAGCATAAGTTCCAGTATCAGCGCCGGAACATGTAACTTCCTGAGAACATTTAAAATATCCGTCATAGGAGTATTTAACGACAGAAAATATAGGCATGACACGCTGGCAAGGGCAGTGCAGATAAGCTGTATGCCCCGAAAAAGTCCTTGAACACTCCCTGTAATATAATAGCTGCCTGTGGAAAATGCGAATGCATCAAGCGGTGTTTTTGACACATTTACAAAAATAGCGAATGTGCTAAGAAACAGAAAGACGATGGGCACAGCCATAAGCTTTATGTAACGGGAAAGAGGGATTTTGCCCTTATATACGGTGAGGATCCCTGTAACCGTTAATACCAAAACCGCAATGCCAATCGAACAGCTTAAGATACATGCAGTCAGCGTCAGCACGGAAAATAGGAACTTTTCTGTTGCGTTTACATAACGCAGTTTGGAATAGTAGCACAGTTTATCGATTATTATCATAGCTCTTCATTATCCTTGCCCAGCTTCTTGCGCTCATACAGACGTCCCATGAAGAATGCGATGATACCGACACCTATGCCGGTCTGGACACAGAAAAGAAGGCTTTCGATTTCTCCGGGGATCTCTCCGCCAATCACAGACTCAAGAACTGGGCTGAACCAAGGTTCGTATTCTCCGTGTATTTTTTCTACCATGACGCTTCCAGCATCATCCGAGCCGCCGAATTCGGCGCCCTTCAGGGCAAGAAAAGGGAGTGCAGCAATTAAAATAGCAGCAATGATCAATACGGCAAACAGTTTTTTCTGATTTTTTTCCATGATCTTTATACCTCCTTCCTGTAACCTATAGACTTAAGTTCCGGTTTTGCGAAGGACTCAAGGCAGATTACGATTGCCGTTGTCAGAAGTCCCTCCACAACTGCAAGCGGAAGCTGCGTCGGGGCAAAAACACCGAGAAACTTAACAACAGAGACAAGAACACCGCCCGCCTCTGATGGATATGCAAGAGCAAGCTGGACGCTTGTCACACAGTAGGTAACCAGATCTCCGATGGATGCTGCAAGAAATACGGTTAGCATTCGGTTCAGATTGCATTTTTTACACAGTGCATAGACTCCGTAGGAGACGAATGGTCCTGCGATTGCCATGGAAAATGTATTGGCTCCCAGTGAAGTCAGTCCGCCGTGGGCAAGTAAGATGGCCTGAAAGATGAGTACGATAATGCCTAAGATACTGACGGAGCAAGGTCCGAAAAGGATAGCGCCGAGGCCGGTTCCTGTCATATGGGAGCAGCTTCCGGTTACGGAAGGGATTTTTAAGGATGAGATGACAAAGATAAATGCGCCTGACATGGCGAGAAGTGTCAGAGCACGTCTGTTTTCACCCAATGTCTTCTTAAGTTTCATAAATCCGGTTACAAGGAACGGGAGACATAAAACGCCCCATGCGACACAGTAGGTAACAGGAAGATAGCCTTCCATAATATGCATCGCGTTGGCTGCCGGGCAGATTCCGAATGCAATGGAAAATGCAGTGATGGCAGCAATTTGTTTCTTTTGTTTCTGGGTCATGCTAAACTCCTCCTTTGATTGAAAGTATGAAAAAAACACCTGGTTATACTGCGTAACCACGTGTAAACTGTATGCAGGGGCAGGTCTTCTGACTCAGGCGTCATCGCAATGCCCCGCCTTCCCGGTTGCCCAGTGACATGATGGGACATCGCCTGCCTACGCTGTCTTTATCACAGCGTAAGCCTCTCTTCCATTACAGCGGCGCGACCGTACGGGAATCTCACCCGGTTTGTCTATTATCCCGCTTTCTAATGTCCGGTAAAACAGATCATCCAGAAACATAAAAGCAGGCACCTCACTGCATTCAATCTGCATTTATCATACAGCAGAGAATAATATGTGTCAATTTATTTTAAATAAAAGTGCATAAAGAAACGGGTAACTTGTAAATTTTGCAGGATGTGTTAAACTGTTAGGGTGACAGAAAGGGAGAGATGTGATGGAGAGGAGAAAACCATATTTTCCGGTGTTCATAGATATATCAGAGAAAAGAATTATCGTGGCAGGCGGCGGGAGGATCGCAGAGAGAAGAATCGACACGCTCCTTAAGTTCACTGCTGATATTACGGTTGTTGCACCGGAAGTGACCGATGGAATTCGTAAAAGAGTAAAGGAAGGAAAGGTGAGCTGGATCAGGAAGGCATTCCATAAGGCTGCAAGAGAAAGGCAGGCAGATGAACAGAAAAGTCTGTCAGATACAGAAATGCTTTTAAATAATGCGGATATGGTGCTGGCCGCGACAAATGATGCCGAGTGCAATGAGCGGATCATGCGTCTGTGCAGGGAACGGGGAATACCGGTGAATGTCTCCCATAAGAAGGAGCTGTGTGATTTTTACTTTCCCGCAGTTGTGGTGAAGGACAATGTGACAGTAGGGATTACCTCCGGCGGGCTGAGCCATGCGCAGGCCAGAAAAGTACGGGAACAAGTTGAAGCCGTACTGGGAGAGGAGATGTGTCATGCACATTCTCCATTAAAAAATACGGATGATATATAGGCAGAGGGAACAGGATGGACAGATGTATACAGATTGGCAGCCGTAAAAGCAGGCTGGCTGTGATTCAGACGGAAGAACTGGTTTCTTATATCAGGCGGCGATGTCCAAAGTTGAGACCAGAGATTGTGACGATAGAGACTACAGGAGATAAAAGACTTGATGTAACCTTAGATAAGATCGGCGGCAAAGGGTTATTTGTAAAGGAGATTGACAGAGCGCTCCTTACGGGTGAGATTGATCTGGCAGTGCACAGTCTTAAAGATATGCCGATGGAGGAATCCAAAGAGATTCCTATCATTAGTTTCTCGAAGCGTGAAGACGCAAGAGATGTGCTTGTACTGAAGGAGGGGATAAAAGAATGGGACGGGACGGGCGTTATCGGCTGTTCTTCCTTCCGCAGAAGGATTCAGGCAGAGAAGATCTTCCCGGAGGCAGAGTTTCGTACGATACGGGGGAATGTGCTCACTCGTCTTGAGAAGCTTGACAGGGGTGAATATGATGCTCTGATTCTGGCGGCGGCAGGCCTGAGACGTCTTGGACTTGAATACAGAGTTTACCGTTACTTTTCACCGGAAGAGATACTTCCGGCAGCAGGGCAGGGGATATTGGCGATTCAGGGAAAAGCGGGGAAAGATTATAGTTTCCTTCAGGGATTTGGTACGTATGAGACGGCAATGATTGCGAGGGCGGAGCGGGCATTCGTGCGATGTCTTGACGGAGGATGCTCTTCGCCGGTTGCCGCTTATGCAGAGGTGGCTGGAGATTCATTGAGCCTGCGGGGGCTTTATTATAGGGAGAGAGATTATTTTTTTGCGGTAGGCAGTAAGAAGGGGGCCGTACATGAAGCAGAACGGATCGGAGCTGCGCTGGCGCAGGAGTTAGCGGAAGAATATGACGGATAAATATAGTAAGGAAACTTTTTTGTGCTGCATAAAGAATAAAAAACGGATGATAAACAGATAATGGAAAGGAAGTGAAGAATATGGAGAAGAAGGATGTAATACGGTATGTTCAGGGGAAATTGTTTGAACTACAGGATCTAAACTATAGGGATTTCCACGCCAAGCTGATGCCTACCGTCTACAAAGAGCGTGTGATCGGAGTACGTACGCCTGCGCTTCGTAAATTTGCAAAGGAGTTCGGGAAGACAAAGGAAGCGGAAGAATTTTTAAAACAATTGCCCCATGAATATTACGAAGAAGATAACCTTCATGGCTTTCTGATTGCGGGGATGAAAGATTTTGACCGCTGCATAGAGGAATTGGAAAGATTTCTTCCTTATGTTGACAACTGGGCGACCTGCGATCTGCTGTCGCCGAAGATCTTTAAAAAGCATTTGCAGGAGCTGCTTGTAAAGATCCGGGTATGGACGGTTTCGGAGCATACATATATGATACGTTTTGGGGTTGGGATGCTTATGAGTCTTTATCTGGATGAGGCCTTTGAACTGGAATATCCGGAGATGGTATCGGGAATCCGTTCAAATGAGTACTATGTGAACATGATGATCGCATGGTATTTCGCGACAGCGCTTGCTAAGCAGTATGAGGCGGTGCTGCCGTTCATCGAGAATGGGCGCCTTGATAAATGGACACATAACAAGGCAATTCAAAAGGCGGTAGAAAGCTGCCGGGTAACGGACGAGAAAAAGGCTTATCTGAAGACGCTGAAGATAAAGTAAAGCCCGAATAAAGGCAAATGCAACTGCCAGTTGACAAATTGACGGGTATGATTTCTAGTGTGTAACTGCGAGAATGTGTATTCTGAATTTACAAAATGTAAAGGATATATCAAAGCAGGACAGATAAGAAAAAGGAGGAACTACATATGATCTTAGCAGACAAAATCATTACACTTAGAAAAAAGAACGGATGGTCTCAGGAGGAACTGGCAGAAAAATTAAATGTTACAAGACAATCCGTATCCAAATGGGAAGGAGCCCAGTCCGTACCGGATTTGAATAAGATTCTTCTGATGAGCCGTATCTTTGAGGTCAGTACAGATTATCTTTTGAAGGATGAACTGGAAGAGCCGGATGGAACGCAGAATACAGAAAGCTTGGAGACAGGTGGTTTTGAGGAAAGTGTCCCGGCGCGCAGAGTTTCGATGGAGGAGGCGAGGGCTTTTCTGGATATTAAGGAGAAGCTGGCAGGAAAGATTGCATTTGCAGTATCTTTGTGTATTGTATCGCCGGTCTGCCTGATATTTTTAGGCGCCGCACAGGAGACAGGAAGGATTTCAATTTCGGAAAATATGGCGGCGGGAGCCGGACTTCTCATATTACTTTTGGCGATAGCGATAGCAGTTGCCGTTTTCATCTCCAGCGGAATCAGAATGGGGCAGTATGATTATCTGGATAAAGACAGAATTGAGACGGATTACGGTGTGACTGGGATGGTGAAGGATCAGAAGAGCGAATATCAGGGAACGTACACCCGTTACCATATTATCGGAACCTGCTGCTGCATCTTGGCGGCTACTCCGCTTTTTACTATGCTGATGTTCACCGAAGAGGATTTTATGATGGCAATGGCGGTCTGCGTACTTCTTTTTATCGTGGCAATCGGCGTTTACTTTTTTGTAGTTGCGGGAGTCCGCTGGGAAAGTATGCAGAAGCTCTTGCAGGAAGGCGATTATACGATAGATAATAAGAAAAATGAAGCGGCGTTTGAGCCGGTCAGCAAGGCATACTGGCTTGTTGCCACGGCAATATATCTGGGATACAGCTTCTATACGAACGCATGGGAGATAAGCTGGATCGTATGGCCGGTGGCGGGTGTGCTCTTTGCAGCGGTCAAAGTGATCTATGTGGCGTCAGTTCGGAATAAGCATAAGTAGATGGAAGCGGTAAAAGCACACACTGGAGGAGACATATGATTTTATATTTGACAAGCAGTCCTGTGGGTTCTTACAGGGCAGGAGCGCCGTCCTACAGAGGTTTTAATCCTGAAAATGATCTGGTGAGAAACCTTATGGCGGATTGGAAGAATGAGGCACGGTGTCTGATCATCAGCGCCAATCCGGATGCCTATATGGAGAACAATGAGGCGCGGTTCTTTTTTGAAAAAGCGGTAAAAGAGAGCGGGCTGCCGGTTTCTGTGTTTGATCTGTGTGACAGCCGCAATGCGAAGGAAATGGTTGATAATCTTCATTCTTACGATCTGATCATTCTCGGAGGCGGGCATGTGCCGACACAGAATACATTTTTTCACAAAATCGGACTTATCCCGGCAATGAAAGAATTTGACGGTATTGTAATGGGAATCAGCGCAGGTACGATGAACTGTGCCGAAACCGTATACGCACAGCCTGAGATACCGGGGGAAAGCGTCAGCAAGGTATATAAGAGATTTCTTGAAGGACTGGGACTGACCCGGTATAATGTGCTGCCTCATTATCAGGCCGTGAAGGATGACATGCTGGACGGAAAGCGTCTGATGGAAGACATTACTTATCCTGACAGTATGGGACGAAAGTTTTACGCTCTGCCCGACGGAAGCTATATTTTACAAAGGGGCGGAGATGTTACAGTTCATGGAGAAGCTTATCTGGTGGCAGAGGGGAAGATAGAAAGAATCTGCTCTGCAGGAGAGAGCTTGGTGCTTCGCTAGAGATTAAGATTACAGGGCAGCCAGGAGGTTTTGTATGGAGACAGAGAGCAGAAAAGTATCAGATTCGGCAGTAGAGACAGTGCATATCGTGCGCCCGAACCATTTGAATAATTCCGGAAGGTTGTTCGGAGGAATTCTAATGCAGTGGATCGACGAGGTGGCTGCACTGGCGGCAAAAAGACATTGTCGGAAGAATGTCACGACAGTGTCGGTGGATCATCTGCATTTTATCAAAGGCGCGTATCCGAAGGATGATATTGTGATCAAAGGAAGGGTTACGCATGTGGGGAATACTTCCATGGAGGTAAAGGTGGATACGTATGTAGAGGATGAGAACGGGGAACGCACGCTGATCAACCGGGCCTATCTTACGGAAGTGGCTCTGGGGCATGATGATAAGCCTGTGAAAGTCCCAAGACTCTTTTTGGAGACAGAAGAGGAGCGTCAGGAATGGGTAAAGGCAGAAAAGAGGAGAGAACTTCGGAAGCTTCAGAAAGCGGGAGGTTTTTAGATGACAGGAAAAGTGTGGCTTGTGGGAGCCGGACCGGGTGATATTGGTCTTATGACGATAAAGGGAAAGTCTCTTTTAGAAAAAGCGGATGTTATCATATATGACCACCTTGTTGGAAACGAAATTCTTTCTTCATTGGATGATAGTAAGAAATTAATTAATGTCGGGAAGCTGGCGGGACATCATCCGATTCCGCAGGAACAGATCAACCGGATTCTTGTCGAGGAAGCGCAGAAGGGATTGAAAGTCGTGAGGCTGAAAGGAGGCGATCCGTTTCTTTTTGGACGGGGAGGAGAAGAACTGGCGGAATTAAAAATGTATGGAATTCCATATGAAGTAGTTCCGGGAGTCACATCTTCACTTGCAGTACCGGCTTATAGCGGCATCCCGGTCACTCACAGAGATTTTGCTTCTTCGGTACATATCATTACCGGACATAAAAAGCAAGGACAAAATGAGGATATGGATTATGAAGCGCTGGTGCGCGCCGGGGGAACTTTAGTGTTTCTCATGGGGGTTACGGCGCTTTCAGATATCAGAAGAAAGCTTCTAGAGGCTGGGATGAGTCCGGATATGCCTGCGGCCGTTCTTCAGGAGGGAACGACCGCAGGGCAGAAGAGAGTATCTGCAACGCTGGGTAATCTTGAGGATAAGGTCAGGGAGGACAAGATCCGTCCTCCGGCAATTATTGTAGTAGGACAGGTGTGCAGACTGGCGGATATTCTTTCGTGGCGGGAAGAACTGCCGCTTTTTGGAATGAGGATCATTCTGACACGTCCAAGAAAGCTGATGTCATATCTGGCGGAGAAGCTTAGAATGAAGGGTGCAGAAGTGCTGGAGCTTCCTGCCATTGACACGGCGGCAGTTATGGAAAACAGGCGGTTGTCACAGTGTTTTGTGCACATAGACAGATATGACTGGATCGTATTCACAAGTCAGATCGGTGTTCAGATTTTTTTTGAGCAGACAGAGCGGAAAATGCTTGATATCCGAAAGCTTTCAGGAGCGAAGTTTGCGGTTATCGGAGAGGGAACGAGAGCAGCGCTTGGCAAGAGAGGAATCTACGCAGATCTGATTCCGGATATTTTTGACGGGGAGTCACTTGGGCGCGCCCTTGCGTGTCAGAAAATCAGGGGAAAACGTATTTTGATTCCGCGTGCAGAAAAAGGAAATGAGCAGTTAGTTCCGATTTTAGAACAGGCGGGCGCTTTTGTGGAGGATGTGGCAGTATACAGGACCGTTTACCATGCAGGAGGAGCAGTTTCTATAAAAGAGGAGTTTGAAAAAGGAAGGATAGACCTTGTTGTGTTTACCAGCAGCTCTACAGTAGAAGGCTTTGCCGCAGTTACAGAAGGAATGGATTATTCAAAACTTAAAGCAGCCTGCATTGGCAGGCAGACTGCTGAGACGGCGGCTAAATATAATATGAAGTGCATGGCCGCAAAAAAGGCAACGTTGGAAGATTTGACGGAACTGATTTTGGAGATGAAATCACAATGCAAATAGGGGTATAGAAAGGATTCGGAATTTATGATAAAAAGACCTAGAAGATTACGGAGTGATGAAAACATAAGAAAGATGGTACGGGAAACCAGAGTAGATAAGTCAGCGTTGATCTATCCCATCTTTGTAAAGGACGGAACAGGCATATGCGAAGAAATACCGTCGATGGAAGGGCAGTACCGCTACAGTGTAGACAGGCTTTCTTTTGCGCTGGAAGATATAGCCGAGTCAGGCGTAAGTTCGGTTATGCTTTTCGGAATTCCGGAGCATAAGGATGAGAAGGCAAGTCAGGCATATGCTGAGGATGGAATTATTCAGCGGGCGCTTCGCGAGGCAAAAAAGAGTTTTCCAAAACTTTATTATATTACGGATGTGTGTCTGTGCGAATATACTTCACACGGTCACTGCGGCATGCTCTGCGGCCGGGAGGTTGACAATGATTCAACCCTTGAGGTATTGGCAAAAACAGCCCTCTCTCATGTTCGGGCAGGGGCGGATATGGTAGCGCCTTCTGACATGATGGATGGAAGAGTGGCGGCAATCCGGCGGATTTTAGATGAAAATCAGTTTACAAATACACCGATCATGTCCTATGCTGTAAAATATGCCTCGGGCTTTTATGCGCCTTTCCGGGATGCGGCGGATTCTGCTCCGGCGTTCGGAAACCGTCGAAGCTACCAGATGGATTATCATAACAGCAGGGAAGGCATCAAGGAAGTGCTGCTCGATGAGGAGGAGGGTGCGGATATCATTATGGTGAAGCCGGCATTGGCTTACCTTGATATGATCGTGAAGGTAAAGGAGGTTACGCATCTTCCGGTGGCTGGTTACAGTGTCAGCGGCGAATATGCTATGATCAAGGCAGCGGCGGCAAAGGGGTGGATCGATGAGAAAAGTATCGTATGCGAGACGGCGGTTGCGGCATTCCGCGCCGGGATACAGAGTTATCTGACCTATTATGCAAAGGAACTGGCAGGGTATATGGACGATGGATTGATCGGATAGAAAACGGAAGATATGGACAGAGGAGAATAGCAGATATGTTGTCATTTGAAAGTGATTATACGATAGGAGCGCATGAGAAGATTTTAAACCGTATGCAAGAGATAAATATGGTACAACAGAAGGGTTACGGAACAGATAAGATCTGTGAAAGCGCGAAGGAGAAAATCCGTAAGGCATGTGGGTGTGAAGAGGCGCAGGTTTATTTTTTGGTAGGCGGAACGCAGACGAATTCGATTGTAATCTCAACCATGCTTGAACGGTATGAAGGAGTAGTGGCTGCGCAGACAGGGCATGTAAGCTTACATGAGGCAGGCGCTATTGAGTACACCGGCCACAAGGTGCAGGAGATTCCCGGTCATGACGGAAAGATTGACGTAAGAGAGCTTTCCGGATTTCTTAAGACCTTTTGGGAGGACGGGAACCATGAGCATATGGTATTTCCCGGGATGGTGTATATCTCTCATCCGACAGAATATGGAACATTATATAGTCTGAAAGAATTAAAGGAAATTTCACAGGTATGCAGGAAATATGATATTCCGCTTTATATGGACGGAGCGCGGCTCGGTTATGGGCTGATGAGTGCGGATACAGATGCGTCATTGCCTGATATTGCACGATACTGTGATGCATTTTACATCGGCGGGACGAAAGTGGGCGCGTTGTTCGGCGAGGCAGTTGTTTTTACAAAGAAAAATATGCCGAAGTTTTTTATGACGATGGTAAAGCAGCAGGGCGCACTTCTTGCAAAGGGATGGCTTCTGGGACTTCAGTTTGATACGCTTTTTACGAATAACCTGTATTATGAAATCAGTAAAAATGCGATTGATATGGCAGAGCTTTTAAAGGAAGGATTCCGAAAAAAGGGATATAAGTTTTTCATTGATTCACCTACGAATCAGCAGTTTATTATTATGGAAAATGAAGTGATGGAGCGTCTGCGAAGTAAAGTCGCTTTCAGTTTCTGGGAAAAATATGATGAAAATCACACGATCGTACGGTTTGCCACAAGCTGGGCAACGAAGAGAGAGGATGTAGAGAAAGTTATTTCTTTTCTTTAGTATTTAGTACAATTGACACTAAAATTAGCAGTAGAATAACTGCAAAACCGCTGAGTACGATTATTTGGGCGTTGCTGTTTTGCAGTTGTACATTTGTTCTAATATTGATACAGACTTTCCAGTGAAGTAAAAAAATCGGGATAAGACACATCCACACACTGGCTGTCTTCAATCACGGTCTCGCCGGAAGCCGCAAGTCCTGCGACCGCGAATGACATAGCGATCCGATGGTCCAGATAACTCTTGATGCGTGCGCCTCTAAGCTTCGCGCCCCCTTCGATGATCATTCCGTCTTCTGTAGGAGTGACCAAAGCACCCATCGCTCTTAAATTTTCTGTGACAGTGTCTATCCGGTTCGTTTCTTTTACCTTTAGCTCGGCCGAATCCCTGATGACTGTCGTACCTTCCGCACAGGCAGCCATAACAGCGATCACTGGAATTTCATCGATCAGTGAGGGGATGATGTCGCCTTCGATTGTAGTTCCTCTCAGAGAACCGGCTTTAACGAGGATATCTGCGCGCCCTTCTCCTCCCTCGAAAGATTGATTCAGAAGTGTCAGCGAAGCGCCCATCGCTTCGCATACCTTAAGGAAACCGGCGCGGGTAAAGTTAGTGCCTACGTTTTTTACAAGGATTTCAGAATGGGGGACTAAAAGTCCTGCGGCGATAAAGTATGCCGCGGAGGAGATATCTCCGGGAACAAATATCTGTTGTCCGTAAAGTTCGCTGCAGGGTGCAATCTGTGCGGTGGCGCTTTTGTCACTGTGCATGGTTGAGACTACATATGCGCCGAAATTCTGCAGCATAAGCTCTGTATGATTCCGCGACAGGGCAGGTTCCGTGACAGAGGTTTCGCTGCCGGCATAGAGACCGGCGAGAAGAACCGCGGATTTGACCTGTGCGGACGCTACCGGCGACTGATAATGGATGCCTCGCAGTGTGCCGGGATTGATACAGAGAGGCGCACAGTTATTGTGATTCAGGCTTGTAATATCTGCGCCCATGTTATTTAGTGGAGTCATGATTCTTGCCATGGGCCTTGAGTTTAAGGACTTGTCTCCGGACAGAGCAGAGGAAAAGCCTTGTCCTGCAAGGATTCCGGACAATAGTCTTATGGTTGTACCGCTGTTACCTACATCTAATATTTCACTTGGCGGCATAAGTCCCCGAAGTCCTTTGCCGTGTACTAGGATACAGTCTGGTTTTTCTTCGATTTCTATACCCATTTTCCGAAAACAGCTGATGGTGGACAGGCAGTCAGCCCCCTTAAGAAAATGTGTGATCTCAGTCGTTCCCTGTGCGATAGAGCCGAGCATGATGGAACGGTGAGAGATGGATTTGTCTCCTGGAATATTGATTTCACCTTTTAATTTTTTTGACGGGCGGATAGATCTAACGCTCATATACAATGTACCTGAATTTCTGCAGCAACGTTGTGGCTCTTTTTGAAGATGCCTCATCGTAGAATTCAATACGCAGAACCCCTTCTTCAAATTCTCTGTTATTTACAATACCAATATTCTTAATGTTCAGACTATTGGAGGCGAGGATTGTCGCAATAGCGGCAATCCCGCCGGCTTCGTCAATGATATCGCAGTATACCGCATAAGCTTTTTTGATTGGACCTGCCGAGGAGGCAGGAATCGCATTGCGGTAATTCTTAGAGGAATCAAAATTCCAATAAAGCGCCTGCTCATTGGAAGTATCAATCAGTTGTTTGAAATTCTTCAGAGATTCAATGTATCCTCCGAGAATTTCCGAGATATTTTCCTTATTCGTAAGACAGATGTGCTGCCACATGGTGGGCGAGGAGGAGGCGATACGGGTAATGTCCTTAAAGCCGCCTGCCGCAAGATTCTTCATCAGTTCTGTGCTGGTGTCGTTATCTTTTATGAAGTTCACCAGACTGGATGCGATGATGTGAGGGAGATGGCTGATGGCTCCGGTTACGTAGTCGTGCTGGGCGTAATCAAGGATGAGTGGAATCGCACGTAAATTTTTTACAAATTCCTCGTAGCGGTCAACTTTTTCCTTGGGTGCTTCCTTAGCCGGGGTAAGTATATAATATGCGTTTTCGATCAGCATCGCTTTTGAATTGCCAAATCCAGTCTTTTCAGAACCGGCCATAGGATGCCCGCCGATAAAATATTTCCCGATTCCGAGAGATTCCACTTCCTTATGTATGTTCGTCTTTACACTGCCGACGTCTGTCAGAATGCAGTCTTCCTGAAGAAAGTTCTTTATCTGCTTTAAATAAGCAGTATTGTATACAACAGGCGCGCAGAGGAAAATATAACTGCAGTGACGGAAATTATCGTCGATGTTGGTGGCCGCCACATGTATGATGGATTCCTGTGTTGCAAGCGCCAACGCTTCTCTATTCTTGTCAAAAGCTATAATTTCATAATCAGGGTAATACTGGCGGATGGCCTTTGCAATGGAACCGCCGATCAAACCCAGACCAACAAAACCAACCTTGTGCTTCATAGTGTCCCTCCTGAAGTTGTTATGATTCTGCGGATTGCTCCGTATTTTATGTTTCTTATTCTATATTTAATTAAAGAATTTGTCAATCCTATGATGCTTTAAAGCATTGAAGCAGATGCCGTGTTAAGGATTACGTACAAGGGTAAAAAAATGGAGAAATCATCATGCAAGCATGTGATTATCTCCATATTGGCTGACGAGTGAACTGTAACAGAGTAAATGGCTATAATGGATAATCTGAATAAATAAGTTGTAATATGAGAGAAATTTTAGTACAATGTGTATATGAGATTTTTAAAAACAAGGAGGCAGCTAAAGTATGAAAGTTTATAGAACGGACGAAATCAGAAATGTAGTTCTTTTAGGGCATGGCGGATGCGGTAAGACGAGCCTTGCGGAAGCTATGGCCTATGTATCCGGCGCAGTGAACCGGATGGGCAAGGTCACGGATGGCAATACCATCAGCGATTTTGATAAAGAAGAACAAAAACGTGAGTTTTCCATCAGCACAGCATTGATCCCGATCGAATGGGAGAAGGCTAAGATCAATGTGCTGGATGCTCCGGGATATTTCGATTTTGTCGGAGAAGTGGAAGAGGCGGTCAGCGCAGCGGATGCAGCGGTTATCGTCGTATCAGGCAAGGCAGGAGTAGAGGTTGGAACGGAGAAAGCGTGGGAATTGTGTGATAAGTACAGCCTGCCGCGTATGATATATGTAACAGAGATGGACGTGGATGATGCCAGCTTCCGTCAGGTAGTAGAAGATCTGACAGAAAAGTACGGAAAAGTAATTGCTCCTCATTTCTCGCCGATCCGTGAGGATGAGAAGCTGACAGGTTATGTGAATATAATCAAGAACGCAGGAAGACGTTATACAGGTATCGGTAAGAGAGAAGAGTGCGAGATTCCTGATTACTGTATGGAATATGTAGAGAGTTACCGTGAAAAGCTTCTCGAGGCAGTTGCGGAGACCAGTGAGGAATTCATGGAGCGTTATTTTGCAGGAGAGGAGTTCTCTGTAGAGGAGATCCGTGCGGCGATGCGTACAGAGGTTATGGATGGAAGCATTGTTCCTGTGGCTATGGGTTCTAACATTCAGGCGCAGGGCGTTGCAAATCTTCTGTCGGATATCGTAAGGTTTTTCCCGAGCCCTGACTGGAGAGAGTGCGCGGGCGTCAACTTGAAGACGAATGAGATTTACGAGGCGAATTATGACTTTGCAAAAGCAAAATCTGCTTATGTGTTCAAGACAATGGTTGATCCGTTCATCGGTAAATATTCTTTTGTTAAGGTATGCTCCGGCGTGTTGAAAGGAGAGGATGTTCTTTACAATACATCTTCTGAGTCTGATGAGAAGCTTGGTAAGATTTATACGATGATTGGAAATAAGCCGGTAGAGGTAAGTGAATTATTTGCAGGAGATATCGGAGCGATCGCAAAGCTTGGCAATACAAAGACAGGTGATACGCTTTCTGCTAAGACGATGCCGCTTCTTTTTGGAAAAACAGAATATTCCAAGCCGTATACATACATGAAGTATGTGACGACGAACAAGGGCGATGAGGATAAGGTATCTCAGGCGCTTCAGAAGATGATGGCAGAGGATATTACTCTTAAGGCCGTTAATGACAGTGAGAACCGCCAGACGCTTTTATACGGAATGGGCGACCAACACTTAGAGATTGCAGTAAGTAAGCTTGCGGAGAGATATAAATGTGCAGTGACATTAGAGACTCCGAAGGTTGCGTTCCGCGAAACGATCCGAAAGAATTCTGACGTGGATACGAAGTACAAGAAGCAGTCAGGCGGACATGGTCAGTATGGACATGTTAAGATGAAGTTCGCATCTTCCGGCGATCTGGAGACGCCATATATTTTTGAAGAGACAGTTGTAGGCGGGGCAGTTCCAAAGAACTATTTCCCGGCAGTTGAGAAAGGACTTCAGGAGTCCGTTATCAAGGGGCCGTTAGCAGGATATCCGGTAGTGGGCGTAAAGGCTACATTGTATGATGGTTCCTATCATCCGGTAGATTCTTCTGAGATGGCATTCAAGACAGCTACGATTCAGGCATTCAAGAAGGGCTTCATGGAGGCAGGTCCGGTTTTGTTAGAGCCGATCGCTTCAATCAAAGTAACTGTTCCGGATGATTATACCGGAGATGTTATGGGCGATTTGAATAAGCGCCGCGGACGAGTGCTCGGTATGAATCCTGTAAGCGGCGGTTATCAGGTGATAGAGGCTGATATTCCGATGACAGGACTGTTTGGTTACTGTACGACACTTCGTTCTATGACAGGGGGCCGTGGGAATTACGAATATGCATTTGCACGCTATGAGCAGGCTCCGTCAGATGTGCAGGAGGCAGAGATCGCTAAGAGAGCGGCTGAGGAATAGGGAAGATAAAGATTATGAAGTGAAAAAGCTGATAAGAAAAGCCCGAGAGGGCTTTTCTTATTTTTATAAAGGTGCTATACTCTACTATGCTTAGTTTAAAATATATAAAAAAGAGGAACGAAGATGAAAATTGTAATTATTGGTGACGGTAAAGTAGGTCATAAGCTTGCAGTGCAGTTGTCAGAAGAAAATTATGATATCACTCTGATTGACCAAAATGAAGGAAAGCTTAAGGAAGCGTTGAATGAGATGGATATTTTCTGCATCACGGGTAACGGTGCGGATGCGGAGATCATGAAGCAGGCGGATGTGCCGCGGGCAGATCTGGTTATCGCCTGTGCTTCGACGGATGAGATGAATATGCTAAGCTGTTTGATAGCAAGAAGACTCGGAGCTAAGCATACGATAGCGAGGGTGCGTAATCCGATATATTACAGACAGATTGGGATGCTGAAGGAGGATTTGCAGCTTTCTATGGCAGTAAATCCGGAACTTGCGGCTTCCAATGAGATCTTAAGGATTCTGTTATTCCCTGAGGCGAATAAAGTAGAGACTTTTATGAAAGGGCGCGTGGAGCTTGTGGAGTATGCGCTTGGCAGCGACCAGCCGCTGACGGATCTTTCTCTTGCGGAGGTTTACAGGAAATTTCAGATCAAGATTCTGGTATGTGCGGTAAAGAGAGGAAAAGAAGTGTATATACCGGACGGAAATTTTGTATTGAGAGAAGGGGACCGTATTCATATCGCGGCAGGTCATCAGGATTTGAAGACATTTTTTAAATCCCTTGGACGCAAGAATGCGAAGGTGAAGAAGGTGATCATCTGCGGAGGCGGCCACGTCTGCTTTTATCTTGCTGCCCAGCTCTTAAAAGTGGGTATGCAGGTAAAGATCATTGAGCGTAATGAGAAGAGATGCGAAGAGTTATGCGAACTTCTGCCTAAGGCTACCATCCTGCACGGCAATGCGGCAGACCATGATCTTTTGCTGGAAGAGGGCATTGGAGATGCGGATGCATTTGTAGCACTTACGGGGATGGACGAAGAGAATATCATTATGGCCTTTTTTGCGAAAACAATCGGCGTACCGAAGATTATCGCAAAGGTGAATGAAGACATGCGGGCGCAGATGATAGAAGGGCTCGGCATTGATAGTATTGTATCGGCCAAGAGCGCGACGGCAGATGAAATCATGGGATATGTCAGGGCCCGTAACAATTCTTACAGCAGCGCCAATGTTGAGACGATGTATCATCTGGTGCAGGGGAAGGTGGAAGCGCTGGAGTTTATCATAAAGAAGGAATGTGAATATACGCAGATGTCTCTCAAAGACCTTCCCATTAAAAAGAATAACCTGATAGCCTGTATCGGGCGGAAGAGAGATGTTATCATACCGAATGGAGATGACCATCTGGAGGCCGGAGACAGTGTGATCGTAGTGACAAAAGACCATATTGTCAGTAGTTTCAGAGATATACTTGGTTAGGGAGTCTTAAAAGATTATGAATACGAGGATGATATGTTATATATTAGGAAAGATGCTGGGGGTGGAGGCGCTTTTGCTTTTAGTTCCGGCATTTGTAGGGGCGCTATATGATGAGCGGGAGGGAATCGCTTTTTTAATCCCTTCTGCCATACTTCTTCTGTTTTTTCTCATAGCGGGGCTAAGGAAGCCGGAAAAGACGAAGATATATGGAAAGGAAGGCCTGATCATCGTGGCATCGGCATGGATATTGTGGTCTTTGTTTGGGGCACTCCCCTTTACCATATCCGGCGAGATTCCGAATTATGTAGATGCACTTTTTGAAACCATATCCGGTTTTACGACGACAGGTTCTTCCATACTTCCGGATGTGGAAGCTTTGTCTCAGTGTATGCTTTTTTGGAGGAGCTTTACCCATTGGGTAGGCGGGATGGGAGTGCTGGTATTTGTACTGGTACTCACAAGCCTTGATAAAAACAGCTCTATGTACCTTATGACCGCGGAGGTTCCGGGACCGGAGAAGGAGAAGCTTGTGCCGAAGATGGTGTCTACGGCACGTATTTTATACGGCATATATCTTGGGATGACCCTTGTACAGACGATACTGCTTCTTTGCGGAGGAATGAATCTGTTTGATAGCCTGCTCCATGCTTTTGGAACAGCGGGAACGGGAGGGTTTTCCAATTACGGAGCCAGCTTGGGGCATTTTGACAGTGCGTATATTGAGGGTGTGATAACGATATTTATGATTTTGTTCGGCATAAATTTTTCGCTGTTTTACATGCTGCTTCTCAGAGAATTCAAGACGGTATGGAAAAATGAAGAAGTGCGGGCATATATTTTTATTATTACTGCTTCGACAGCGGCGATTACATGGAATATCAGCGCGCAGTTCGGAAATCCTCTTAAGGCTTTTCGGTATGCTGTTTTTCAGGTGGCTTCCGTTATCACAACAACGGGTTATGCAACGGCAGATTTTGTTCAGTGGCCTATGTTCTCCCAGTGTATCCTGCTGATCCTGATGGTCGTGGGGGCATGTGCCTCATCCACCGGAGGCGGTATCAAGGTATCAAGGGTTCTGATCGTGCTGAAAAGTATCAAGCGGGAGATTAAGCAGATGAAGCATCCGAAGTCTGTCAGTATCATCCGCGTCAACGGGAAAAAGATGAACGCAGAGGTTGTGAAAAAGGTAAGTGTGTATCTGATGGCATATGCTGGAATCCTCATTGGCTCTGTTCTGCTTGTGTCCGTTGATAATATGGATTTTGCAACCACTTTCAGTTCGGTACTGACAACACTTAACAATATCGGGCCGGGAATCGCAAAAGTCGGACCGACAGGGAATTTTTCAGAATTTTCGATTTTTTCCAAGCTTGTATTCTGTTTTGACATGCTGGCGGGAAGACTTGAGATATTCCCGGTCTTGATGCTAATAGCGGTTCCGGTTTGGAGAAAGAGATTTTAAACGGAGGTAGTTTATGAAATCAAAAATTAAGATATTGGCGGTTCTTATGGCTGTGATCATAGTTGGAATCTATTACTACATTTCGCTGCCGGCAATCAATATCCACTCGTCAGAAACATGGTTTTTTATTTTTATCATCCTGATCGTTGCGGCCGTAATGTATATGGGCCGGAAGAGGATGCAGTCGCTTCGTGAGGCAAAGGAAAATAAAGGGATTCGAGTGATCGTGACGGTCATATTGGTGCTTGGTATTATTTATCTGGCGGGTACGCTGCTTTCATCTCCGATCATCAATGCAAAAAAATACCAGCAGCTTATGGAGGTAGAGGAAGGTGAATTCACAGAGGATGTGGAGGAGCTTTCTTTTGACAAGATTCCGCTCCTTGACAGGGATACGGCGATGATCTTAGGTGACCGCAAGATGGGAAGCATGGTGGATATGGTGTCTCAGTTTGAAGTGGACGATATCTATACCCAGATCAATTACAAAGATAATCCGGTCAGGGTATCGCCTCTTCGTTACGCAAGCCTGATCAAATGGTTTACCAATCAGTCGAAGGGGATTCCGGCCTATATCAGAATCAATATGGCCACCCAGACGACGGAGCTTGTGAAGCTTGAAGAGGGCATGAAGTATACGACGAGCGAATATTTTAACCGAAATATATACCGGCATCTAAGGTTTAAGCATCCGACCTACATCTACGGGGGCTTAAGTTTTGAGATCGATGATAACGGAGTTCCCTACTGGGTTGCGCCTGTGAAAAAATTTAACATCGGATTATTCGGGGGAGAGACGGTAGGAAAGGTGGTTCTCTGCAATGCCATCACCGGCGAGACGAAGACCTATAAGATTGAGAATGCGCCGTCATGGATCGACCGGGCGTATGCGGCCGATCTGCTTGTAGAGCTGTTTGATTATTACGGGACGCTGAAGCACGGATTTATCAACAGTGTCCTAAGCCAGAAGGATTGTCTTGAGACAACGGACGGCTACAATTATCTTGCGCTGGATGATGACGTATGGATGTATACCGGTGTGACATCTGTCAATGGTGATCAGTCCAACGTAGGATTCATGCTGTCTAATCAGCGGACCATGGAGACGAAATATTATAAAGTGGAAGGCGCGACGGAAGCCTCTGCCATGTCCTCGGCGGAGGGTCAGGTGCAGAACCTCAAATATGTGGCAACCTTCCCGCTGCTTCTCAATATTTCCGATGAGCCGACATATTTTGTCGCGCTCAAGGATGATGCAGGGCTTGTGAAAAAGTATGCCATGGTGAACGTGCAAAAGTATCAGATCGTTGCTATCGGCGATAGTGTGAGCCAGTGTGAGGAGAATTACCTTGAGCTGCTTCTCAGCAACGGTGTAAAGGAAGTTGAGAAGGATACAAGAGAGATTAAGTCAGTTACAGGAAAGATTACCAAGATTGCGCAGGCGGTTATTGACGGGACGTCTCATTACTATATCATGGTAGAAGGGTCTGACGATATCTTTGATACATCAGTTGTTGATTTTATCGATGTAGTAAGGTGCGAAGCCGGACAGGAAGTTACGATGGAGTACAAGGAAGATGAGAAAGCCAATACCGTTATGTCTCTTTCCATTGCCGGAAAGAAAGATGTGCTTCCGGCAGTGCCGGCAGAGGATGGCAGTCAGGATGAAAAGGATGAAACATGGAACTAAGTTTATTACTCGCTGAGCAGATCGTATCGCTGTTTCTATTCGTGGCGGCAGGGTATGCAAGTGTTAAGGCAGGATTGTTTAAAAGTGAAGACAGCAAGGTGATATCCAACATGGTCGTATACATCTGCTCACCCTGTATGGTTATCTATTCTTTTCAGATTGAACTTACAAAGGATAAAGTACAGGGGCTTCTGCTTGCGGCAGGAGCTGCTGTACTTGTACACATATTGCTGATCGTGTGGACTACGCTTCTTAGAAGGCCTTTGAATTTGAACAGTATCGAGAGGGCGTCGCTCATCTATACTAATGCGGGAAATCTGATCATTCCTCTGGTGGCGGCGGTGATGGGGCTGGAATGGGTGTTTTATACGAATGCCTACAATATTGTTCAGACAGTGCTGATCTGGACTCATGGAAGCAGGTTGATCGGGCAGCAGACGGAAGACTGGGATTATAAAAAGATTTTGGTGAATCCTAATATTATTGCCATGATAGCAGGATTTTTCTTCTTTGCGGCAAGAATCCATATACCAGAGGTCATCGGGACCTGTCTGGAAGGATTTGGGAATATGATCGGTACTGCCGGGATGTTTGTTATCGGGATGGTGATCGGAAATATGGATCTTAAGTGGGTGTTCAGCCGTAAGAGACCCTATTTTGTGTGTTTCATCCGGCTGCTTGTCTATCCGGCAGTGATCGCGGTTATCTTTGCCATGATAGCAAGAATGGGGCTTCACAGGGAAGCGAAGGATATTCTTCTGGTAGTCTTTCTGGCAGCGTCGGCTCCGGCAGCAGCGATGGTGACGCAGCTGGCACAGATACATAATCAGGATTCCAAATACGCAAGCGTGATCAATGTGATGTCGATCATATTCTGTATCGTGACGATGCCGCTGATGGTGATGCTGTATGAAACGCTTGCATAACAGATAATGCCGCGCTTTATTCTGTCTACTGCTCGGAATACAGGTACTCTATATATTCCGCGATCCGGTCCTTTCGCGGAGAATTTTTAAACACTCCCAAATAAACATCGTCAGAAAAACCGGCTTTATTAAACAGCCCTTTTTGCGAAACGCACAGTCCTGTGGGGCGGCTGCCCGTTACAAGATACGGCTTTAACGCTTCTCTGGTTTGGGGGCTTAGGTTTTTCAGCAGTTCTTCCATATCGCAGAAATCCCCGTCTTGTGAAAAAGCGTCAAAAGTTTTTTTATCAGTAATTATAGCGTCCAGTTTTTCGCCGTCAATAGAGGCCATTATTTTTATGCGGGAAGCATAGGCGTATTCGTAATTGGGATCGTCTGGATCGTCGGTAAGATACAGCCCGGTATAGAGCCTGAGCTCTGATCTGGCGGCGTCGGTATCTGTGAAATCTATGAAACCGTGGCTTAACCCGTCAGTGAGCTGTTCGCCCACGGACATATTTACAAGGCCGATATACAGCAAGACTTCCTTTTTAGTAAGGCGGCCGTACAGCGTATAGCTGAGTATGTACAGGATGATCAGGAAGATTGTGATCAAAAGCTTATAATAATCCCAGATATATCGAAGCCTTTGTTTTCCGTTAAGGTGTTTCCAGTGTTTGTTTTTGACGGAGGTATGTGTCTGATTTCTCATATTTTCTTATCCTTTTCAGACGTTGAATCCTGTTTTGGAGTCATTTTATGACTCTCTTTTTTTGTTCCAGAATTACTGTATTTCGGCGGCTGTGTCTTGATGTTTCTCGGTCCTCTCCTGACAAAGCAGTAGGATATTGGACAGCATATAGGAGCAGAGCAGGGCGCAGAGTCCTTCCCCGAAGATGACAGCCGGTGTAAAGATACGGATGATAACAAGCAGCATGACGAAATAAATGACTGCCATCAATACCGTGCAGAACAGAAAACGGATGCCAATAAACAGCGCATTTTTGAACATAGCGCCAACCGTATTGTCAAAACGGGCGAGAAGAGGGAAAATATACATCAGGACGATGGCGTAGGCGGCTGCCGCGACAAAGAAAACTGCCATACAGAGTGTCCAGAATATATTTTCAAACCGTATATGGTACAGTACATAACCATCAATGCCAAGGATGATCCCCAGAGACAAAAGGATCAGCCAGATCTTCGTCCCTTGCTTTAGATTGTCTTTAAAAGAGTGGAAAAATGATTTTGTGATGTTGCCTTCTTCATTTTTTGCCATCTTTAATGTGACATAGAAAAGGGCGGTGGTGGACGCGCCGATCGTCACAATGGGGATACAGCAGACGAACCATAAGATGTTCAGATAGACGCTGTATACGATTTTGTTGATGAACTGCAGGATGGAACCGTCAAGGTTAAACAAATTACTCATGATATACCTCCTAAAATTGATGATGGTTAAGTATCCGGGAATCTCGGTAATCAGTCGCAGGTGGAATCCCGGTAGATCAGGTCTGTCTCCGTATGCACTGTGCGGTAATTCAAATATGGCTCGCTGATACGGGACATCAGCAGATTTACCGCAGAAAATCCCATGATCTGGCTGTGTATATGGATGGTGGTAAGGGGCGGCGTGACGATCTTTGATTCGGGGGAATCATCAAATCCGCACAGCCATACATCGTCTGGGACACCATAGCCCAGTTTTTTTAATATCTGCAGAGCATCCAGAGCGATAAAATCGTTCGCGCACAGGAATACTTCCGGCAGTCGGGGAAGCTTTTGGAAGCGTTCGTTCAGATATTCCAGATAATCCTTTGAGGACGGGTAGCGCGCGCCCTCCTTGTTCCGTATGATGCAGGCTTCATCCGGACAGGGGAGCCCCGCCAGATACAGGGCGTTCCGATAAGCCATATATCGCTCAAAGAAAGACTGGCAGTGCATGTATTCCCCGATAAACCCGATGCGTGTCTTCCCTCTTCTGGCCATCTCGCTGATCAGGGAATAGATGCCGGAATGATTATCCATGCATAAAATATCTGCTTCCAACGGCGCTTTTGCATAGGTTACCGGCGCGTCTACGAATAAGACCGGAAGCCCTAAGCCGCAAAGCATCTGGTCATATTCATAATGGAACATCTCGATACAGATGATCCCGGCAGTCCGTTCCCGGGAAAAAGAGGCGGGAAGCTTCATGCTTTCCTGCTCTTCCTCAAGTATTCGGTGCATGGTAAGGCTGTATCCCAGTCCGGCAAGTTCTTTCTGGAACTTATCCAGCATGATGAGCGCGAAGTGGGAGCCTGCCACGAAATTGGACATAAACAGCGCAATCTCATTACTTCCTTTTGAAAGGGGGACGGAGAGTACTGAACTCCCCGTATTAGCGGCAGTCACATAGGAAAACTGCTTGTACCCCATCTCCATTGCTTTTTTTAATACTTTATCTCTGGTGGCATCAGCCAGTATGCCGGTGTTGTTGATCGCCTTTGAGACTGTGTTGCGGGAAATGCCAAGCTCGTTGGCAATATCCTGAATCGTAACTCTGGTGCCCATGTGCCCCTCCTTTTGCTCTCGTTTGTGTAATTATGTGATATCCACATTATAATGCACAAACAAAAATGTGTCAAATGTAAAAATATAAAATTTAAAAGAAATTTTTTATTAGGATAAAATTGTATTCCGATTTGTTCAGAGTGTACAGTTGACATAAAATGTAAAAATATAAATATGCAAATAGCAAAAATATTATTGACTAAATGTAAAGTAAATGATATAAATAATATAACAAATCTCAAGATAATGTAAAATAAACATTTTACAAATGCACAAATTAAGAGAGGAAAGGAGATTGTGATAAGAAATGAGAGCAAAAATGTGCAAAAGCCGGAGGGATTTGAGAGAAAGGAGGAAGTTATGAATACAACTTCAAAAGCTGTTGCAAATGGAAAACAGGGAAGCAAGGAAACTGGATTTCACAATACACTGGTGTATATCAGACAGCACTGGCAGCTTTATCTGCTCTTCCTGATGCCAGCGCTGTTACTTACACTGATTTTCAAGTATGCACCGATGAGCGGTATCCTGATCGCATTTCAGGATTACAATCCGTTTAAGGGAGTTTCGGGAAGCGAATGGGTAGGCTTCAAGCACTTTACGAGGTTTCTGCATTCACCGGATTTCATGAGATATCTGATAAATACCCTAAAACTGAGTGTATACAGCCTGTTATGGGGATTTCCGGTTCCGATTATACTGGCGCTTCTTTTGAACCGCATTCAGAGCGCGGGAATCAAGAAAAAAATCCAGCTTATACTTTACCTTCCAAACTTTGTGTCAGTCATCGTACTCTGCGGTATCGTGCGGATCTTTCTTTCTGTGACAGGACCGGTAAACTTACTGATGGGATCAGACATTAATTTTATGACCATGCCGGAAGCGTTCCGTTCAATCTATATTATCAGCGGTATCTGGCAGGGAGCCGGCTGGGCGTCCATCATGTACACGGCATCTTTGTCTAACGCAAGTCAGGAGCTAAGAGAGGCTGCGATCATGGACGGCGCCAATATCTTACAGCAGATTAAAACCGTAGAATGGCCAGCGATCAAAGATATGGTCGTGATCCAGTTCATTCTTCAGGCAGGAAATATCATGAGCATCGGATTTGAAAAAGCCTACGCGCTGCAGACAGACCTTAACCTTCCGGCATCAGAGATCATCGCTACATATGTATACAGAAAAGGTCTGATCGACGGCGATTACAGCTTTTCAACTGCAGTAGGACTGTTTAACACCGTAATCAATGTTATTCTTCTGATTGTTGTGAATAAGATCGTGGCGAAGATGAATGACGGACAGGGAATCTAGGAGGTGTGCGCAAAGTGAAAAAGAAAAAGGGTTTATTTACAAGATATTCGAGACAGGATAAAGTGCTTTTGACGGTCGGATATGTGCTGCTGGGATTATTTGTGGTTGCGATTATCGTGCCGATGATTTATATTATTGTTGCATCCTTCATGGATCCAATCACGCTGCAGAATAAGGGAATCACCTTTGATTTCAGCAAATGGACGTCGACTGCCTATGAGCGTGTCATGACCAACAGCCAGATCTGGATCGGATTTAAGAATGCGATCGTCTATTCGGTACTGTTTACGGTCGTTTCTGTGGCTGTGACACTTCTGGCGGCTTATCCGCTGTCAAGGGAAGATTTTAAGGGAAGAGGGTTCTTTAATATCATTTTCATGATCACCATGTTCTTTGGCGGCGGCCTGATCCCTACATATTTGATAGTAAGTAATCTGGGACTTGTAGACAGCATGTGGGCGGTGATCCTTCCGGGAGCCTTCAGTGTGTGGAATATGACCATCGCAAGGACTTATTATAAAGGGATCCCGCAGGAGCTTCGTGAGGCGGCGGATGTGGACGGAGCCAGCGAGCTGACGTTCTTCTTTAAGATCCTGCTTCCAGTCTGTACGCCGGTCATCGCCGTTCTTGTCCTGTGGCAGTTTGTCGCTATGTGGAACAGCTACTTTGATGCGATGATCTACCTGAATGATTCGGCAAAACAGCCGCTGCAGCTCGTCCTTCGCTCCATCCTGATCCAGAACCAGCCGGAATCCGGTATGATCGCGGATATGCAGAGCACGGCGGCGCGGGCGCAGTTAGCAGAGCTTCTGAAATACGCAACCATTATTATTTCCAGTTTACCGCTTCTGATCATGTATCCGTTCTTCCAGAAATATTTTGACAGCGGAATCATGGCCGGCGCTGTAAAAGGTTAGGAAGAGATAGGAAAGGAGGCAGACTATGAAATCAAGGTATGGAAAAAGAATAGCAGCGGCAGCGCTTGCGGCTTGTATGGCAGTTTCCCTTGCGAGCTGCGGAAATAAGATACAGATCAATGACGGGACTTTCCGCCCGGTAGACGAGGCGGAGCTTGCATTTCCGCTGAAGGAAAAGGCGACCCTTACAGGCATGATCAGCTATCCGGCGAATACGGAATCTGAGCCGAATAAGCGGACGATCTTTAAGCGTCTGCAGGAGCAGACGAATGTGGAGATTGACTGGACAGCGATACAGTCTGACCAGTGGGGGGATAAGATCTCCCTGAATATGTCGGATCCCAATAAGCTGACGGATTTTATCTTCTCTGCGGATTTTACAGACAGCAACCTGTTAAAGTATGCGGAATACGGCGCGATCATCCCGCTAGAGCAGTATATCGATGCTTATATGCCGAACCTAAGGACGGTATTTGAAAAATATCCGGAATACCGGATGATGTGTACGGACGTGAACGGGCATATCTGGTCATTGCCCTGGATCGAGCAGCTTGGTTCTGAAAAGACGGCGATACAGAGCGTAGGAAATATGAGCTTTATCAATAAAAAATGGCTGGATTTCCTGAATCTTAAGGTTCCGGAGACAGTGGAGGAATTTGAGAATGTGCTAACCGCGTTCCGTGACCATGCGTCGGAGCTTCAGAAGGAATTCGGGATTGACGGAAGCATCATCCCTATGTCCTGTATTGTCAATAACGGCAACGAGGATCTAGGCATCCTGATCAATGGATTTGGCGAGGGCTACGGAGATGTGGACAAGGACGTGAACAGCGGCAGGCATATCGCAGTGACGGATGACCAGAAGGTGATCTGCTGTGCTACGCAGGAGGGCTATAAAGAAGGGATCCAGTGGCTGCATAAGCTGTATGAAGAAAAGCTGATCGATCCGGAAGCGTTTACCCAGGAATGGTCAACTTATGTATCGAAGGGGAAATCCGGCCGTTACGGCGTATGCTTTAGCTGGGACGTGGGAAATATCGACAACCTGAAGGATTGGGTTCCGCTCCCGGTACTGACGGCGGATACACGGAATCTGACGCCGGAGAACGGCTCCTTTACCGGTGGATTTTTCCGCGGCCGGTGTGTAGTGACCTCTGTGGCGGAGAACCCGGCGCTTGTCTGTGCCTGGGTGGATCAGATGTACGCGCCGATGCAGTCCCCGCAGAACAACTGGGGAACATACGGTGAGGACGATGATTTCGATATCTTTGAGATGGGTAAAAACGCCGATGGAGAGGATATGCTAAAGCATGCTCCGCTTGGGGACGCGTCCCCGGTAGAAGTAAGAGAGGCTGAAGCGGTAGGCGGCCCGCTCGCTGTACTGGACGAATATTACGACGTATATGTGACCTGCCCGGATGATGCGAAGTACCGTCTGGACTGGATCAAGGAGTATTATACGCCCGATATGCATAGTAAGTATGTGTACCCGAATATTTTCATGAGCCGTGACGACACCGAAAAATTCTCCAATCTGCAGGCGGACATCCATAAAGAGATTAAAGCGAAGAAAGCCGACTGGATCATGAATGGATTTACAGACGCGGACTGGGATAAATATCTGGAGAAGCTGGAAGCATACGGACTTAGCGAATATCTGGAGCTGTTTCAGAAATATCTGGATTCATACAACGCAAGTATAGCGAATTTAGAATAATTACAGAATAATGTTTTTACACCGGTGTACAAAAAAGGCATCTTAAAAAGAAAGGAAGAAATATCTATGACAACTCAGACATTGCGTGAAGCGCGAAAATATGAAGAGGCTTCTGGAAAATTGATTAGTAAAGAGGAGCGTCCCGATTTCCACCTAACTCCACGTGCGGGCTGGATGAATGACCCCAACGGCTTTTCGTACTACAAAGGCCAGTACCATATGTTTTATCAGTATTATCCTTACGAATCAAAATGGGGCCCCATGCATTGGGGACACGCGGTGAGTGAAGATCTGCTCCATTGGGAATATCTTCCTTGCGCCCTTGCGCCGGACGAGGCGTATGACAGGGATGGGTGCTTTTCTGGGAGCGCGGTAGTGCTGCCGGACGGACGGCATCTGCTGATGTATACCGGTGTGTTAAAAGAACATATAGAGCGGGACACTTATCGGGAAGTGCAGACCCAGTGTATCGCTGTGGGCGATGGGATTGATTATGAGAAATATGAACAGAACCCGGTGCTGGATGAAGAGGACATTCCCAAGGGCAGCAGCAGGTTCGACTTCCGCGATCCCAAGATGTGGAAGAAAGCGGACGGGACTTACGCCTGCGTCGTGGGGAACCGTCCGGCGGACGGGAGCGGACAGATCCTTCTGTATGAAAGCGCGGACGGATTCCAGTGGAAGTTTAAAAGCGTTTTGGTTTCTAACTGCGACCGGTTCGGGAAGATGTGGGAATGCCCGGATTTCTTCGAGCTAGATGGGAAATGGGTGCTGCTGATAAGCCCGCAGGACATGTTGCCCAAGGGGTTTGAATATCATAATGGAAATGGAACGGTCTGCATGATAGGTGAATATGACGAAGCATCCGGGACATTTAAGGAGGAGCACGACCAATCTATTGATTATGGGATTGATTTTTACGCGACTCAGACAATACTTTCACCGGATGGGCGCCGGATCATGATCGGCTGGATGCAGAACTGGGATGCCTGCAGTATGCGTTCGCCAGAGGAGCCGTGGTTTGGGCAGATGAGTCTGCCGAGAGAGCTGTCAGTGAAAAACGGCAAATTGTATCAGAAGCCAGTCAGGGAACTGGACGCTTTGAGATATGATAAAGTGGTATATAAGAATGTCATGGTTTCAGAGATTGTAAAGCTTGATGGGATTAAGGGAAGAAAGGTTGATATGGAGCTTACAGTCCGTCCCCAGAACGGGGAAGAGTTGTATCGGAAGTTTGCGGTACGGTTTGCGCAGAACGATACATATTACACATCGCTGAGTTTCCGCCCCCGGGAGTCTATTCTGAAAATAGACCGAAAGTTCTCCGGCTCGAGGCGGGCCATCATCCATCAGCGGAGAAGTTTGGTAGATCATGCGGGAGGGGAGCTGAAGCTTCGGATCATTCTGGACCGTTTTAGTGCGGAAGTTTTTGTGGGAGACGGTGAACAGGTGCTGTCAGCGACGATGTATACTGAGCAGGAAGCGGACGGGATCTCATTTTTTGCAGATGGAACGGCAAACATCGATGTGGTAAAATATGAACTTGGGTATCGGTTCTAAATAAATTTTCATTTTTTGAGCGGGCAGCTTTAAAAATTGCCCGCTCATTTTCCGCTTTACAGATTCGTAAATTAAAATATTTATCCTTCGTATCATATTTGATGTACTAGTTAAGATACTTACAATGCTCGGGATTTACATCTGCCAAATCCGCTTTTGCAGCGCTGATGCTTACGTAAAATTCGATGCCGCAGTCTTTGGAAATCCGGTTCAGTCTGTCGATAAATGCCGGAACATTCTCAAGTGAAATATCCGCGTGCTTTAAGATGCCGTCAATAAATACACATTCAATGTCGTGATTAGAGCTGTACATGCCATATAAAAATCCAATGTATCCGTCAATATTCTTAATCGCCGGATAGTCGTCCATACAGATTGTACGGATATTGAATGCAACACTGGCGGTATCACGGTGCGTCTTCTTGATAAGCACTACGTTACCGTTGCATTCCTTTGATTTTTTGTTAGCCTGTTCAATCATTTGCTGCGTTTTTCCGCTGCCTTTCGGACCTGTCAATAAATATACCATAGCAAACTCTCCTTTATGTATACATTATTCTACTGAAAATCCAGTAACTTTACTTATATTCATTATACACTAAAGAGAGGTATGGAACAACCGTAAAAAATAATTTCTTCAGGGTTGACTTATTTTAACATTTTACATATAATATTTATCGTATATTGAAAAACATTGAAGAGGAGTACTAAGAGACGGACGTTTTAAGAGAGCTGCCGGAGGGTGTGAGGCAGTAAGCGGAAATCTCCCAACTCGCCTCGGAGTTCCCGCGTTGAACAGACAGACTGCATTATATAAGGATATATTCAGGCAGAAGTAGTAGGCACGGGCGGTCTCTTCCCGTTACAGAAGCAATGAGTGCACGGAATCTGTGATTCCGTGAAAAAGAGTGGTACCACGGAAGTTAAGCCTTTTCGTCTCTTGGAGATGAGAAGGCTTTCATTATAGGTGCAAAACAGGTTCGATAATTTGATAGGACCTCACAAAGTAATTAGGCAGGAGGAGTAAATATGTCAAAGATACCTTACAATCATAAGGCTATTGAGAAGAAATGGCGCGAGAACTGGGAAAAGAATCCGGTAAATGTGAAGGAGAATGAGGATGGGAGCAAGAGAAAGAAGTATTACTGTCTTGATATGTTCCCGTATCCGTCGGGGAACGGTCTGCATGTAGGACATTGGAGAGGCTATGTGATCTCCGATGTGTGGAGCAGGTATAAGCTGCAGCAGGGATATTATATCATCCATCCTATGGGATGGGATGCCTTCGGGCTTCCTGCAGAGAACTATGCCATTAAGATGGGGGTACATCCGGCAATCTCTACAGCGGAGAATGTAAAGAACATCAAGCATCAGATCAATGAGATCGCAGCGCTCTATGACTGGGACAGGGAAGTGAATACGACGGATCCTGAATTCTATAAGTGGACACAGTGGATCTTTGTGAAGATGTTCAAGGAAGGTCTGGCATATGAGAAGGAGTTCCCGATCAACTGGTGTCCGTCTTGTAAGACCGGACTTGCCAATGAAGAGGTAGTAAATGGGAAATGCGAGCGCTGTGGCGCGGAGGTCACAAAAAAGAATCTCCGCCAGTGGATGCTTAAGATCACTGCTTATGCAGAGCGTCTTCTTAACGATCTTGATAAGCTTGACTGGCCGGAGAAGGTCAAGAAAATGCAGACTGACTGGATTGGAAAATCTTACGGTGCAGAAGTTGATTTCCCGGTGGACGGACGCGATGAGAAGATTACTGTGTATACGACAAGACCGGATACTCTTTTTGGCGCGACTTTTATGGTGCTTGCGCCGGAGCATAGCCTTGCGAAAGAACTGGCTACGGATGAGACAAGGGAAGATGTGGAAAAATATATTTACGATGCATCCATGAAGTCCAATGTAGACCGTATGCAAGACAAGGAAAAGACGGGTGTCTTCACCGGAAGCTATGCCATCAATCCATTAAACGGGGAGAAGACGCCAATCTGGCTTTCTGATTATGTACTTGCTGATTACGGAACAGGAGCGATCATGTGCGTACCTGCTCACGATGACCGCGATTTTGAGTTTGCGACAAAGTTTGGGATCCCGATCATTCAGGTTATCGCGAAGGACGGAAAAGCTATTGAAAACATGACAGAGGCCTATACAGAGGCTAACGGAACGATGATCAATTCTGGAGAGTGGAACGGCATGGAATCCGCGGTTCTGAAAAAAGAGGCTCCGCACATCATCGAAGAGAGAGGAATGGGGCGTGCGACTGTAAATTATAAGCTTCGAGACTGGGTATTTTCACGCCAGCGTTATTGGGGGGAGCCGATTCCGATCGTGCATTGTCCTGAGTGCGGCAACGTGCCGGTTCTGGAGGAAGAGCTGCCGCTCAGACTTCCGGAGGTGGAGTCCTATGAGCCTACAGGCACAGGTGAATCACCGCTTGCCGCTATTGACGAGTGGGTGAACTGCAAGTGCCCGAAGTGCGGAAAAGCCGCAAAGCGAGAGACAAATACAATGCCGCAGTGGGCAGGATCATCCTGGTATTTCCTTCGTTATGTGGATAACCACAATGATAAAGAACTGGTATCCAAGGAAAAAGCAGACGCGATGCTTCCGGTAGACATGTACATCGGCGGCGTGGAGCATGCGGTACTGCACCTTCTTTATTCCAGATTCTATACGAAGTTCCTGTGTGATATCGGAGCCATTGATTTTGACGAACCGTTCCAGAAGCTTTTTAATCAGGGTATGATCACCGGAAAGAACGGAATCAAGATGAGTAAGTCCAAAGGAAATGTCGTATCGCCGGATGATCTGGTAAGGGATTACGGCTGTGATTCTCTGAGGATGTACGAACTGTTCGTGGGACCGCCGGAACTTGACGCTGAGTGGGATGACCGCGGGATTGACGGTGTAAACAGATTTCTAAAGCGTCTGTGGAATCTTGTCATGGACAGTAAAGAGGCAAAGGTCGATGCGACAAAAGAGATGATCAAGGAACGTCACAGACTGATTAAAGACATTACTGTGCGTCTTGAGAGCTTTAGCTTAAATACTGCAATCTCAGGTTTTATGGAGCATAACAATAACCTGATCGAGATTGCAAAGAAGACAGGCGGAATAGACATCGATACGCTGTCGGCAATGGCGGTTCTCCTTTCACCTTTCGCGCCTCATATGGCGGAAGAGATCTGGGAGCAGTTAGGCCATACGGGAAGCGTATTCAAAGCCGGATGGCCAACCTACGATGAGGAAGCCATGAAGGATGACGAGATAGAGGTTCCGGTACAGATCAATGGAAAGACAAGGGCAGTTATCTCGATTCCGGCGGACGTATCCAAAGAGGATGCGGTTAAGGCCGGTAAAGAGGCAGTGGCGGATAAGCTTACAGGGACGATCGTGAAAGAAATCTATGTTCCGAAGAAGATTATCAACATCGTACAGAAATAATGGGATGCCCATTATAATATAGAAAGTGCAGAGACGGCGCAGATAGTAGATTGGTATTATCTGCGCCATTTAAGAAAGAAAAGGTATACGGAGAATAAGCTGTGAAGAAAGAAAAAAATATCAGATGGAATACACTCCGCATAACGGCAATGGGATTTTTGTCAGTCATCCTTCTCGGGGGTGTGCTTTTGTATCTCCCAATCAGCAATACCCGCCCGATTGCGTTTATCGATGCGTTATTTACATCTGTGACGTCAGTATGTGTGACAGGACTGGTGACAATTGTTCCTGCCACGCAGTTTACTTTGTTTGGGAAGATTGTGCTGCTTTTGTTGATACAGATCGGCGGGCTTGGAGTGATCGCATGTGCCGCTCTGTTTTTCTTTTTGCTGCACAGAAAAATATCCATCAGGGAGCAGGTGGTGCTTCAGGAATCCTATAGTGCCTGGCAGCTTGGCGGAATTGCCGGAATGGTAAAAAAGGTAATCATCGGAACGCTTTTGGCAGAGGGAGGCGGGGCAGTACTATATGCTTTCCAGTTCGTGCCGGAATACGGCTTTTTAAGGGGAATCTGCTATTCGTTCTTCCATTCAGTCTCGGCGTTCTGCAATGCGGGGATCGATATACTGGGAGATCACAGCCTGTGTGATTATGCGGTGAATCCGATCATAAATATTACGACGATGCTTCTGATCATTTTAAGCGGTATCGGATTTACGGTATGGTTTGATGTGCTGGAGAACGGAAGGAAAGTTATCAGCCGGGAAGTGCCGCGGCGCTGGTGGTTTACCAGACTTCGCCTGCACTCGAAGCTGGCTGTTATTATGACAGCGCTGCTGATCGTGTCTGGGACGGTCTTTATCTTTTTTGCTGAATATCACAATCCCCAGACTCTTGGAGGTATGGATCCGGGGCAGAAGCTTCTGGCAGCGATGTTTCAGTCGGTGACTACAAGAACTGCAGGGTTTGCGACGATCTCTCAGGGAGCGCTCCATGAAGAATCCAAGCTGTTTTGCGCAATTCTTATGTTTATCGGCGGCTCTCCGGGAGGAACTGCAGGCGGGGTTAAGACGACGACAGTTGCCATGTTGTTTCTTGCCTGTCTTACATTTGTGTGGGGAGGCAATGATACGGAGTGTATGGGAAGAAGGATATCAGTGGCAAATTTTCGTACGGGATTTTGTGTTGTTATGGTGGCTTTTGCCGCCTTTGTTGCCGGTACCATCGTGATTCTGATCATTGAACCAGATAGCATTCTGCTGGCAGATGTTATCTATGAGACGGCTTCGGCGGTAGGAACGGTAGGTCTTACAGCGAATCTGACTCCGCGGCTTTGCCGTGTCAGCCAGATAATCCTGATGATTCTGATGTATATCGGAAGATTAGGGCCGCTGTCGCTGGTGCTGACCTTTGCCGGGAAGACGCATCCAAGGGATAAAATACGAAGTCTCCCTCAGGAGCGGATTATGGTCGGATAATAAGAGGAAGATTGTGCAAGATAAAAGACGAGGAGGTTTGATGATGAAAAAGCAATTTATCGTGTTGGGACTTGGAAGTTTTGGAGCCAGTGTTGCAGTCACGCTGCAGCGGATGGGGTGCGATGTTGTAGCCATAGATCAGGATATGGAGTGTGTGGAGGCAGTGGCAGATCAGGTAGCCTATGCCATGCAGGCGGATATCGGGAATCCAGAGCTTTTACAGTCTCTGGGATCGAAGAATTTCGACGGGATCGTGATCGCATCATCAGAGAATCTGGAAGGAAGCATTATGGCAGTACTGTCTGCCAGAGAAATGGGAATCCCTTATGTTCTGTGTAAGGCGCATAATAAAAGATATGCCGAGGTTTTAAGAAAAGTTGGCGCGGATGCCATTGTATTTCCGGAAAGGGAGATAGGAAAGCGGATTGCAAGGAATCTGGTGTCGGGAAATCTTGCAGACTGGATCGCACTGTCACCGGATTACAGCGTCGTTGAAGCTGCCATACCGGAAAAATGGATCGGGAAGACATTAAAGGAACTGGATGTGCGGAAAACTTACGGCGTGAATGTGATCGGAAGCAGGGAAGGGGAACGGGTCGAGATCACACCGGATCCTGATATACCTTTGAAGGCGGGGACGATCTTGATGCTGGTGGGCGCTAATGAGGCGCTGGAGAATATATAAAGAAGAAACAGGGGCGCGCTCATCAGGAGAGTGTGGAGAAGAGAAAATCAGAATACAGGAGAGAAAGCGGCCCGGTTGTGTTTTGAATGAAGCGAAAGGAATAATAAAATGGAGTATTCTCACGAACTGATCATGCCCAATGATGACATCCCTTTTAAGCTGTTTCTCTTTGAGGGAAAGGACGGACATTATGTCCGGGAAAAGCACTGGCATCGTTCTGTCGAGATTTTTGCTCTCTTTGAGGGAGAAATCGATTTTTTCATCAATGATTCGGGCTATCGTTTAGAACCAGGAGAGTGCATGCTTGTGAATTCCAATGAGATTCACTCGATCCATGCGCCAAAGGAGAATTTGACAGTTGTTCTGCAGATACCTTTGTCAAATTTTGAAAAATATTATTCGGATGAGCGATTCATATATTTTTCTAACAGCAGTCTGATACAGGATAGAGAGGCTATGGCTCTTATCAGGAAGATATACGAGGTCTATACCGGAAAAGAATACGGTTATGAACTAAAGGTCATGGGAGAGTTTTATCTGCTGCTTTATCTCCTTGTTACAAAATATCGTTTGAAAAAGGTGGATACGAAGCTAGTCCGGCAGCATAAGAAGCTTGACAAACTTTCTGCTATAACTGCCTATATGAAAGAAAATTATGCGACGGAGCTGTCTTTGGAGAGTGTATCAGCGGCGTTCGGGTATTCGACCGCCTATTTTTCACGAATGTTTTATAAATATACAGGAATCAATTATAAAAATTATCTTGACAGTATCAGGCTTGTCCATGCATATAAGGATCTGGCTAATTCAGATATGACGATCGGAGATATTGCAGTAAATAACGGATTTGCTAACAGCAGATCATTTTCAAAGCTGTTTAAGGAAAAATACGGGATTCTTCCGAGTGAATTCCGCAGATGTCACAGGCCAGAGTGATTTTAGAACTATATGATCTTGAATGAAGTGAAGGAAGGAGAAATATTTGCTATGGAACAATTTTTTGGTTTGAAAACAGATGAAGTTACGCCGCTGGAGAGAGAGAACCAGCAGGCGGTAAGGGAGCTTGCAGGAGAGTGCATGGTGATTCTGGAAAATGACGGAGCGCTGCCTCTGAAGGAATCCGAGCGGAAGATCGCGCTGTACGGGAACGGGGCGAGACATACCGTTAAAGGCGGCACGGGATCCGGCGACGTGAATACAAAAGAGAATATCAATGTAGAGCAGGGACTCATAGACGCCGGATTTGATATCCTTAGCGGAGAGTGGCTTGACAGCTTTGATGCAGAGCTTTTCAGGGCAGAGAAGGAATATATGGAGAGTGTGGAGAAAGAGATGGAAGAGAGGGGAGTGCCGGTACACATGGTACTTTTTGAGAGACCTTTTGAAGACCCGCAGACTCCTTGTATCGTGAAAAAGGAGGAGACAGAGACGGCCATTTACGTGCTTTCAAGGAATTCCGGGGAAGGGAAGGACAGAGAGTACAGGAAAGGCGATTATCTCCTGACAGACCGGGAGATTGAAAACCTTAAGTTTCTGGCAGAAAACTATGAAAAGACAATTTTGCTCCTGAATATAGGAGGAGTGATCGATAGTACGGCTATTAAAGAGATACAGGGCCTTAATGCGGTTGTCCTTATGGGGCAGCTTGGAAATATCGGGGGCTATGTGGCGGGAGATGTACTGACAGGAAGGACTTACCCATCCGGAAGGCTTACAGACACGTGGGCAAAGGACTACTATGACTATCCGTCCTCGAAAGATTTCAGCCATAATAATGGAAATGTGGATGATGAGTACTACACAGAGGATATTCTTGTAGGCTACCGCTATTTTGACACACATAAGATTGAGCCGTCATATTGCTTTGGATTTGGAAAAAGCTACACGCAGTTTGAGATAAAGACAGAGAAGCTTTCCGTGAAAAAAGCGGGGGAAGACAAAAGAATTTCGCTGGGAATTGCAGTGACGAACACAGGAAAGAAATTTGCGGGGAGAGAGGTTGTGCAGGTTTATTATTCTGCTCCGGAGGGCGAACTTGAAAAACCATATCAGGAGCTGGCGGCATTCGCCAAGACGAAATTGCTTCAGCCGGGTGAGACAGAGAAGCTTACGGTGACGTTTAAGTTTGCGGATATGGCATCTTACAGCACGAGAGATGCGGCGTGGATATTAGAGCCGGGCGAGTATGTGATCCGTGCAGGTGCAGATTCGGCGCACACAGATGTGGCAGGGACAGTGAAGATTGAAGACAAGACCGTCGTCAGCCAGCTCACAAACCGTCTGACTGATAACGAAAAGTGCAGTTATAAAGTGCGCCCGATTTTGGAAGATGGGAATCCGCAAACATTTTTGACGCTTATGGATGTAAAAGAAGGCAATGCTGCGATAGAAGAGCTGGTGGCGCAGCTTACTGTAGAGGAGATGGCACAGCTTACGGTTGGTATTGAGCGGCGTGCGGAAAACGGAACCCAGATTGTGGGCAATGCCGCTAATCTTGTTCCGGGAGCTGCAGGAGAGACAAGTTCGGTGCTTCTTAAGGGCAGAGGGATCTTTCCGCTGATTCTTGCAGACGGACCGGCAGGATTAAGACTTCAGCCTCATTTTAAGACGACAGAGGACGGAGAAGTTCTGCCGGGCGGCGAAGTGTTTGGGATGAATCGCATGCCATTTCCGGATAATACGCCGGATACGGCAATAGACCATTATCAGTACTGTACCGCGATTCCGATTGCAACAACATTGGCTCAGTCATGGGATATGGAGCTGGTTGAGAAGATGGGTGAGATCGTAGGGAAAGAGATGAAGCAGTTTCACATTCACCTGTGGCTTGCCCCGGGTATGAATATTCATAGGAATCCTCTGTGCGGAAGAAACTTTGAATATTATTCTGAAGACCCGCTGCTTTCAGGGAAATGTGCTGCTGCAGACACGAAAGGCGTGCAGTCTCACGGTGGTCAGGGGACGACGATCAAGCATTTTGCGGCCAATAATCAGGAAGATAACCGGATGTTTACGAATGCTCATATCAGCGAGAGGGCGCTTCGGGAAATCTATCTGAAAGGTTTCGAGATTGCGGTGAAGGAATCACAGCCATACTCTATCATGACCTCTTACAATCTGATCAACGGAATCCACACGGCCAATAATTATGACCTTTTGCAGGCAGTAGCAAGGGATGAGTGGGGATTTGAGGGCATGATCATGACAGACTGGTGTACTTCTCAGGATACAAGCTATATGGGGCTTACATCCGAGAAGTATCCGTGGTCTTCAAGCGAGTGGTGTATTAAGGCCGGAAATGATCTGCAGATGCCGGGATGCATCGAGAATATCAATGATATTATAAACGGAGTCAAAAGCGGAGAGATCATTACACTTGGCGACCTTCAATTCTGTACATGCAATCTTTTGAAGGTGATGCTCAGATGTATGGAGTAAAATGTCAAAAAAATACTACAAACTTCATAAATTTTTGAACGCATTCTGTCCTGGAAACTGATATGATATATCTATCAGTTTTCGGGACTTTGGCATAGATAGGGAGTGCCGTCTGCCGAAGTAAAATAATGTCAATAAATATACATATCATAAAGGAGGATGACTATGGAGATTAAGAAGGTTACGGATGATGCATTTTCCGCATACGGAAAGGTCCTTAAGGGATATGACTTTTCAGCGCTCTTAGAGACGATGAAGAGTACGCCGTGCCCCAAAGAGGACGTGGTCTATGTGCCGGGATTTCCGGCTTTGGAGTCAGTATCTGCGGCGGATCAGCTTAAGAAAAGCGCTTACGGCGGTCTTCCGATTCAGATCGGATACTGCAACGGACACAATCAGACATTGAACGCATTGGAATACCATCGTTCATCGGAGGTAGATATTGCGGCCAGCGATCTGATTCTCCTTCTGGGGAAACAGCAGGATATCAGCGAAGATTATATGTATGATACGGCAAATGTAGAAGGATTTTTTGTTCCGGCGGGAACGGCGGTAGAGCTTTATGCTACGACACTTCACTATGCGCCGTGTCAGGCATCAGAAGAGGGATTCCGATGCGTGATCGTGCTGCCGGAGGGAACCAATCATGCGCTTGATTTTGACACGGCTGATAACGGGGAAGAGAAACTGATGACAGCGAAAAATAAATGGCTGATCGCCCATGAGGATGCGAAGATCGAGGGAGCGTTCTGCGGGCTTAAAGGTAAAAACATTACATTATAAGGAGGAGTTTTATTATGAGCAACATGCCAGAAGTAAAAATTGGAGTAGTAGCAGTCAGCCGTGACTGCTTTCCGGAGAGTCTGTCTGTAAACCGGAGAAAGAACCTGATGAAGGCATATACGGATAAATACGGCGCAGAAGAAATCTATGAATGTCCAATCTGTATCGTGGAGAGTGAGATCCATATGGTACAGGCATTGGAGGATGTGAAGAAAGCAGGATGTAACGCACTTGTTGTATATCTTGGCAATTTCGGACCGGAGATTTCAGAGACGCTGCTTGCAAAGCATTTTGACGGGCCGAAGATGTTCGTTGCGGCAGCAGAAGAGACGGGAGACAATCTGGTGCAAGGCAGAGGCGATGCTTACTGCGGAATGTTAAATGCAAGCTATAATTTAAAGCTTAGAAATATCAAAGCATATATTCCGGAGTATCCGGTAGGCGATGCAGAAGAATGTGCGGATATGATCCATGAATTTCTTCCGATCGCAAGAGCGATTGAAGGACTTAACAATTTAAAGATCATAAGCTTCGGGCCGAGACCGCTTAATTTCCTTGCATGCAATGCGCCGATCAAACAGCTTTACAATATTGGCGTGGAGATTGAGGAGAACTCAGAGCTTGACCTTTTTGAAGCTTTTCATAAGCATGAAGGCGATGAAAGAATTCCTGCAATTGTCAAAGAAATGGAAGAGGAGCTTGGCGCAGGCAATAAGAAGCCGGAGATTTTAAGCAAGCTTGCCCAGTATGAGCTGACGCTTAAGGACTGGATTGAGGACCATAGAGGATACCGCAAATACGTGGCGATTGCCGGAAAATGCTGGCCGGCATTCCAGACGCAGTTCGGTTTCGTACCATGCTATGTAAATAGCCGCCTGACTGCGCAGGGGATTCCGGTTTCCTGTGAAGTGGATATCTATGGCGCGCTGAGCGAGTTTATCGGAACAGTAGTCAGCGAAGATGCCGTGACACTTCTTGATATTAACAATACTGTGCCGAAGGATATGTATGAGAGTGACATCAAGGGAAGATATGATTATACCCAGAAAGATACCTTTATGGGATTTCACTGTGGAAATACGGCATCGAAAAAGCTTTCCTTCTGTGAGATGAAGTATCAGATGATCATGGCCCGTACTTTGCCAGAGGAAGTAACACAGGGAACATTGGAGGGCGATATCGTTCCCGGAGACATTACTTTTTACCGTTTACAGAGCACTGCAGACAATATTCTCCGCGCTTATATCGCTCACGGCGAGGTGCTTCCGGTGGCTACGAGGTCCTTCGGTTCCGTCGGCATATTTGCAATTCCGGAGATGGGAAGATTCTACCGTCATGTATTGATCGAGGGCGGTTATCCGCATCACGGGGCAGTTGCATTCGGACATTTTGGGAAAGCTCTGTTCGAGGTATTTAAATATATCGGCGTTCCGGTAGAGGAGATTGGATATAATCAGCCGGCAGGCGTGAAATATCCGACAGAGAATCCATGGGGGTAATAAGATGTTATATATAGGAGTAGATCTAGGAACTTCTGCAGTGAAGCTTCTCCTGATGGATGAAAAGGGAGAGATACAAAAAATCGTATCAAAGGAGTATCCGCTGTTCTTTCCTCATCCGGGCTGGTCGGAACAGAACCCGGAGGACTGGTTTCATCAGTCCATGGAGGGGATAAAAGAGCTGACAGCAGAGTGTGATAAAGAAAAGGTTGCCGGAATTAGCTTCGGAGGGCAGATGCACGGGCTGGTGGCTCTAGACAGCGAAGATGCCGTGATTCGTCCGGCGATTCTCTGGAATGACGGACGAACGGGAGAAGAAACAGATTATCTGAATGAAGTGATCGGAAAGGATAAGCTTTCCGAATATACGGCCAATATTGCATTTGCAGGATTTACTGCACCGAAGATTCTGTGGATGAAAAAGCATGAACCGGAAAACTTTGCAAAGATCTGTAAGATCATGCTGCCGAAGGATTTTCTGGCATACAGATTGTCTGGCTCTTTCTGCACAGATGTGTCAGACGCATCAGGAATGCTTCTGATGGATGTGAAAAACCGCTGCTGGTCGAAGGAAATGATGGATATCTGCGGGATTAACGAGGAACAGCTTCCAAAACTCTATGAGAGTTATGAAGCAGTAGGAACATTGAAACCAGAGATTGCGTCAGAGTTAGGACTGCGCGAGGATGTGAAAGTGATAGCGGGAGCCGGGGATAATGCCGCGGCTGCAATAGGGACCGGAACGGTGGGCAACGGTATGTGCAACATCTCCCTCGGAACATCGGGAACCATATTTATCTCCAGTAAGAACTTTGGGGTGGATGAAAATAATGCGCTTCATTCTTTCGCTCATGCGGACGGGAGCTACCATCTGATGGGATGTATGCTGAGCGCAGCGTCCTGTAATAAATGGTGGAGCGAAGAGATATTAAAGACAAAGGATTTCGGAGCGGAGCAGGCTGGCATTCAAAAGCTTGGCGAGAACAATGTATTCTATCTGCCTTATCTGATGGGAGAGCGTTCCCCTCATAACAATCCAGACGCAAGGGCGATGTTTATCGGCATGTCCATGGACACTACAAGAGAGGACATGACACAGGCTGTTTTAGAGGGTGTTGCTTTTGCGCTTCGTGATTCCCTTGAGGTGGCGAAGAGCCTTGGCATTAAGATAGAGCGGACGAAGATCTGCGGCGGCGGTGCGAAAAGCCCGCTGTGGAAGAAGATGATCGCCAATATCATGAACCTGAAGGTAGATGTCATCGAGAGTGAGGAAGGACCTGCTCTCGGAGGCGCTATGCTGGCGGCGGTAGGCTGCGGCGAGTATCCGGACGTTGAAACCATTGCGGGGAAGCTGGTGAAAGTAGTGGATACGGTAGAACCGGAGGAAGAGCTGGCAGCGAAGTATGAGGAGAAGTACCAGAAATTTAAGAAGATATATCCAACGGTAAAAGAATTATTTTAAGAAAAAATTCAGATTGTTACAAAATGGCAGGAGAACGAATGCTCCTGTCATTTTTATTGCGCTAAATTTTGGATGATCTGTATCGAAATAAAAAAGGTTGAAAAAACTTACGGGGGGGGGTATTATGGACAGGAAGAATAAGAAGCGGCATAAGAAAAGGATATAGGATGAAAATTAAAATTGGTTTTCGCATCGGGAAATTGACAGTGGAAGCGCCTACCAAACAGCGTAAAAACGGATATACAGTTTGGAAATGCAATTGTGATTGCGGAGGAACGATTTTTTTGGATACCCGTTGTCTGCAGAGAGGAAAGATCACAGACTGCGGTTGTATCTCCAAAACGCGGCCTGGACAAAAGGATATTACGGGAATGCGTTTTGGAAAGTTAGTGGCTGTAGAACCTACAGATATACGGGATGGCGGTACGGTAGTCTGGAGATGTCGATGCGATTGCGGCAAAGAGATTCTGACATCTTTACATCAACTGTGTTCTGGTTACCGAAAAAGCTGCGGCTGCCTAAGCCATCCGCCTATAAAAAATTTTGTGGGGAAACGATTTGGACGTTTGGTTGTGCTGGCTTATGCAGGGAAGCGCGGCGGTATGCACCGATGGCGCTGCCGCTGTGACTGCGGAAAGGAAACTGTTGTAGGGCAAACACTTCTGCAGACAGGAAAGACAAAAAGCTGCGGCTGTCTGCAGTCAGAAGTATATCAGGAAAATCTGAAATTAGTAGATGGAACATCTGTGGCGATTTTGGAGGCTTATAAGGAAAAGAAGAACCGGAATAATACCAGTGGCTATACAGGAGTATATTGGGATAAAAAGAAGGAAAAGTGGGTTGCACAGATCGGATTCAAAAGGAAGAACTATTATCTGGGTGCCTATTGCGATAAACAGGATGCGATCCGGGCGCGGCGCCAGGGAGAAGAAATGCATGATAATTTTCTTGAGTGGTATTATGAAAAATATCCTCGCACAATTAAAGAATGAAAGATATATGTGAAAAGTCAAAGCGTCCTTTTCATGCCGATAGAAGGATTGGTTTCATCATACAAACTAAAATGTAAAATACTTTACAAATAAGTTGGAGGCATTGATGAACGAATATAACGTATTACAAGATATAGTGATTATAAAAGAATTGCTTGGATTCACAAAAGAAGGGTTGGCAAACGCACTGGAAATTTCCAGAATTACATTAAATAATTGGATGACAGGCAAAAATAACATTAGTGAACAGAATATGTCGGCTTCTTACAGCTTTGCATTTAAGTCTGGAATAAGGCTTAGTAAAATTAAGGAGCAGTTATATAAAGAAGATGCTTCGGAAAAATCTCATATACTGCTTTTTCATGGAGCAAAAAGCAAGCTGGAAGGAGAGCTTAGTATAAATAAGTCACGCAAAAATAATGATTTTGGACAGGGGTTCTATTGCGGTGAAAGTCTTGAACAATCTGCAATGTTTGTCTCAACGTTTCCAGAATCTTCGTTGTATATGCTCGATTTTGACAAGAAAGGCTTAAAGGAGAGACGTTTTGGTGTAAACAGGGATTGGATGCTGACTATAGCATATTTCAGAAATCGGCTTGGGGAATTTCGGATTCTGAGATTATTAAAAGTTTAATTGCGCAGAATAGAGAGGTGTATTATATTGTTGCACCCATAGCTGATAACAGGATATTAGAGGGAATTTTGGAATGAGAGAATTTGGCGATTATGGATTGAAAATTTGCAGATATCAGGGAAAGCTTTTTGAAGAGTCTTTAAATTTGTCCGGCTGCAGCACCCCGGTTTTTATCAGACGTTTTATGATGTCTAAAATAGCAGAGAGAATGGATCGGGAAGGCTTTATGTTTGAATCCCTGTCCGAAGCTGATGCAATAGCGGAGATTGAAGAACAGTATGGAAAAAGTGTCTACGGGAAAATTAGATACAGCAGAGAAGAACTGTATTGGATCGGTTATATTTACCGATATTGGTCATATACAAGGGAAACAGGAAGCAAGACACTTTACAGAATAGTTAAGCCTTCAGAGCTTCAGCAATTGTATTTTCCATATCATTCGTTAGATCCGGCTCAGGTGATAGAAAGAATTCTTGAAGCGAAGGGGATGGATAATGATGATATGGTAAAGAGGGGGGAGGTAGAGATCTTAAGAAGGCTTCGAAAAGAAGAGAACAGATAAAAGTCATGCGGAAAATCTAATTTTTAAGTCTGGGGAATCACATCGCTTTTTCAGATACGTTAATGTTTGCATTTATTATATAGATACTGTAAAATGTGTATAATTGAAATAAAATGGATTAAGGAGATGAGTCGGGTGAAATATCGTGAATTAGGGAACACAGGTATAAGGGTCAGCGAGATTGGCATGGGCTGTGAGGGCTTTGCCGGGGATGGCTGCAGGAATGCAAAGTGTTTTCTGGATCTGGCAGAAGAGACAGGTGTTAATTATTTCGACCTTTATACCTCGAATCCGGAGGTAAGAAAAAGTATCGGTGAGGCGTTGGATGGAAGAAGGGAAAAGTTCATCATACAGTCTCACATCTGTTCAGTCTGGAAGGATGGACAGTATAAACGTTCAAGGAATATCGGGGAAGTAAAAGAAGGATTTGAGGAGATGATGTCTCTTCTGAATACGGATTACATTGATGTAGGAATGATTCATTATGTGGATTCTATGGAAGACTGGAAGACCATTTCGGACGGTCCGGTTCTGTCTTATGTGAAAGAGTTAAAGGAAGCAGGAAGAATTCACCATATCGGGCTGAGCAGCCATAATCCAAAAGTCGCGAAGAAAGCGATAGAGAGCGGATACATAGAGGTACTCATGTTCAGTGTGAATCCATGCTACGATCTTCAGCCTGCGAGCGAGGATGTGGAAGATTTGTGGAGAGATGAGAATTATGCGGCGCCTCTGGTGAATATGGATCCGGAGCGTCAGGAATTATACGAAGCCTGTCAGCGGCTTGGGGTGGGAATTACGGTTATGAAAGCATTCGGCGGGGGAGATCTTCTGGATGAGACCATGTCTCCGGCAGGAAAAGCGTTGACGGCGAATCAATGTCTTCACTATGCGCTCACCCGTCCTGCTGTGGCAACAGTTCTTTCGGGAGCGCGTACAGTCGGGCAGCTTCAGGCAGATATCGCTTACGAGGAAGCGTCGGATGAGGAAAAGGATTATGCGTTAGCCTTTGCTTCGTTCCCGAACATAAGCTGGAAGGGTCACTGCATGTACTGCAGTCATTGCGCGCCGTGTCCGAAGAAGATTGATGTGGCGTCTGTTACGAAATTTTTGAATCTTGCGAAGGCTCAGGGTGAAGTGCCGGAGACGGTCAGGGAGCATTATCACGTCCTTGAGCACCATGCGGGCGAGTGTATCCAGTGCGGCGCCTGCGAGACAAGATGTCCGTTTGAAGTATCTATTATAAAAAATATGCAGGAGGCGGCAGCGGTTTTCGGAAAATAGATCTGGAAGCTGATAAGCAGAAAGAGAAGGATTTTACATGGCAGTAAAAGAGAATCAAAAGATGAAGTTAAGTTTCCTCTATACTCCGGATGGGTTCAGACCGGATATATCTCCGGCAGATACATTGCTGGAAAAGGATGAGATAAAAAAGTGGATGGGAGCCTCGGCTTACCATTCGCTTTACGAAGAAGGGATATCGGGGAAAGCAGAGGAAGTGAGCGCCTCGGCAGGATTTTTATATCAGGTGGCTGCAAAGTTTTTTGCGCAGCTTACAGATCTTCCGGAACTTGAACTTGCGCGGGAGAGTGCGAAGGTCGTCTTAAGCGATGAAGTGTCGGAGGAGCTTTTATCGGCGGTTCCTTTTGTGATCGGCGCGGAGCATGTGACAAAAGGATGGATTAAAGCTGTATTTCAGGAGCTTAATGAGATATTTGCAGAAGAGATCCGTGCGTATGACGGCACGGTGGAAATGTATCTCACGGAAAAAAATCAGGCGCTTAAGGTGCCGGAACGTGTATTTTTTCATCTGGTGGAGAATAAAGACGCAGATTTTCCCTTTGCGTTTCTTGCCACTTATGCTACAAAAGGGGAAGATGGGAAGGTCAGACATGTGCCCTTAAAATATGCCTTGACCGAGTATCAGAATGAGCGGGAGAAGCTGTTATCATTACTGTCATGTCTGAACCGTGCTGCCGAGGTGTCGGAGCTGATCAGCGGCTTTATGGAGAACGGAGAGCTTTTTCATCCTTTGCGGCTGACGGCAGAGGAGGCGTATACATTTTTAAAGCAGATAGAGGACATTGAAAATACAGGTATTTTATGCCGGATTCCAAATTGGTGGAGGAAAAAAGCGTCGGCAGTTTCCCTGTCGGTAAGCCTTGGTGAGGAAAGGCCCTCTATGCTCGGGTTCGATGCGCTGATCTCTATGCAGCCGAAGCTTACAGTAGACGGCGTAGAGCTGACAGAAGAGGATATCAGGAGACTTCTGGCGCAGACAGAAGGTCTTGCTCTCTTAAAAGGAAAATGGGTAGAGGTAAACCACGCAAGACTTCGGAAGCTTTTGGAAGAGATGGATGAAAAGAGCGGAAGCATCACACTGATGGATGCCCTGCGGATAGAGATGGGAACAGAAAAAGAGCCGATTGATATCGGCGCACTGGTGACCAATGGAAAGTGGCTCTCCGAACTGCTAAGGAGCCTCAGACGGCCGGAAAAGATCAGGAAAGCTGCGGTTCCGGGGACCATCCATGCAACGCTGCGCCCTTATCAGAAGAATGGATATGCATGGCTCAACTATATGGACAAGCTGGGATTTGGCGCGTGTCTTGCCGATGACATGGGACTTGGAAAGACGCTTCAGGTTCTCACCTATCTTGAAAAACTCAGAAAAAGAGAGAAAAATGCCCGTGTTCTTCTTATTGTTCCGGCTTCCCTGCTTGGAAACTGGCAGAGAGAGGCAGAGAAGTTCGCGCCAAAGATGGATCTGTCGATTTTACATGGAAGCAGCGCGCCTGTTCTGGGAAGGCGGGTATCAGAGACGGATGCGTTTTTAAATATTACAACCTATGGCATGGCTTCAAGGATCAAGGAGTTGAAAGATGTAGAGTGGTCCTGTATTATTCTGGACGAGGCTCAGGCAATCAAGAATCCGGCTACGAAGCAGACGAAGGAGATTAAAAAGCTTTCCGGAAGAATGCGGATAGCCATGACAGGAACTCCGATTGAAAATGACCTGACCAATCTCTGGTCTCTGTTTGATTTCTTAAATAAAGGGCTTATGGGGACGTCCACGGAGTTTGGGCAGTTTACGAAGCGCCTTAAGGAGCAGCCGGAGAAATATGCCCAGCTAAAGTCAATGGTTGCCCCGTTCATGCTCCGGCGTGTGAAGACGGATAAGAGTATTATCGCTGACCTGCCGGAGAAACTGGAGACGATAGATTATGCCGCTTTATCGAAGAAGCAGGTTGTGCTGTACCGTAAGACAGTGGCTGAGATGGAGGAGCGGATCATGAACTCGGAGGGAATGGAACGCCGGGGAATCGTGCTGGCGACGATCATCAAGCTGAAGCAGATCTGCAATCACCCGGACCAGTTTCTGGGACAGCAGACATATTCGGAGGAGGACAGCGGAAAGTTTGCTATGCTCAGAAGTATCTGCGAAACAATCTACGAAAAGAGAGAGCGGGTACTGGTATTTACGCAGTTCCGGGAGATTACGGACTATCTGGCGCAGTTTTTAAGGGAAATCTTTCATGCCGACGGGTATGTACTGCATGGGGGAACCCCTGTGGCGAGCAGAGGGAAGATTGTTGAAGCATTTCAAGGGGACGAATACGTACCCTTTGTCGTGCTGTCCGTAAAAGCGGGAGGCACAGGACTTAATCTTACGAAGGCAAATCATGTGATCCATTTTGACCGCTGGTGGAATCCGGCAGTGGAGAATCAGGCGACAGACCGGGCATTTCGAATCGGGCAGACGAAAAATGTCATGGTGCATAAGCTTGTATGTCAGAAGACGATTGAAGAAAAGATAGATATGATCATTGAGTCCAAGAAAGAACTGGCTGAAAATGTGATCGGTTCGGGCGGTGAGAAATGGATCACGGAGCTTGACAATGATGCGTTGATGAATCTTTTGCGTCTGGGATAGCAAAACTTGACAGTGGGATATCGAAATCGTGTGAAAGGAGAATACGGTGATGAGTAATTATTGGAGTGAGTTTCCTAATTACAGCCAGCCGGATGCCGCCGAGCTTCGCCGGAAATCAGAGGCAACGAAGAAAAAGGAGAAGGCAAAAGGGAAAATCTTAGAGCCTGTTGTGATAAGAGGAAGAGCGGTTACAAGCAACTGGTGGGGGAACGCATGGTGCGAGAATCTGGAACGGTATGCGGACTATGAAAGCAGGCTGGGACGCGGCAAGCGTTATGTCCGTAACGGTTCTGTCGTTGACCTTAAGATAAAAAAGGGAAAGATTCAGGCGAGAGTGCAGGGAACCCGAAGAACGCCTTATAAGGTTGAGATTAGAATCAGCCCGTTATCTGAGGAAAAATGTCAGGCGATCATTAAACAGTGCGGCAGAAAGCTTGATAATTTAGAAAAGCTTCTGACCGGAGATTTCCCGGAGGAGATGAGCGAGTTATTCCAGAGCAAAGACGGCCTTTTTCCTGCTCCAAAAGAAATCAGCTTTACCTGCAGCTGCCCGGATTGGGCGCTGATGTGTAAGCATGTGGCGGCGGCTCTTTACGGAGTGGGAGCGCGTTTGGATGAAAATCCACTTCTGTTCTTTGAGCTAAGAGGAATCGATGTGGGACATTTTATTGATATAACGCTGGCGAATAAAGTGGAAGCAATGCTTGCGAATGCAGGGAATGTAAGCAGCAGGATGATGGATGATTCGGCAGCGAAGTTGTTCGGGGTGTTATAAAGGAGTGCGGATGAAGGATAGATTAACATCAGAGGTCCATGGCGGAGATATTTACCGCAACAGGCATGTCCGGATTGATTTTTCTGTAAATACGAATCCGCTCGGGCCGCCTCATGAGCTGACAGAGGCAGTACGAAGTAAGGCAGAACAGATTTCCCATTATCCGGATATGCACTGCGTGGAGTTGACGGAAGCGCTTGGCAGATTTGAAAATGTGCCGATGGAGTACCTTCTGTGCGGGAATGGAGCGGCAGAGCTTTTTTACAGCGCGGTACTTGCTGTGAAGCCCAAAAAAGCGCTGCTGCTCTCTCCGACTTTTTCAGAATATGAGTGTGCCTTAAAGCTTTTAAATACAGATATATTTTATTATGAATTAAGAGAGGAAGAACAGTTTCAGGTAAGAGAGGACATTCTCTATTATATTATGCGGGATGTGGATATGGTTTTTCTCTGCAACCCTAATAATCCTACGGGACAAGCGATACCGAAAGACTTGTTGGAGTGTATTGCGAAGAGATGCAAAGAACAGGGAAGCTTTCTTGTGATAGATGAGTGCTTTGTAGATTTTCTGGAACATCCAGAACTGTATGAGATGAAAGGAGAGCTTTCCGGTTTCCCGAAGATTTTGATTGTAAAGGCGCTTACAAAGCTTTTTTGCATGCCAGGACTGCGGATGGGGTATGGGATGTGCAGCGACAGGAGGCTTCTTCGCAGAATGCGGGCTGCCCTGCAGTCGTGGAATGTATCTGCTTTGGCTCAGGCAGGAGGTATCGCGGCGGTGAAAGACTGTGCAGATTATCTGGAAGAAACAGAAAGACTTATCCGCAGGGAGCGAAGCTTTCTGGCAGATGAGCTTAAAAAGCTTAAGTTTCAGGTCTACGGTTCTCATGCAAATTATATCTTTTTTAAAGATTTTCTTTCTAATGAGAGAGACCTTTACGACGAAGCTCTTGCAGCCGGATTTTTGATTCGGGACTGCTCGGATTACCGGGGGCTTTTTAAGGGATATTACCGGATTGCGGTGAGAACGCGCGCGGAAAACGAAAGGATGATCACATGGCTAAGACAATTATGATTCAGGGAACGATGTCGGGCGCAGGAAAGAGCTTTTTGTGCGCGGGCTTATGCCGGATCTTTAAGCAGGACGGTTATAAGGTGGCTCCTTTTAAATCACAGAATATGGCGCTGAATTCATTTATCACCAAAGACGGTCTTGAGATGGGAAGAGCACAGGCGGTACAGGCGGAGGCAGCAGGAGCAGAACCAGTGTCAGAGATGAATCCGATCCTGCTAAAACCCACGAATGATACAGGCTCTCAGGTGATCGTAAATGGCGAAGTGCTTGGGAATATGAGCGCGCGGGAATATTTCGCATATAAAAGGAAGCTGGTGCCGGATATTATGAGGGCTTTCGGAAAGCTTGATGCGCAGTATGATATAATCGTCATAGAAGGAGCGGGTAGCCCTGCCGAGATCAATCTGAAGGCAGAGGATATCGTCAATATGGGATTGGCAAAGCTTGTGGATGCGCCGGTGATTCTTGCGGGAGATATTGACAGAGGGGGTGTGTTCGCGCAGCTCCTTGGAACGATTCTGCTTCTTGAAGAGGAAGAAAAAGCGCGGATAAAAGGTCTCATCATCAATAAATTCCGGGGAGACAAGACGATTCTTGATCCGGGGATTGCCATGCTTGAGGAGAGAGGGCATATTCCGGTTGTAGGTGTTACTCCTTATCTTCCGGCAGAGATAGAAGAAGAGGACAGCCTGACGGAGAGATTTTCAGGAAAGAGGGCAGGGAAAAACCGCGCCACGATAGAGATTGCGGTTATTTTGATGCCGCGAATCTCTAATTTTACGGATTTTATGCTTTTGGAAAATCGTAAAGAAGTTTCTCTGCGCTATGTGAGGCGAGCGTCAGATCTTGGAAGACCGGATATGATTATTCTTCCGGGGACAAAGAATACGATGGGGGATCTTCTCTGGATGCGTCGGAGTGGGCTTGAGTCGGCCATCTTAAAGGCGGCAAAAGAGGGCGCGGTTATCTTTGGAATCTGCGGCGGCTATCAGATGCTTGGAGAATTCCTCCGCGATCCTCAAAAGATAGAAAACGGAGGAGCCGTGCGGGGAATGGGCCTGCTGCCTGTAGAGACTGTATTTACCGGAGCAAAAACACGGACCAGAATAGAAGGAATATTCACGGAAGTCCAAGGTACGCTTCGGAATCTGAAGGGCATTGCCTTTGAAGGGTATGAAATTCATATGGGAGAGACGAAAGCAGCCGGAGAAGATGGAATGAGAGAAGATGACGGCGCAGCAGATATTGTGTCGGGAGCGGGTATGACTGAGATCACGGACAGGGTTACAGGAAAGAAACGTTGTGACGGTCTGTCAAAGGAAAATATATATGGAACCTATGTGCACGGGATTTTTGATAAAGATGAAGTGACAGCCGATATCATCAGAAGTCTGGCGAAAAAGAAAGGGATAGAAACTGGCGGACAAAAAAACATGGATCTTGCGCAGTTTAAAGAGACGCAGTATGACCTTTTGGCGGCAGGTTTAAGGGAGCATATGGATATGGAGGCAATATATAGAATTATGGGGCTGTGATATAGTTTCAATGAGTCATGATATGGATGCAAAGAGGAGACAGAAATGGAGAAAAAATACAGAAAAAGGATATGTTTGTGTATTGGTCTATTTATTATTTGCGTTTTAGTAGGATTTATGGTAGATAATTTTATGTCTGAAGATTGTAATATCGAATATGAAAGCCTTAACACAGAACATAAAACTGATATGACTAAAAAAAAGGATTACCAGAAAGCTGATTTAGAAATGAAGTTACAAAATTCAATCCAGTCGATAGCTGAAAGAAGTAATCCTTTGGTCAGTATAGATAATTTTGATGTAAAAGATCATTCAAAGACGACGGTAGTTGTAACATTATATACAGAGCCGCGCAATGAAATTTCAGAAGAATTGCGAATGGCAATCGAAAATCTGATTTCAGGAAGTTTCAATGGAATCTTAAGAGATAATATTTCTATAGACATCGAATATACAGAAAAAGAGTGAAAGGCAGATTATAAATATGAAGACAAAGATAGAGGAAGTTCTTCCGGCTCAGATAGAGAAAAGAAGTTTTGAGATCATTACGCAGGAGTTAGAGGAACTGGGAATCGCGCTGCATGGGAGTCAGGCGCCGGTCATTAAGCGTTGTATCCATACAAGTGCCGATTTTGACTATGCGAAAAATCTTGTGTTCTCAGAGGGAGCTGTAAAGAAAGCGCTTCGGGCGCTGCGGGATGGAGCTTCTATTGTGACGGATACGCAGATGGCATATTCCGGGATCAATAAGAAACGTCTGGCAGAGTACGGTGGGGAAGTCTACTGCTTTATGGCCGATGAAGATGTGGCTGAAAGAGCAAAGCTGGAAAACACCACAAGGGCCGCAGCCAGCATGGAAAAAGCATGTTCGCTGGATAGGAAGCTGATCTTTGCCATCGGGAACGCGCCCACTGCGCTGATCCGTCTGTATGAGCTGATTCAGGAAGGACGGATAGAGCCGAAGCTTGTGATCGGAGTTCCTGTGGGGTTCGTAAATGTAGTGCAGTCGAAAGAAATGGTTCTGACACTGAAACATGTGCCGTATATTGTAGCACAGGGAAGAAAGGGCGGGAGTAATATCGCGGCATGTATCTGCAATGCACTGATTTATCAGCTATAAAAAGGGACGGATATTGGGATGAGGCGGCGCTGTCTGTCTGGGAAGGGGAGTTGGAAGCGAAGCGGATTGGCTCGGAGGCTTACCGGAAGATGTTCGCCGCAAGCCGGTACAGTGCTGTGGCAAAAGCTATGCTTCCCATCCGGCAGATGGGCGGCATGATTGATCAACACGGAATGCTGCAGCTTACGCGGCTGGAATATAACACAAATCCTCACACCGGCAGAATCATCGGTATGGCGGCGAGGGATGACGGTTATTGCTTTGACAAAGAGATGGAACCTGACAGCTTATTTTTAGAAGAATATGCCCGAACGGTCGTTGAGGCGTTCGGCCAAAGGGGACTTGACAACCCGTATGTTCATCAGTTCCGTATGTATATAGATTTTCACAATATCAGCTATATCCGAACGAAGTATGAGGGCAGCTGTGATATGCAGAAACTTAACGCATATGCAAAAGAGACAGGAAAGCCGTTGGATTACAGTTCAAGCTCAAGGCTCCACAACCGAAAGCTTAAAAAGAATCTGGGAAAATATGAAGAGCAGGTGAACAATAAGGTAAAAAGCAAGAATGGACTGTCAGAATTTATCATACGGATGAGGGCCAATGCATATGGGGCGGCGGGACAGTTTGTAACCCAGTGGGACTATCTGAAGCTGATCAGGGACACGGGAAGGATTGACAGCAATCCAAAGAATTATACGATGGAAGAATATAAGCCGATCGTAGAGACAGAATCCTTTAACTATTGTAAAAATGATAAGGTCAGAGTGAAAGGGATGAGAAAGCTTCATACACGGCTGGATGTAAAGCCGGCTGACGGCAGGACAGGATATGAAAACGATCTGAAAAAAGAAGGAAAAAAGTACTGGGCGGCAGATAAGGTATATAAGGAAAAATATCGTTGACAGGTATGCGGCGGCAAGAGTAATATGTTAGTATAACTAAAAAAAGTTTATATACAAGTAAAGGAGGAAGTATGAGAGTAAGAAAGAGAATCAGGCTCCTGATGGGGGTTATTTTTCCCTGCTGCTGACGGGAATGATTACAGGAGGAAGTGTACAGGCGGCTGACAAGAAAGTTGCAAAGGTGGCGCTCGGCGGGGCACATAGCGCAGCGATCGCAACAGACGGAAGTCTCTGGATGTGGGGGAGCAATGAGAGCGGCGCGCTGGGGAACGGAAAAAAGGGGAATGATCTGTGTGAAGGTACGCCGATAAAGGTTCTGGACAATGTGGTCTCGGTGTCCCTGAGTACTGGAAGCACGTATGATGCCCACAGTGGGGCAGTGACAAGAGACGGAAGTCTCTACATGTGGGGGTGCAACAGTTCTGGTCAGCTTGGCGACGGAACCACTACGGATCAGTTAAAACCGAAAAAGGTTCTGACCGGTGTATCTCAGGTCGTACTGGGACATAGAAAAACTGCGGCGATCAAGACGGATGGGAGTCTCTGGGTATGCGGGAGCAATGAAAATAATGGTCTGGGCGCCAACGGCAATCAAAAGAAGTTTGTAAAGATTCTGGATGATGTGGTACAGGTGGATTTTGGAAGCTCCCATGGAGCGGCGCTGAAAAGAGACGGCAGCATCTGGATGTGGGGGAATGACACAAATGGTCAGTTGTGCGGTATCAATGGAAGCCCGAAGAAACTTGAAGGCATGACTGATGTTAAGCAGATTTCTTTAGGTCATAATCACAGCGGCGCCCTCAAGACAGACGGAAGTCTCTGGATGTGGGGAGATAACGGCGACGGACAGTTAGGGGATAACAGAAGTGAGAGAAACGTTAGAACTCCCAAAAAGATCATGACCGGCGTCAGGCAGTTTTCTCTGGGGCAGTGGGCAAGCGGCATTGTCAAAACAGATGGAAGCCTCTGGATGTGCGGATACAATTATTATATTCGTTTCAGCGAGTATGCGCCGAAGAAGCTTGCGGACGGAGCAGCGCTTGTAGAACTTGGCGACACCCATAATGCGATGATCAAGACAGACGGGAGTCTCTGGACATGGGGAGGCGGCTGGCGCGGTCAGCTAGGTGACGGCGTCGTGAATCTGGCATACGGACATAATGTGAAAAATCCTGCTAAAATCTCGATAGGCGGGACGCCAAAGACTGACAGTTCGTCTTCCGGCAAAGGAACGACAACCGTTGGCGCGGGCCTGAAAAAAGCGGTTCCTAAGAAGAACAGTACCTTCACCATCTCGAATATCACATACAAAGTGACAAGATCCGATGCGAAGAAGGGAACCGTCACACTGTTAAAGGGTAATAAAAAGAAAACATCAGTTGCTATTCCTGCTACGGTAAAGAAGAATGGCTATGCATTTAAAGTGACACAGATTTCCGGCAAAGCTTTTTATAAACATACCAAGTTAAAAAAGGTGACGCTTGGTAAAAATATTAACAGTATTGGAGCCAATGCTTTTCGCGGCTGTACGTCATTGACTGCCGTGTCGCTGAATGGAGCGCTGGTTACCATTGGCGATTATGCATTCAGCGGTTGCAAAAAGCTGACGAAGCTGGTCATCCCGGCGAAAGTAAAGACGATTGGAAAAGAAGCTTTTTCAAAGGACAGCCGCTTGAAGACGATTCAGATTAAGTCAACCGTACTGAAAAAAGTCGGGAAAAAGGCTTTGAGCGGTATTCATAAAAAAGCGACTATTAAGGTTCCTTCTAAAAAACTCAAAGTTTACCAGAAACTGCTGAAAAAGAAAGGGCAGGCTTCAAGCGTAAAGATAAAAAAATAGTAATTTCATGCAGCGGTTTTGAAAAATCAAAGCCGCTGTTTTATGTTCACTGCCTTTGCCGTCAGTATTCTTACAGGATTTGCTCTAGAAAATTCAGGCGTTTTTTGAAAACATTTTAATCAGTTACAATTACCGTATATTTTGTGTTATACTATTTTGTATGAGTTTTGGGCAGGTAAGATAAAAAATATCAGTAAGTAGACGTTTGGAGGCATTGTTTTGAATCAAAATATCAAAATATATAAAGAAAATTATGAAAATCTGCCTGACAGGTTCATCAGGAAAATAGAGCATGATATATGCTGCCTGCTGGAGAAGGATATCAAAGGCCTGAAAAGGGTATATCTTTTCGGGAGCTGTGCACGGGGAGATGTCAGGAGTAGCAGTGACGTGGATCTTATGGTAGTTACAGAGCGTAAAATCAGTGACAGAGTTCTTGCTGCTGATATCCGATGGTCGTTGGATGAGCCGATAAATGGCGTCAGGACAGATGTTGTCTATAAAAATGAAGCATCAGAAGAGATGAAGAATGTTTTTGAAAATATCGTTAATCGTGAGAAGAAGATAATTTTGGAGGTGATCAGATGATCAGAAATACCTATTTGGATATTGCTGAGAATGATTTGCAGTATTTGGAGTCTGTACTTGATATGGGGAACACGTTTTACAATCAGCTTGCAGTGCAATGCCAGCAGGTTGCAGAAAAATATTTAAAGGGGTATCTTGATAAGGTTTTTGTTGATGAGGACGTGGCGGATTTATTGCGAAGACATAATATGAAAAAAATCGCTTCAAAATTAAATGAGATGAGAACAGGATTGGAACTGGATACGATCGGGCTGGCATATCTGACAGATTTTTATTATGATGCAAGATATCCGGGAGACGATTTTTACAATGTGACCAAAGATGATTTTGAAAAATGTCTGTCTGTTATGTACGATACTGTGAATAAGCTGCGGAAGGAATTCGGGGATTAGCAGACCATGCGAAACATGGATGGAAGAAAATGGAACAACGAAGAAAGAGCAGTTAAGCGCACTTGTATGGCGAAGTTTGTCGTTATGCAGGTGTGTTTTATAGTCACGTCAGGAGTAAACCTGCATAGTAAGTTTTTAGAGGCGGTCATAACGACCGCCGATTTTATAGGTGGTTTTAATAGTTTTCATACTTTAGAAGCTTCCTGCAGCGATTCCAGCACGTCCCTGTAATGTCTGCGCAATTCCCTCTCCAGCCGTACAAATTCCGGAATATATTCTTTCAGAATACGTTTCACTAACTCCTTTGCCGCGGTTCCATCATAGATATGCGACATATCGTTCCTGTCCTTAAGCATAGCAAGCCAGAGATCCCCGTCAAAAAAAGGATACACAGCATATGCCTCTTTGATCACTCCCCTCGGGGAACCTGTCAGGGCAGCTCTGCTGCCTTCATAAGATAACAATTCTTTTAATGTTTTCCAGCCAAGCTCAAACTGTATGGAAAACTTGTCGATAATTCCACTGATTATAAATTCATTGTTCAGGCATTCTTTATCGGCACGTTCCAAAACACGCAGATTAGACATATAATTATCAAACTTTTTCATACAATACAACTCCCTCTGTTTCAATCATTTTGCGCAAATCTTCCTGCACATTTCTATCCAGATCCACCACATCGTATCTAAGAGGTGTTGAAGTCTCATCTTCCACATCCAGAGCAAACCGGCAAATATCTCCTCCCCGCGCAGCCAGATCTATGTCGCTGGCTCTATTAAAATCCCCTCTCGCTCTGGAACCGAAAAGAATCAATTCTTTTATGCCATGCTTTTTTGCAAGATTTAATATTTCTTCCATAACAACTTTCTTAATTCCTGTCTTTTCCATACCAATCATATTCCGCAGGGATATACTTAATAAAGTATTTCCTGAGATGCCCCCTTTTGAAAAATTCCCCTGCCGTAAGAATACGACAGGGGGTAAATAAAGCTAAAGCTATCCATATCATATTAGATTGCGGATATTAACAGTTAGCGGAATTCTGGCTCAATCAATCCGAAGGAACCGTTCTTGCGGCGGTATACGACATTCACTTCGTCCGTCTCTGCATTACAAAATACAAAGAAGTCATGTCCTAAAAGATCCATCTGTACACAGGCATCTTCCGGATACATAGGCTTGATACCGAACCGTTTTGTGCGGACGATCTGAACTTCATCTTCGTCCGGAATCAGATCATCTGTCTCATAGAATTCCTGCTTGAAATTACCGCCCTCCTGATGTCTTGCAATCAGTTTGTTTTTATATTTGCGAAGCTGCCGCTCGATGACTTCCTCAACAAGGTCAATCGAAACATACATGTCGCTGCTTACCTGCTCTGAACGGATGATATCGCCCTTCACAGGAATGGTTACCTCAATCTTCTGGCGTTCTCTCTGTACACTTAAGGTTACATGAATCTCCGTGTCTGGGGTAAAGTACCTCTCAAGCTTTCCTAATTTGTGTTCTACGGCTTCTTTTAAGCCGGGCGTTACATCGATGTTTTTTCCGATAATGATAAACGTCATGCTCCCCAACTCCTTTATAAATAGAATTTCAGAATGTATAATCTGACAATTAGCAATTAAATTGTCAATGTTTCTGATATATTTAGTATATCACTTTTTCCGTCTAATGTATAGCATGGATTACTTCAATTCTGGAAATTTTTCCCTCATGCATTTTCGCAACGCGCAATCCGACATCTCCAATATAGACGCAGGCGCCGACGCCGGTCTCGGTCTCGAACTCGTTGAATTTCGCCGTGATAAGGTCTAACAAAGTGTCGCCCGGCTCATGAGGGAGGTTTACGTGGATAATCTTATTGACCGCATGGACCTTCGTTGTGGCGCGGAAAATAAACTCATCAGTAATGTCAAATTCACAGAACAGATACTTTCTAGTCGCGAAAAGTACAGCGATTGCGCACACACCTACCAGACTGCTCCAGATAGAGGAGTGATCCATGATAATGTGCCTTGCGATTGCGAAAAGCAGCACTTCAAATACAGTGTCAGGGGTGTGTTGATACATCATGCGGATCAATTCTACTCCGATGATCAGATTAAAACAGGTTTCTAAAAGGTCATTGTAATTCGGCCACACGTCCAAATTGGGAATATTCGTGAGCGAAGAAGCCATGCGCAGGCATAAAAGCAGGATGCCGATGCCGAGCATGATGGTAATGACGAATTCAAGAACGACAGCAAGACGCTTAATGAAGATAGTTACATACAGTCTCATACAGTCCTCCTTTTGGAGTTATTAGTTTTTAAGCTGAAGAAATACGGATATATAATGAGTATCCATAATACCAGTATAAAGTATTCAATCATTTTTGCCAAGACGGAACTTCCGAAAAAGAAGGGAAAAGTCTTTTTTATAAATAGGGCGCTTAAAAGACCGATAAAAAGCTTGATAAGCTGTCCCGGAATATTCTCTGTGCGGGTGTCAAAATTAAGTTTTGTGCGTTCCGCATACCAGCCGATGGAAAAGCCCAGTCCTGCGCCGGAGGCTTTGCAGCAGTCAAGCGCATATTTTGTCTCTATAATCCCGGAGTCTTGCAAGGCAAGCGCATAGGCAGCAACAGCCAAAGAAAGTACGGCGAGCAGGGCGGCGATCCGCTTAAGATACCGTGTATCATCAAGTAACAGGCTTTGAAAATGCCATATAATGAGAGATACAGTGATAGTAAGAGCCATGGAAACAAGGACATCTTTCGGAGTGTGGCATCCCAGATACATTCGGGAGAATCCGACCAGAAGGAATAAAAGAATGCAGAAAATCTTAAGAAACATAGGCTTGGCTTTCAGCGCCAGCGGGAAATAAAGAGCGGCTGCACTCTGTGTATGACCGCTTGGGAAGGAATATCCGGTTGCGGCAGGGACGGCGCTCTTAACCGCAGAAAAGTCAGGATCTAATATCCATGGCCGTGGGATGCGAAAGGCGATCTTAAGTGTCTGCACTCCGAGCCCCGCAGTAAAGTAGGTGAAACCGAGAAGGTATGCAAAGCGCTTATCCACGCACCAGTACAGTGCGCAGATAACCACAACGATAAGCATTTCCTGACCGAAATAAGTGACAGATTGCATGAGATTATTCAGGAAAGGGGTTCTGATTTCGCTTAGAAGCCATAAAAAAGCCATTATCGGTTACTCCTTTTTCGCATTTTCGGATCCAGAATCTTTTTTCGGATTCGGAGAGTTTTCGGGGTTACCTCCAAAAGCTCGTCTGTGTTAATAAAGTCCAGAGCTTCCTCCAGACTGAGGATTTTTGGAGCCGTCAGGCGGAGAGCATCGTCCGCACCGGAAGAACGGGTGTTGGTAAGATGCTTGGTCTTGCAGACATTCACCTCGATATCGTCAGTCTTTGCATTTTCACCGATGACCATACCGGAATATACCTTTTCGCCGGCGCCGAGGAAAAGGACACCTCGCTCCTGTGCCTGAAACAGGCCGTAAGTAACGGATTCGCCGGTTTCAAAAGCAATCAGCGAGCCTTGCTTGCGGTACTGGATATCGCCTTTATAGGGAGCGTAACAGTCGAATGCCGTATTCATAATGCCGTTTCCCTTCGTGTCGGTTAAAAATTCGCCCCGGTAGCCGATCAGTCCGCGGGAGGGAATGGAAAATTCCAGTCTTGTGTATCCGCCGCTTGCCGTTCCCATATTCTGAAGCTCGCCTTTGCGCTGGCTCAGCTTCTCGATGACTGTTCCGGTAAACTCTTCCGGAACATCCACATAAGCTGTCTCCATCGGTTCTAAGAGTTTCCCCTTTTCGTCCTTTTTATAGAGAACTTCCGCTTTGCTGACCGCAAATTCATACCCTTCCCGACGCATATTTTCGATGAGGACGGAGAGATGGAGTTCTCCGCGGCCGGACACTTTGAAGCTATCGGTGCTGTCGGATTCTTTTACCCGCAGGCTTACGTCCGTATTCAGTTCACGGAACAGCCGGTCTCTTAAGTGACGGGAAGTGACATATTTTCCCTCCTGCCCGGCAAATGGACTGTCGTTCACGATAAATTGCATGGCAATCGTTGGCTCGGAGATCTTCTGGAAAGGAATCGCTTTTGGATTTTCCAGTGAGCAGATGGTGTCGCCAATGGAAATATCAGCAATGCCGGAGATTGCCACAATGGAACCAATGCCTGCTTCTTTTACCTCAACTTTGTTCAGGCCGTCAAATTCATATAACTTACTGATACGTACTTTCTCTTGGCGCTCAGAATTATGCTCGTTTACAACAACAGCGTCCATGCCGACCTTTATTGTGCCGTTATCCACTTTTCCGACACCGATACGTCCCACGTATTCGTTATAGTCGATGGTGCTTATAAGAACCTGTGTATCCGCGTCCGGGTCGCCTTCCGGAGCCGGAATATAATCAATGATCGTCTCGAACAGGGGTTTCATGTCCCGCTCTTCGTCAGTCAGGTCTAAGACGGCAACCCCTGCTTTTGCAGAAGCATATACAAAAGGGCAGTCAAGCTGTTCATCCGAAGCGTCCAGATCCATAAAAAGCTCTAATACCTCATCAATGACTTCGTCCGGTCTTGCCTCCGGGCGGTCAATCTTATTGATACAGACGATAACCGGAAGACTCAGTTCCAATGCTTTTCTAAGCACAAATTTTGTCTGGGGCATGGCACCTTCAAAGGCGTCAACTACAAGAATAACGCCGTTTACCATCTTTAATACACGCTCTACCTCGCCGCCGAAATCGGCATGTCCCGGGGTGTCCACAATGTTGATCTTTGTACCTTTATAGTAGACGGCCGTGTTTTTGGAGAGAATTGTGATTCCGCGTTCTCTTTCTATATCATTGGAGTCCATGACGCGTTCGGCAACCTCCTGATTTTCACGGAATACGCCGCTCTGTTTGAGAAGCTCGTCCACAAGAGTTGTCTTGCCGTGGTCTACATGGGCAATGATTGCTATATTACGTATATCTTCGCGTTTTGTTTTCATATGGATTCCACCTTTATCTTCTTATTTAAAATACAAATTTATATTACAACCTCAATAGTTTATCACATTTTCCGAAATTTACAAGTAGTTGTTTAAAAGGGCGAAAAATGCCGTCGAAGCGTGTCTTACGATTGGCAGGAAAAACAGTTCTAATTTGCCGTTACGGCTCATAGATTATATGGATGGAAAAATACGATTGGAGAAGGGAGAAAATTTATGTCAGATAAGATAATTGAAAACAATCAGGTAACCATTATGGGAGAAATCGTATCCACATTTGCATTCAGCCACGAGGTGTTTGGGGAAGGATTTTATATGGTGGATGTGAGTGTAAGGAGACTCAGCAATTCTGTAGACACGATTCCGGTCATGATATCCGAGAGACTGATTGACGTGGAGTGCGATTACAGAGGTGAGTTTCTGATGGTAAGCGGTCAGTTTCGCTCTTATAACCGACACGATGAACAAAAGAACAGGCTGGTATTATCTGTATTCGCAAGAGAAGTGTCTTTTATTGAGGAGGAGCTGGATGGTGCCAAGACAAATAATATCCTGCTGGACGGTTACATATGCAAGCTGCCGATCTATCGGAAGACTCCGCTGGGGAGAGAGATCGCGGATCTTCTTCTGGCAGTGAACCGCCCTTACGGGAAATCAGATTATATTCCCTGTATCTGTTGGGGAAGGAATGCAAGATTTGCCTCGGCTTTTGAGGTTGGAGAGCACGTACAGGTCTTAGGGCGTATCCAGAGCAGAGAATATGTAAAAAAACTTTCTGAGACGGAGACGGAAAAGCGAACGGCGTATGAAGTTTCCGTAAGTAAGCTGGAATGTCTTGATGAATAAGCTTATATAAAACTTTAGCGACTTCATTGACATCATGTTTGAATGATGATAGAATTTCTGTAAGTTAGATGTGAATGCAGATGACGAATATTTTGCAATATACTTATATAAAGTCAGGAGGAGCATGATGGCGATTTTTACAGGAGCCGGGGTGGCGGTTGTCACACCATTTAATAAGGATGAAAGTATCAATTATGACAGATTGGATGAGTTGATCGATTATCACTGCAGTCATGGTACTGACAGCATTATTATATGCGGAACTACCGGAGAATCCGCGACTATGACGGAGGAAGAGCACATTGAGTGCGTGAAGTTTACGATTGACAGGGCAAAGGGAAGGATTCCGGTTATTGCAGGAACAGGTTCGAATTGTACGAAGACAGCGATCGATATGTCGAAGGAGGCAGCAGATTACGGTGCGGATGGTCTTTTGCTTGTAACACCTTATTATAATAAGGCGACGCAGAGCGGTTTGATCGCACATTATACAGCGGTTGCGAAGGAGGCGAAAGCGCCGATCATTATGTACAGTGTTGCCAGCAGGACGGGATGTAATATCGAGCCGGCGACGGTTGCTGCCCTTGTGAAGGATGTTGAGAATATCGTAGGGATAAAGGAAGCTTCGGGAAGCATTTCTCAGGTGGCGAAGATCATGGAGATGACGGATGGTAAAGTGGATCTGTATTCCGGCAATGACGACCAGATCGTACCGCTTCTTTCACTGGGAGGCATAGGTGTGATATCCGTATTATCCAATGTAGCTCCGCAGGAAACTCATGATATCTGTGAGAGGTTCTTTAAGGGGGATATTGCGGGAAGCCGCGAGCTGCAGCTTCGTGCGCTGCCGCTTGTGGAGCAGTTGTTCTGCGAGGTGAATCCGATTCCGGTGAAACGTGCGATGGCGCTTATGGGTATGGACTGCGGACCTTTGCGTATGCCTTTAACACAGATTTCGGCTGAGCATGAGAAAGCGCTTGGCAAAGCGATGAGGGATTTTGGTATTCCGATGGCATAAGGAATGTAGTATGAGAAGGATATCATGGCCTGAAGGGTGTATGATATCCTTTTATTTTTAGATATAGCTAAGAGATAGTTATTAATGAGACTAAGAGAACAAAGGAGGATATCATTATGGTACGTGCGATTATGCATGGATGTAACGGAAGGATGGGTCGTGTGATCACCGGCCTCATCAAAGAGGATGAAGCAATTGAAATCGTGGCAGGCGTAGATGCCTTTACAGGGATTGCCAACGATTATCCGGTGTTTGAGAGCATCGGTGCATGCGACGCAGAGGCAGATGTTGTGATTGATTTTTCAAATGCAGGAGCGGTTGATGCGCTGCTTGATTACTGCACGGCCAAAAAGCTTCCGGTTGTGCTTTGCTCTACCGGACTTTCCGATGAGCAGCTTAAAAAAGTAGAAGAGAGCGCAAAAGAAACAGCAGTGCTTAAGTCTGCGAATATGTCCATGGGAATCAACTTGCTCTTAAAGCTTTTGAAAGATGCGGCAAAGGTTCTGGCTCCGGCAGGATATGACATTGAGATTGTAGAAAAGCACCATAACCAAAAGCTTGACGCTCCAAGCGGCACAGCGATAGCATTAGCAGATTCCATCAATGAAGCGATGGATCACAACTTTGAATACACCTACGACAGAAGCACGGAACGCAAAAAACGTAGCGCAAAAGAAATTGGAATCTCTGCAGTCCGGGGAGGGACGATAGTAGGAGAACACGAAGTGCTTTTCGCCGGTATGGATGAAGTGATCGAATTCAAACACACTGCCTTTTCCAGAGGTGTATTCGGCAAAGGAGCCGTAGAAGCTGCCAAATACCTGTCCGGAAAACCCGCCGGCTACTACGACATGTCCGATGTCATCCAATTCTAAAAGAATGGAGCCATTTTTGGATATGTCTAATGCTAAACAGAACAGGAATCAGTTCTATATATCTTGAGCGGAGGCTAAGCGTCAGCCTCGGAGCGAAAGATATATAGAACTGATTCCGTCCTGATAAACAAACACACAAATTGGGAGGAAAATCTTATGAAGGATTTAGAGGCACGTTATCTGGAGCGGCTTTCGGAATTATATCCGACCATTGCCAGAGCATCGACAGAGATCATCAATCTGCAGTCAATCTTGAATCTTCCGAAGGGGACGGAGCATTTTATCACAGACATACATGGAGAATATGAAGCATTTTCACATGTGCTGAAAAACGGTTCGGGTGCGGTGCGGCGTAAGATTGACGAAGTGTTCGGGAATACCCTGACGAACAAGGACAAGCAGACGCTAGCCACTCTGATCTATTATCCGAAGGAGAAGATGGCGCGCATCAAGAAAACGGAAGATAATATGGAGGACTGGTACAAGACCACGCTCTATCGTCTGATTGAAGTGTGTAAATGTACGGCGAGCAAATACACCCGCTCAAAGGTGCGAAAAGCTCTGCCGCCGGAGTTTGCCTATGTAATTGAGGAATTGATCACAGAAAAAGCGGAGGTTTCCGATAAGGAATCTTATTATAATTCTATTATCAGTACGATTATTAAGATCAGCCGGGCGGAGGAATTTATCATTGCCTTAAGTGAACTTATTCAGAGGCTGACGGTGGATCATCTGCATATTGTGGGGGATATTTTTGACAGGGGACCGGGACCGCATATTATTATGGACAGCCTGAGAAAGCATCATTCTGTAGATATCCAGTGGGGAAATCATGATGTATTGTGGATGGGCGCTGCAGCTGGACAAAGGGGCTGTATTGCCAATGTGATCCGTATTTGCGCGAGATACGGAAATCTGGATATTTTAGAGGATGGATACGGGATCAATCTGCTTCCGCTCGCATCATTTTCCATGAATACATACAGGGAAGATCCTTGTGAATGCTTTCAGCTAAAGGGAGAGCCGGATTATGGAGACAGTGAGCTGCTTCTTGATGTCAAAATGCACAAGGCTATGTCCGTGATTCAATTTAAGGTGGAAGGGCAGATCATACGGGAGAATCCGGAATTTCATATGGAGGGTCGGAATCTTCTTCATCATATTGATTACAAGAAGGGGACGATAGAGATCGATGGTATAATCTATAAGCTTAAAGATGCGAATTTCCCGACGGTAAATCCAGAAGATCCGTACGAGCTAACCTCGGAGGAAGAGGATATTATGCATCGTCTTGAAAAAGCATTCCAAAATTGCGGGAAACTGCAGAAGCATATGCGTTTTCTTCTGAACAAAGGTGGGCTTTATAAAGTGCATAACGGGAACCTGCTTTACCATGGCTGCGTGCCGCTTAATGAGGACGGAAGCTTTAAAAAGGTCAGTCTTTTTGGAAAGACTTATAAAGGGCGGGCGCTGTATGAAGTGCTAGAGAGTTATGTGAGAAAAGGCTTTTACGCACTGGATGAGAAGGAGCGGGAGCGGGGCAAGAATATGATGTGGTATATCTGGCTTAATGAAAATTCGCCCCTGTTTGGCAAAAATAAGATGGCAACCTTTGAACGGTATTTCCTGTCAGAAAAAGAACTTCATATAGAAAAGAAGAATCCTTACTATGAGCTCTTAGAGGATGAGAATACAATAAATAATATCATGAAGGAATTCGGCCTTGATCCAGAGGAATCCCATATCATCAATGGTCATGTACCGGTTAAGACGAAAAAGGGTGAAAGTCCGGTGAAATGCAATGGTAAAGTGCTTGTGATTGACGGCGGCTTCTCAAAGGCATACCAGAAAGAGACGGGGATTGCAGGATATACGTTAATTTATAATTCTCACGGTATCATACTTGCTGCCCATGATCCTTTTGAGTCTACGGAGGCGGCCATAGAAAAAGAGAATGATATCCATTCTAAGAGTGTGACCTTAGAACGTATGATAGAGCGCAAGTTGGTGGGCGATACGGATATTGGAAGAGAACTTAAGGAGCAGATCAAGGATTTGGAGAGACTTCTTGCGTTTTACCGCAACGGTGGAATTGCAGAAAAAGTATAACTGTAAAAAACTCCCAATCACAGATAAGTATATATTTTTTGTATTTGTAAATATTACTAGCAACAAGTATTACTTGATCAACAGATAAATATACATGAATATGAAAGGGAGAGTAACTATGAAGCAGTTAAAAAGACTATTTCTTGCACTTCTCTGTGTAGGGACGATTATGGGCACCGCAGCTTGCGGAAGCAATAATAATGCGGATGACAATGGAGCCACACAGGATGGCACAACAAATGGAACGGCAGATGATGCCGGAAACACCAACGGCACAGACGATGCCAACGGCACCAATGACGCAACGAATGGAAATGATAACGCCAATGGCGAAGGAGTCATGGATGAAATCGGCGATGACGTAAGAGATGGCGCGGACGAGATTGGTGACGATATAAAGGACAGTGTTGACGATAACAATACTAACCGTAACACAGAAGATACAAACAAGTAAGCGTGTGGTAAGAAAGAAGGACAGGGCATTCCGGTGTAGGAATTGCCCTGTTTTGCGTGCTGCGGCAAGATATGGTATAATGAAGCGATTCGGTGGGCGAAAAATTACCAAAGGGCAAAAGCATTCGGCCCGGCATTATGTACAATTGGAGGAAATGTCATGAGATTCAGACCGTGTATCGATATTCATAACGGAAAAGTAAAGCAGATAGTAGGAGGAAGCCTGAAAGATGAAGGGGACTGCGCAAAAGAGAATTTTGCATCTATATATGATGCGGATTATTTTGCGGAGATGTACAAAAGAAACGGACTGCGCGGCGGACATGTGATTCTTTTGAATCCGCCGTCTTCGGAATATTATGAAGCCGCCTTGCGTCAGGCAAGGGCAGCGCTTATGGCTTATCCTCTGGGACTTCAGATCGGCGGCGGTATCCATGCGGATAATGCGGAAAGTTTTCTTGAGATGGGAGCGAGCCATGTTATTGTGACCTCCTATGTATTTAAGGACGGACGGATACGTTGGGAGAATTTCGAACGCTTGCGGAAAGCGGTTGGAAAAGAGCATGTTGTCATTGATTTAAGCTGCCGTATAAAAGAGGGGGAGTATTATATCGTAACAGACCGTTGGCAGAAATTTACGGAGGTGCGGCTTTCGCTGCAGGTGCTTGAGGAGATTGCGTCATACTGTGATGAATTTCTTGTTCACGGTGTGGATGTGGAAGGACGTTCATGCGGCGTGGATGAGAGACTTTCCGGACTTCTTGGGAGCTATTCGGGAGCGCCAGTCACTTATGCGGGAGGAATCGGGAGTCTTGCGGACCTGAACAGATTCCGGGACGTAACAGGGGGAAAGATTGATTTTACGATAGGGAGCGCACTGGACATCTTCGGGGGAAAGATCCCCTTTGAGGTGGTGAAGGATATACGTAGCTGCGAATAGTAACATTTGTGTGAACACTTTATAAACTGGTTGAATTGCGGTGGGGTTAGTGCTACAATGTAGGATAGCAAATTTTACGGACAAGGAGTTTTTTCGATATGGGTTTATTGCAGAAAATATTCGGAACGCACAGTGAGAATGAATTAAAGCGCATCTATCCGATCGTGGATGCGATTGAGGCGTTAGAGCCGCAGATGCAAAAGCTTACAGATGGAGAGCTTAAGAGTAAGACGAAGGAATTTAAAGAAAGACTTGCGCAGGGTGAAACGTTAGACGATATTCTGCCGGAGGCATATGCGGCAGTGAGGGAGGCGTCTGTCCGCACGCTTGGCATGAAGCATTACCGTGTACAATTAATTGGCGGAATCATTCTCCATCAGGGACGTATCGCGGAGATGAAGACAGGCGAAGGAAAAACTCTTGTGTCGACACTGCCGGCATATTTGAATGCACTGACCGGAGAGGGCGTTAATATCGTCACTGTCAATGATTATCTGGCAAAGCGTGATGCGGAGTGGATGGGACAGGTGCATGAATTCCTTGGTCTGACGGTGGGTTGTGTGCTCAACAGCATGGATAATGATGAACGGCGTAAGCAATATAACTGTGATATCACTTATGTTACGAATAATGAACTCGGATTTGACTATCTGAGAGATAATATGGTCATTTATAAAGAGCAGCTTGTCCAGAGAGGACTTAAATATGCGATTATTGATGAGGTAGACTCAGTATTGATCGATGAAGCGAGGACTCCTCTCATTATATCAGGACAGAGCGGAAAATCCACGAAGCTTTATGAAGCGTGCGATATTCTTGCCCGCCAGCTTGAGAGAGGCGAGGCGAGCGGGGAATTCTCCAAGATGAACGCTATTATGGGCGAGGATATTGAGGAGACGGGAGATTTCATCGTCAATGAAAAGGAAAAGAATGTTAATCTTACAGAAGACGGTGTAAAGAAGGTAGAGAAGTTCTTTCATCTGGAGAATCTTGCGGATGCGGAAAACCTTGAGATTCAGCACAATATTATTCTGGCTTTGCGTGCTCATAACCTGATGTTCAAGGATCAGGATTATGTGGTGAAAGATGAAGAGGTTCTGATTGTTGATGAGTTTACCGGCCGTATCATGCCGGGACGTCGTTATTCTGACGGTCTTCATCAGGCGATTGAGGCGAAGGAGCATGTGAAAGTCAGGAGGGAGAGCAAGACTCTGGCGACGATCACTTTCCAGAATTTGTTTAATAAATTTAAGAAAAAGGCGGGTATGACGGGTACGGCGCTTACGGAAGAGAAGGAGTTTCGAGAGATCTACGGAATGGATGTTATAGAGATTCCGACCAATGTTCCGGTCATCCGTCAGGATTTGAATGACGCGGTATATAAGACTCAAAAGGAAAAATTCAGAGCAGTGTGCGATGAGATTGAGGCGGCGCATGCAAGGCATCAGCCGGTCTTGGTCGGTACGATCACGATTGAGACCTCGGAACTTCTGAGCGGGATGTTAAAGCGCAGAGGGATTAAACACAATGTGCTGAATGCTAAGTACCATGAGATGGAGGCAGAGATCGTTGCACAGGCAGGCATACACGATGCGGTTACGATCGCTACCAACATGGCAGGACGTGGTACGGATATTAAGCTGGATGACGAGGCGCGAGAAGCGGGCGGATTAAAGATCATCGGTACGGAGCGTCATGAATCCAGACGTATCGACAATCAGCTAAGAGGCCGTTCCGGACGACAGGGCGATCCGGGAGAATCCAGATTCTACATTTCCCTTGAAGATGACCTTATGCGTCTGTTCGGTTCGGAAAGACTGATGAATGTATTTACGGCTCTTGGTGTTGAAGAAGGGGAGCAGATCGAGCATAAGATGCTTTCCAGCGCCATTGAGAAGGCGCAGGAGAAGATTGAGAGCAATAACTTTGGGATCCGTAAGAACCTGTTAGAGTACGATCAGGTAATGAATGAGCAGAGGGAGATCATCTATGAAGAGAGAAGGCGGGTTCTTGACGGTGAGAACATGCGTGATTCTATTTTCCATATGATCAATGATTATGTGGAGAATATCGTTGACAGGATGATTCCGGCAGATCTGGATTATGAGGAATGGAATATGAAGGATCTTTCCCGGGCGATTCGGGTTACGATTCCGATGGCGCCTGTTACAGAAGAGGACGTTAAGGGTATGAGTCAGAAGCAGCTTAAGCATCTGCTCAAGGAGCGTTCCGCAAAAGCTTATGAGATGAAGGAGGCGGAATTCCCGGAGGCAGAGCATCTGCGAGAGGTTGAGCGGGTTGTCCTTCTAAAAGTGATTGATGCGAAGTGGATGGATCATATTGACGATATGGACCAGCTCAGACAAGGTATCGGTCTTCAGGCATACGGACAGAGGGATCCGAAGGTTGAGTATAAGATGATCGGCTATGACATGTTTGGAGAGATGACCAATGCCATTACCGAGGATACAGTCCGGACTTTGTTCCATGTAAAGATCGAGCAGAAGGTTGAGAGAGAACAGGTTGCCAAGGTTACAGGAACCAATAAGGACGAAAGCGCCGTCCGCGCTCCCAAAAAACGTGCGGATAAAAAGGTATATCCGAACGATCCATGCCCGTGCGGAAGCGGCAAAAAATATAAACAGTGCTGTGGGCGCAAATAGAGCATAGAATATATATTATAATTTGAAAGAGGTGATAGAGTGGTTGAGTTAGATCAGTTTAAAACATTGATGAATGCTTATGAAGAACCTCTTGCCGAGATGAGGGATTCACTTTGACGCAGCAGGCAAGGAAAACAGGATCGAGGAGCTTTCGCGCAAGGTAGAGGAGCCGGGCTTCTGGGATAATCCGGAGGAATCCCAGAAGATCATGAAGGAGCTTAAAGATCTTCAGGAGCTTGTGAAAAAGATCCACACCATGTATACCGGTTACGAGGATATCCAGCTTTTGATTGAAATGGGTTACGAGGAGGACGATGCGTCTGTAATTGAGGAGATCAGTGACGAGATTCAAAGCTTCGAGGCATGCTACGAGGAGCTTCGGATTCAGACGCTTCTTTCCGGTGAATATGATTCCTGCAATGCGGTGATGACAATTCACGCCGGGGCAGGCGGAACAGAATCCTGTGACTGGGCGGGCATGTTATACCGCATGTACAGCCGGTGGGCGGAGCGCAGAGGTTTTGCGATTACAGTTCTGGATTATCTGGATGGTGACATTACCGGGATTAAGACGGTTACTTTTGAAGTGAAAGGCGAGAATGCATATGGATATCTGAAATCCGAAAAGGGAGTTCACAGACTGGTGCGCATTTCTCCGTTTAATGCGGCGGGAAAGAGGCAGACATCTTTTGCCTCCTGCGATGTAGTTCCGGATATTGAAACCGAGATCGACATTGAGATCGACGATGATGATCTGAAGATTGATACTTACCGTGCCAGCGGTGCGGGCGGGCAGCATGTCAATAAGACTTCCTCCGCGATTCGTATCACGCATTTGCCGACCGGAATCGTGGTACAGTGCCAGAATGAACGTTCCCAGCACCATAACAAGGAAAAGGCGATGCAGATGCTGAAAGCAAAACTGCAGCTTTTGAAGGAACAGGAGCAGGCAGAGAGAGTATCTGATATCCGTGGAGAGATAAAAGAGATCGGATTCGGCAATCAGATACGGTCTTATGTTATGCAGCCGTATACTCTTGTAAAAGACCATAGGACGAATGAAGAAAACAGTAATGTGACTGCCGTTCTGGATGGGAATATAGACATGTTCATCAATTCTTATCTGAAAGGAACTGCAAGACAGTCAGAGGGAGGAAAAATATGATAAATGTAGCAGTGATGGGTTATGGAACAGTTGGCTCTGGTGTCGTAGAGGTAGTGAATACCAACGGTGCGCGGATCAAACAGAGGATCGGCGAGGAGCTGAATATTAAGTATGTATTGGATTTGAAGGATTTTCCGGGAAATCCGGTGCAGGAAAAGATTGTTCATGATTTTGAGACGATCGTGAGTGATAAAGATATTCAGATTGTCGTAGAAGTTATGGGCGGCATAGAGCCTTCCTATACTTTTGTAAAGAGATGTCTTCAGGCGGGAAAGAGTGTAGCTACATCGAATAAAGCACTGGTGGCGAAGCATGGTGCGGAGCTTCTTTCTATTGCAAAAGAAAATAATATCAATTTCCTGTTTGAGGCAAGCGTAGGCGGCGGGATTCCGATTATCCGTCCTTTAAATTCCTCCCTCACAGCGGATGAAATCGAAGAGATTACCGGAATTTTGAATGGTACGACGAACTATATGCTGACGAAGATGTTTTATGAAGGAGCAGATTATGATACGGTTCTTAAGGAAGCGCAGGCTAACGGCTATGCAGAGCGCAATCCAGAAGCGGATGTAGAAGGATATGACGCGTGCCGTAAGATTGCTATTCTGTCTTCATTGATTTCCGGACAGCAGGTAGATTTTGAAGATATTTACTGTGAGGGTATTACAGAGATTACGGTAGAAGATATGAAATATGCAAAGGCAATGGGGACAACGATTAAGCTTTTGGCATCCAGTAAGAGAATCGGCGACCGTCTTCATGCAATTGTTGCACCATGCATGCTTTATCCGGAACATCCGCTGTACAATGTGAATGATGTGTTTAATGCCATCTTTGTACATGGAAATGTACTGGGAGATGCGATGTTCTATGGCAGCGGTGCCGGAAAGCTTCCGACGGCCAGTGCAGTTGTAGCGGATGTGGTAGATGCAGCGAAGCATCTGAATCGAAATATTATGACGATGTGGAAGCAGGATAAGCTTACGCTGGAAGATAAAGGCGATGCAAAGAGGAGATTTTTCATCCGTATGAAGGGCGACGCTGAGAAAGAGCTTCCGAATCTTAAGTATTCTTTCGGAGATGTTAAGATCATTAAAGTTCCGGGTCTTGACGATGAATTTGGATTTACAACTCCGGTTATGATGGAAGGTGATTATGACACAAGGGCGAATCGGTATAAAGACCAGATTCTGCATATGATTCGTATAGAAGGATAAGGAGAAGGAAGATGAAGTATATTGTAGTTTTAAGCGATGGGATGGCTGGAAGGCCGCTGAAGGAATTAGATGGTAAGACTACACTGGAGGCTGCGCATGTTCCAGAGATTGATCGACTGGCACCGATGTCTGAGATAGGGCTTGTGTCCATGGTTCCGGAAGGGATGGCGCCGGGTAGTGATACGGCGAATCTGGCAGTTCTGGGATATGATCCGAGAATATATTATACAGGGAGATCCCCGCTGGAGGCACTCAGTATCGGAGTAGATATGAAGGACTCGGACGTGTCTTTCCGGTGTAATCTTGTGACATTATCAGAGGAGGACTGTGCCTATGAGGACAGAACGATCATAGATCACAGCTCGGATGAGATTACGACGGAGGAAGCGGCTGTTTTATTGGAGGCATTAAAGGAAGGACTTAAGAAGGACGGTTACAGATTCTATGCCGGAACCAGCTACAGACATCTCCTGATAAAGGAGAGAGGAGAGGTATTGGACCTTATGCCGCCCCATGATATTCTGACGAAAAAAATTGGAGAATATCTTCCAAAAGATGCAGCGCTTCTTGATATGATGAAAAAAAGCTATGATATACTGAAAAATCATCCGGTGAATCAGGAGAGGCGTAAGAAGGGCCTTCGTCCGGCGAATTCTGCATGGTTTTGGGGAGCAGGGAAAAAGCCTGCGCTGGATTCTTTTCAGGAGAGAACCGGAAAGAAGGGCATCATGATCTCAGCTGTTGATCTCTTAAAAGGTATCGCAGCCGGTGCAGGAATGGACAGTATTGCGGTAGAAGGCGCAAACGGAGGACTTCACACGAATTATAGAGGTAAGGCATTGGCGGCTGTGAGGGCGCTGGCATACGAAGGTTATGACTTTGCTTATATTCATGTGGAAGCTCCCGATGAGATGGGCCATCAGGGAAGTATAGAGGATAAGATAACTGCCATAGAGAATATTGATGAGAAGGTGTTAAAAACGGTTATCTGCGGATTGGAGGAAGCCGGAGAGGAATACAGGCTGCTACTCCTTCCCGACCATCCGACGCCGATCGAGGTCAGGACACATACGGGTGAAGCGGTGCCTTATCTTTTATATGACAGTGTAGCAGAGGAAAAGGGACCGGCAGTATATAATGAAAAGACGGCGGCAGAAACCGGGATTGTATGGCACGACGGCTATAAGCTTATGGGACATCTGCTGCAGGAGGAAGTATGTTGATTGTTAAGAAATTCGGGGGAAGTTCTGTCGCGAATAAAGAACGTATTTTCAATGTGGCGAGACGCTGCATTGAGGAATATAAGAATGGAAGCGATGTAGTCGTAGTGCTTTCCGCCATGGGGAACACGACGGATCAGCTGATCGCGATGGCGGAGGATATTAATCCGAAGGCGAAAAAAAGAGAGATGGATATGCTCCTTACTACGGGCGAGCAGGTGTCGGCAGCGCTGATGGCAATGGCGATGCAGGCGTTGGATGTGCCGGCAGTTTCGCTGAATGCCTTTCAGGTTATGATGCATTCTACGTCCAGATACGGGAATGCCAGATTCAAGCGTGTGGAGACAGAACGAATATTGCATGAGCTGGACTCCAGAAAGATTGTAATCGTTACAGGTTTTCAGGGTGTGAATAAATATGATGATATCACTACGTTAGGACGGGGCGGCTCTGATACTACGGCAGTGGCGTTGGCGGCTGCGCTCCATGCGGACAGATGTGAGATATACACAGATGTGGACGGTGTATTTACTGCGGATCCGAGGGTGGTAAAGAATGCGAGAAAGCTTGATGAAGTTACCTATGATGAGATGCTTGAACTGGCAAGTCTCGGGGCAAAGGTCCTTCACAACCGCTCTGTGGAGATGGCGAAGAAATATAATGTGGAATTAGTAGTGCGGTCCAGTCTGAATGATACAGAAGGGACTGTAGTCAGGGAAGGAGCAGACATGGAGAAACTGTTAGTGACCGGCGTTGCAGCGGACAAGAATACGGCGCGTATCTCGGTTATCGGAGTCTTGGATAAACCGGGAATTGCATTCAATATATTTGATACTCTGGCAAAAAATAATATCAATGTAGATATTATCCTGCAGTCTGTTGGAAGGGAAGGAACAAAAGATATCTCATTTACCGTCGCGGGAGACGACATGGAACATGCCATTGAGATTTTGGAGAAGAACAAAAAAAGGCTTACAATCAAAGAAGTGAGCTGCAATCCGGATGTGGCGAAATTGTCGGTAGTAGGCGCCGGTATGATGAGCAATCCGGGAGTTGCAGCGAAGATGTTTGAAGCATTGTATAACTCCAGAGTGAATATTAACATGATTTCCACATCAGAAATCAGGATCACGGTTCTGGTTGACGAGAAGGATATTGACAAGGCGATGAATGCCGTACATGACGGGTTTGTAATGGGAGAATAGGTGTTTTGTATGTCAGAGCCGGCTTAGATGGCTGTTGTGGTATTTGCCGGAAAATGTGACGTCCTCGCCGAACCAGTCTGGCGGTGTGAAAGAGAGAGCGCTGTCTTCGTCAGGAAATTCTACCTCTGCCAGAATAAGCGGTGCGAGTTCTCCCTCAAATACATCTAGTTCTACAGTCAGATTTCCTTCCAAAGGTATCATGTAACGGCGTTTTTTAATGAGACGCCCATCAATTTTTAAAAGGAGATGTTCATAAGCTTCTTTTGTCAGCGGAAGATTGTATTCTTCACGTACCATCAATCCTTTTGATTTGTAAGTAAGCTCAAAGTTATCGTTATCCTTGCGGATACGTATGACCGGGGCAATATTTAAGTATCCCTGCTCCATGACTCTGCAGGGATAATCTTTCAAATTTTCAGGGATGCTTTTTACAAGATATTTCCGTTCGATTTCCATAGCTTTGCCTCCTTAGACGCGGTATTAACCCTTGCAACATTATAATTTAGTTTACGCCGAAAGTAAACAGCCATTCTATCAGAAGAAAGGAGATTTTCTATGATCAAAGTAAATGTATTGCTGGCAGACGGATTTGAAGAGATTGAGGCATTAACAGTCGTTGATTTGTTAAGGAGAGCGCAGATATATGTAGACACGGTATCGATTGGTGATGAATATCAGGTTCATGGCGCACATGGAATCAATGTGCAGGCAGAAGACTTGTTTGAAGAATCGGATTTTTCGGAGGCGGATGCAATCGTACTTCCGGGCGGTATGCCAGGTACGACGAATCTGAAGGAGCATGAGGGAGTGAGAAAGATTGTAACAGATTTTGCGGAGGGTGGTAAGATTGTAGGGGCGATCTGTGCGGCGCCTACTGTTCTCAGTGATCTAGGACTGCTTAAGGGTAAGCGTATCGCATGCTATCCTTCAGTAGAGAGTGATATCCAAGGAGCGGTTATTGTAAAGGTTCCTGCGGTGGTGGACGGAAATATTGTGACCAGCCGCGGCGCGGGGACGGCAGTTGATTTTGCGTTAGAACTGATTACGGTGCTTGCAGGAAAGGAAAGGGCTGTTAGCATTGCGGAATCTATCATATATGAGTAAATGAGACAGATAAGAGGATATTTATGGTACGGTTGAAAAAAATGATATCTGTTTTTGCTGCCTGTGTAATCCTTTTTACAATGATAGGATGCAGCGGTGGATTTGATGCGTCAGGATATACGGAGGCAATTCTTGATCTGCAGTTTCAGGGGGATATAAAAAATGCAAGGACATTAGTGGCAGGGGCTACTCAGGAAGAACTTGACCAGATGTATCAGGAATTTATCGATCATTTTGTGGCAGGTTACATTACGGACGGTATGAATATCACTGACGATGCTTCGGAAGAATTTAAAGAGCTAGCGGCAGCGATTTTTGCTTCCATGAGATATGAAGTAGGAGAAGCAAGTGAAACCGGAAAGAAAGAATACGAGGTTCCGGTTGTCATACAGCCCATAGATACATTCCTGAGATATAAAGAACTTTTGGCAGAGGATGCCTTAAGAATAACAGAAAGAATAAAGAACGGGGAATATAACGGTACAGAGGAAGAAATACAGGATCAGGTGCTGGCTGAAATTGCGGAACAGGCTTATGAATTGCTGAGAAGAGCTTATGATGACAGTGAATATGGGGACAAACAGACGGTGATTTTAAGGGTGAAATCGGATACAAGTGATATTTATTCTATTGATGAGGATGATATGGACAATTTAATCTCAAAAATACTTCGATTAGATGAAATCGGGGGCTAGATATTTGAAAATGTTTGTGTTATACTCTTTTAATGAATGTAAAGCAGTATGCCCATTTTACAACTGCCAAAGAATGGGATAGAAACAGGAGGATATAGTAGATGAGTTTACAGGTAGAAAAATTAGAGAAAAACATGGCAAAGCTCACCATTGAGGTTTCTGCCGATGATTTAGAAAAAGCGCTTCAGAGTGCATATAAGAAGCAGAAGAACAAAATTAACCTTCCGGGTTTCCGCAAGGGTAAGGTTCCGCGTCAGATGATCGAGAAGATGTATGGCTCGGAGATTTTTTATGACGATGCGATCAATGAACTGATGCCGAAGGCATATGCGGAGGCATACGATGAGTGTGAGCTTGATATTGTGTCAAGACCAGAGGTTGATGTCGTTCAGATTGAGAAAGGCAAGCCATTTATTTTTACAGCGGAGGTTGCAGTGAAACCGGAAGTAACGCTTGGAGAATATAAGGGACTTGAGGTTGATAAAATATCTACACGTGTAACGCAGAAGGAAGTAGAAGAAAAGCTGAAGGAAGAAGCAGAGAAGAACGCAAGAACCGTGACGGTAGAGGACAGGGCGGTTCAGGACGGCGACGAAGTTATTATGGACTTTGAAGGTTTTGTGGATGGAGAGACATTTGAGGGCGGAAAGGGAGAGAATTATCCGCTGACAATTGGTTCCGGCTCTTTTATTCCGGGCTTTGAAGAGCAGCTTGTCGGTGCAGAGGCAGAGAAGGAAGTAGAAGTTAAGGTTACTTTCCCGGAGGATTATCATGCGGAAGAACTGAAGGGTAAGGATGCGGTATTCAAATGTACGGTACATGAGATTAAGATGAAAGAACTTCCAGAAATTGACGATGAATTTGCGGCAGAAGTTTCAGAATTTGACACGCTGGATGAATATAAAGCTGATCTTAAGGCAAAGATTAAAGAGCAGAAAGAAGCGGAAGGAAAGCGTAAACAGGAGGATCAGGCTGTTGAGAAGGCAGTGGAGAACGCTTCTTTTGAGATTCCAGAGGCTATGATCACGACGAATATCAGCCAGATGACGGATGATTTTGCAAGAAGGATGCGGTCTCAGGGACTTACGATGGAACAGTATTTCCAGTTTACAGGCATGACTGCTGAGAAGATGGAAGAGGAGATGCGTCCGCAGGCAATTAAGCGTATTGAGACGCGTATTGTGCTTGAGGCGATTGCAAAGGCTGAGAATATTGAGATCAGCGATGAGAAGATTGATGAAGAGATCAGCAAGATGGCGGAGAGCTATAAGATGGAAGCCGATAAGCTGAAAGAATTCATGGGTGATGCAGAAAAGAAACAGATGAAAGAAGATATGGCTGTTCAGGAAGCGGTTACATTTCTGGTAGAGCATGCCGTAGAGAAATAAGGAGAAATAGTAAGTTTATAATAGACAGGAGGCATATGATATATGAGTTTAGTACCTTATGTCATTGAGCAGACAAGCCGTGGTGAGAGATCTTATGATATTTATTCCAGATTATTAAAGGATAGGATCATCTTTCTGGGAGAAGAAGTAACGGATGTGTCGGCAAGTATTATTGTTGCGCAGCTTTTATTCCTTGAAGCAGAAGATCCTGAGAAAGATATCCATCTTTATATTAACAGCCCTGGCGGTTCTGTGACTGCAGGTTTGGCTATCTATGATACGATGCAGTACATTAAGTGCGATGTCGAGACAATCTGTATCGGCATGGCTGCAAGTATGGGTTCCTTTTTACTGTCAGGCGGTACAAAGGGCAAGCGTCTTGCACTTCCGAATGCGGAGATCATGATTCATCAGCCATCCGGCGGTGCGCAGGGACAGGCGACAGAGATTCAGATAGCCGCAGAACATATTTTAAAAACCCGTCAGAAATTGAACCAGATTCTGGCGGAGAATACAGGACAGCCTTTGGATGTGATCAGCGTTGATACGGAACGTGATAACTTCATGTCCGCAAAAGAGGCGAAAGAGTACGGATTGATTGACGAAGTTCTTTCACACCGTTAATCATGAGTCCGGCATAGTATGAGGTGAAAGCATGTTAGGTAGAGGTGACGACCAGATTAGATGTTCATTTTGCAATAAAACGCAGGCGCAGGTCAGAAAGCTGATCGCAGGGCCGAATGATACGTATATTTGTGACGAGTGTGTCGATGTCTGCTCTGAAATTATAGAAGAAGAGTTGGGATACGAGGAGAATGGAGGGAATTGGAGTCCATTCTCGGACATTAATCTTATAAAACCAGAAGAAATCAAAGCATTTCTGGACGAGTATGTAATTGGGCAGGATGAAGCGAAGAAGGTTCTAGCTGTCGCTGTATACAACCATTATAAGAGGATTATGGCAGGCAGAGATTTGGGAGTGGAGCTTGGTAAGAGCAATATATTGATGCTTGGGCCGACTGGCTGCGGGAAGACGCTTCTTGCACAGTCTTTGGCGAGGATTCTGAATGTTCCATTTGCCATTGCAGATGCGACTGCGCTGACGGAAGCAGGATATGTCGGGGAGGATGTAGAGAATATCCTTCTGAAGATCATACAGGCGGCGGACGGGGATATTGAGCGCGCTGAATATGGTATCATTTATATTGATGAGATTGATAAGATTACGAGAAAATCCGAGAATCCATCGATTACCCGGGATGTGTCGGGCGAGGGCGTTCAGCAGGCGCTTCTCAAGATTGTTGAGGGAACGGTTGCTAATGTACCGCCTCAGGGCGGAAGAAAGCATCCGCATCAGGAATTGATACAGATAGATACAACGAATATTTTATTTATATGCGGCGGGGCATTTGAAGGAATTGACAAGATTATTGAAAAGCGGATTGATCAGAAGTCGATTGGTTTTAATGCTGAGATTGCAAGTAAGCATGAGAATAACGTGGATGTTCTGCTTTCGCAGGTTCTGCCTCAGGATTTGATTAAGTTTGGCCTGATTCCAGAGTTGGTAGGCAGAGTTCCGGTTACGGTGTCTTTAGAACTGCTGGATAAAGCGGCATTGATGCGTATTCTGACAGAGCCGAGAAATGCATTGGTGAAGCAGTATCAGAAGATGCTGGAGCTTGACGGTGTAGAGCTTACATTTGATAAAGAGGCTTTAGAGGAGATTGCAGATATTTCATTAAAAAGAAAGACAGGGGCAAGAGGACTTCGTGCCATTATGGAAGATGTTATGACGGATATCATGTATCATGCGCCGTCAGACGAGACGCTGCAGACATGCCGCATTACAGAAGATGTAGTAAAGGGGTATAGTCTGGCAGAGTGTACACATGCGGTTGTTCGGTCTGAAAGTGCATAGTGGTAATAGACAGGTTGACCAGCGAATATAGATTCGTATGTGGAGGCGGGTGCAAAAGGATGGTTGCGCCTGCCTTTTTACTCCAATTTATTTTATGATCGGGAGAAAAAAATATGGATGATAATACAAAAAGCCTGCCGATGATAGCTTTGCGGGCAATGACAGTATTGCCAGAGATGGTGATACATTTTGATGTAAGCAGGGAAAAATCATTGGCGGCGGTTGAATGTGCCATGGAAGGACAGCAAAAACTTTTTCTGACTGCGCAGAAGAATGCAGATATAGAAGAACCGGGGATTGAAGATGTGTATGAGACGGGATGTATCGTCACAGTCAAGCAGATCATAAAGCTGCCGAAACGGATGAGCCGTGTGCTGATCATGGGAGATGAGCGCGCGCGGCTGAATCATATGGAGGATACCGGAAAATGTCTGTTTGCTGATGTGTCGGTCGTTGAAGATATAGATACTTTGGCAGATGAGATCGGCGCTGACAGATACCCTTTGAATGCTGAGGCAATGGTGTTGGGGCTTAAGGATGTCTTTAAAGAATATATGGATAAGAATCCCAAGGCATATAAGGAGCTGTCAGGACAGATTGGTGAGATTAAAGAGCTTAAGAAGCTGGTGGACGTAATTGCCGCTAATTTTCCTCTTCCCTATATGCAGAGACAAGAGCTCTTAGAGGAAGTAAATCTTATGCGCCGTTATGATATGCTGGTGAATAAGATTATTCATGAGGTTCAGGTACAGAATATCAAAGAGGAAATACAGACAAAGGTAAAGCGGCGTGTTGACAAAAATCAGCGGGAATATATTTTAAGAGAGGAAATACGGTTAATTCGAGAAGAGCTTGGCGACGACAGTACAATGTCCGATGCCGATGAATTTGAGCAGGCAGTAGGAAAGCTGGAATCTTCGGATGAAGTAAAGCAGAAATTGACGAAAGAGATAAAGAGATTCCGCAATATTATGAACAGTCCCAGTGAGACAGGCGTGATCCGTACCTATATTGAGACGATGCTGGAGATGCCGTGGGATAAGATGTGTAAAGAGCACAAGGATATCGCATATGCAAAGAAAGTGCTGGACGAGGACCATTATGGGCTTACGAAAGTCAAGGAGCGGATTTTGGAATATATGGCAGTCCGCGCACTGACAAAGAAAGGGGACAGTCCGATTCTCTGTCTGGCGGGGCCTCCCGGAACTGGAAAGACTTCTATTGCAAAGTCTCTCGCAAGAGCGCTCAAGCGTCCTTACGTGCGCATTTCTTTAGGCGGCGTGAGAGATGAGGCGGAGATCAGAGGACACCGAAAGACCTATGTGGGAGCTATGCCGGGAAGGATCGCCGACGGTATCCGAAGCGCGAAGGTTAAGAATCCGCTGATGCTTTTAGACGAGATAGATAAAGTGAGCAATGATTACAAAGGAGATACGTTCTCTGCGCTTTTAGAAGTGCTGGACAGCGAACAGAACAAAAAATTCAGAGATCATTACCTTGAGGCTCCGCTTGATCTGTCGGAGGTTCTCTTTGTCACGACAGCCAATACGCTTCAGACAATACCAAGACCTTTGCTGGATCGCATGGAGGTCATCGAGGTGTCCAGCTATACGGAGAATGAAAAACTGCATATTGCGATGGAACACCTGATCCCGAAGCAGATGGAACGGCACGGACTGAAAAAGAAACAGCTTCATGTGAGTAAAAAGGCGGTCTGGAAGATTGCAAGGAGCTATACAAAAGAGGCAGGCGTGCGGCAGCTCGAAAGAAAGCTTGCGGATATCTGCCGAAAGGCAGCCAAAGAGATCTTTGAGGAGAAGAAGGCTTCCGTACATATTACGGAGCGTAATGTACACCAGTATCTTGGAAATGAGTTGTATGTTTACCAGATGGCAAACGAAATGGATGAGGTGGGAATTGTCCGCGGTCTGGCATGGACCAGTGTGGGAGGCGATACGCTTCAGATTGAAGTGAATGTCATGCCGGGAGAAGGAGAGATTCTTCTGACCGGTCAGCTTGGCGATGTGATGAAAGAATCGGCAAGGACCGGGATCAGCTATATCCGCTCCATAGGAAAATCCTACAAAATCGCGGAAGATTTTTTCAAAGAACATGATGTCCATATCCATATCCCGGAGGGAGCAGTTCCTAAGGACGGGCCTTCTGCGGGAATTACCATGGCGACAGCTATATTGTCTGCCGTCACAGGGAAAAAAGTGCGCGCGGATGTGGCCATGACCGGCGAGATCACTCTTCGGGGAAGAGTCCTTCCCATCGGCGGCCTGAAAGAAAAGCTTTTGGCAGCAAAGAGCGCCGGAATCAGTACGGTCATTGTGCCGAAAGAGAATATGCCGGATATTGAGGAGATCTCTTCTGAGATTACGAAGAAGCTGGATATCATTCCAGTATCGCATATGGACGAAGTATTAAAGGCCGCCCTTGTTAAGCCTAAAAAGGCGCGGCAGTAAACAGATACAAATATTAAGGAGTAATGTATGGTAATAAAGAGCCTGAATCTGGAGACCGTATGCGGTATCACAAGCGGCCTGCCGGACAATCCGTATCCGGAGATTGCATTTGCAGGAAAGTCCAATGTGGGGAAATCCTCGCTTATCAATGCGCTGATGAATCGGAAATCCTATGCAAGAATATCCGCAACGCCGGGTAAGACGCAGACGATTAACTTTTACAATATTAATGAGGAATTGTATCTGGTAGATCTTCCGGGATATGGATATGCCAAGGTTTCCGAGAAAGAAAAGCTTCAGTGGGGAAAAATGATAGAGCGGTATCTTCGCAATTCAAAGCAGCTGCAGACGTTGTTTTTGCTGATTGATATCCGTCATGCACCTTCTGCCAATGACAGAACAATGTATGAGTGGATTGTAGAAAATGGATATCGGCCTGTCATTATCGCTACGAAGCTTGACAAGATAAAAAGGAGCCAGAAGGATAAGCAGCTAAAGCTTATCAGGGAAGGACTGTCGGTTCTGCCGGGGACGGTTATCATTCCGTTTTCATCTGTGAGTAAGCAGGGCAGAGAGGAGATCTGGGAGCTGGTAGAAACGACGGTACTTCAGAGACGGTCATTTTAAAGTGTTTTGGAAGACAGTTTTTGACATCGGGGAGAGTCAGATATGGAGATGAATTTCAAAGAGAAGATGGGTGATAGCAGACCATATTGGAAGGTAACTGTAAGTCTGGCATTCAGTCTGGCAGGGACAGTGCTGTTTCTTGTCGCGGGCTATAAGCTTATGATATTTTTCATGCCCTTTGTGATTGGATGGGTAATTGCTGCGATTGCGGCGCCGCTTGTAAATCTGTTGGAACAAAAGTTAAAGATTGTGAGAAAGCTTGGTTCGGCATTAATCATCATCGCGGTACTTGCGGGAATTGTCTTTCTTGTTTACTTTCTTGCAAGTACGCTGCGAAAAGAGGTGCAGACTTTAATCTGGGATATGCCTTCTATGTATCAGGATCTGGAAGCGGGCTTTCAGGAAATCGGGGAGGGAATGCAGGGACTTCACAAAAGGCTTCCGAAAGGAATCGGCGAGGCTTTTAGCGGGCTGCTTTCAAATTTAGATAAGCAGGCGGGAAGTATCGTGGGAAATATCAGTACGCCGACAGTGACTGCCGCGGGAAAATTTGCGAAAAAAATCCCTTCCATACTTGTGGCGATTATCGTGACGTTTATATCTGCCTACTTTTTTATCGCAGACAGGGACGAGGTGCTTCATTTTGCAAAGCGTATTACTCCGGAACCAATCGTCAGGCGTATGACGATGATATCCGATAATCTAAAATACGCAGTTGGCGGATATTTTAAAGCCCAGTTTAAGATTATGGCGGTAGTTTTTCTGCTTCTTTCGGCGGGCTTCTTGATCATGGGACTGAATTTCACGTTCCTTCTTGCAATCCTGATCGCATTTCTGGATTTTCTTCCGTTTTTTGGCACGGGTACGGCGCTGCTCCCATGGGCGATCTACAAGTTTCTTGTGGGAAATTATAAGATGGCGGCAGGACTTTTGGTGCTTTACGGGGTGACACAGCTTGTACGTCAGCTGATTCAGCCAAAGCTTGTGGGAGACAGTATCGGGTTGAATCCGCTGCTTACGTTGGTATTTCTCTATATCGGTTATAAAGCAGGCGGTATATTTGGAATGATTTTTGCAGTACCGGCGGGCCTGATTGTTATTAATCTGTATAAAGCAGGTGCATTCGATTATATTCTGGATGATATGAGAATATTGGCTGAAGGAGTGCTGAGCCTTCGGGAAAATAGCTAGCGGTTCGATAATTCGTAGGAAGAGATTGACATTTTATCTATAGTTCATTAAAATATTTTAATGATATTCAGTGAAGAAAAGGGGTACATGATGCAGAGAAATATATTAGAATATCTGGAGGAATCCGGCAAAGCATATCCGGATAAGATACTTTTTGCGGATGACAGATCAGAGATTACATATCACGAATTTATAAAGCAGGCACAGTTTCTTGGAGCATTTCTGCTGGAATCTAAGGATGATTTAGCAGGCAATGCACCGGCAGCGGTATTTATCGATCGGTCTATCAGCAGCCTAACAGGTTTTTTTGGAGTGGTCTACAGCGGGGATTTCTATGTGCCCATTGATCGGCAGATGCCGATTGCCAGAATTGAACTGATTCTTGATACCTTGAATCCAAGGGTGATTCTGGGAGAAGAGAAGGATAGAAGAATCCTTGAGACTATGAAGATAGAAGACAGGCTGATGATCCAAAGCGAGATACTTGCGGCAAAAGGAGACTGCGAGCTTAGCGGGGAGCAAAAGGAATGTCTCGCATTGGTGCGGCGCAGAGCGCTTGATACAGATCCTTTGTATGCCATCTTTACTTCAGGTTCTACAGGAGTTCCGAAGGGCGTGCTGGTAAGCCATCGTTCGGTGATTGATCTGATTGATAATTTTAAGGCTGAATTTTCATTTTCGGAAGCGTGCATCTTTGGAAATCAGGCGCCATTTGATTTTGATGTTTCGGTGAAAGACATCTATTCCACAATTAAAAACGGGGCTACCATGTATGTAATCCCGAAGGTGATGTTCTCGTTTCCGGCGAAGCTCATTTCCTTTATGAATGAGAAGAAGATCAATACGGTCATCTGGGCAGTGTCGGCCCTTCGGATCATAGAAAATCTGAATGCATTTACAGGGGAACTTCCAAAGTATCTTAAGACGGTCATGTTTTCCGGAGAGGTGATGCATAATAAAGTGCTGAATTACTGGAGAAGGTATCTTGCGGATGTCGATTATGTGAATCTGTACGGACCGACGGAGATTACCTGCAACTGTACCTTCTATAAGGTGAACCGTCCTTTTGCGGACGAGGAGGTTCTTCCTATCGGAATTCCCTTCTTAAATTCCGGCGTATTTCTGCTGGATGATGACAGGCTGGTAACAGAGACGGACGTCCCGGGAGAAATCTGTATCAAAGGAAGCAGTCTGGCTCTTGGATATTACAATAATGCAGAGAAAACAGCAGAGAGTTTCTGTCAGAATCCGCTGAATCATGAATACCCGGAACGGATATACCGTACCGGAGACATCGGGAAGGTCAATGAGAACGGCGAGCTGATCTTTCTTTCCAGAAAGGATGACCAGATCAAGCATATGGGACACAGGATTGAACTCGGTGAGATTGAAGCGGCGGCAAATTCATTGGAGTTTTTAGCGGCGGCAGTGTGTATTTACGATCAGGCGGCAGGAAAGATTCTTATGTTTTATCAGGCGGAAGAATGCTGTGATAAGCAAGTGTTAAAAGCATTGGGAAAGAAGCTGCCGAAATATATGTTTCCGAACAAACTTTATTATCTTGAAAAGCTTCCTATGAACAAGAATAATAAGATTGACCGCACTTATCTGCGGGAGACTTATATTACAAAGGATGCTTAATGGCTGTATGGCAGTCATTTGGTAAAATAAATTATTTTATTAAGAAAGGGAAAAGAAAAATGAGAGAAGAAATTATGGAGATTTTAACGGAATTAAGACCGGACGTGGAATTTGAGAAGGAAAAAAAGTTGATTGACGATGGGATTCTTGATTCTTTTGACATCGTTTCTTTGGTCGGAGAGCTGAATGACGCATTTGATGTTTCCATCAATGTGCAGGATCTTCTCCCGGAAAATTTTAACTGTGTAGACGCGATGGTTGAACTGATAGAAAATCTTCAGGAAGAAGAATAGGTGGAGTATGCCATGAGTCTTACATCACTGAATTTTTTCGTGTTTCTTTTTGCCAGCCTGGTGGTATATTTTCTGTTGTCTGAAAAGTATCAGTGGCGTTGGCTTTTGGCTGTCAGCTGCTTCTTTTATGTTTATTGCAGCAAGACTTTATCGGTATTTATCGCGGTTACCTGTATCTCGACGTATGTTATCAGCCTGTTAATTGAAAGATCGGAGTTCAGATATAAGGATGAGATGAAGCGGATTAAATCGGGCGAATTAAAGCTTGATAAAAAGCTGGCTAAAAAACAGAACATCCGCAGAAAAAGACTGTGTATCTGGGCGGCAGCGCTTATTAATGTCGGCATGCTTGTTGTACTGAAGTTCTGGGATCTGATCTTTACGGATATTAACACAAAATTTTTCGGAGCAGCGGAAGGTTTTGTGCCGCTGCTTCATATTGGGCTTCCTCTGGGAATTTCTTTCTATACATTTCAGGCAGTGGGATATCTTGTGGATATTTATCGCAAGAGGGTGGCCGCAGAGCATAATTTTTTTAAAGCGGCTCTGTTTATTACATTTTTCCCACAGATTGTGCAGGGACCGATTTCAAGGTTCGATCAGCTTTCGGTGGAGTTGTACAGCGGGCATAAGTTCCAGTCCCGTAATCTAACAGACGGATTTTATCTGATGCTGTGGGGGATGTTTAAAAAGATGGTCATCGCTGACCGGGCGGGGATCATGGTTGACTATGTATTTTATGACTACCAGAATTTTTCGGGATGGCAGTTCTGGGTGGCGGCATTTGCTTATGCATTTCAGATGTACGGGGATTTCTCGGGAGGGATTGATATTGTAAGAGGCGCTGCGAAGATGTTTGGGATAGAGATGGTAGACAATTTTGAGCGTCCGTATTTTTCTAAGGATATACCGGAATTCTGGAGACGGTGGCATACGACTCTTGGAACATGGTTTCGGGATTATCTTTTTTACCCTATGTCCTTATCGTCCACGGCGCAGAAAATTTCAAAGTCGTTGAGAAAAAAAGGACATCTGCATCTGGCGAAGATGCTGCCGGCTCATGTATCCTGTATTGTTCTATGGCTTGCCAACGGCGCATGGCACGGTGCGGGTACGCAATATATCGTATTCGGACTTTATCATGGAATATTGACAGTCCTTTCTGAGGAATATCATGCGAAGCTTGTGAAGTTGGGAGATAAGCTTCATATCAACCAAAGCTGCGCTTCATGGAGCTTTTTCCAGATGGCAAGGACATTCTTTCTTGTGGCAGTCGGACGGGTCATTTATATCACGCCGAATTTCGGCGCTTCGCTGACAATATTGAAATCGATGTTCACGGCCAAAAACGTAGGGATTTTTTTCAATGAAGGTTTGTACAAGCTTGGGCTTGACCGCCCGGACCTTTATGTGCTTGTGTTCGCGTGCATGGTACTTCTTGTGGTAGAGATTTTCCAAGAACGCATGAGGATCCGGGAGTGGCTGTATGGGCAGAATCTGTATTTCAGATGGGGATTGGCTTTCGGCCTTATTTTTACGGTATTGGTGTTCGGCGTGTACGGACATGGATATGATGCGGCCGGATTTATTTATATGCAGTATTGATTGATTAGGAGTGATCGGATAATGGGAAAGATAGTGATTATCATGAACGGGCATGGGGGATCTGGAAAGGATACATTGTGCGGCTTTGCAGAAGGAATTTACTCTGTGAGGAATGTATCGTCTGCGGAACCGATTAAGGAGATTGCCCGGAAGTACGGCGGATGGCAGGGAGAAAAGGACGAGAAATCACGGAAATTCCTTGCAGATTTAAAGCGGCTTTTTGCGGATTACAATGATCTGCCCTGCCGATATCTCGTTGGCGAATATGAGAAGTTTTTAGAAAGCGGCGCTGAGATATTGTTTGTACATATCAGGGAAGGCAAAGAGATCGATAAATTCAGAAAGCACGTAGACATTCCGTGCATTGCGCTTCTGATACGCAGAAAACTTGTCAGACAGCAGTGGGGCAATGAATCCGATGATAATGTGGAACAATATGCTTATGATTACTGTTATGACAATGATAAGGAACTGAAAGCGGCAGAACCGGATTTTCAGCGGTTTCTTAAGGAAATCATGGAAACGGTCTGCAAAGAGTAAAAGGTAAGAGTATGGAGCAGTTAAGTTTATTTGACGACAGAGAGACAAGCGCGCCGCTGGCGAGCCGGTTAAGGCCGCATACACTGGGGAAATACGCAGGGCAGAAGCATTTGCTGGGCAAAGGGAAGATACTTAGACGTCTGATTGAGGACGATCAGATATCCTCCATGATCTTCTGGGGGCCGCCGGGAGTGGGAAAGACTACGCTGGCACGGATCATTGCAGAGCAGACAAGGGCGCAGTTCGTAGAATTCAGCGCAGTGAACAGCGGTATCAAAGAGATCAAAGAAGTAATGACGCGGGCAGAACAGAACCGGAAAATGGGAATCCGCACGCTGCTTTTTGCAGACGAGATCCATCGTTTTAATAAAGCACAGCAGGATGCGTTCCTGCCCTTTGTGGAGGCGGGAAGCATTATACTGGTGGGAGCGACAACGGAGAACCCGTCTTTTGAGATCAATTCAGCTCTTCTGTCCCGCTGCAAAGTGTTTATCCTGAAGGCTCTTTCCGAGGAGGATTTAAAAGAGCTGCTTTTGCATGCGCTTCACAGTCCGAAAGGCTTTGGAAATATGAAGATTGAGATAGAAGAGTTTCTTTTGTCGGCAATCGCTCGATTTGCCAACGGGGATGCGAGGACGGCTCTTAATACGCTTGAGATGGCGGTGTTAAACGGTCGGATGAATGAAGAGGCGGTTTTGTGCGTGGACGAGGATATTCTGGCTCAATGCATGAACCGCCGTTCTCTTCTCTATGATAAAAATGGCGAAGAGCACTACAATCTGATATCGGCGCTTCACAAATCCATGCGCAACAGTGATCCGGATGCGGCCGTTTACTGGATGTGCCGTATGTTAGACGGCGGAGAAGATCCGCTGTATATTGCAAGACGGCTGGTAAGGTTTGCAAGCGAGGATGTGGGGATGGCGGATTCTGGCGCTCTTGGGGTGGCAGTGGCAGCCTATCAGGCATGCCATTTTCTCGGAATGCCGGAGTGCGACGTACATCTGACGCACGCGGTGGTCTATCTTTCTATGGCGCCGAAATCCAATGCTCTTTACATGGCGTGTGAAGCCTGCAAGACGGATATAAAGGAATTCCCGGCGGAACCTGTTCCGCTTCAGATATGCAATGCTCCGACTAGTCTGATGAAAGAGATGGATTATGGGAAAGGCTACATTTATGCCCATGATACAGAGGAAAAGATCGCCCGGATGCAGTGCCTGCCGGATGCGCTGGCAGAAAGACGCTATTATCGCCCGGGGGAGCAGGGGCAGGAGAAACAAGTAAAGGAAAAGATTGAGAAAATTCTGGCTTGGAGGGATAGCTGTGATAGTGGTAGCGGTTGTTGATGATAATATGGGTATGATGTTCAACAAACGGCGGCAGAGTAAGGACCGGGCGCTTCGAGAGAGAATTCTTGCGCTGGCCGGTAAGGGAAAGCTTTGGATGAATGAATACACATACCAGCAGTTTTCAGATTGTGATACCGGCGGGATTCAGGTTGATCCGGATTTTCTTGATAAAGCCGGCGGGGGAGAATTCTGCTTTGTGGAGAACGATTCGGTTGTTCCCTGTGCGAAAGATATAGAAAAAATTATTTTGTATCGATGGAATCGAAAGTATCCGGCTGACTTCCGGTTTGACATAAATTTAGAGGACTCGGAATGGAAGCTGGCTGAAACGAGAGAGTTTACCGGTTCTTCCCACGAAAAGATCACAGAGGAGGTATATGTCCGTGGATAAGAGGAAAAGATTTATCCTGATCTGTCTGACGGCGTTTGGCCTGATGATTTCAGGCTGTGCCGGAGAGCCTTCCGCAGAGGGTGATTTGGCGCCGGGTGAGAGGGTGTCTGTTGAAGAAAGGTCTGCTGAGGAACAATCTTCTGAATCAGACATCGGCCAGACAGTGCGGTTATCCGGACAGGCCGGAAACGTACTGGCGGCGGATTCTCTTGCTGTATCAGAGATTCCTGCGTACAGCGGTTTTCCGTATATATCGGTTAATGATAATATACCGCTTTTTACGGATGAGGAACTTGTACAGAACTCTTTTGAGACCTACAGTAAATTGGACGGGCTTGGCAGGTGCGGTGCGGCATATGCGAATGTAGGGACAGATCTGATGCCCGATGAAAAGCGCGGTTCGATCGGGAAGGTAAAGCCCTCCGGATGGCACTCCGTGGAGTATGATATGGTAGAGGGGAACAGTCTGTACAATCGCTGTCATCTTATCGGTTATCAGCTCACCGCCGAGAATGCCAATGAGAAAAATCTTATCACCGGAACCAGGTATCTAAATACAGAAGGGATGCTTCCTTTTGAAAATATGGTGGCCGATTATGTAAAAGAAACGAAAAATCATGTACTTTACCGGGTGACGCCCATTTTTGAAGGTGATAATCTGGTCGCCGGCGGCGTGCAGATGGAAGCGATGTCTGTGGAAGACAAAGGGGAAGGAATTCTTTTTCATGTCTATTGCTACAATGTCCAGCCGGGTATTTCCATCGACTATGCTACGGGAGAAAGCCGGTTGGAAAACGTGACAGCCGGTCAGCAGGATAGGGCGGACGGAGCCGCAGAGACGCGATATATTCTGAATACGAATACGCAGAAGTTCCATGTGCCTTCCTGTTCCAGTGTAAAGCAGATGAAAAAAGCAAATACCGAAGAATATACCGGGGACAGGGACGATTTGGCTTCTATGGGTTATGAACCCTGCAAGCGGTGCAATCCATAAAAATATCCTGCAAGTAATCGAATCTTGCAGGATATTTTGCATGATACGGCGCTTCGTGGAAGCGGATGAAGGATTGACGGTCAAATATAATATAATTGATGGTCAGATGGTTGACTCTTTCAGAAAAGATAGTATGATTTTTATAAGTACAGATTATTATTGTCGGAGGAGAAAGATTGATTAACATTTCAATTATAGATAATGACAGCGCGGCGCTCAGACTGCTGCAGAGATATGTCAGAGAGTCAACGGCAGGCAGAGAGGGAGTATCTGTTGTTGGATATCGGCGGCCGGAGATGCTTTTGGAAGAAATAGAGAAAAGGAAATGTCATATTTTGATCTCGGATATTGATATGCCGGAAATGAGCGGACTTGAGGTGGCTAAAAGGGTGAAAGAGGCAAATCCGAGAGTGTTCATCATCTTTGTAACGGCATATATGCAGTATGCGATAGAGAGTTACAGGATGGACGCTTTTCAGTACGTTTTAAAGTCAGAATTAGAGGAACGGCTGCCAAAGATTCTTTGCAGACTGACGGACATGATAGAAAGGGACAGAAAAAATTATTGTTTTATCGGAGCGGAAAGTCAAAAGAAGAAAGTGCTTTTTGATGATATCATTTGGATTAAAAAAGAAAAGAATGCCAAATATGTCACGTATGTTATGGAACATGAGAGCTGTTCGGAAAGAACGAGTCTGGAAAATGCGGTGGAAAGACTTGCCAATCCAGATTTTATGATTGTGGAAAGAGGCTGCGCAGTCAACCTCAGGCATGTAATGCGGCTTAAGGACAACGCGCTCTATCTGAGCAATCAGGATACGGTTATAATAAGCAAGGCACGTATTGTCAAAGTGAAGGAAAAGCTTCACAGGTTATGGAGTGAAGAGGAATGGTAGAGACATTGTATCCGGCGGCGTTGGCTGCAGTATCAGCGGCGGTTATACTGCTTATAGTAAAAAACAGGATGATAAAAAAGGAAAAGGATCTTTTGGCGCTTCATGATCAGATGACGGAACAGAACTACCGGCTGCTCAGGCAGAGTGCGGAGCTAAACCGGCATCTGGTACATGATGTAAAGCATCATCTTCTCATTTTGCGGGAATATGTAAAGGAAGGCGATCTGGAAGGGGTTGCAGCATATCTTGACGAAATTGAAGATGAGTATCTGTGTGTGCCGCGCAAGGCGTGGACGGGAAATGGCTTTTTGGATTTCATACTGAATCAGAAAAAGAGCAAGGCAGAGTCAAAGGGAATCCTATTTGATATTGATTCAGAGGCTATACCTGTATGGGGATTTACAGACAGTGAGATAAGCGTAGTGTTCGGAAATCTGCTGGACAATGCGATCGAGGCATGTGAAAAAGTAGAAGACCGGGAAAAATACATACATGTTTTCATGAAAAAGAGAGGGAATATTGCAGCGGTTAAGATTCGGAACAGTATTGCAGCTTGTCCGGTCCGGATGAATGGGAGGTTTGTATCAGATAAGAGCAATCCCGGTATGCATGGTTACGGTGTAAAGAGCGTGAAGCGCGTGATTTCTAAACGGGGCGGCTGTTTTGAATGTCATGCGGACAGAGAAGAGTTTTGGGTGAATATCAGCGTATTTGATAACGGTGGATAGGAGGAATTTGAAGATGTATAATATAACTTTTGGCGGAGCGGGAGCGTCTAGGTATCTGAAACAAAATAAGGCGAAAAATAAATCGTCCACACCCCTCAGAGACCAATGTCTTTTTTCGGAGCTGGCTAATTTCCAAAGCGACAGACCGGCAAAAGTGCACCCGGGAATATTATCCAGCACATGGGCGGAAAATGGACAGGAGTTACACTTAGATTATGATGAAAGTTCTACCGTGGATCACCCTGTCATAAAGGCATGGGGGGTGGACTCCAGAGGGGAGAATTTTGAGCGGTTGATTTATGTCAATGAGGTGGATCCCCGCAACGCGTCTCCGGCAGAGATGAGAGCGTTAGAGGCGCATCTGAAAAAGCAGGGTGACAGTGTGATCGCATCATCGGGTATGCGGGAATGGCGTGTGGGAGAGGCCATGTGGGGATTTGATGTCAATGAGAAGCTTGACTTTATCCAGTTTCTGAATGAAGGGGCACAGATGGCCATAGAGCCGGAAAGGGGGGCAAAGACACGTATGGATGCGGAGCGTTTTCTGTTTTATTTTCAACAGAATCAGGGACGCAGAGAACTGGAATAAAAACGGCAGGCAGGAGAGAAAAGAGTACAAAATCTGAGACAGGAGGAGAAAGAATCGTGGTTGTAACAACAAGGACAATTCAAGGACAGAGTATATATCTTTTGGAGAAAGAAGTCAAGGAGTCAGGCGGTTGTAAAACAGATGTAAAACTTGGCTATTTTATGCAGATGATGGAAAACTGGAAGGAAGGGGAGAAAAAGGACAGCCTTTCTGCAGACGAGTTAAATGATCTGAAGCAAAAGTATCATTCGGATACTATGACGCAGAAAGACTGCGTAAATCTGATGGGGGAGCTGGTGGAGGCAGGAATCATGACGAAGGAAGAAGCTCGGTCAGTGTATTCTGGCGGCATCCCTTTAGACATTACAAAAAAGAATGGATTTCTTCAGAAGTGTACGCCGGAGTTTGAAGCTATTCAGTCCAGATGGAATGAGGCAAAAAGAAGCGGAAGCAATGGTACGCAGAAGATGGGATATGATTATTTTGAGGCATGGTATGACTGGGCGAAACAAAATACCAATGTAGATGATCCTGACAATGAATCATGCTTTATTGATACAAGGAAATATATGGAAATACTGAAGGAACTGCGGGGTTGATCGCTGTCCGCTGCCATTGTAAAAGAGACAGACTTTAACACATGGAGGGATAAGAGATGAGTGGAATTAACTTTAATACGCTCAGAGGGGCTTTATATTATCCGAGGGAAATTGCAAAAAGACGGGCAGAGTCTCCCTTTGCAAACTATCTCTCGGACCGCCATGACGGGATTGTAAATGTGCGTATCTATAAAGACGGCGATGATATCACTGAAAGCATGGGCGGTTTTCCCGTGGAGGAGAAAGAGTTTTTGGAATATGCAAAAGAAAAAACAGGTACATTATTCCCGTGGGCCGAGCTTGACTTTGAGTTTAACAATACAGATGAGTTGTTGAAAGGAATATCGGAAAGATATGATCTGGAAAATGCAAAGCAAGGTGATTTGTGCCGGATTCTCAGTCTGCTGGTACAGGGCGGTGCGATAACAAAAACGGATTATTGGGATGGGCAGGCAATTGTTCCGGTTGCCGGAACAGGAGAAAATTTTCCGTTTCCAAAAGAGCCGGAAAATCTGGTGAGAGATTATTATGACAATTTTGAAGAATTTGTAGATCAATACGGCGTCTCCTATTCTGAAAATGTAAGGGAGCGTCTGCAGATGTCGCTTATGGCACACAGAAAAATCGATTTGATTTTCCAGCAGATTCAGGCGTACAGATATGAATAAATACAGATAAAGTATCATTTAAAAACAGGGAAAATAATGAAAATCAGGGGATGGCTGCGGCCATCCCCTGATTTTTATATTAAAACGTTCCGGCCTCTTTGCAGGCGGCAATGGCATCTTCGATCAATTTCGTAAATGCTTCTACCTGAAATGCAGTTCTTGTCGTAAATAATCCGTCAATGTCCGGCTGTACGATGAGTGCGTTAGAATTATCCGGATTGACGCTTCCGCCGTACAGAGCGGGAATCATCCGTCCTTCTTTTCCAAACATCTCTTCCAGACAGTCTTTGATGACCTTGTGCATTGCCTGCGCGTAATCGACCGGAGCAGGCGTGCCGTTCACGCCGATGGACCACACCGGCTCGTAAGCAATCCATACCTTTTCGATCTGCTCCTTTGCAACTCCGTGAAGACCGACCTTCAACTGAGTGCGGAGAACTTCTGCGCTGATTTTGAATTCCTTCTCCTGCGCGGTCTCGCCTACACATAGAAGAGTAGTAAAGCCGGAATCCAGAGCCTTTCGAACCTTTTTATTCTCTGTGTAATCCGATTCGCCGAATCCGTGCCTTCTCTCGGAATGACCGATCATAACAAGGTCGAGCCCAAGTTCCTTTAACATCAGAGGAGAGATCTCTCCGGTAAACTGTCCCTCATCCTCCCAGCACATATTCTGCGCTCCCAGCATAAAGCTGTTTCGGACACTGCATTTGCTGGCGCTTTCTAAGGAAGTGTAGGACGGGATGAAAAAGAACTGAATCTCTTCGCGATTGATGTCTTTTGTGGCGGCAGTGATCGCCTGCAGGTATTCTTCTGTAGCCTGAATATTCTTGTACATCTTAAAATTACTTCCGAAGTATAATTTTTTTCTCATGATTTCCTCCTTGATTTCCGTTTGTAAATGCTATTTTAAGTATACTCTATATCATCGAAAAACGCAAGACAAATCTGACAAATAATTAACAAAACGAAAGAAACGAAAACAAACGAAAGAAATGCGGGAAAATTTAGTATATATCGCACAAAAACAAATATATTCAGATGTGGAAATGTAACGAAAATAAAAAAAGGTATTGAAAAACGAAAGAAACGATAGTAAAATAAAACCATAAAGAAAAGAAAAACGAAATAAAACAAAATATAATATGAAAGGATGAGAAGTATGAACAACACATTTAAGCCAGTAACAGCTATTACAATGGGAGACCCGGCGGGAATCGGACCGGAGATTGTAGTAGGAACTATGCTGTCAGAAGAAATCCACGGCTGCTGCAGACCATTTGTAATCGGAAGCAAAGCGATCATGGAGAAAGCGGCGAAGGTTCTTGGGAAGGAATTAAAGTACAATCTGATCACAGATCCGGCGGAGGCGAAATACGAATTCGGGACGGTAGATATTCTTGAGACGGGCGATTACGATACGGATTCCATCGAGTGGGGCAAGGAGCAGGCGCTTGCGGGACAGATGGCAATCGACTGGATTATGAAGTCCATCGAGCTTGGTATGGCAAAGAAGATTGACGCGGTGTCTACGTCCCCGATTCACAAAGGTGCTATTAAGCTGGTAGGAATCAAGGAGCCGGGACATACGGAGATTTACCAGTATCAGACCAATTCTCCTTATGCGCTTACTATGTTCTCCTGCCATAAGCTGAGAGTGTTTTTTGTAAGCCGCCACATGTCTCTTGTAGATGCATGCCATTATGCTTCCAAAGAAGTGGTTCTTGAAAATGTGGTCAACATTGACAAAGAGCTTAGAAAAATCGGTATTGAGAATCCGCTGATCGCAGTAGCCGGACTGAATCCTCATAACGGAGACAACGGACTTTTCGGAACAGAGGAACTTACGGATATCGGTCCTGCTGTTGAGGCTGCAAAGGCAAGAGGCATCAACGCAGTTGGTCCGTGCCCGGCAGATTCTGTGTTCAATATCGGTAAATCCGGTAAGTTCGACGCGATCCTTTCGCTGTACCACGATCAGGGACATATCGCATGCAAGACACTGGATTTTGAAAAATCTGTGACCTTGACTTTCGGCTTGCCGTTTATCAGAAGCTCGGTTGACCACGGAACAGCGTTTGATATTGCCGGAAAGGGAATCGCGGGATGTGTCAGTCTGATAGAGTCCACGAAGGTTGTTGCAGAATATGCGGCAAAACAGCATGAAAAGGATATGTAGTAGGAGGGATTTTAAGATGCCATTAATCGGAGCAGTAGCAGATGACCTGACCGGTGCGACGACGACAGGGGTTTTACTTGCAAGGTCAAAGGCAAGAACAGCAGTCTATTTTAATGAAGAAGCAGCGCAGAAGGCAGAAGGGACAGATGAACTTGACGCAATCCTGATCAGCAGTAATTCCAGACCTCTTCCTGCAAATGAAGCGTATGACAAAGTAAAGTCGGCAACGACAGCGCTTAAGAATATGGGAGTTAAATATTTTTCAAAGAGAATCGACACGACGCTTAGAGGCGGCGTAGGCGTGGAAGTAGACGCTATGCTGGATAAAGTCGGAGAGGATGCGGTTGCAGTCGTTGTTCCGGCGATGCCTCAGTCAAGAAGAATCCTCGTAGGCGGATATTCGGTAATCGATGGCGTGGCGCTTATCAATACACCGGTGGCGCAGGACGTGCGGACGCCGGTAAAAGAGAATTACATACCAAGACTTCTCTCGGGACAGACAAGAAGAAAAGTAGGTCTTGTTACTTTAGATAAAGTTCTTGAAGGAGAGGAAGCGGTGAAAAAGGCGCTTGCCGGGATAAGGGCGGACGGCTGTGAAGTGATCGTCTGCGATGGAATCACTCTTGAAGATGTGGAGACTGTGGCAAAGGCATGTATCGCATTGAAGTGGAATGTAGTTGCCGTGGATCCGGGACCGTTTACCTCGAAGCTGGCATTTTACAGGGATCTTATCAAGGCAGAAGAGCCGAATCTTCCGCCAGAGGCTGATGAGACAGGAAAGACGGTTCTCATTGCGGCAGGAAGTGCGACGCCGGTTACAAAGAAGCAGATGGAAGTGCTCTGCAAGGATACAAGGCATATGCGTATTCCGGTTGAACCGATCCCACTGATCGAAGGCGGCGACAGGGCGGTAAAAGAGGTAGAAAAGGCGGTTGCAAAAGCAATAGAGCTTATGGATGGCGGTATGCAGCCAAGGGCCATTCTCTTTGAGACGGCGCTGCACGGAGAACTTCTTAATTTGGATGAAGAGGATAATAAGAGACATTATGCAGGCGGCATGAGCGCCAACAGAATCAATGCGGGGCTTGGATCCATTATCTCTCAGGTATTGGAAAAGACCGGAAGGGAAAGAATCGCAGGACTCTATACAACGGGGGGAGATACGATGGTCAATGTCTGCTACCAGCTTGGGGTAGAGTGCCTGGAGGTTATAGACTATGTGATCCCTCAGACGGACGTAGGAAGGCTGGTAGGCAGCTATGACGGACTTCCGGTCGTAGGAAAGGGCGGACTTACTGGAAATGACAATACGGCGTGTGATATCGTAGGCCGATTGTTTGGCGAGGCTATGAGATGATTTCGGTAATAAAATAATAAAAAGGATAAGAGAGGAGAAACAAAATGAGTGAAAATGTAAACAACAATGAAAAACGCAAAGATCTGGATCTTCTGAATAAGCTAAAAGAGCTTCCGGGCGGTCTGGTAATCGTGCCACTGGTAATCGCGGTAGTGCTGGCGACGTTCGTGCCGCAGGTGTTTCAGATCGGCGGTTATGTAACAGCGCTGTTCTACGAAGGGAATTCGTGTATGATGGGATTCTTTTTGATCGTATGCGGCTCTATGATTGATATCAAACAGGTGGGGATGCCGCTCTATAAAGGCGTTATCATGACAGGCTCCAAGTTCCTGCTTGGTGTGCTCCTTGGCCTTATAGTAGGGAAAATCTGCGGACCGGCTGGATTTCTTGGAATCGCGCCTTTCGTTTTGATCGCGGCGATTACTAATTCTAATGGTTCCCTGTATATTTCCCTGTCTTCCCAGTTTGGTAACGCGACAGATACAGGAGCAATCTCCATCCTGTCGCTGAATGACGGACCGTTCTTTACATTGATCGCTCTTGGAGCTACCGGACTTGCCAATATCCCGATCCTGTCTCTCGTTGCAGTATTAGTACCGCTGTTGATCGGATTTATCTGGGGAAATCTTGATAAAGGCTTCCGCGACGCATGTAAGAATGCACAGCCGATCGTAACATTTTTCATGACGATTTCTATCGGTGCAAAGACAGATGTTAAGACGATTCTTACGGCGGGTGCTTCTGGTATCGTACTGGGACTGATCTCCGCAGCGACGGCGGTGCTGTTCTTCTTCATCATCAATCTTCTTCTTCCGAAGAAAGAGAGAAATGCGATGGGTGCCGCAATCGGTACGACTGCACTGAATTCAGCTATGACTCCGGCAGCAGTTGCCGAGGCGGATCCGACGATGGAGCAGTTTGTTCCGATGGCGACTGCACAGTGCGCAACAGCGTCGATCATTACATTATTCCTGTGTCCGTTTATCACGGCGGCATTTGATAAGTATATGCAGAAGAAGCAGAAAGGGATCTATGGTCCGGACGGTTGGGCATATGCAAAGGTTTCTGGAACAAACTAATAAAAAATGAAATAAAAACGAAAGAAAAGCAAAAAAGCAAGTGAAAAGAGCTCTTTTATATGATAAAATATAAAAGGGCTTTTTCCTTAAGGAGGTTTTATGAGTAAGATAACAGTCCATATGACAAAAGAAGCCCTTTACGATTTCCTGTTGTATCACGCGTATTCGAAATTCAGCGGTTTTTTGGTGAATATTTTAGGATTTGCGGTGATCTTTTTAGGAGTATTCAGTTACGCTGTCGGGAGGACGGGAGCGGACGGCGCTGCAGTTTATCTGATTGCAGCATTAATTTTTATAGGGTATATGCCGATACAGCTTAAGAGAAGGGCGAAAAAGCAGGTAGAGGTGAACCCGGAGTACAGAGAAACAGTAGAATATACTTTTTCTGAGGAAGAAGGAATCACAGCCCGGTGGGAGAGCGGGAATCGCCATGTGGACTGGACTGAGGTTCAAAGGGCAGTTGTAGCGCCTAAGACAATCGGTGTGTATTATGGGAAAGATCAGGCATTGATTCTGCCGAAACAAGATTTTGGGGAGGAGTTTTTGCCGATCTATCAGATGATCGTTCGTCATCTGGCAGAAAACAGCGCTGACAAAACAAACATAACATAACAGCGTGCGGAGGAAAGGTATGGAAGAGCGCAGACGGGCAATATTGCATGAAGTAGAAGAAAAAGGCAGAGTAAGGGTGGCAGAATTAAGTAAGAGATTTGGCTGTTCGGAAGTTACGATACGTAACGATATCAGAAATATGGATATGGAGGGATTGCTTATGCGCACCCACGGGGGAGCGGTGAAGCTTGATAAAGAGCCAGAGCGGAAATATTCGGCGGAGAGCATTTACCGTAATACAGAGCGCAAGAAGAGGATTGCAGCCTGCGCTTATGAGTTTATAGAGGACAGGGATACGATCATTATCGATGACGCTTCCAGCAGTTTTTATCTGGCAGGGTATATTAAACAGCATCCGGAAAAACGTCTGGCGGTTGTGACGAATTCTCTTTTGGTGGGAAATGAATTGGCAGGAGTTCCCCATGTGGAACTTTATATGGTGGGAGGCCATGTGGGAGGCCATCTGGCGGCAACCATGGGAGACGCGGCTCTTTCTAATATTGAGCAGTTCCATGTGGATAAAGGCTTTATCGGTATTCACAGCATTAATTTTGATGTGGGGCTTACATCTATCGCAACTCCTCAGATGCAGGTGAAAAAAGCGATTTTAAGATCAGCGAACGAGGTGTATGTGCTGGCGGACAGCAGTAAATTCGGCGGAGGGTATGTGTCGGTCATCTGTCCGATCCGTGAAGTGCACAAGATCATAACGGACGACGAGGTATCAAAGGAATATATAAGGAAAGCGCAGCAGATGTCAGTTCCCCTTGTAATTGCAAGATAGGAGAAAGCATAACTGCTTAAATTGCTTTGGAAATGCTGCCCAGCAGTTCCCAAGCGGCATCACGTTCCCGCTTTTGTTCTGCGTTTAACTTCTCATAAGGGCACAGCATAGGGTGCTGTCTCTGGGCATCATGCCGGAAGGGGCCATAGCTCCAGTTGTAAAAGGTGTAGAAACGAAGCCACCTCAGATGATCAATCCTGCGGTACATTTCCCGCGTTGTGTCGTCTTTTTTTGTTTCGCAGTATTTTTTGTATGCTTTTTCTATGACTGGAACCGTAAATTCTGTGATCGTCTCATCATCCAGAAGAATACGAATTTTCGTCAGAAGATGGTCTGCGGCGGCTATTTTGGATTCCCGGTGAAAATCATCCAGATCGTCCCAGCTCAAAGTAGGATAGGAAACGGAGCTGCGGAAAATTTCATTAATAGTGACAGCAGCCTGATTCAATGTAGTACGCATGATTTGATTAGGGGTATAGATTTCTTCATTTGTTCCAAAATAAGATACCCCCGGCGCTTTTCGGTTGCTGTGCAGGTCAATATGTCCGTGGATTTTATAATATCTGTTAAGCTGCCAGAAGATGCTCCAGCCTTTTTGCTCATCGTCAGGACAGATGATAATGCGGCTGGCATATTCAAGAACGTCCGGGTGCATTTCCCAGAATTCATCATAGAAAATCAGGGAGTCTCTTGCAGCTGATGCTTCACCCAGAGAAAATACCTCATGCAGATGTCGGTGCATGGCAAGAAATGTTGCCGCATCACCAAAAATATGATAGGCAATATGCTGGTCGACAGAGAGCACATTTGTCAAGATAGCCCGTTCAAGAATACAGCGTCCATAGTTACCAAATCCGATGATCACAATCGTATTTTCATGACTGCACAGCGGTTTGGAACGCCAGTACTGTCTGGCGCAGCAGTCATAGCTGTGGAAGAATCGGATGTTTTTGGAAAGGCGGTCCTGTCCGTTGGTTGTTCTTGCGTAGACCTCAACAGGAAGTTCATCAAGACCAATGGCGCGGCTGTTCACACCGATATCATTTTCTTTCATAAGAAAGATTTTGCAGTTTGAGCCGATACCTTTTTTCCGTGCCACAATTCGGGCAGGAGAGACGCTGATAAACAGGCAGGGATGATCCGGGAACTCTATCTGGTCGTCTCTTTTTTCGCCGTAGATAATAACCGCATCCGGATCTTCCTTATATATATTCGCAGCCAGAGTATTGGATTCGATACTGTAATCTGCAAAATAGTACCAGTTCTTCTCGCGTTGGAAACCCAGCATAAGGAGCGGAAGCCCTTCGCTGGCAATAAAAGATATAACGGCGCCGAACAGTGTTATCATAATGCCGGCAGACAATAACAGAAAAATGATTCCTACGGCATGCCCTAAGGGTGTTACGGGCGTCAGATCACCGTAGCCGACAGTGGTCAATGTGACCAGCGAATACCACAATGCGTCGCCGAACGTATGGATTGTAGCATTTCCGGCGGTTCGTTCGGAGAAGCAGAGAAGGGACAGCAGACTGATATATATCATGATCAGAACAATGGTCATATATAGATAGGTTTTATTTCTTCTTTTCATAGGCTGCGGTCTCCTTTATTGCTTTCACATTTATCGGCATCGGATAAAACATATAAATATTGTATCAAGCCGCTCGCGCGGCGGCTGGCCCTAAGTACGTGAAACCACCACTTTTTCATAAAAATAGTAGCAGTTTTGAATATATATTGTATTGTTGAGATACTCCTATCACAAGCAATCAACTATACCAAAAACCACTATGCTTAGTTTATCATGGATCTTTACTCTCAACAACTACATATCTGAAAATATTTATCGCCCGCCATCTGTGCAATGATGTCCTCAGCTATTATATCGATGGGTTTCTTCAAAACTGCAGCATTTTCATCAGGCGGAGAAGATACTTTCCTAAGCAAAGCACGGAAAATCTGAAATCCTATATGCAGCCCCGGTGGAGTCATGTATGGGAATGGCTGGTACGTTCAAGGAGATGGAGTAAATGGGCAATAGATAATATAACTGAAAAAAGGCGATAAGAAAAAATAAATTTATCCGTATCTTTATGAAATCTACAAAATTATCTGCTATTCTTTCTGTAACAACAAATAGAAAGGATATACAGAGTATGGACATAATTTTGAAAACAACGGAACTAACCAAAAGTTTTAAAGGGCAGATTGTGGTAAACCGTATATCTCTAAGTATAGAAAGAAATTCGGTTTATGGCCTGTTGGGACCAAACGGAGCTGGAAAATCAACAATTTTGAAAATGATTGCAGGAATCTTTAAGCCAACGTCCGGCAGGATAGAGGTTGACGGACATGATTGGAGTCGCAATGATTTGAAAGAAATTGGCGCTTTGATTGAAAATCCCCCGCTGTATGATAATTTGACAGCATATGAAAATCTGAAAGTACGTACTCTGGCTCTGGGATTATCAGATGAGCAGATTTCAAAAGTCCTTACCACGGTACAATTAACCAACACTGGAAAAAAGAAAGCAGGACAGTTTTCTTTAGGCATGAAACAAAGATTAGGAATAGCACTTGCATTATTGGCTCATCCTAAACTTTTAATTTTGGATGAGCCGACAAACGGATTAGACCCTATCGGTATTCAGGATCTGCGTGAATTGATCCGCTCTTTCTCGGCAAAAGGGATTACTACTATATTATCCAGCCATATTTTGTCTGAGGTTGAGCAGATCGCAGACCATATCGGTATTATCTCAAATGGAAAGATGGGTTATGAAGGTGAAGTCCATAAAGATGCGGATTTGGAACGCATTTTTATGGAAGTTGTCGGAAGCACCAGAGGGGAGGGCTGATTTATGCTTGGTATCATTCAATCCGAATTGTTGAAAATGCGTTATACTTTTTCTATAAAGCTGATAATTTTGGCTCCGTTAGTCACATTATTGCTGGGATATCTGTTAAGCGGCAGCTATGTCCAGCTTTCAACGTATAACTGGTGGTATTGCGTGATTCTGCCGCTTGTAGTTTCGCTATGTTCAGCAAGCATGATTGCCCGGGAGAAAAAAAGCGGGATGCAGAACATAGTTTTCCTGCCTATACGATTCGATAAAATCTGGCTTGGAAAAACGGCAGCAGTGGTTATTCTGCTCTTTGTGACGAACCTTTTTCTGTGGATTGCAACAGCTGTTGCCGGCATGGCGGCAAGTGTTACGATTTCTCCTCTGGATGGGCTGATTGGCTGTATGCTCCTTTTCTTGACTTATTTGTGGCAGATTCCTGTTATTATGCAGTTAGTATGTTTTATGGGGTATATGAATGCGGTCTTTGTATCTTTAGCTGCGAACATGATTTTATCTGCTGTCTGTGCTGAGAAGGAATGGTTCTTATTTGTCCCTTATGCGATCCCTGCCCGTGTTGTATGCCCATTCTTCAAAATGCATGTTAATGGGCTTCCCCTTGAAGATGCCTCTTCTCTTTTATCCGTCGGGTATGTTTTTCCGGCAGTGATTGTCAGTCTGGTGTTTGCATTAGTTGCTTTTTGGGGTGGTTCAAAATTGTTTTCGAGAGGAGATTGGGCACATGAGTGAATATTACCGGTATTTAAAAAGTGACATTTATAAGCTGAGGCACTCATGGTTTTTGGGGATTCATCTGCTCTTTCCGGTTTTTGGGGCAGCTCTTATGCTGCTCTATTCCTATTTATCGTCTGGCAGCGAATTGAATAAGCTGGCAGCCTTTGCGCAGATTATCGCAATTGCATACCCATTTGTAATCTCGGTCGTTTGTCAGATTATTGCAGAGCAGGAATTACAGGCAGGGCATTCCCAAAATATACTCACACTCCCCAGCCGCGATAAAGCTATCTTTTCAAAACTGGCCATCCTGCTTTTGGCGGGACTGTTTTCCACTGCGCTCAGTGTTGTGCTATTTGGGGTTCCGTTTTCCTATATGACAGGAATCAAACTTCCGGTAAGATTTTTTGTCATAATTTTGGTTGTACTTTGGGGAAGCAATGTTATGTTGTACGGACTGCATCTGATTTTAGCGTTCTGTTTTGGGAGAAACTTATGTATAAGCATCGGTGTGGTTGGAAGTTTGCTGTCAGCGCTTCTGCAGACGGGTCTGGGTACGGGATTGTGGTATATGATTCCTTATGGCTTGGGAGTGCGGTTTGCGGAAAGTGCTTTGGCATATCTGTTCAATCTGCAGCCTGTGGGGACATTCGAAAATCGGATAGGGATTATTTTCTGTACCGTTGTTACTTTTGGTACCATAGGCTTGGTAGCATTTTGGTTTTCACGATATAGTGGAACATCTTCTGAGTGAAATGAGGATTTTATCCTGTCATTGTTTAGAACAAAAATGATATATTCTTAAAGGAGCGGAACAATGGGACATATTTTAGTAGTAGACGATGAGCCTGCAATGCTTCAGCTTATCCGGCGTGTGCTGGAAAAAGACCAGCATTTGATCAGCCTGATATCGGATGCACGCACAGCCCTTAATATGAATTTTTCTAAATATGATCTGATTTTGCTGGACATTATGATGCCGGGACTGGATGGATTTGAGTTTTGCAGTCAGATACGTTCATGCGTAGACTGCCCCATTATTTTTCTGACGGCCAAGATACAGGAGGCTGATATTGTGCGCGGATTAGGGCTTGGTGCTGATGATTACATTACAAAGCCATTTGGAACGGATGAGCTTCGGGCGAGAGTAAATGCCCACTTACGGCGCGATACAAGGGAAAAGAAAAACGCCTTTTCTATCTCCGGCATCGTGTTTCAGATTAACGCAAAAGAAGCGGAGTTTCAGGGCGAAAAACTTCCACTGACCAAAAGCGAGTATGAAATCTGTGAATATCTTGCACTTCATCACGGACAAACATTTGCAAAGGAACAAATCTATGAAGCTGTTTTTGGCTTTGATGGGGAAAGTAACGGTTCTGTTATTTCCACCCATATCAAAAATATCCGCAGTAAACTGACAGATTACAATTTAGCTCCGATAGAGACTGTATGGGGGGTTGGCTATAAATGGGTGTAAAAAAACTGCGTTCAGTATTCATGCGGTATGCACTGTGCCTTGCACTTACAGTTTTTATTGTAATCACGGTTAATGTGGGGGCATACCTTTTTTGCGTGAGTATAGGAGCCATATATCCGCTGACAAGTATCAGTGCCGCAATAGAAAGGGAAAAAGACAACCTGCGGTCTGTCAGGCAGATTGAAGAATCTGATATACTGCATCTTTGTGAGTATGTCTTATTTACAACAGACGGGCGCTACAAAGGTGGTTCTATCGGCTGGGAGTATAGTGCCGCTGTATGGAATACTTGCATGGAAAAGGGCAGGACTAGAGACGGTGCGTATCTTTATTCTGTTGTTGAGAGAGAAGAAGAAATCCTGATTTTGAGATACCGCATGACGGCCCAATTTGGAAATGCGGCATTAAGAAGTATGTTTCCGTCTGCTGACTGGCTTTTGATCGTCACTATCCTGCTGGAAATCCTGCTCTCTCTGGTTGTAATATCTTTTATATTTGGGAAACATCTTGGAAAAAAGATTGATAAACTGCTGACTGTCGTTCACAAAATTGAGCATCAGGATTTGGAGTTTGAAATTCAAAAAAGCAGGCTGTTTGAAGTGGATCAGGCATTGGATGCGCTCGACCACATGAGGCTTGCGCTGAAGCAGTCCCTTGCGAGACAGTGGCATGATGACAAAATGAGGCAGGATCAGCTTTCTGCTCTGGCACACGATCTGAAAACACCGCTTACTATTATCCGCGGCAATACGGAGTTGCTTTTTGACACTTCTCTTTCAACAGAACAGAGGGAATGTGCGGAATACATTGAGAACGGCTCCTTACAGATGCAGGAGTATGTGCAGGCGTTGATTGAAGCAGCAAAATCTTGGGACAGTTATAAATCTTGTATGAAAAAGGTCAGTATGGATTCTTTGCTGCTGGAACTTAAGAATCAAATTGGCGGTTTATGTGCGGTGAACAACATCAGTCTGCATTGGGATTGTGGGCATTACCCTGCATATATTACGGCAGATCACGATTTGCTTATAAGGATGCTAATCAATGTGTTATCCAATGCAGCAGAACACACTCCGCAGGGTGGAGAGGTCATTTTTGAAATAGAGGAACATAGCAGCGAACTTTCTTTTGTGATTACAGATACAGGAAAAGGATTTTCTGACGAAGCCTTAAAACACGCGACAGAACAATTTTTTATGGAGGATGACAGCCGGACTTCAAAATCTCATTATGGTATTGGCCTGTATGTGGCGGCATCCATAGCAAAAAAACACAATGGGAAAATTATTTTAGAAAATTCTGCTGTTGTGGGCGGCGCGAAAGTTACAATACAAATTCCGTACTGACATGCAATTTTAAGAAAGGGTGGACTTATGCCGCCTTTTTCTAAATTTTTATGGAAACTATTCCGATAAGATTACGGATGCTGAGAGGGCGATAAGGCGTCTGGAACAGGAACGCGAGGACATGGACAGCCGGAATGCATCGGAGCAGTCATGGACGGAAGTGTTCCTGAAGTATCGGAACCTGACGGAGAGCGACAGAAAAGCCGTGGTGGATCTGATTGAAGAGGTGCGTGTCTATGATGATAGGCGTATCGTGGTGAAATTCCGCTTTATGCCGGACTTTGAGAAGATGTTGAAAGGACTTTTTCCACGGCAATTTATGTGAGGCTGTCCATCGAGAATAGTGGCAAGGATGATGAGGGTGATTCCATAGAGAACCAGACAGGCATCTGCAAGGAATATGTCGAGGCGAGACCGTATCTGAATCTTTACGGCATCTATTCGGAAATAAAACTTACTTAATTGATACAAAGGGAAAAAACAGAATAGGTGCAAAACCGTAGAAATAAAGGCATTTGGCGATATTGGATAGCGTCAGATGCCTTTTTCTTTTTATGGGTGTTGTAGCATAAGAGGGAGAAGTGTTTGTGCATGAACCCTCCCCACAGAAATTTGAACCCTCTGTTTCTAAAAATTTGACCCCACCCTAAAGGCGAAATCAAAAGGTATAGTTGTATTGCTTAAAAGGCATAAAAATGTTATAATATAATCTGTAAAGCATGGATGAAGATGAGAGGAGTTTGCGTATGGAAATCAGGGTTCTTCGCTATTTTCTTACCGTAGTAAGGGAAGAAAGCATTACAAAAGCCGCAGAAGTTTTACATATTACACAGCCGACACTTTCCCGCCAACTTGCACAGATGGAGGAAGAAATTGGTGTCCGGCTGTTTGACAGGGGGACACGGAAGATTCGGCTGACGAATGAAGGTTTGCTGCTCCGGCGCCGGGCAGAGGAAATTCTACAGTTGGTTGATAAAACAGAAAAAGAATTGGTAGAGCAGGAAGAACAGGTAGAGGGAAAGATTTCTATTGGATGCGGGGAAGTTGCGTCTGTGCAGATGCTTCCGGATCTGATTCGGAATTTCCATCAAAAATATCCCCTTGTTACTTTTGATCTGTTTACAGCGACTGCGGATTTGGTAAAAGAACAGATGGATAAGGGACTGCTTGATTTAGGATTGCTTCTGGAGCCGATTGAGATGGGGAAATATGAGTTTATCCGCCTGAATATGAAAGAGAGATGGGTAGTTTTGATGCCGCCGGATGATCCGCTTGCAAGGAAAAAGTATGTCAAGGCAGACGAACTGGCAGAATTGCCGTTGATTCTTCCGCGAAGAATGCAGGTGCAGAGTGAATTGGCAAGCTGGTTTGGGGACTATTATAAAAATTTGAATATCTTGTTTACCAGTAATCTGAGTACCAACGGTGCAGTTATGGTGAGCAGGGGGCTGGCATATTCTTTGGTCATTGAAGGTGCGGTTCCTTTTTGGGACTCATCAAAGATTGTCTGCCGGCCGCTGTATCCGGAGCTTATGGCAACGTGTGTTTTGGTATGGAAACGGGAACAGCCATTTAGTCTGGCAGCTACAAAATTTATAGAATACGCAAAATGCTTTTTGAGCATGAGTGAGCCATAAAAACTAAGTATTTGATATATGTCAGGCATATGATTATAATGTAAGTGCAGGGATGAGGCAGGCTGCTTCGGAACCGCACTTACATTTTTGTTTTAGGAGGGGATGCTTTTTCATGGAACCAGATATCTATGCTCTTTCCAAAGCCGGCTTCAGTAAAGAGAGGATTGAGGAAATAACCAGATGCGATGATAGGGAGATACAGATACGGATGCTGCGGAAATGCCGGTATCAATTACTGGATGAAATACATGGAAAGCAGCAGTCCCTTGACGAGATTGATTATAGCATCTGCAAAATGAAAGAACAAAAATAGAAACGAACGGAGGCATTTTATGAGAAAAATTTTATCTGTGTTGTTGGTGTCTTTACTGATTTTCTCTTTTGCCTCCTGTGGCAGTGAGAAAAATATTTCACAGGGAAGCGGTGAGGAGAACACGGAAATTTCTAATATTCTGATTGTTTATTTTTCACGCTGGGGAAATACAGATTATCCGGATGATGTGGATGCTACTACTTCAGCGAGTATTGTGCCTGATGGAGATGGGCGATATGGTACGACAGAGTATATTGCAAATATGATAGCGGATGAAGTAGGTGGGGATTTACACCTGATTGAAACGGTTATGCCTTACACGGCAGATTTTGATGAACTGCGGGATGTAAACCATGGCGAGATGGAACGGAATTATCTGCCGGGGCTTAAGGAAAGTAATCTGGATATTGCCGGATATGAGGTGGTGTTTGTAGGCTACCCAGTATGGGCAACCGATGTTCCGCAGGCAGTTCTGTCATTTCTAAATGAGTATGACCTGTCAGGTAAAACGGTTATTCCATTCTGCACCCATGACGGATATGGGGCAGGACACAGCTATCAGACGGTTGCGGATGCGAGCCGTGCGGCGGTTTCTCTGGATGGTATTGCGATTGAAGCAAAGGATGTGCCGGGTGCTCAGGATACGGTATCTGATTGGCTTGCAGACATTGGGATATCCGGCTCACAGGAGCAGGATGTGGCGAGAAATAAAAGCATATTTTCCGCTGACGATTTCCATGTTAGGATATAGCGGAAGGGAGTATTACGGTGGTGTGGATTTCTACCCGGAGAATTTGGAAGGCGGCCAGAAGAATTTTGACAACGGAGATATTACTTATTGTGAAGCACACCACAATATGGCTATCTTTTATGCACAGACTGACCGACCTAACCTGTCGGTAGATGTGATTCCTATCGGCCGTGTCACTTCTGACCTTGCAGTATTTGAGAACCTTGACAGCCGGGAGGAAATTACTTTTTCGCTGGCACAGTAAAAAGCAGCGCCCACATATTTAGAGAATGGGATTATGCTAATAAAAAATTGGAGGTATTTATGATGAAAAAAGTGATTACTGTTTTCATTTCTCTGTTGATGATTTTGAGTCTGGCAGCTTGTGGAAACTTTGCAAGCCAGACCGGGCAGCCTTCTACGGAAGAAAAACCGATGGAAAGCACCGCAGATAATGTTGGATCTGTAGAAAGCGGCACCAGCGTGGAAAATACAGAGGCTACCGAAAAGCAGCCGGAAGAAACAGAGGCTTCAGGAAATGCGGGTATTCCGGAAGATCCGGAAGAACAGGAAGAACAGGGAACAAAGGTGCTGGTGGCTTATTTTTCCGCTACCAATATAACGAGGGGGATAGCAGGGCATATCGCAAACGGATTAAATGCGGATATTTACGAAATTATTCCAGAAGAACCATATACAGATGCAGACTTGAATTATAATGACAATAACAGCCGTACCACAATTGAAATGAATGATCCGGATGCCCGTCCTGCTATTTCTGGTTCAGTGGAAGATATGGAACAGTATGATATTGTGTTCATTGGATATCCGATCTGGTGGGGTGAGGCACCGAGGATTGTCAGCACTTTTGTGGAGAGCTATGATTTTTCAGGAAAGACAATTGTTCCATTCTGCACTTCCGGCGGCAGTGGCGTGGGTTCTTCCGCAACAAATTTGGAGCAGCTCACAGATGGAGCAGACTGGCTTCCGGGAAAGCGATTGAATGGCAGCGATTCGCAGGATACGGTTATGGAATGGGTAAACGGTCTTGGATTGGATTTTGGAGAATGATTTGTTTTCTGATCAGGAACTTAAAAAAATAATTGTACCCCTGTTTTTAGAGCAGCTTCTGGTGATGTTTGTAGGGCTTGCGGATACGCTGGTTATCAGTTATGCCGGGGAATCAGCGGTATCCGGGGTGTCCCTGATCAATCAGTTCAATACCATATTTATTTACCTGTTTACGGCTCTTGCTTCCGGAGGGGCTGTTGTGATCAGCCAGTATATAGGCAGGCAGGATACAGACCTTGCGGGAGAGTCCGCAAGCCAGCTTTTGATGTTCTCTTTTGGTTTTTCCGTATTGCTTGGGGCGGCGGTCCTGCTTGGGAATGAAGCGATGCTGTGTCTGCTGTTTGGAAAAGTGGAGCAGCCGGTCATGGAGGCATGTATGATATACATGAGAATTTCAGCCTATTCCTATCCAGCGCTTGCCGTTTACAATGCAGGGGCGGCTGTTTATCGCAGTCTTGGAAAAACAAATGTGACGATGTATCTCTCAATAGTGTCCAATGTGATCAATGTTATTGGCAATGTGATTGGTGTTTTTGTTTTTCGCGCCGGGGTAGCCGGTGTTGCATGGCCGTCCTTCATTGCCCGTGTTTTTTCCGCAGTGGCCATTACTTTTCTTTGCTTTCGGGAAAAGAACAGGGTGGTGTATAGGGGACAGTGGATTTTTAGCTGGCATGGCAGTTTGATGAAAAGTATTCTGAATGTGGCTGTACCAAACGGCATAGAAAACGGTATCTTCCAGCTTGTCAAGGTAGCGCTGAGCAGTATGGTGGCATTGTTCGGAACTTATCAGATTGCCGCAAACGGTGTGGCACAAAGTATCTGGTCGCTGGCAGCTTTGGCCGGTGTCGCCATGGGGCCGGTGTTCATTACTGTGATCGGGCAGTGCATGGGAACCGGAAATACCGAAGCGGCAGAATATCACTTTAAGAAACTTACAAAGCTGACGCTTTTCGTTTCGGCGGTATGGAACCTTTTGGTCTTTATTCTAACCCCGGTGTTTCTGCATTTTTATTCGCTGTCGCCGGAAACAAAACGGCTGGTAGTCTGGCTGGTGCTGATCCATAATGTGTTCAATGCTGCCTTCTATGCTTTTTCCGGGGCGCTAAACAACGGACTTCGTGCAGCAGGGGACGTAAAATTTACCATGTATGTGTCAGTTGTTTCTACGGTTGCGGTGCGTCTGCTTTTGTCGTATCTGCTGGGGATCACCCTGCAGATGGGTGTGATCGGGACTGCCCTTGCCATGGTGTGTGACTGGGTAGTCAGGGCTGTTCTGTTTATTTGGAGGGAAAGAACCGGAAAGTGGAAAACTTTTCAGGTGATCAAACAATAGAATTCATGCTTCGCAAGAATTCTATTGTCATGAATCATAAAATTATGGAGGTAACTGTAATGAGCAAAAAAATGTTAGTAGCATATTTTTCAGCAAGCGGCGTGACGGCCAAAGCAGCATGGAAGCTGTCAGAGGCGGCAGGCGCAGACTTGTATGAGATTAAGCCTGAGATTCCTTACAGCAGGGAAGATCTTGACTGGATGGATAAGAAAAGCCGCAGCAGTGTGGAAATGAATGATCCCGCATCCCGCCCTGTGATTGCCGGGAAAATGGAAGATATGGATCAGTACGAAGTGGTGTTTGTCGGTTTCCCCATCTGGTGGTATATCGCACCGAAAATCATCAACACATTTTTGGAAAGTTATGATTTTTCGGGTAAAACGATTGTAACCTTTGCCACTTCCGGCGGAAGCGGGATGGGGAGTACAAATGAAAAACTTGCGCCGAGCTGCTCTGGTGCGATTTTACTGGAAGGAAAAATGCTGAACGGCGTGGTGACACAAGCAGAACTGAAGGCATGGGTAGAAAGCCTGTGAGAAAATGGATGACCGGTTTTGGGGCGATTGCGATGGCGCTTTCTCTTGCCGGGTGCGGTTCTGGGGAATCCGGGAATACTGCTATGCCGTCTGTGCCGCCCTCTTTGGAAAACGTTACAGAAACGAAGCCTGTCACAGAAGATGGGATTTCTGCAGCGATAGAATCATCCGCTGAAACAGATAAAATACTGATCGCTTACTTCACATGGGCAGAGAATACGGCGGACACTTCCGGGGTTGATGCCAATACATCAGCTAGCGTGCAGACATCTGGGAATATGGCTCGGATGGCAGCATGGATTCAGCAGGAAACGGGCGGGGATTTATTTTCTATCAGGGTGGAAGAACCATATTCTGCGGATTATGAGACAGACAGCTATGCAATAGGAAGCGTGGCTGAACGTATGGAATTGTACCGACGCTGTGAGACGGAAGGAGTGGGCATTTCTGTTATGAAGGCTTTCAGCGGTGGGCAGTTATTAGATGCCAAGACCTCTCCTTTTGGCAAGGCATTGACGGAATATCAGTGTATCCAGTATGCTCTGGATAAGCCGGGCGTTATGACGGTACTTCCCGGTGTCTGTTCCACGTGAACCAAGTGGCAAGGATGCAGGAAATTGCAGATTATTTTAACTGGTGAGGAAAGGAAAAATGTTATGAAACAGTAGCTGACAACGGCAGAAAGAAAAATAATGAAATATACAATTTTAGGAAAATCGGATTTGAAAGTGTCCCGCATTTGTATGGGGGATGGGATTTGACGATGTGGCTGCCGGACAGCATAGCTGAACAGTGGATGAAAGCCGGACAAGGGAGATTATAAAGCATGGTCTGGAGCTTGGCATTGTTCCCCATGTCCTTGCGGGCGTTATGGCACAAAACGGTAAACAAAAAGCAGGCAATGTGGTATAAATGACAGGAGGATAAGACAATGGAGAAAATTATACAGACAGCAGGAAAGATGCAGTTAGGTGAATTTGCACCGGAATTTGCGCACTATAATGACGATGTACTGTTTGGGGAAAACTGGAACAATCGGGATATTGATCTAAAAACACGCTGCATTGTAACGATGGTGGCGCTGATGTCTTCTGGTATTACGGATTCTTCGCTGATTTACCATTTGGAAAATGCGAAGGCACATGGCGTGACGAAAGCGGAAGCCGCAGCGATCATCACCCATGCTGCTTTTTATGCAGGATGGCCGAAGGGTTGGGCGGTGTTTGGTCTGGCAAAGGATGTGTGGAAAGATGAGACTGTGGGTGGAGATGCAAAAGCTGTTCATGCTGCGGAGATGGTGTTTCCTATCGGCAAGCCTAATGATGGCTTTGCGCAGTATTTTATTGGTCAGAGTTATCTTGCTCCGCTTTCCACATCACAGGTAGGAATTTTTAATGTGACTTTCGAGCCGGGATGCCGCAACAACTGGCATATCCATCATGCGGATAAAGGCGGCGGGCAGATTCTGGTCTGTGTCGCAGGGTGTGGGTATTTTCAGGAAGAAGGAAAAGAAGCGCAGGAACTCCGTCCGGGGGATGTTGTCAATATCCCGGTCGGTGTAAAGCACTGGCATGGTGCGGCAAAAGATAGCTGGTTTTCGCATCTGGCGGTTGAAGTTCCCGGTGAGAACGGTTCCAATGAGTGGTTGGAAGCGGTAGACGATGGAACATATAACAGTCTGAGGTAAAGTTCGGATTAGAGGAGATAAAGAAGCAAGGGATCTATGAACAGGTAATGGAACTTCTGAAAGCAAACGAATTGTAACCATGAGAAAAGGGAGATACACATCTCAAAGAACGGGGTGGAGATTTTTGCGTAAAAGTGCAGGGAAAATCAAAACAGGATTTGGGCATTCAGATGAAATCTATTTTATTCCCTTGACAAATACTCCGGCATAAGCTATACTATAACAGTGCTATATAACATTGTTATAAAGAAAGGAGAGTGCGGCAGAATGAGTGAGCCGGAAAGAAGCACATTGGAGCTGATCCATGCGGCGGCCAAAGCGGAATTTATGGAAAAGGGGTTTCAGGCTGCCTCCCTGCGGAATATCGTCAAAACGGCAGGCGTGACCACCGGGGCATTTTACGGCTATTATGACAGCAAGGAAGAACTGTTCACAGCTCTGGTGGATCCGGCCTATGAATATATGATGGGGCGGTATAAGCAGACCCATGAATATTTTGAAAGCCTGCCCATGGAAAAACAGCCGGAGCAGATGGGAAAGATGTCATCAGAGTGTATGAATGAGCTGCTGGCATATTCCTGTGAACATATGGATGAATTTTACCTGATCCTGAAATGTTCGGCGGGTACGAAATACGCTTCCATGATCGATGATATGGTAGAGATTGAGGTGGAGGCTACCCATCATTATTATGAAGTCTTAAAGCAGCTTGGGACGCCTTCCCCTAAAATTGACGAAAGGCTGGAACATATCATGGCAACAGGGATGATAGGCGCCTTTTTTGAAATGATCCTCCATAGGATGCCCTTTGACGACGCAAAGGTATTTTTGCAGCAGTTAAATGATTTCTACACCGCAGGGTGGATGAAGATCATGGGGCAATAACGAGGAAAGCGCCAATCGAGCCTGCTCGGATTGGCATTTGACGAGAAACTCCATCGAGACCTCAGTCGAGATGGGGCAGTAATCCGGCCGACAGCCGATAATAGAAAGTTTGCATTGCGGGCTTTCTATTATATTTTCCTTACGGGTTAGTAAAAACTAACTTATATTTCACAAGGGTAACAGGGAATGACTGCAGCGTTCCCTTTATCATAGATGTCGCAGACATCATAGAAAAACATATAAGGAGGTCTTACTTTTGAAAAAAGAATCCAATTTAAAGCGGCTCCTTCGGTATGCCGGGGGGTATAAGTACCTGACCATAGCGTCATGGATTTTAAGCGCGCTGAGCGCACTGGTGGCATTGCTCCCATTTGTGTACATCTGGAAAGTTATCAAAGAAGTTTTGGATGCGGCTCCGGAATACGGAGATGTGCAGGATCTGTCCCATAACGGCTGGATGGCGGTAGTTTTCGCAGTGGCTGCGATCCTGATTTATATCGTTGCCCTGATGTGTTCCCACTTAGCGGCATTCCGGGTGCAGGCAAATATGCGGACAAAGGCTATGCACCACATCGTGACCCTGCCCATGGGGTTCATGGACGGTATCGGCAGCGGCAAAGTCAGGAAGATTATTTATGAATCCAGTGCGGCAACAGAAACCTACCTTGCCCACCAGCTCCCCGACAAGGCAAATGCTCTTGCGACACCGGTGGGGCTTATCGTCCTTCTGCTTGTCTTTGACTGGCGGCTGGGGCTTTTAAGCCTCCTGCCGGTTGCGGCGGCGTTTGTCATCATGAGCGTCATGACGGGAAAGCGCATGGCAGAGAAGATGGAAGAATACAACAATGCTCTGGGGCAGATGGCGGGTGAGGCGGTGGAGTATGTAAGGGGCATTTCGGTGGTCAAAACCTTCGGCCAGTCGGTGTTCTCTTTCAGGCGTTTCAAAGAAGCTATCGACAATTACGAGAAATGGGTGCTTGCCTATACAAAAGACCTGCGCTTCCCGATGATGTGCTATACCACGCTGGTAAATGGGATTTTTGCGGTACTGGTCGCGGCGGCGCTTGTGATGACATCGGGCGGGGTGACAAATGGGTTTTTACTGAATTTGATGTATTACATCATCATCACGCCAATTATTACGCTGACGCTGACAAAGATTATGTATGCCAGCGAGAATAAGCTGATCGTGGCGGACGCCATGACCCGCATTGACAGCATTCTGGAAATGGAGCCGCTGCCGGAAACAGATCATCCGAAACATCCGAAAGACAATTCCGTGGAGCTTTCCAGGGTTTCCTTCCGGTATAAGGCTGCTGAGAGGAACGCGCTGGAAAACATTTCTCTCACAATCAGATCAGGCGAACACGTTGCTTTCGTGGGGCAGTCGGGCGGAGGAAAGACCACCCTTGCCAGCATCGTGGCAAGGTTCTGGGATGTAGAAAGCGGCAGTGTGAAGATTGGCGGCGTCAATGTAAAGGACATCCCAAAAGAAAAACTGATGGACACGGTTTCCTTTGTATTCCAGGATTCCAGACTTCTGAAGACATCCATTTTGGAAAATGTAAGGATGGCGAAACCGGACGCCTCCCGCGAAGAAATACTGAAAGCTCTCCATGACGCACAGTGCGACGATATTCTTGAGAAACTGCCGCAAGGCGTGGATACGGTAGTAGGTGCAAAAGGCGTGTACCTGTCGGGCGGGGAGCGGCAGCGTATTTCCATTGCGAGGGTGATGCTGAAAAACGCGCCAATCCTGATACTGGATGAGGCAACCGCTTTCGCTGACCCGGACAATGAGGCAAAAGTGCAGGCGGCGTTTTCTGTGCTTGCAAAGGGAAAGACTGTACTGATGATTGCCCACAGGCTTTCCACCGTTACCGGCGCAGACAGGATTGTGGTAATCAAAGACGGGAAGATAGAAGATACAGGCACACACGGCCAGCTTAAGGACAAAGACGGTTTGTATACCGAAATGTGGAGGCAGTACAACAAAGCGGCAAAATGGAAGGTAGGTGTTTCAAATGCATGAAAGGTTAAAGCACACGTTTGCCCTGTCTGACAAGGGCGCAAAGGACATGGTAAAGGCGTTTTTTGCCTGCATTCTGCATAACCTTTCCCTGATGGTTCCGGTGGTGCTGTTGTATAATCTCATCGGTGACCTGCTGGACGGGGGCATCCCGGAGGGGAAAAATGCATTTTATATCGCGGGGCTTGCCATTGCCCTTGGATTTATTATGCTGACTTATTATATCCAGTACAACGCCACCTTTTTCGCCACCTATGTGGAGAGCGGCGTGCGCAGGCTTTCCCTTGCGGAGAAGCTGCGGAAGATCCCCCTGTCTTTTTTCGGAAAAAAAGATCTGTCTGATCTGACAACGGTGCTCATGGCGGACTGTGCGACATTAGAGGGCGGATTATCCCATTGGGTGCCGGAATTTATAGGCTCGCTTATTTCCACCCTTTTGATTGCGGCAGGGCTCTTTGCCTTTGACTGGCGCATGGCGCTTGCCTCACTGTGGGTGCTGCCTGTTTCCTTCGGAATTATACTGGCATCGGCGGGTATTATGCGGGTTCGGCAGGAAAAGGTGATGGAGGTGTCCATTGCGTGTTCGGATGGCATCCAGGAATGCCTGGAAACGTTGCGCGACCTGAAAGCAAACAATGCTGAAGATGGATACTTGAAAGGGCTGGATAAAAAAATAAAGGATGTGGAGAAATATACAGTGATCGGCGAGCTTACCAATGCGGTATTCCATACCTGCGGGCGCATGGTGTTTAAAGCAGGTATCGCTACGACTGTGTTGGCGGGAGGCGCGCTGTTAGCAGATGGAAAGATTACCCTGCTCACGTTTTTTGCTTTTATGATTCTGGTTTCCCGCGTATATGACCCATTGATCGCAGCATTGGATAATTTAAGCGCAGTCATTATGATCATGAATATCCAGTGCAGGCGGATGGATGAAATCTTAAGCCACCCGGAACAGGAAGGCACAGAGAAGCTGACCAATAAAGGCTATGATATTGTTTTTGACCATGTGGGATTTTCCTATAACAGCGGGGAAACGGTATTGAAGGATGTATCCTTTACTGCGAAGCAGGGTCAGGTCACTGCGCTGGTTGGGCCTTCCGGCGGCGGAAAGACCACGGTTTCCCGCCTTGCCTCAAGGTTCTGGGATATCCAGAAGGGAAAGATTACGGTAGGCGGCATGGACATCTCGAAGATCGACCCGGAATCGCTCATGTCCTTATATTCCATCGTATTTCAGAACGTGACGCTGTTTAATAATACGGTCATGGAGAATATCCGCCTGGGACGCAAGGACGCAACTGACGCAGAGGTGCTGGAGGCTGCCAGACTTGCCAACGTGGACGAATTTGCGGAGAAGCTCCCGGACAAGTGGAACACCCTGATCGGGGAGAACGGCTGCGAGCTGTCCGGCGGGGAACGCCAGCGTATCTCGATAGCCAGGGCATTTCTGAAGGACGCCCCGATCATCCTGCTAGATGAGGCAACGGCAAGCCTTGACGTAGAAAACGAGACGCTGATTCAGGAGTCCCTGTCAAAGTTAATTGAGAATAAGACTGTTATGATCATTGCACACCGTATGCGTACCGTTGCTGGGGCGGATAAGATCGTTGTTCTTTCGGAAGGCACAGTGGCGGAGCAGGGCAGTTCTGGTATGCTTTTGAAAAAGGGCGGGATATATGCCCGCATGGTGAAGCTCCAGACGCAGAGTCAGAATTGGGCAATGGAATAGTAAGTGGGATATTTCGTTTATATTTAGGAAAGGAAATAAAAGTAATGGGAATACCCTCTGGAACTTGTTTATAAGTGCCAGAGGGTATTATTATTCGCTGAAAATAGTGTGGGATTATAGTAGAAAAGGTGCGAATATGTAAATGTTTCTGCTGTTATCGTGATACAAAAAAATGTAGTGCAAAATAAATAAAACGATGTGACTTAATTCGGAGGTAATTAGAGTTTTTGTAGAGTTTGTTCCGATTCCTTGTAGAACCAGCCGCAAATGGGCTAAAAGATTTGATAGGACGTTCCCTGTCGGAATTTACGACATTGTCAGAAAACGATCAGGCTGAAAAAATAATGGAGTATTCTGACAAAGGATTTGCAGAGACAGTCCCATTTATCTATGAGCATTTTGATGAATTCAAGCTCTTGGTTACGGGAGCGCCGGGGAACTATTATCAGGACTTTTTAGAAAGTTTAGTTGAATTGGATACTGCCTGTATGAAATCTTTTTTAGTGCGGATTGGCAGTAAAGCAATTGATGTTGTATCATTTTAGTTGCCTCCTCGATTCTCTTTGATTATACATCAAATCCTTGAGTATAAGGTGTCAACTAAAATGATACAACATCAGAAGCTGCATCCAGACAATCCATTGCCACATATTACGCCGCATGTATTTCGCCACACATTCTGTACCAACATAGCAAACGCAGGTATGGATATAAAGACATTACAGTATGTAATGGGACATTCGGACGTAGGCGTTACGCTGAATGTATACACCCATGCCAGCTATGACCGTGCGGCGGAGCAGATGGCAAAAATCTTGGACTTCAAAGCTGATATGCAGGGAAAACAGAGAAAATCAGGTTGAAAATGAATCAAATTACTACACCACTTACTACACCATTTGCCCGTAAATTTGCGTAGATTTATAACGAATTACGCAAACTAAGGGGTAAAAAGCCAAAAATGAAAAAAGCGCCTAAATGCCTGAAATATCAAGGATTGAAGGCTTGTGAAGGGATATAAAAGATATGATTAAAATACTATTTATTTGCCACGGCAGCATGCAAATATAACGGTTAAGTGTCAGGAAGAATCATAGATTTCAGGTGTCAGAATAAAGCTCTGCACCTTATTTGCACCTTTTGTGAGAAATGTGAAGGTTCTGGTACAGCATTATTTTTGGAGGTGGTTGAAAGTGAACACAACAATTAGTTTGAAAAAACAGCGATATTAGGAGAATCGGTATGGAAGCACTGGTGAAAGCGCTGGGGCCTATTGGAATGGTCAGATATCTGGAGGAATATGATAATGGTGGTACAGGCGATTATACTATTGAGAATTATGAGCAGCCAGAATGGTCAATTGATGATATATTAAAATAAATAAGCAGGAAACCGGGACGATAAACGTTCCGGTTTTGCTGTTTTTACGGGCTTTTGAGATAAATATGTCAGATTATAATGGTTTTATCAAATCATTGCTTTTAGGTGACATAGACATGATGGATGATTTATGAACTGTGTAACGGATTGTGAAACGGATGGAAATAGGGTATAATGTGAAAATAGAGGATGGAGGTAGCAGGATGAAGAAGGCATTACCGATTGGCGTGGATAATTTTGAAAAACTAATTACTGGTGGATATTACTATGTGGATAAAACAATATTTATCAAAGAATTACTGGACTTAAAAGGAGAAGTAAATTTATTTACCCGCCCAAGGCGTTTCGGGAAGACGTTGAACTTAAGTATGCTCCGGTATTTTTTTGAGGATACGGGAAATACAGAAAAGAATGAGCAGAATAAGGAACTCTTCCGTGGTATGAAGATCATGGATGAGGGGGAGACTTATACCAGACAGATGGGAAAGTACCCGGTGATAAATCTGACATTAAAATCAGCGAAGCAGGAAGATTTTGAGACTGCCTACTATATGATACAGGCTGAGTTAGCCTCTGAGTTTGAACGGCACAGGGAGATTATTGAACATGGAAAACAAAGTCTCGCTGTAAAGGAATATGAACAATACATCAGTATAGCAGATGAAAAGGCGGACCAGAAGCTGGTACGGGGTTCGATAAAATTGTTTAGTCAGTGTATGCGAAAGATTACTGGTAATAATACAGTGGTATTAATAGATGAGTATGATGTACCTCTGGAAAATGCATATTTCAGGGGGTTTTATGATGAGATGGTAGATTTCATCCGTTCGTTGTTTGAATCGGCCTTGAAAACGAATGACTATTTGCAGTTTGCGGTTATAACTGGATGCCTTAGAATTTCAAAGGAGAGCATTTTTACCGGGTTGAATCATTTGAGAATTGTTTCGGTACTTGATCAGAGATATAGTGAACATTTTGGTTTTACAGAGCCGGAAGTATTGCAGATGATGGAGTATTATGATGTAAAAAGCCGTTTCTCTACAATGAAAGAATGGTATGACGGATATATGTTTGGCGGTACAGAAGTTTATAATTCATGGAGCGTGATCAACTATATGTATGATTTATATGCAGATATTGATGCTTTTCCTCGACCATACTGGATCAATACCAGCTCCAATGACATTATAAAAGACATGATTGCCAGAGCAGACAGGGAGACTAAGGGCCAGATTGAAACACTTTTGAAAGGAGAAACTTTGGATATTCAGGTACATGAGGAAGTCACCTATGGAGATATGCATAGTAAAGGGGAGAATTTGTGGAATTTCCTTTATTTTACGGGATATCTTACGAAAGAGAGTGAATATTTTAAAAGGAAATATATATTCCTGAAGGTGCGTGTTCCTAATATAGAAGTTATGACGATCTATGAGAACACAATCATGAACTGGATGAAGGATATTATACAGAAAGAAGATTTTCATGATCTGTACCGGGCAATGGAAGAAGGAAATGCACAAAGGATGACAGATATATTGAATGGACAGCTTATCCGTGCCATAAGTTTTTTTGATAGTGCAGAAAACTTTTATCATGGATTTTTGACAGGAATATTGAGCCAGAGTGAGAATTATCTGGTGAAATCAAATCGCGAATCGGGAAATGGGCGTTGTGATATTATGGTGAAAAGTCCTTCGCTGCGTGGCCGGTCATTTATTCTGGAAGTCAAGGTATCAGATGATATTGATGATTTGGAAAATGACGCAGGGAAGGCTCTTGAGCAGATTTATGAGAGAAAATATATGGAAGAGCTGCGTGCGGAAGGATATAAGAAAATTGACTGCTATGGGGTATCATTCTTCCGGAAGGATTGTGAGGTGCGGTTCGGCACAGGTACGGACCTATCCTCTACGGGAATGAAGTGCTGATTGGTTAGTGAATGTTTCAGCGTCTTGTATTAGTTCTATATTGATGGCAGTAATTATGGAGGAAGACAGATGGAACTTATTTCATGTAAGTATACTAAAACTTTCCCAATTTACCGGACTATAGAATAGACCTGTAAACTCGTAAAAAACTATATAATACATTCAAAACTAGCTAAGCAAAAGTAATAATCTTAAAAAAATGGCCATTTTTAACCGTGCCACACCTGTTAATCCATTCAGATTTTTGTAAAATTGTGTATAAAACACTATTATATATAGTCCTAATATGATATAATAGGACTATATAAAGAGGTGATTTTTATGCCCGTACCTGCTGATATCAGAGCAGTTCCAAGACCAGTTAATACCATAGTGGATGACAACGGCCGAGATG
>VIQU02000029.1 GCA_010206225.2 Lachnospiraceae bacterium MD308 | reverse complement strand
ACTCCTATTCCATCGACCTCTGTATTATTGCCCAAAATCTCCAGACTTATTCCGGAGGCCAGGTGTGGGCAGCGCCCACAAAAAGGCAATCATACAGGGTCTTAATAGTCATGCAAAAAAACAGAAAGAATTGTATATATTTTCCTGATATGGTTATACTATAAATACAAGGAACTCTTCGACAGCAAATCGACAACAATAAAAATGTTAAACCGACAAGTAATTCTTTACATATCTAATTCATATCAGAAAGTCTTGCTTTCCATAGACACAGGATTTTTTACAGCCTCTTACGGCTAATCTGATAAATCCCCATCTTATCAAATTCAAATACTCCTACTTTCCAGAAATCTTTCATATTTGCTACAGAAATAGTTACTGTTCAACTGGCGTATCCTCACTTTCCGGTTTTATGATGTCATCCAGTTTTTTAATAAAATTTTGTGTATGCTTAGCCGCAATATTCTTACTTTTTTCTTTATATTCCTGCATTACAGAATTCAAATCATCTCTTAACTTTTTGAGTGACACCTTTGTGACTTGCCCATCAATCTCTGGTGAATTACTATATTGTCCCCAAATTCCAACAAACCACCCAGAAAAATGATTTTTATCCATATTATCAGCATTCATAAATGCATTAATTGTTGCAGATTCCATCTCAATAGAAAATGCATTGTATCTCTTATTACTCAGATCTCTAAAAGCAACGTTCAAGTCTGAACTAATTAAATCAATATAGAGCTTTTGATTCTTTTCATAAATCCACACATCATTATCTCTAAATTCTTTTATAATCAGGTATGCTGACCATTCATCTTCTGTAAAATGCTCTTTACTGTCATCCCCAATCATTCTGTGAGAATGGCTATCTTTTTCATCAGATTTAACTAAATATTTTATTTGCTCTCTAATACCCTCTCTCACTTTTTCCCAATTGATTGTAGGTAAATCAAAGTCATACATTCTAGAATAGCAACAATTATAAAGGAAAAGAATATACTCATCTAACGACAAATCTCCTGCATATACTTCTACTAATAAGTCTTTAAATCCTTCATCAATTACTTCTTCATTGACTTCAGGTAGATTATGTGTTCTAAGAATTTCAAGCGGAGTAGCCGCTTTATTTTTTTTCAAAAATAACTGTATCTCTTTCGAGATGACTTCATCATTCCACTCCCCATGAATAATCCACTCGGAGAATCCATTCAAAATAAAATTAGTGTCAAATACCTCGGGATAAAGTTTTTCTACATCAAGATACCGAAACAAATTTCCGTATCTTCGAATTTCCCAAATCAATCCTGCTTTATTTGTCATCATAAGACATGTAAAAGAAAGAAGCCAATTACTAGAGTCTTGAATGCCCGCTTTAACCAACTTATTATATACACGTTCAAAGTCTTGAATAGCACATTTAAAACTTCGTATATTATGCGGTCTTTGTGCTAACAGGTTTCGAAGTTTTTCCTCTTCTTTTTGATATTCTTCTCTTTTCTTATTACCACCAAGCTTGTAATTTTCAGCCTTATACTGTTCAATTATTGCGTTATCATTGAAATCTCCTGACAAAATTTTAACCAATAATTCCTTGTTTTTTCTGAGAAGTCCCTTATATTCTATGCCGCAAGACATTGATTCTATAGAATTAGATACAACCTCTTCATAATCAGGAACAAACGGAATAACTCTTTGCACTATTTTTTCTTTAATTTCACGATATGATAATTCATTATCTGAACTATCTTTTATTTTTTCTTCATTTGCAACAATAATCGTATTAAAGCTCTGATTTTCACAGTAATCATTAATGCATCCCAGAAGATCTGTGCAAGAAATGTTAGATCTCTCTAAATCATCAAAAACAAGTATAACCTTTTTCTCAGACATTCTATTACTTATAGGCACAAAATTAACTAAGTCCATAATAGAAGAAACTACTTCTCCTTTTTTTTGCCAATTTTCAGGCAAAATATCCTTGATTGTATCAAATATTTTTTTATAAGAATCTGCAACCTTTGAAACCTTTGTTCCATTCAGCTTATCAAGTTCACTTGCTTTCTCTAACCATTTTTTCTTCACCTCAACTCTTAGTTTATCTAAAGAGTCTATACCAAATAAACTAACACTCACAAAAACATATGTATCTTTCACTAACGGGATAAATTTATTTTTAATAAGATATGTTTTACCACATCCCCACTCTCCAGATAGCATTAGGGCACCAACCGGATTGTTTATATCGCAATAATATTTTAATTCTTCAATCAGATCCATTCTCTCCTCCAACTACCAAGATAGCTCTTAATTATCACATCATTTTAACAAACTTCGGCAGATTCATTCTATTGGAATTGCTTTATCTCCACATTGTTAATGAATATCTCAACACTCCCAATGTTATACTTTTCTATCACTCATATATCTTATCCACTTCAGCTTCATATACCAACTCCGTATGATCATCAAACAGTACCCATTCCAACAAATCAAAGCTATCCGGATTACCCTGCAAAAACCTATTAACTGTACGAACTGCTACCTTTGCTGCAGCTTCTACCGGAAAGCTGTATACACCTGTCGATATAGATGGAAATGCGATTGTTCTAATTCCATTCTCCATAGCCAGCTTCATGGAATTAAAATAACAGCTTGCAAGAAGCTCCTCTTCCCTATTTCTGCCTCCATTCCATATTGGTCCAACAGTATGAATAACATAATCACATGGAAGATTATATGCCTTTGTGATTTTTGCCTCTCCTGTTTCACATCCATGAAGTGTCCTGCACTCAGCAAGCAGTTCTGGTCCTGCTGCACGATGAATTGCACCATCAACGCCACCTCCACCAAGAAGTGAATTATTTGCAGCATTCACGATTGCCTGTACATCTGTAATCTTTGTTATATCACCCTTTAAAGTCTTGATTAAGTACATTTAGTCCCATCCTTTCCAGATATCCGGCTGATAACCAAGTGTTGATTGCTTACCATTTCTCACTACCGGAGTTTTAATTACTTGTGGATTCTCCAGCACCTTTTCGAGCTTATCTTCATCTGCGGTATACTTAATAAGGGTAAGTAAATCCTTGTCCTTTCCATCCCAGTTAACCATATTTTCTAATCCACCATTTGCCTGAGCTACTGAATTAAATTCTCCTTTGCTCATGCCTTTTTCTTTCATATCAATGAACTGAAACTTTATGTCCCGCTCCTTGAAAAAACGCTCTGCCTTCTTAGTATCATTGCATTTCTTTGTTCCAAATATCTGTATATTCATATCAGTATTCCTTCGCTATCTCTTCATCTATTCCGTACATTTTCTTAAAAATATCAATGTCTGACGGACTTTTAATCAACATTACCTCTTCTATCTTACCTGTATAAATGTCCTTAAATCCAGCAACCTGCTCTCCATTACAAATGCTTGCCTTGATTACCGGTTTCGTATTTTCCCTATCATAAGACTTGGAAATCTTTTTCTTCTTAAACAATCCCGTTCTGATCACCTTCTTTTGACTTTGCCATCAGTATGAGTTTTTCAAAAGACTGGACAAAGCGTACATCATCTTCTTCTGTACGCTTTCTCGGTCCTTTCATATGATTCTTATGAGAGCTGCGTCTTGCCTTCTTGTTAAGGTGCCTCTCCATAAGCATCTGATCAATATTTTCATTGGTGTACCACTTACCTGATTGATGAATGGCATATGCACCTTTCCCAAGTGCCATTGCTGCAACACCGTAATCCTGAGAAACTACGATATCTCCTTTATGGCAAATGCTAATCAACTTATAATCTACAGCATCTGCTCCTGCCCCAACTACAATCACTTCGCTGTAATCAGAATACAAAACATGGTTCGTATCACACAGCAGTGTAGTTGGAATATTGTATTTTTCAGCTATCGACTCAACAATGCCTACCACAGGACATGCATCTGCATCTACAAATATCTGCATTATTGCCTCTCTATTTCTCTTTGAATCCAAGTCATGATTACATCCACAAGATAGTCCTGTTGCACCTGGCTCAACTCCTTGCCGGGTTGCATCTTATGCCACTTCCGTATGCACTCTCTACAGCAGATTGCAGTCGCATGTTGAGCAATAAATACCGGATGCCCCTTGGTTGGAGTCTGCTTTCCGTCATTCGGAATAACTGCCGGAGCTTCCCTCTTTGCAATAAAATCTATAGCGTGTTGTCTGATGGTATCAAGTCCCTTTTCATTTATGTAATCAATATCTTTCTGTTTCAAGTGAAAACTGCTACGAAACTTGGAATTACCAAGTCGCTCAAACAATTGCTTATACCATTCATCCTTCGTCATAAAATCACCACAAATCATACTGTTTCATCGTTTCTGCATCTCGATACTCATGTTTCTCATAATACCCGATTAGTTTTCCTTCATCTCTGAGAGCCACCATATAGACATCCTTATTCTGTTTCTCATTATGAAATGTGTAAACAATGTTGTGGCTTTCATCTGCCGCAAACCAATCAACCACCTGTTTTATCTTTTCCCTTGATTCTGGATTATGACAATCCAACAGGCTTCTTCCTATCAGTTTGTCTCCTCCATATTTTGAATAGTTAAGTACTGCTGCTGGATTCATATAAATAATCTCATGCTTAAGATTGCATATAACGACAGAAGTCTTGTCCTGATCCACAATACTCTTATAAAAACTGACATATGACTTAAATTTGATTGCTTTTTCATTATCCAAACGTCTCTGAAGATGTGGTTTCTTACTATGATAATAGCTGTATATCTCATCATCTGGAATCCATATCTGTGCTTCGTGTATTTTATCAAGAACAACCTCTATGATATGTTCATCTGCCACAGAATCAGGTGTTTTCTCATTCTCAGTAACATACTTCTTATATTCCTCATACACCCATCCTGTAATCTTGTCCTTCTGCTTCATCTTGAGATTACTGAACTTTTTATTCATCTGCAAAAGCTGACCATCTATCTTTTTATGTATCTTTGCTTTCTTATTTTTTGCCATATCTCTGATACCTTTTAGAACTTCACAACTTCCGGTTCATGTGTAAATGATGAAAATGTAGCTGTGCCATTTTCAAAATAAAATACCTCTGTATTGCCATCATCTGCGGAATACATCTTCTGCAAAGATGGGTATGCATCAAGCATAGACTGTCTTGCCTCTCTGCGGTCATCTTCTACAAGTTCGCCTGCTATACGCAGCCACTCCCCATTCTTAAATGCGCAAATTTCTACCTTTGGATTAGCATGAATCTGCTTTGAAACATCCTTTACCTTGCCTGTCTGAATATAAAGCTTACCCTCAAAAATGTGGGCAGTTCCAAAAGGTCTTACTCTTGGCTGATTACCTTCTACTGTTGCCAAATAATATATCTCTGCCTCTTTCAGGAATTTAACTACTCGTTCCATGATATAATCCTCCTGTTGTTTTACTTGAATAAATCCATAATGCTAAAACTTGTTTTCTTGTAAACCTTATTATAGGCTGCTTTCTTTGGATTCTTTATCCATCCCATCCCTTTCTTGCCATATCCAGGGATAACAGCTTTTTTAATTGCTCTTTTTGCCTTACCAGTAGTTCTTGCCTTAATTGATTTCTTCAAGCTCGGCGTTCTCATTCCAAACTTCATAATATTACCTCTCTTTCACCATAGCTACTACGAACAATATTTATATATCATAAACCCATTCGCCATCTTCCAAATCAATTCCCAACTCTTCAAATATAACTTTGCTTGGATCATTATCATCCCACAATTCAAATTCCAGATGCTCAGCTCCTGATTTCTCAACTATTTTGTCAATAAGTTGACTAAACATCTCTGTTCCAAATCCCTCAATCCTTGCATCATCGATAATTTGAATATAAAGGTGATATTCTGTGTCACTATCTCTATCTAATTGCACATCTCCACAAAACTGCCCATCTTTTCTGTATATACACCAAAAGTAGTCGTGAGCTTGATATTCACTCCATAGCTTTTCAAAATAGTTAAATTCATTACCACCAGGCAATTGATCTTTAAATGCTAAAATCGTCTTAGCCCATGGTCTTGACTCTTCTAAAATTCTCAAATTATCTTTGTCTTTAATTTGTAACTTATCAATAATAAAATTATCACTTTCAAGGAACATAATAATTCTCCTTTATAATGTGTGCCATATTCACATTACCTAAGATATTATTCGTTTAAACGATTTTGTAACTTTTGAATACACTCCCGCTTCTCATTATCATCCAATTTATCGAAATAAAAGATAACATCCTCGATTTTTCCTTCACTTATAATCTCATCAGCTTCATGATCAAGTACTTTTACTTTTGCAACTGTTTCTTCAGAAAGAAATTCCGGCAAATATTTTGATTTTTCTTTCCATCTATGCACTGCCTTCCTACTCTTGTCTCCAAGTGTAAGAACATTCTCAATCCATTCCTGCTCTCTATCATTCAGCTTTTTCTCCATATCTGAAATCACTTCCTGAATTATTGTAAGGACTTCAAAATCAAATTCTGAATGCTCATATTTTTGAATCATACTCTCTGATATTTTTTTGAACTCATTCCTTGAAATAACTGCACTCTTTATTTCGTTAATATCATTTAGTAATTCTTTAAGATTTTTCTGTAGCTCTTCAAAATCAATTTGATCAGTATCAGGAATTCCTTTCTGCAATACACTATCTATATTATCAATTAACATCTCTACATCTTCTGCACTTTTTACTTCATACAAGTCATCCCAAATATCAGACATATCTTGCATAGTTCGGTCATGATTCTTTTCCAGAGCAGCCACTCTATCATTAATATTTTCCCGAATTTTTTGTGCCTCTTTTCCAAGTGCCACGCCATACTTTTCTACCCTTGCCTGCAGTTCTTTTCCACTTTTTAAGTAAAGACAAATGTTTACATATGTTGCATATTTAGTAATCTGACTTTCCTCTAAAAACTTTTCACAATCTGCACGTAATTCCTGACGAGAACGAATTTCGTCAATGTTACTCAATTCCTCTTCCTTACGCTTTTTTATCTGCATAGCATAATTTGTAAATCCAAGTTCCTCAAGCATATTTTGCATCTTTGTATTATGATTTCTAAAAGTATTTACGCCCTCGACCGACTTGCAATACATATTTGCCACATACGGAGTAATCTGCTGATCCACCTGATTTTTTAATCTTGTTATCAATTCTTTTACCGTAGTCTTTGATTCCTCATCTATTTCATAACCATTATCTTTGAAAATTTTTGCATATGGAATCGCTTCTACTAACTGTAATCCTTTTAGCGCATCATATAAATTACTTTCCTCTATAGAAGCCTCTAACTTTTCATCTATTTCACCAATGCATGTTTTCCATTCATTATTTGCCTTTTTTCCAGAATCCAAGTATTTTCTGGCAAGTAAATACTGTGTTTCTAATTCCTCTGGAATTTCATCTACAGCCATCATATTCGCAAGAATTTTTTCTAATGAAATCACCTCTGAAATACTTTTATTAGATTGAATTCTTTCAAAGAAGCGCATATATTTACCGGTAACAGCACCTGCATCTACCATAACAAATGCAGATTCCTTTACAACATCAATGTCTATTTTTTTGTCCTTAATTACAACTAATTCTTTCCAATTATTGATATTTGTTAAAGAATCATCATATCTGAATCTCAGACAATAATTTAAGTTAGCACATACAACAGCAATCATAAGAACAACCACATCTTCACTCATACCATACGGTGGACGGCAAAATGTATTAAAAATGTCCTTACATGCATACTCTTTATTTTCATTGATTTTTATCACAATACTGTCATATACTTTACGTGCTTTTTTCTCTTCTGGCGGAATTACTCTAAATTCTTGATCAATACATTTCCATGAAGTTGCATTAGTGGTCATTAATAATGCTTCTATTCTGTTACGTACATCACTTGCAAAATTATGTATAGTAGTTTCATTTACAGAATTAGAAAGTAGCATTTTCACTATAGTACAATAATATGTACCTCCTTTACCACCAAGGTTATTTCCTTTCGTAACAAACCCATCAAAAGAAAACGGAATTGCGTCCGGATACAATTCATCAAATACCGAGGTTAAATACATTGGTATTCTCATTTTAATCTCTTCAGTACCATTTTCTCCTAAATGGATTCTCTGCTTCTTCAATTCAGCAAATTCGTCTTTCAAATTATTCTCTGCCTGACCAAAATCTGCTTGATAATGACGATCATATTTATTTCTATTTAAATCATCTAACCTATCTAATACATCATATTCTAAAAGAGAATCATACAATCTATTATCAGAATCATTCAGCATCATTATAATTATAGGTGTGTTGCCTAATCTCTTAGCCAACATTTCAGCTTTTTCTACATAAGATACATCGGTATCCTTATTTGCATATAACCATACCAATCTTCCTTTAGCTGTTGTCGAACTAATTGCATTATTCCAATTGTCTAAGTATATTTTTACCCTACTCTCATCAAATTCTTCGATAGCATATAACTCTTGTTCAAATAACCATTCATTTGTTGTTATCTTATGCTGTAGTGCAAAATTTGTAGTTTGTTTTTCCAGCACTCCGGCTATTTCTTGAATTTTCACACTTTGCAATATTGATTTATCTATAGAAGCTCCTGCCATAAGCCTCTTTTTTAGCACTTTAAAATCATGTGCTCCATTTGATTCTTCCATAAAATCAAAGCATCCGGCATGATTATCAAATCCTAATACAGCATATTCATTTTCCAACCATTTAAGTTCTTCTTCAATTTCAGAAATCGAAAAACCACTACAAACAGACAATGCTTCTTTAGCATCTGCATAATCCTTAGTTCTAAAGCGAAGTATTCTAAGTATTAAATTTGATCTAAGTACAACTAACGATTTTTCAGACAACTTGTCCCCATACTTTCGCAAAATATTATCATATCTAATACACTGCTGAGACGGCTGTTTTCCCTCTTGCTCTGCTGCGAGCATTTCTGTATATAAATCACCTCTCATCAATGTTTCTGGCATAATCAAAAATGCGTTATCAGAAATGTCAACCTCTTTAGAATTTTCAATGTACTGACTAATCAAAGTTAAAGAAGAACGATTCTGAAGATAATCCGACAATTGAGTTAACATAAATGTTGAAATAGGATGCATCGGATATATTCCCTCAACAATTACTTTACGGAATAAATCATAGTCTTTCCACATTCCTTTTGTTACAAGCCACCGATTTAATTTTTCAAATATATCCTTCCACAAATTTTCATTATTTTTCTGCCATACTATAATATTCTCTTCAAACGCAATCTTATCCTTACGCTGAATCAAATTAGCGAATACAGTTTCCAAATTAGAAGATATATAATATTTGTCACTAGCGTCGTATCGTCCAATATATCTACTGATATTCTTGGTTTGGTCAACACGCTGCAAATATGTCTTAATGTCAGACTGTATAAAATTAATCACCTGCAAAACACCATTAGCATTTTGGGCAGTTTCAAAGATTTGCTGTAATGCAGAATCGCCGGATTTTGCAGCATTAACCCCCGAAGCATATTCTAAGTATCTTCCAAACTCATCAAACAATAAAATAACATGTTCAAATCTACCATTCATTCCACAATATTCTGAAATAAGCATCTCTAAAATATTTGAAGCAGATAGACCTTCGTCCCATCTTATTTCCTGTCCATTGATTTCCATATATACCGCATTTACAATATCAAATGCTACTTCATCTGTCATAAGATTATCTCTAATCTTACTAACCAAATTATCCCCTGTCTCATTCCACCCAAACATCCTTGCTTTTTCTTCAAACAAAGCAATAGCATTAATCGCATTACGATTAAAAAAAGTTTCTGCAGTTTCTAAAGCTCTATTAAGCTTTTTTAATCCATCATCTGGCAGTCCATATAATTTTAAGCTCTTCTGTGCAGCTTTCAAAATTTCGGAATGTAAGTTGAAATCTCTCATTCCATTGATTACCAACACAAAGTTTCTCTCATCAGTCAACGATTTAATATGTTCTGCTGCCTCGACATCAATACTAGAAATATTAGACAAAATCCTATTATATGTTTCAGGCATGTAGTCTTTTCCGGAAAATATCTGCCCCAAAGTTACAGCCAAATGAGATTTACCCGTACCATAATCAGCAATCGCTAATGTCAGTGCATTTGCATGGTCATCGGACATTTTCTCCGTAAGCTCTTCAACTAAACTAATCGTATCAATACGTTTTTTGTTTCCAGAGCCTTGATCCTCTACTCCAAAATACTGCTTACCATGAAACACAAAATTTTCTGCAACCTTTGCGGCTTTTTCTTGTGAATAAAACCAATCTGCCTGAACAGCACCTTCGAAATATAAATCTCTTCTAAATTCTAGTATTTTGCCTAACTCCATGATGAACTCCTCCTAACACAATTCACTATACAAGTTATTTATCAACTCATCTTCTGTTGTAAGTTTCAATATCGTGTACGGCATTAACTGCCTGTTCATTCTAATCAATCCCCTATCAGCTAAATGTTCCATTACTTCATACTCAATTTTTACATCCCATCCAAAAGCTTTTCCAAATCCTAATTCGGCAAATTGAACTGATGATATTTCCTCCTGTTCAGGATAATATTCATTCCAGTATTCCCACAGTACCGTTGCATACATATATATAAACTCTTTATCGTATGGAAGAGAATTACACCTAACTACATCATCCTGAATTGCCAATATTTCAAGTTCTGAAAAAAAATCATCATATGCACCAAAAAAAGGTGCAATATTTTTAGTAGTTACTTTATTGTCGTATAACTGATTTAATTCTAGTATCAACAAATCTTTCTTTATTCCATTTCGATACTTTGGAAAAATCTTTTTAAAAATATCACACCACATACCTGCACCATTTTCCTGACGCAAAATCATCGCGTGTAAAAGCACTTTCGTTAGTGTTTCTTGTAGCCCCGGATCTTCCATATAAACAATTATCCCTAAATCAGTTCTTGACAATTTTATCTGTTTTTCTTTTCTTTCACTTTTCACCAGCCCCATATATTCCGCATAACTTATATGCGGCTCGACTTTTCCACTAGAAGTTCCCTGTGGGATACCTGTTATTCCTGAAATATCCTTTATTGAACGCCATGTGCTACCATCAGCAATATCTAAGATACTGCTGATATACTGGCACTCTGGCTTAAATGTTTGGTGAAAATTAATATTCATTTGCTTTGACATTTCAACTTCTCTCCTTAAATGAAGTAATATTAGTGACAGTAGGCTTAGTACCTCCAAAAGTTCCATCATCTTTTCTGCGATCTCCGACCACAATGCACTGTCCCTTTTTCAGTGCTTTTAATGCGCCAATCCAAAGACTGGAATTTGTGGGATCAAGCTGCTTTGACATCTTAGTTATTTCTTCATCCGTAGGTTTAAAATACAATTTAAATGCAGCTTGCATCAGTCTGACCACTTCATCATCTGCAAGCACCTTTAATGACTGCGTTGCAAACCACGCAGACCATCCGAATTTTCTCCCCTCAGTAAGAATAGCTTTACTTGGCGAATTTTCTTTATGAGAAAGATTTTGAGCCTCGTCCAATACTACAACAAAAGGTTTCTCTTTTGAGCCATAATTTTTTGTATAATACCATGCATCCCATAACATAAGCTCCGTTACAATTACTTGCATCTCTCTATCAATCATTGTCAATTGGAAAATATTCATTTTTGCCTCTTCGGCATACAATATATTCCCCCAATCAAATTCTGCATCTTTGTTAAATTCAATGCTATGAAAAAACGGTGTCATTTTGGATACAACCGTTTTGGCAGATGCATTTTTAGACTGTATTTCTACTAATTCTTCTTGAAAATGATTCATATCCATGGCATCGCCATATTTTTCCATTCCCACTCTTGTTGCCTCGTAAATGGCAGCATACTGTTGTTCTCCGAAACCATATACATGTGTTAATATATTAGCAAATCGTCCTGCAACATCGGCTGGAGTATCTTGAATTTTCATTCCTGCGAAATCCTGTTCTTGTCTCTTAAATGGATTAATAGGCACCCCCTGAATTTTTACAATATGCTGGTTGATTTTGTTATGCATACTCTCTACAAATTCCGATTCGAGCTGGTCTAAACGAAATCCCTCTGTATAATCAAATACAACAGACGAAATATTTCCCTTCGCTAATTCATATAGCATGGTCTGAATACTATACGTCTTTCCCTGACCAGATGTACCCGTGATTAATAAATGTCTATTTGCCATTTGTGGACTTCCAAATTCCCAATACACATCTGAAGATGTTTTACTTTTGCCTATTAAAACTCTAATATTTTCAAGATTGTCGTTATTTTCAATCATATCTTCTTTAATAGATTGAGGAACATCACCTTGTGCAGGCTCTGGAACTCTATCAGATACATCATGTGCTTCAATATCATCATCTAAATTCTGGTTTTCTGTCTCCTTATTTGTATTGTTTACTGATACATCTTCTGATTGAATCTCTGCATTCTCAGTCGGAACGTCCTCAGAAAGTTCCTCGTTTCTCTTAATCGGGCTATATGTTTCAGCAAATTGCATCCTTTTTACTTTTCCTTTTTGTGATGACTCAATCTCCTCCTCAAGAATCCTTTCACGCTCTTTAATCCTTTCTTGCTGTTCATCATCTTCAATAAAATCTTTTGCATCTATATTCACAAAATCAACATCACTTACTCTATTTTCCAATAAAAATGACTGTATTACTTTCTGTGGAACGTCGCATATTGTTATTCCATCATCAGATACATTTTCAATCTCTTTGTCACCCGGCATATCTATCCAAAATCCTAATATTCTTGAATTCCACTCAATTTCATAATTTCCATCCAATATACTTCGAAGTTTTGAAGATACTTCTGCAAATTCCTCTGTATTGTTACTAAAAGTAACTTGTGCAAATGCCAATGCTCGATACAATTGTGCATACCAATATCTTCTTTTTATTGATTTTGAATTCGGATTGAAAATTTTACTCAATGTGCGTACTCCGTGTTTCACCTGTTCTAGTGCATGACTCTTGTGTTGTTCAGCATTAGCATATATTGAAGTCTTGCATTCGGTTACTGTAGCTTTTAATTTCAGCTTCTCATCGTCAGTAAAAAAAGCCTCTAAAACGAGGAAATCGGGGCGAGATGCTGAATTATCCTCATCCTTGTCAATATCTCCATCAAACCAGTGCTTATATGAGTCTAAATGAATTACTATCTTAAGAACACTATCACTACGAGATTTTTCTTCCCTTAACGAAGTTAGTATATATGCTAAAAATTCACGGATATTTTCATCTTTTGGATTAATTGCTGACAAAAGGCTAATTCCATCCAATCCACTTGCCTCGTCAATACAAAGCTGTGCCGCCTTTTTTATCTGTTCCTTGTCCCACTTAAATAAACTATATAAACGGTCCTCCAACTTTTTCCTAATCGTTTCTAATATCGTTTTTCTTGTGGTAATTGTTAAATTGTATTGTCCATATGCACCTTTTCCAGTACTAAAACCAATAATATTGTAATCCTGTTGGTGCACATCATCGCTTCTTAATAAAGCTCCATCCATACCACTATCAACACATACTACCCAATAAGCCTTTTCATGAAGAAAATGGACAATGGCTTGACCATCAGAATCAATACTTACTTCTTTAGAAGCAATATACATTTCGTCAGGGATTTTCTCCATATTATTACGATAACGCACAATTTGTGTGTGCTCATAAGCTGCCTTGAACTGTGGTTGTGACAATTCAATAGTTCTCTTTACTGAAGTACTAGATATAGGAGTAGGTTTATAAACTATCGGAAATCTGCATTGACTTGGTGCTAAACTCACATTACTGTGAGATGCAACAAATCCCAGATTATTTACCTTGAGAATATCCATAACAAATGCTATATCATTATTACCATTCAATAATTTCTCAAGTTGTGCCTTTGAACTCCATTCGTTCAAATAGGTATGAATATTCACATTCTCGTCCTGCGAGAAAAATTCATCCATCCAATATGCAAGATAATTTCTTCCTCCTTTGTTCTCTGGTTTGACAAGAATACGCAAAGATATATCTACCTTAGCAGTCGCATTGTTCTTTCTTCTTGTGTCAATATACTTATACATTGCAGCAACAATGGGCTGTAATTCTGACGGATCAATAAAAACAATACTAAGATTATCTGCCGAATTAGGAAATGCCTTTGCATAGTCTAACATTACACCATATATCATCTTGGCATTATCATTAAGTCTTGCTACTTCATTTTTATCAAAATCATCGTCGAAGATAGCGTCCTTATGAATCATATCTCTCAGTCTGTTTTCATTTTTGATATCATTTCTACCATATAAACTAAATGCACCATAAGAAGCAATTGTACCAAAATACACCTGTCCATATGAAGGAAATAAATCAAGTGTACTCTGTAACATACTCATCTGAAGTAAATCTGATAGCGTATCTGAAATTTCCTTTTCTGTTACTTTTTCCTTCTCTTGTGCCTCATTCCACCATTCTCCACATCCATCCAGAAAAAATATTTTTTGATCATTTATCTTTTCTAAAGTTGCAGGATGCCATGCTGGAACTATACAACTCTCAATTTCTTTTTCTGCTTCAAACACACTTATGTCACCAATTATGTTAAACGAATTGACATATGCATCTAAAATCCATTTCAGGTTTTCCGGGAATGTTCTTTCTCTTAAATATTTTCCAAGATTTGCATATGCTGAACATAATTTTGATATTTCTGAGCAATCTTTCGCTAAACATGTATAAAAACCTTCATTAGCAATAGTGTATGCAAATTCTGTAAATGCTTTTCCTACCTCATCAAATCTTGCAGAAATCACTTTCTCGTCTGCCGGTATCTTTCTATCAATATAATCTGCTAAATTAAAATCAAATGATATATCACTCTCTTTTAAGCGATCAAAAAATTCCTCTTCGCTCTTTGAGAATATCAAAGAGTTAATTTTTGTTATTTCAGATACCGGAATGTTAATACCTTCTTTGTCCTTGCAAAAATCTTGTAAACATAATTCACCAAAGTTTTTATCCCAAGAATTAGTCGCACCGAATTTCCACTGAAAATCATGATGAAATTTTTTTCCATTAACATAATAACAAGTTGAAAAACTAATCTTACTTACTGACTTATTTGCTGATGCTGACTTAATCATGGCGTCTTCTTCAATAAAATGATATGCCTGTGCCGGTATAAGAAAACCTTCTGGCTGACATGATAAAGCTATATCATTATTGTTAACCGTCCACATTCTTTTATTTAAATATTCTATAACTCCACCGCAATGAGTGCATATTGCCTTCCAAGTATCCAGTAATTGCTGTTGTTCTTCGTCATCTTCAATATCTGAATACATGCACACAATTTCAGCCTGTGAAAATCTAAACTCAATATTTTCAATACTAATGTCTGCATTTTTAATATGTGCTAATGTTGTAAATAATGCATTTGTGAATACTTCGAGTGGCTCTCCAATCAATGTTTTCACTTTATCTTTAGGTGGTTTTTTTCCAGTAGGTACACCTATTTCCAATACATCTTCAACTATACTATAATCCACCGTAAGCAACTTACTTGTATTTTCGCTCAAATTCTCGCCGATAATAAATTCCTTCAATACTTTTGAGAATTCATCATAATTACTTATTCCCTGTTCAGACCAGCAATCATTATCTCCGGGATATTTTGCTAAATCTGCCTCTCCTGAATTATAATAATCGATTCTCTTCATGTATTTATTATATTGCGTAATAGACATCTTACTATTAAATGGTTGACGTACAATGAATCTATGACACCCCGCCAATACATTTTTGCGTCCCATAATTTCCTGTCTTTTCGGCAATTCAAGACGTCTTAAAGGCAGTCCCCATGTAGGCAATTCATTAAAGAACAATTCAATGAAATCTTTACTATTAGAAATTTTTCCATTCCAAGAGTCTGCTATATCACTTAATTTACATATATCTATAGCCTCAAACTCAAATAAGTCTTTGTAAAGGCGATCAATCACTTCATTATCAGAATCAGTAAGCGACTCATCGTTAAAAATCATATGATATTTGCCATTCAATGTTTTAATGAGAATATCAGGAGTAATACTTTGAAAATTAGCAAGTCCACCTTTATCTTCTTCATCTTCTGTTCCCAAAAGCACTACAACATTACTATTGTGAAGATTTCTATAGTGTGTCATACTATCTTCTTCTGCAACCCAGTTATGCTGCATCATAGATTGTAAAATTGTTGTATTGTCTGTTTTTTTCTTAAACGCATTCCATTTATTCTTTGCAAGCTTTATATCTAAAGTAAGCCCCTCTTTAAGGAGTTCTTCTGAAAGTTTTGATGCAACCTGCTCATAGATTTTTATATTATCAAAGCCATCCACTCTAATCATGGTTTCTTTATCTTTAGAAGGCTCATTATCCATTATAAGTTCAATAATTCTATTTACCACATATTTCATGAATCTACCTCCTCAATTGGCTCATATGGATTAATTACTATTGAAGTTGCATCCGACAACTCCTTTAAAAAACCTGTGGAACGTAAAAATTGCTGAAATGCAACCACATTTTCAGAAAAGCTGTTTGCTAACGAAGAGTCCATAGATGCGTCTTGCATACTTTTTCTATACTCTTCCGGGCCAATCACTATTCTATAGTTTTGGTATAGTTTTTCCAAAAACATTTTTAATGTCATCTTATCTCCTGGTTGAATTAGTGATAAAACAAGAAAACGAATCACATCCTCAGATAATGTAAATCTTTCAAAAGGTCCCGAAACAGGAATAATACACTGCAATTCTTTTCCCTTGCTCTTAAAAATATCCATTGAATTAATACGTGCTTCACGCACCTTTTTCATACGTTCATCGTCAGCAATTCCTGCTTCATTTGCCATTTTATTAATAGCAGTCATAAAGTCAGATTCTAAACTTCTAAATGACTCATGCGCAATTTTTTTTACTGTATCAGTAGTTTCTCCCTTCATATCTACTATCCATATTGGTGTCTCTTTGCCGAGATAATCTGCAACTCTAAAAGACATCATACGCATAATCTGAAACATAACACCTTTGGCAAGAATCTCAACTCTAGTTATTGGATGTAACTTACACGAAAGATAACTAATCAATTCATCGACACTACTACTACCACATTCTTTGTATCCTGTAGCCGGGATATATGCTACTTCTAGCTTTTGTGATAATGCAGTCTTATCAAGCGAATACTGTTCCTCCCACGACTCTTGAACATAACTTGCCAATTTTGAAATTTTCTGACACTGTCCATTTACTAAATCATTTAAAAGATGTTCTAATTTATTTTGCCTATTCTTGTTTCCATCTAATCCTTGAAGTAAATGTAGATAATACAGTTCACCGCCTCTAGACAAAAAGTTATGTTTTGTAAAATCAAATTTGGTATCTAAACTTTCAGGATCATCTTCCCAATTAACATCCTTCTTACGTTTTTTTTCAGTAGGATCTACTCCACACAACACAAATTCTGGACATATCGGCAACAGAGTTTGGGCACCCCAAAATCTATTTCTTACTACAGCCGCATAGCCATGAAATAAATCCTGAATATCCTCAACGTATTCTTTTGCCAGTTCTTTGTCACCTATATCCATTTTATCTGATATCAGATCTATCATTTCACGATAAGCAATAGCATCTGCCGGTATAGCTCCTTTCTTTTTTGCTTTGTCATAAAAAATAAATCTTCGCAGAGCCATTCTAGGTTCTACCCAATAACTGAGGTTTTTCTCGATGGTAATATCGTGAAAATGCATTTTCCCTTCATTTAAATCTTCATTTTTCGCTGACACAAACACTAACAAAAATTCTGTCAAATATTCATATAAAGTCTGATCTGATTTAAATCTGTGTCCAAAAATCAATGTAGATAGCGGACCTTTATTCGCAATTTTTCTATAGTCGTCTTTCATCCAACTTGGAAATGTTTCCATAATCTTGCCTCCTACACTTCTCTGATTTTTCCGTCATCAGTTAATTCGAGACGTATATTATCATTGCCACTATTTTTAAGAACTACAATTTCAATCACATTTTCATCTTCATCATCTTCAAGTAATTCAGATATTTGTGTTTTCAAGCTTTCGACTCCATGTGATAATTGTGGATCAATATTTGTTGCTATTACACCATTTTTCAACTCTTCAAAATAATCCAACATTGGCAAAGTTAATACCGTGTCTAGACTTGTCCTATCAATTTCTAATCTTAGTTCATATCTATCTTTACCTTTATTAAAAGTACAGTCTTTCGTTTTCATTGCCTTAACTCTGAGTCTTCGTACTGGAATTGTACCTGTAATTAACTGTACATTTTGTGTAATTCCGGCTTCCCTACTCAAAGTTAATGGAATTTCTGTTCCATCACTAGGTGTTCCTACATAAATCATTGATAATGCATCTGCTATCAAATTCGCATCTGTCTTTGAGGGAGTATCTGTCCCATCCCTTAACGCAAGATATCTTTTAAATTGTTTTGAAAATACATCTTCATAATCTTGTGATGCCACAACATCATCTGTGATTATATTGGTAAACAGATATGTCCTACGAAGGAATTCTGTCCAACCACCAATAAAGGCATTATTTTTTTCTGCATCCGTTATAATCTCATTAATTGCGTTGCCAAATATCTCATTATATTCTTTACTTACTAGAAGTTTTTCATCAGAACGTAATCTCTTATGATCATACATACATTTATTTGCTGCTGCTATCGCCATAATATTCAACGCTCTAGCATTTAATTTCGTACCTATATATCCAAAAAACAAATTACTAAAAAGGTATTTATACGCTTCATTGTTAGTCACTTCTTCACAAGACATTCCACCAGTAATCATAAATGCAAGTTGCTCTGTCATGCTTCGAATAGTCAATCGTGTACCATACTCCGTCAGCCAAATAAAATGATTATTTATAAACTCGTACACTTTTGTTTTATTTTCTACAATTAAGTTCCTATTTCTATAAATATGGCAGTAGTGATGCTTATTACACTCCTCACATTTCTTCCATAATTTATCCTGTGTGATTTTTTCAAGAAATTCTGTTGCAAAATACACATTATCAACAGTAGCTACATTAATTACACATAATGGAACATCTTGGATATATTTTATTTCTCCATCATTATTATCCATCATATTTATTAATTGAATTCTGGATTTTTCCTTATTCTCATTCGTATCGAATAACTCACCAAATGTATTAATAAGGGGACCTGTATTTGCTACCACGAAAACATAATCTCCATTTTTAACCATATCTACAGATTTTTTCATCACATGAATTCTGTCAATCTGATTTTCCTGTTCCTCTTCTGGAATTTCACTAAAATCCTTTATGCACAGACATTGTGCTCCATTAGGAAGCGTAATCTCACTTAGTTTTTCTTTTGCATCAAACTCTGCCCCAATATCTGTCAAAACCTGATACATTATACTAGTTTTTCCGTCCCCGGCATGACCTGTCAAAATGATTATATGAGGTTCTTTTACTGTAAGGTTTTCTTTTATATAATCGCATAATCCTACTCTAACCATAACTTCTTTAAAATATGGATTATCAATATTTCTTTCGCCATATGCATTTTCGTTTTGAGCATTATAATTATGCAATGAATTTAAGTAATCAATATACAACTTATTGTCCATATTCAAACCTCTTTCTCATCTTTTATAGTTCACTTATAGCATCTATTAGCTGGTCAATATCATTTTTTGTATTATACTGTCCTAAGCCAATTCTTACAGTTCCAAGATATTTTTCATCGTCCAAATATTTATGTATATACGGTGCACAATGATATCCCGTTCTTACAGCTATATCAAAATCTTCGTCCAAAATTATTCCTACATCCTCAGCCTTATAACCTTTTACATTAAAAGATATCACGCCAATATGCTGAGCAAGGTTTTCTGGTATATAGAGAATTGTATTTTTCAATTTTTTTAATTTTTCTACCGCATATTCAGATAGTAGTTTTTCCTTTTGATAATTACCATTTCTATCTACCACTGACAAAGCTTCATTCAGTCCTGCAATCGCTACAATGTTTTTACTTGCAGCCTCATATCTTTCCGGTACTTGCTTTGGCATATCTAAATTTAGAGATTCACTTCCTGTACCTCCCACAATATATGTATCAAGTGGTACTGTAGCATTATCAATAAAACCAGCTACCCCTAATGGACCATATAAGGTTTTATGCCCGGCAAAAACAATAAAATCCGCTTTACACTTTTTTATATCGATATCTAAAAGTCCAAAAGATTGTGATGCATCCATAATGGTAACTGCTCCATATTCTTTTGCCACCTCAAATATTTCTTTAACTGGTAAAATATATCCTGTCACATTACTTACATGCGTACAACATACACATGATGGTTTGTTTTTCATAAATAAGTACTTAACCTTGTCCATATCAATTTCATGATTTTCTTTTAATGGTAATTCCTCAATATATATATTCTTTATAGTACTTATTCTGTACAAAGTACGTGCAACCGCATTATGTTCATAGGGAGAAACATATATAACATCTCCGTCCGAAAATGACAAGCCATTTAAAATTACATTTAAAGCAATAGTTGCCGATGGAAGCAATACTGCGTGTTCAATACCAATGCCATGTACGAACTCAATCAATTGTCTTCGAGTATCTTCAATCAGTCTAGAAGCCTCTTGTGCAACCTTATAAGATCCTCTTCCCGAATTTACTGCAATATTGCGATTAGCCCAATCTATCTTTTGATACACTTCTTCTGGTTTAGGATATGTTGTAGCGGCATTATCCAAATAAATCATTCTTATTCCTCTTTTCGCATAACTTTTTCTATCATTTCTAATAGGATTGCAACTCGTACATTTACATCAAGATCAGAGAAACTCTCTAATTGATCCTCTATGATGTTTCTAAACATAGTTCCCTCATCAGAGTCTACCTGATCATAATATTTTTGAATCACTTCTCCATTTTTGCCTATAAATGACAGAACACAGCTTCCCTTCCTATTTTCACTACCTATAGCTTCAATATCACTTTTAAGCTGTTGTAAATTATCTACATATTCATTATAGGTATCATCATTCCAAGAATCTGCATGTACTTCTGTCACTATCTTCATTATCTTTTGTACTACAGAGTATTCATCATAAGTATCTATATCTCCTATACAAGACATAAATCCTGATATAGAAGTATTATATAATCCATGCTTTGCCACATCGCTTTGATTCTCATACCATGCTTTAAGGGTATGAATCATATCATCTTTTCCATCCGAACTGAAAATGTCTTTTGTTACTTTAGTTACTTTTTCCAAGAGCCAATCCATATAGCTATTCAGTTCGGTTTTTAATATACTAAGAAAGTCAACCGTTTTATCATAATCTTCATAGCCACAAATATTAGGTAACACTTCGAAAATCACCTCGTAAGCATTTACATCCATACGTTGCATTACATTCTTTAATTTTGGCAATGCCTTAAGTATTCTCTCATCTGAAATATATTCATTACCCTTTCTTATGTTTTTTGTTACCTGTGGCAACGCACGATACCAACGTTGCATGCATGTCAAAATGTTTGCAATTCTATTCCCCGAAAGATTTTTATCCGCTTTATCTGCAAATAAATCATATAAGTTTTGCAAGTATCTATCCTTATCCGCACTATCCTTAGAGATAAAAATTGAATATTTTGTTGGATAGTCCACCATATTTATAATCGTGTCTACATTTAGTGCTGTTTCACGATCTTCATAATATACAACAATATCCTCGTGTCTTTTAGATAATGAATAAGCAAGTAATATTGGCAAGACACCGGCTCTCATCCCGAATGGTTTTCCACAAAATCTATTAACTAAAATGCTCAAAGATTTCTTTTCATCTACGCAGCTGTCAAAAAATGCTTCGAAAATGCCTAATAGATTTATGACCTTATCTGACTTTTCATCAGCAACTATTCCAGAATTCACCATTACAGCTCTATATATAGTAGACTCTGAACTTGTCCCAGACAGATAGTACTCAACTGAGTCCCCATCTAATATATTCTGCATTATAATTTTTCTAGACTTTTTAATCGGTGCTGTTTTTATATACTGCTTATTTATCAATTCATTATTGATAACCACTGTCTCAGAATAGTAATGTTTACATACAATATCCACAGCTATACTTGTACTAATATTTTCATCTAATACCCATTTATCGCCGTCATTATAAATCGTGATATGTGAACCCGATTGTTCAAATTCATACTCAAGATAGTCAGATAATATCTTTTCAAGTTCTTCCTCCATAACAGCTAGTTCTTTAGACAGGATCTCATTCTCTTTCATGAATTTCTCATCAGATTTTATATTTTGTAAAATCTCATAATCTCTTGCCTTGTCCATCATAATAAATGGTTTTTTTGTGTAAATCACTATTATATTGTACGAAGTAAGTTCCTTAACTTTTTTTACAAGCTGTTCTGTACGGTCACAATTATCCAACGAATATAATGCCACTACCTTTCCATCCTGAAATTTCCCATCCTGCAACAATATATCCGCATTTTCAAGTTTCAAAAAATCTACAACATCTAAATATTCAAATCTAAAATATCTTGTCATTGAATATGTGTTATTATATCTTTTAGGCAAAACATATTGGATATTACTAATATCTGCAAATACCTGTGATAAATTGACTGAATCCTTTAAAACTCTCCGTCTCTTTATTTCAGATTTAAGAGATGCACCTGCTCTTGTTTTGAACACATAGCAATTATTAGTTTCTTTTTTATAAATGAGTTCCTTCGCTACTAACGAATTCAATATTTCAGTAGCATTCGGTAATCCTGATGCTACCTTTAAAATTTCTTCAGTTGGTGGCATTTCATCAAATTTGTTGATTATATCTATCACTGCTAAGGTCTTAAGCATACGTACTTTTCCTGTTTCTTTTGCCTTAGAAATCGCATACTCAGCATTTAACCATTCTGTATGAACTCTTTCATTTCCAGTTTCCTTTTTAAATAGATTTTGGAAATAATCATATACTTTATCTGGTGTTACTATCCATTCATTATTAAATATATGCTCTATTACGTACTGTGCCATACTTTTAGGCTCTTCTTTAGATATAAATGTAAATAGTGTTCTTTCATTCTGTGCCACTTTTTCACTTATATTAAGCAACGCATATGCTGACACCGGACTTAGAGGATAACACCCCTTAACAATTATTTCTTCAAAATCCATATAGGTAAATGCAGTTCTAAAAGCTGGTATTTTATAATATTCATCTACTTTCGCCCTTCCAAAATACCTATTGGCTTCTGGAATCTCATGCAACCTGCTCGTGTCAGTCTCAATTGCGTTTTGTATTAATTCGTAGCTATTTTTTGAAGACGTATTAAATAGTACTTCTTCTATTCTACCTTCTATACCTGTAAACGCATTAATTACAGCTTCCGAAAGATATGTTCCATACTCCTTAATTGATTTATGAGCCACCATTGTCATGTAGATTTGTGTATCTTTTGATTCGTTTGCCAGTTCACACATATCCTGTAGGAATTTCATATTTCCACCAATAGCGTGTTTTTCTTGTCCTTCAATAAATTTACTAAATTCATCAAAAACAATATAAATTCCACTGTATCCGTACTGCTCATTTAGCTTATCGGCAACGCTTTGATACATAGGCAACACTTCACTGCCCGTAAGTGGATTAAACTGTTCTCCCCCCATTAACGAAGGATATACTCTTTTAAAGACTTCAAGTTTTTCCGGATCACAAACTTTCAATCCATTTTCAACATCGTTTATAGATATTCCTTTCATCTTCAATGCTTTCTCATAGTTTTTGTAAACTTCAGGATACTCCTTCTTCCATCTACATATAGTATCTTCTGCAATACTAAAAAAAGTATCTGGCATCAAATCCGTTAAGTCTTCTCTTTTTAATGCATCATTTAACGCAATCATAAAAGAACGACTTACGTCATCTGTGCTCCCTGAAATAATAACGGGCAAAAAACGCCCTTTCTTATTCCACACCCTCGAAACAATTTCAAATGTTTCTTCATCAACTGCTTTCATTTTTCTTAAAAGGCACTTTATTATCTCGTCGTTTTCTTTTGTGCGCTGCATACTCACTACCGCCAAAAGAATCAGTAATAAATGTGACTTTCCCTTGCCATAAGAGCCAATCAATATCGTAGAATGGTCTTTATTCTTTATTACAGAGCTGACATACCGTTTTAATATATTTAAAGATGACTTTGTAGGAATATAACTATCAATCTTCTCTTTTTTATTTAAGTTCAGATAAAGATTAATAGAATTTTTAAAATTGCCATTTAACTTTACAATCTGGCTTAACTTTGTAACTGCCATATTTTTATCCACCTTTATTTGCTATAATAATCTTTAATAATTTCTATCGGGCTCTTCACATTCACCGGATATACCATATCCAATCCTGCTGTTCTATCTACCCGAATGTATCCCATTGCCTCAAGATTATCTAGGTATTTATTAACAGTAACCATTGTCATATTGTATATCGCACCAAGACTTCTTTCACCAGATGCTATCGTTTCAATGCTAATAGATTTATTATGATCTAATAGACAACTTATCTCATATAGCACTAATTCATTGGCTATCCTTCTTAAGTCAGGTTGAATCTTATAATAAGTCTCCTCTTCTTTTTTTATTATTCCTAATGCTGAAAAAGGGGAAATTATCTTATCCTCTGGATCTTCATTTCTATTATCGCCCTTTGAATACATATTTAATAACACATCAATATCATCTTTCAATGAGCTTTCTGTGACTTGCTGTCCAACATAATTAAACAGTTCCTGCTTCATTTTCTTTTGCAAATCCGCCTTGGTAAAAGAATCAACATTAAACTTATTAAAAAACATATACCACACCGTAGCCTGTTCAATGTTTTTAGCAATATTTGAATGAAGTATCCATAATGAAAAAATATCTTCAAAATATGGATCATTCATATAAATAATTTCTGCCACATCAGAAAGTAGTTCTTTATTACCTTCCTTAACCAGCAATCCACAAGCTTGCATCCAATACCGAATAGACTTTACCATGTTAGTACCAACGCCTAACATATCCGGACCTTGATTTTCCAAAAATATATGCGTGCCTTTTTCTTTTGCTACAGATATTCCCTTATTCATCCAACCCTCACGTAATGGGAATTTTTCATGTCCTTTTAATTTATAATTAACTTTGTTTGCCATGTTATCCTTCTCTCTTAATGGTAAGCACTTTTCTAACATAACAGCCTGCATTAAAATGATTAACACATTCTGTACATCTTTTACATTTTTGATCGTCAATCTTATATGATATGCTACCATCATCCATTTCTTTGATTTTTATTGCACTATGTTTACACACACTTTCGCAAGCTTTACAACCTATGCACATTTGGTATTTGGTAAGCTGACACTGAATCTTTCCTTCAGCAACCTTCAAACTTGTGGCTCCGGCTAATCTTTCATTCTTAATCGTCACCTTCAATTTAGAAGAACCAATTCTTCCTTGCAATACAAGAACCACATTACCCTTTTTATCAAGCACATAAACCTCACCTAACCTCTCATTTCCTAATTGAGTATTGATATACCCAAAAGGTTTAAATAGCTCATAAAACTCTTTTGTAATGGGTTTCTGTAATTCATAATTAAATGCGTTATCTTCCGTTGCGCACGGCTCATATGAAATAATTGATCTCTCTGCAATATCTATTCCATTTCCACCTTGTCGTGCTTTCCAGCCACCTTCATCAACATATTCTTCCGGATCTGGTTTATCTATTTTCTTAGCAAACTCGACCAAAATTTGTCTCCAATGCACATACTGTTCATACATATGCACCTTCGATAAAAATTCTGACCATGAACCATTATTAGGGCAACACCAACATCCCACTCTTGAATAACCAAGTCGATAAGCATCATTAAAGTCAATCCCGGTTGTCAAAATATAAAGCCATACATCAAAATCTGTCCATTCAATGATAGGTGCAACAACTGTTTGTTTGGTAATCTTAGGACTCTTACTTTCTCTATCATATTTACTTCTGCTTAATGATTCATTATGTCGTATTCCCTGAAAAGACAAAATATTAGTTTTATTTTTAAATGCAGAAGCAATAGTTTGAGTTATCGCTCCCGTCTTAAAAACTGTACAACACCATCTCATTACACGACTTGGTGGTCCGATTTGCTCACATAAAGATTCAAAATTTTTCTCATAATTTTTTGCTGGTAGAACCCTATGTTCTCTTGCAAATCTCTTCTTGTATTCATATGTCAATGGAAACTCTAAAGTTGTATCTCCAAAAATATGGTATACCTTATTCGACGAAAACGCTCTCCTGACTATATCTGACGTAACAGTAGAGTCCTTTCCACCACTAAATGATACAAACATATCCTCTAAAGAATATCCTTCTTTATATCCTTGAACAAAACTAATAGCCTCATCCGTGACTTCATTATATCTGTTCTCATTTGCATGTATAAATCTGATAACAATTTTATCAAATTTTGAATAATCAATTTGAGTTGAATATTCATCATACTTTTTCTTTATTTCTTTAATTTCTTCTAAAGCTTTGCTATTAAAATCTTTTATAGAAACCTGTATTTTTTCGCCATCAATAAAATAATAATTCGTATTATTCCATACTGATGACTCTTCAAAACATAATGGATCATCTTTTTCTAAAAGAATTGCAAGCAATACCTTTTCTTCTGGAAATACCGGTCGTATATCAGTTGCAATATACTCTCCTTTTTCTTCACACACAGGGCAACATTCTTCGTAAATTGGGACATTACATTCCTTGCACCAATATAAAGTAGTGGACATCACAGGATTTTCAGTACATTGTACTTTCTCACCTGTAAATTCATCTATGTCCCATTCCATACATTTTCCAAGAGGTGTCTTGCACATATGCTTAGGACATACAAGTTCTCTCATGACACTTCCTCCTGACTTTTCTCTACTACATCAGTCCTAACTGCATCACAAATGTCTCCAAAATTACAATCAAAATATTCGCAAATACGAAGAAGTGTATTCATAGACACTTCTTCCCCTTTATTCAGTTTAGTCATAGTTCCCGTAGATAATTCTAATTGTTCTCGAAACTTCTGTTTGGATATTTCCTTTTCAGCCAACATTACCCATAATTTTTTATAGCTAACCTTCATTCAATTACCTCTCTAGAATCAAAGTCTAAAAATATGTATATAACACCATGACTATTGTACCACCTTACTTCCATCAAGGCAATCGAATTTTCTATGTTGTCGAACTTAAATCGCATATATATGCGATTTATCTTTATATTTAAATCAATTATTTATAAATCTGTTTTGAATAACTAACTAATAGTTCTATCTGCTTTTTTGATGCTAAAATGCAGATAGAACACATATATTTGTTCTATCCGCATGATATCATTGCAAATCACTATCAATAATATTCAAATTTTCCTCCACTCCTGTATCAACAATTCTACATACAACTCCGCCATCTATAACAAACACAACTTTTCCCTTTGCTTTATCACCAAGTTTGTCATACAGTCTTCCAGCACTCATTGATTCTCCCTTTACAGTATATGTACTATTTGCCACATACCCGACTTTGCCAAGTCCCTTAATTTTTACCTGTATGGCTTCTTTGTCATATTCATTATCCGGCTCTTTTATGAGCTTCACTTTCATTCCTTTTTTCATAAAGTCACTTCCAAAATAATGATTACAACCAGCTATTGTAAAATACATTTCCTCCATAGTAATGACCTCCTTCTGCTTTACCAGTCTTCTCCAAACTCATCCATTGCATCATCTACACCATCAGCATAGTCACTATCACTGTCGTATCTGTCATAGTCATAATCTCCATCCATATAGATGTCATCATATCCATCATCATAAGAATCATAAGTACTCTTTTTTGTCGTAGTACTTTTTTTAGTGCCGCTGCTATAAGATGAGTTATTTGTTGTATTTGATTTATTACTATAACTGCTACTAGAACCGCTTGTGCTTGTACTACCTTTAGAAGTACTGCTTGATGAATTATTACTGTATGACGAGCTGCTATGTGACGAACTGCTTCCGGTATATGGTTTATGCAGATAACAATAACTGCTTCCACTAGCCTGCTTATTATCACATCCAGCCTTAATGCATTTAGGCTCACTTGCCTCTCCAATTGAACCAATAATAAACAGAACTCCTACTATTACAAAAAATACTGCCAGTCCCTGTCCAAATGAATTCTTTTTCATACAAATCAGCCTCCTTACTGAAAACCTTATTCAAAGTCGTAATCATCAGGATCTAGTCCTGCTGCCTCCAATGCTTCTGCCCTTTCATCCGCATCCATAAACTCTAACTCGCTGGCATCAAGTCCTGCTGCCATAGCATCAGTCTCAAAATCATCTTCTGTGTCATCGTCAAAGTCTCCAGCATCTCCAAATAATGCTTCATGCTCTTCCCTGCTGGTACAAAGCATTTCTTTTGCAAACATCATCTCTGCACCGTCTACCTCACCATCACTATTAAAATCCATCCAATCTCTCATTACTATACCTCCTGTAAGATTCAAGGTTATTTGTTTCTCTCTGATTATATAGTACTATACCAGCTGTCCTATAATCATCCCTTGCATATCGAATCCTTGTTCTTTTGCCAAGTTATTCATCATTCTCTTCAAGTATATGTTCAATTTTTTCTTTTCTGTAATCAATAAAATCACTGACCAAAAGAACAATTTCTGATACTGCTACTAATAGCAATCCTGTCTTTGCAAGAGATTTCCCAACTGTGTCGTTCTTTTTCTTTGCTTCCTCTGCACTCTTTCCCAACACCCCAATTAATCCAATATTTGCTAAGCGCTGTAAGTTTCTATTAATGGCTTTGTTATCTCTATGAATTTCTTTTAATATTGCCTTATTTGTCATGGTAATTATCCTCCTCGTATTTTATCCAACCATATCTTTGATGTTCTCTACTACATGCATATTCTCTTCCTGTTCGTTGTCTGCAAACCGCAATTTAGTCACTTCATTCTGTTCAAGAACACCCATTATTCCTTCAACTTCTGCAAGATTATCATCACAAGTATCAGCAAGCGATTCGCAATCAATGTAATCTGTTAATGCATATAAACAATTTAGTTCTCTCGTTTTGGCTTTCTTCTCAAGTCTCAGGTCTTTAAGTCTCTTAAACACTTTATATCCCTGAGCCACATTACAATTGGCATCTTCTGTTTCCAAAAGAATATCTTCAATTTCGTCATCTATCTCTTTAATATCTATCTGAAGATTTGTTATGTACTGCCCGGCATTTCGATAAAACTCTGCCTGCTGCTTTGCAAACAAAAGCCAATCATTTTCTTTTCCATCAAACGGAGTATATTTTCTTTCATTAATCATTGTATCTTCACCACCTTTATCATTGAGTGTCGGTTCAACACTAAATCTTTGCTTTGTATTTACACCATTGCACTGTATTTCACATATATCGTCTCTTTGTAGCCGCCTGTCTTTGAGTATGCAGTTTTCAAACAGCTCTTCATACTTTCTTGGTTTGTATTTTCTTGTCTCCAATCCTTTAATACACTTAAGTGCCTGTTTAGCCTTAGCTGCATTCGCATTTGTTCCAAAGTTATTTTGAAAATATTCGATTCTTTGTAGCTCGTCTTTGACATCTCTTCTATTTTCCCGGCATACTCTTAACAGTTCTACCAAATCTGCTGCTTCCTTCTCATCTGTTTCGCATAATTCAATGTAGTGAAGAATATCACAAATCTTCTGATCTATATCGGAATGTTTTTTTGATAGTTCTTCCCTATAGTCCTTTAATCCTTCAACAAGATATGTAAAATGCGTAAGATATTCTTCCCAATCTATTTCTGACAGATCATATGATGCTACATTCTTTTCAACTGGTTCTGATACCTCATCATATGTAAGTTCCTTAATAGGCGAAACAAACTCATCCTCAGTAATATTTACCTGTTCTTCAACTGGAAATGTACTTGAGTTATCATCTATCTCGTCACTCTTTGGTTCTTCCACATTCATATCATCTGCCTTTTCTTCAATCGGAACCATACAATAAAATGAAGCTTTTTTGCCTACACATATGCGCCTATTTGCCTGAGCAAATGTAAATACTGTTGCATCCTGTTCACCTGCCACTGCTACCAGTTGATTAGTCTGATTCGTTCTATAATAATTTCCGCTATAATCCATTATGTAATATAAAGAATCTGTTCCCATAGGCACCTCCTATTCTAATATCCCATCATTTTTACACACTTCGTAATATTCACACATAATGCAACATTTACTACATTCCTTAGCATGTAATACTGTTTTTCTTATCCAATACCATAGCCTTGCCACTCTGCCACCTCGTCTATTTCCCAAAAAATAAGAACCAGTAAGAGTTTATCTCTTATCTGATTCTTATTATAAAGATCAAGGTGTCCTATAAACACACCTTGCATATCGAATTTTTTTTCTTATTTTTTATATTGCTTTACCAATCGATCAATTTCATCATTCATCATGGCAACTACATTATCTGGTCCTGCAAGTGTAACACCTTCCCCAAGCCCAATAATCCATGCTAAAAATTGTCTGCTGACTGCCACTTCAACATTTACTACAAACCGCTTATCATCTAAGCGAATCATTGATACATCCTTTCCAAAACGGTCAATCATTACTCCGGCAAAGGAATTATCACACTCAATTCGTACCCATTCCTCTTTGCCACCATACATACCAAACATTTTTCTGGCATATGCTGCCATATCAAATGATTTAAACGCCTGTTTACCTTCTCTGGCTTTACCATTCGATTTAATATGGAGCATCTTATCCACTCGAAAATGCTTAATCATTCCTTCTGAACTATCATAAGCAATTAAATAATAATTCTCATCATCCCATGATAAAGACCAGGGACTTACCTCATAAAGTGCTCCATCATGTCGAAGTTCCATCTTCTTATCCACATTCCATTGGAAATATTGAAATGTTATCCTCGAGTTTTCTGCAATTGCTGTATGAATCCTGTCCACATTATAATAAATGCTTTCGTTCATTGTCTTTACCCGCCCGGCTACAAATACCTGTCTATGTAACTGCGATGCCTCATATTTACTTGCCAGACCTTCTATCTTTTTAATCAGTTCATTAGACTTCTTAGCTGTGATGAATTTCGCAGATTGAACAGAATCCACTAACAGTTTCAATTCTGCAAGCTCAAACTGCCTGTTTCCAATATGGTATGAATATGTTCTATCTTCCTGCGTTCCAATTATATCCAATCCATACACCCTGAGATTTTCAATATCATTATACAGGCTCTTACGTTCTGCACTTATATCATAGGCAGCAAGAGCATCAATTATTTCAGGCATTGTAATACCATGAGTTTCATCTGTTCTCTCAAGCAAAATTTTCATCAGATATATTAGTTTCAGTTTTTGATTTGATGACTTAGACATATTGCACCTCCAAACTCCCCAATATAAACAAAAACTCCTCTTATATGATACCATAAATACTCATATAAGAGAAGCGATATGTAACTTGCAAGTCCAAGTATCGGTACACCATAGATTAGTCATCTGCAATATATTTTCATACACAAAAAAGGACGCAGGATTATTATATTCCCACGCCCTCACTACTATTTACATTTTTCAAGTTTCTCTGATACAAGCTGTGCTTCCTCATATGTATCAAATTCTATTTGGCATTCACCTCCTGTAATGGCTTCCACTACTGTAGGATTTGCAATCATATCATCATTCAAATACATACCGATTGTATTTCCAATATTATTTGTTGTTATTTCTGCAAATGTCTTTGCTGCCTCGTCATCAAATGTTATTTCAACAGCAGCTTTCTTTACTCCATTTCCATTATCCAGCATAATTGCGTTTGTAGATTTTATTCCACCTGTCATAAGTATATTTCCATTACTATCCCGCAATGTGAATACATTTGTCTCTTGCTTCTCGGATGTATAATCATCACTATTTTTCCCTTCTACACTATTTGATCCTTTTTGAAACCAAGCTTCCCCATGATAGCCCTGATATGCTCCGATTGCACCATTTATTATTGTAAGTACAAGGCAAATCACACCCAATACAATTCCCGCTATAGACATTCCTTTACTGCTTTTCTTAAGTCCTAATATTCCAAGTACCAAAGCTACAATTCCAACAGGTAATCCAATTATAGGAATAATCCATGCTATTACTCCCACAATTCCAAGTACAAGTGCTGCTATTCCCAATCCTGCCTTACGTGGTTGGTTCATTTTCGGTGCCCCGTAAATATTTTGATTCTGTAAAGGTGCTCCACAGCTAGAACAAAATGTTGCTCCATCCCCCATTTGCTTACCACATTTTGAACAATACACCATATCTATCCCTCCGGTTCTATCTCATTATATATAGCTATTTAAATATTTTCCCAATTTCACATTAACTCATAAATTCAGTTAAATTATATCATCAATATACTCTCTCCGCCACTAAAAAAAGACGTACCACCATTCTTGATGATACGCCCTCAAAACTATCTGACTTTATCTTCTCTTACTTTTTGCATCTCTTTCTGTGTCGCTTCCTGCTTCACATCATCCACACCTCTTGCCTCAAATGCATCTGCATTATACTGGTACTCCTGCTGTTCAGCTACCATCGGTGAATAGACAACCTCCGCTTCCACTCTTTCAGCTTTCGCTCTCTTCGGCTCTGTCTGCTCCTTCGCATCCTCCATACGCTTTTCCTTATCAATCTGCACGTTCATTGCAAGATTATCCAGCTTATCAATAGATGCATCCAAATGAAGTTTCATTGATACAAGCATCTTTTTTACTGCTTTCATTGGACTAAGCACTACCTTTGTTATGATATGCTTCTGCTCCTTCTGTGCATAATCTACCTCTGGCGTATCAGCAAAAGTACGAAATGCATTGGCTACTGTCTGTCCAGCCTCACGAAATCCTTTTGCAAGCAGTGCAGTCCTTGCTATATCCTTGTCCGTAGATACAATCGCATCTTTTACAGACTCACGTACATTAAGAAGTCTTTTCTTAATACCTAAGAATTCCGATACCCTGTATAATACAGCTCTGCCTTTAACCTTCGCCTCGTCCACAATACTCCTTGCAGTAAACTTGACCTGTTCCTTTACCTCAAATATCTGTGATTTTATCTGCTCACATCTGGTATTAAGTCGCTCCTGTGCCTCTGATAATGCCTTTTTTGCATTATTGATAAGCGAATCTTCCTGCATCTCCTTGATCTGATTCTGCATATTGGTAAGTTCTTCCATCATGGAATCAATCTTTTTCTGCAGACCATCCACATAACTGCATATTTCAAATACATCATTTGCCTGCTCTTTCATGGTATTCTTTTTTAGTAATTCGAGAAGTTCCCTTATGACCTCCTCATTTGTAAGTGTCTTTTCTGCTTCCATCTGTTTTCCTCCTTGTATACGGGGCAGCACTGGCCGCCCCTTGTGTTTAATTATCGAAAGGGTGTAGCCTCTTTGTCCTTATCCTTGTCAGGATTACCATGATGTTTCTCTGCGCTCTCCCTTGCCTTTTCGTTGCTCTTATCCTTTGCTTTCTCATATTCGGAGATAATCTTGTTATAAAGCTTCTCTCTGAAATCTTTTGTCACCGGATAGCAGACATCCTGATAAATTGGCTTACCCTGCTCATCCATCTGCTTTGTCTTATACGAAGGCATTGAAACAAAGATTTTCTCTTTACCCTGAAGGATGTTGACATTATTTACAATGAAACTATTTTCAAAGTAAATTCGTGCCAGTCCCTTGATATTGCTGCCTTCTTTCTCATAAGGTGTCACAGTTACGGAAAACTCTGGCATTTCCTGTACTTTTTCCTGTTTCTGTGTCTCTTCTTTTTCCGGTTCTTTGATTCTTGCATAGGCATCAAGGATATTTGTGTAAAGTTCCTCACGAAACTCTGCTGTGATAGGATTGCATACATCCTTATAAATCACACCATTGCTTTCGTCACGCTCATTTGAACGGTATCTTGGCATTGATATAAAAAGTTCTCCCTTATCCTTATTCTCAAGGATTGCGATATTGGTAATCTTAAATGAATCACCAAATACCACCGTTGCAAATCCCTTAATGTTACTGCCCTCTTTTGCCCTTACTTCATTTACTTTAATTGAATACTTCATATACTATTCCTCGCTTTCTTTGTTTGCTTTGTTTTGCTCTGGTATACTAAGCTCACACCAAAGCTGTTCTATTTGCCCACTTGACAATCTGCCGTTTAACCAGTTGCCAAGAGTAACAACAAATCCATCCTGCTCATAATAGAGCCATTCCTGACTTTCGATGCTTCCCTCATACACAATAGTCACATCAAAGTCAGGCATAAAAAGTTTTTCCTCTTCATCCCATATACAGGCTACTCCCTGTCCGAGAGAAAGGTTTAGACTTTCGATATACACAGACCAGCCGCTTATGACTAACTGCATATCATCGTCAATCTCTGCAATATCATCATCAACATCTATAAGCTCATCCATCTCTGATACTGCTTCTTCCACATCACACAATCTGTACCTTTTATTCATCCGCAGCCTCCTTATATCTGCATCTGACCACAAAACGCATGGTTCCTTTCTGTGAACAGGTAAAAAGAGTTAATTCCTTTTCCTCGCCCTGCGTCTTGATGCTGTTGTCATAAGGATTTACCACCTCAGTTTCTGCCACCTCATAGATATGTGTCTGTCCCTTTTTGTCGATTATTGCCACTTCATCACCTATCGAAATCTGATTAAGTGGTGTAAAAAATGTGCCATATCTGCTGCCATTGTGACCGCATAATACACAATTACCCCTCTCTCCGATTCCTGCTGTTTCCGTTATATGACCAATCCCGGCATTAAGCACAGCACCTGTGGTTCCTTCCATTACCGGATATCTGATATCTATGCTCGGTATCTCAATGATGCCGATAACACCGCCTTCTTCCAAAATGGCTTCATCCTCTTTACTAATGGAGGTTTGCTCTTCCTCCACATCTGTCTTGTCGCCCAGCAAACTAAAGTTCCTATCTCCCGCACAAAAACATCGAATTAAAATCTCATCTCCTTAATACTGTCTATCAGAGCGCGCTGTAGGAAACGGCGCATTTTCCTCTTGACCATTCCAGCCTGTTCCGATATAGTTTTTTTGGAACGAAAAAAAAGAGAAAGAACACCAACCTCCTACAGTTTGTTCTTTCTCTCATACACCAGCGTGCCTGCCATATACGGGATCATGTCCCACTCGTGAGGCTTTGGCACTACCGACATATACTATGATAAGAGAAAACTCCCTATTTTGCAAGCTGATCCGTATAAAAACTTCATCAAAAGCACTATTTGAGTCTTTCATGGTTGGATTCCGCCCCCAGCTGCAGACCTGTCCCTTCTGCGGGGCAGCGGGCAGCTGCAAGATCCATGCCTATTATGGCCGTTCCCTGGTGGATTTCATAGACGGCGCCCCTGTCCGACACAGCCTCTGCATCCTTCGCCTCATCTGTACCTGCGGCCATACCCATGCCATCCTCCCGGATTTCATCATCCCCTATTCCGGCTGCGGCCTGTTCTTCATCCTCCATGTCCTGGCAGAGTATTTCCTGCACCTTTCTTCTATAGAGGGACTCTGCAGGCGTTTCTCCATCACCCTTTCCCAACTGCACCGTTTTCTGGAACTCTTCCTGGTGCAGAAGGAAGAATGGCTCGGGGCACTTTCCTCTATGGAAGTCTCTTCCCTCTCCTTCCTGAAGACACTGGTCTCCCAACCCTCCTATTCTGATTTTGCTTCCGCCTTTGTCCGCCGTTTTGCAAAATCCTTCCTCCAGTCCCATAAAAATCCGGCGTCTTACTGCCAACAGGTGTTCGGTCCCTGAACTGCTTTTCCACGACCATACGCTCAGGCATGGTCTCCCTGAGGAAACTCCTTTATAATGGCAGAAAACCATTTAAGGAGGATATTTTTATGGACAACAAACAAAAGAACCTTTCGGACGCTGCCGCCATGGCACAGTTCCGGCTTGCCCTCATCGCACCGGTCATCCATGGCCTTTATCCGGATGCGTCCAGAAATGCCTATTACCAACGCATCACCGAGAACCCGCTCACCCTGCCTGATGGTTCCGCCTTCCGCTACAGCCCCAAGACTATCAGCAAGTGGGTGTCTCTCTACCAGAACGGCGGCATCGATGCACTTATGCCCCGGGAACGCTCCGACAAGGGCGGCACACGGGTCCTGACGGATACAGCCATCGAGGAGATCTACCGGCTTAAGGAAGCTTTCCCAAGGCTTAACTCCACACAGATCCACCGCCACCTCGTGGAAGAGGCGTTTATCCCTGCCTCTGTCAGCGTGTGTGCTGTCCAGCGTTTTGTAAAGAAACATGACCTGAAATCGGCACGTAACCCGAACATGCGGGACAGGAAGGCTTTTGAAGAGGACGCCTTTGGGAAAATGTGGCAGGCTGATACCTGTTACCTTCCATATATCACAGAAGACGGCCAGCGCAGGCGGGTCTACTGCATCCTGATCATCGATGACCATTCCCGGTTCCTGGTGGGCGGCGGGCTCTTCTATAACGACTCAGCTTATAACTTCCAGAAAGTGCTTAAGGATGCTGTGGCTGCACACGGAATCCCTTCTAAGCTCTATGTCGATAACGGTTCCAGCTACTCGAACGGGCAGCTTTCTCTCATCTGCGGCTCCATCGGAACGGTCCTTTTACATACAAAAATCCGGGATGGCGCATCCAAGGCTAAGATAGAACGCCAGTTCCGGACGCTCAAGGAAACCTGGCTCTATACCCTGGACCTGGATTCCTTAAGCTCCCTGGCACAGTTCAATGGACTCCTTAAGGATTACATGCGCTCCTATAATACTTCCCTCCATTCCGGTATCGGCACTACACCCCTTTCCCGTTACCAGCAGACCCGCGCTTCCATACGGACACCTGCGTCCAGGGAATGGCTGGAGGAATGTTTCCTGAACCGCATTACAAGGAAAGTGAATAAGGATTCTACCGTCTCCATCGACAAGGTATCCTATGATGTCCCTATGCAGTTTATCTCATCAAAAGTGGAGATCCGCTTCCTCCCGGATGACATGTCCTCCGCCTTCATCCTTTACGAAGGGGTGCATTATCCCATCCGCCCTACGGATAAGAATGAGAACTGCAGGACGAAGCGCAACAATACACCTGGCATCGACTACTCAAAGTTAGGGGGTGGCTGTTGATGTTCCGTTCTTACTATGGATTGTCTTTCAATCCTTTTGACAAACAGATGGCCCGGGAAAAAGACCGTTTCCTTTCCAGAGACATCTCTGAGATGCTCTCCCGGCTGGATTACCTCAAGGATACCAGGGGCATTGGTCTGTTCACGGCACGCCCGGGCATGGGGAAGTCTTTTGGACTCCGCTGTTTTGCAAAGGGGCTCAACCCGAACCTTTACCATATGGAGTACATCTGTCTTTCCACCGTAAGCGTCATGGAGTTCTACCGCCAGCTCTGCTCTGTACTGGGAGTAGAGCCTAGAGGCGGCAAACCCGGGATGTTCCGGGCCATACAGGAGCAGGTCCTCTACCTTTACCGGGAAAAGAAGCAGCCCCTTCTTCTGGCCGTTGACGAGGCCCAGTACCTCTCCACAGGCATCCTGGAGGACATTAAGATGCTCATGAACTACGGCTATGACTCCCTGAACTGCTTTACGCTCATCCTGTGCGGGGAACCGCACCTGAACAATACCCTGCGCAAGCCTGTCCACGAAGCCCTGCGCCAGAGGATCACCGTGCATTACAACTTTACCGGTCTCACAGATTCAGAAGTGGCGCAGTATGTACTCCACAAGGTCTCCTGTGCGGGAGGCTCTGCCTCCATCATAGAGCAGGCCGCCCTTTCCGCTGTCCACAGCCATTCCCAGGGGAATCCGCGCCTGGTGGATAACCTGATGACAAATGCCCTTACCCTTGGCGCACAGATGGAGAAGAAAGCAATTGACACGGAAGTCATACTTGCCTCCGTCAGCAGCCAGAATCTTGGATAGGGGGTGTTGTTTTTGGAATACAGATGTTTTTTCAGGGATGGTTCCCGCATAGAAACCTGGACAGGGGAGATTATCCTGCTGCGATGGCGGCCTGGATGGTATGAAGCTGAGATGAATGGACGGGGGACATACTTCCACATCCTGGCCGGAGTGCATAAATACGGAAACTACCTGTGCATCCCGAACCATGATGTAGGATGTGAACTATCCGATTTTTCTGATATTTTCTGGAATGAGGGGCGGATCAGCAATCTAATGCGGAAGGTAGATGCCGTAACTGTTGCTGCCGGTTTGGCTTATCTGCCGACTCTGGCTGACAAACAATAAAAAATCCAAATACATCATGTGGCTATGGATCTCATAATGGGATTCATGGCCTTTCGATTTCGAAAGAAAAGCTATACCAACAGCGTGCTGCATTTTCGGCGGTATTATGCATTTGTAGACAGCGCTGCGCAGTCAATGCGAAAAAGGTTGGAAAAATAATTTGCCGTTTATGTCTCCCTCAATTCGCCGTCCAACACCCTTGCACGAAAACTTCTTGTAATTATTTACACCATGCTAAAGCAAGGCACTCTTTTCGATGAATCCTGTTTTGAAGCCAGACGTAAAAGCAGCGAACAAAAACAGCTTTCCCGATACATACGTGAATTAGAGAAGCATGGCTACCATGTGGAAGCGCAAGCCTGATTTTTTGTAATACCAATATTTCACTGACGGCAGCCATTTATATGACTGCTTTATCGTGATGCTTCCATGATTGTTGAAAACATTTGTTGTCAAGGTTCAGTTCTTGGCTACGAGTTTTATTTTCGTAGCAAGCTTCACGAAAACTTCTTGTAATTATTTACACCATGCTAAAGCAAGGCACTCTTTTCGATGAATCCTGTTTTGAAGCCAGACGTAAAAGCAGCGAACAAAAACAGCTTTCCCGATACATACGTGAATTAGAGAAGCATGGCTACCATGTGGAAGCGCAAGCCTGATTTTTTGTAATACCAATATTTCACTGACGGCAGCCATTTATATGACTGCTTTATCGTGATGCTTCCATGATTGTTGAAAACATTTGTTGTCAAGGTTCAGTTCTTGGCTACGAGTTTTATTTTCGTAGCAAGGTACACCGCTGTAAATCTGTCAGCTATGGAAAAGGGCAGCGAACCGCCCTTTATACCGCTTCAAACGCCAGTATCTTTGTGATTAACTTTGTTTCAAGCCTTCGGCGCAGTGTTTCATCGACACAATAATGAAGCCGCCCTCCCTCGTCATACATCTTCCGGGTGGACAGGGTGATTATGTATCCCTCATAATGCTTCAGGACTGTGTTGATTGCCAGTACATCGCCTTCTGATGCTGCCTTAATGATATGGAAAGGCAACAAATTCTTTTCTTCTCTGTTCTTACATCTCTGTTTCATCTGCTTTTCCCTCCATAATCTTCCTTAAAATCTCAAGTGAGCGTGTCCGGTGTTCATGGACTGTACTGCGGACAAGGTTCTTCTCCCTTGCTATATCCGCATCGCTCATTTCCAGAAAATACGAAAGCAGTATTACATTCCGCTTCCTCTCCGAAAGTGCCTGCAACGCTTCCGCAATCAGGGTGTCTTTCACCTCAATGTCATATCCATGCACTGTAAAATGGCTGTTTTCCACTCCGTATTCATCCATAACAAACAACTGGTTCAGCTCCTTTTCAGACAGTTCAGAAAACATGGCTTCATGTTCCCTGCGGTAATCCATGTGCCTGTAATAATTGATTGCTTCGCCTTTCAGCGACATCTGGCACAGGCGGTCAAAACGATGCCTGACTGTCATTTCATCATGGTGAGAAGGTTTCTTCATGCGAGTTCACCTCCTCCCCCGCTGTGACGTGACAAAGGCATACGCCTTTTCCCTTTCCGTTGTATCTGCCAAATGGAGATAGGCTGATGTTCGGGTAAGGGCAAAAAATGTTGAAAAAAATATTTTTATATAAAAAACGCCCGGACAGGCAAAATGCCCGCTGGACGTTATTCATATCTGCTATTCTGTTTTTCCCACACGCTACGGGAGCGTATAATTCACTTGTCAGGGTGTATCCTGTCTTACTGCCTGTAAAACACCTTATAAAAGAGCCTTTCCACGCCAGAAGCCGGACAGGTTCACAAAGTCAAAAAAATATCCCTCAGACCGTTCAGAACACATAAATTCCCCTAAACGTACCCAAAGGATAAAAGCCACGCAAAAAACCTCTGGATACTGCGTTTTTTTATATGCAATATCCAAAGTCTTTTTATTCTTATGTGTGCATTATGCCCCTCTGATAAAGTGATTTATTAGTGCATTTTCAAAGCGAAATGTGCAATATACACTATGCATGGAGGTGCATATATGGCAAGAAAAAAGAAAATTGACAAGGAAATGGGATTCCGTCTGAAAAAGGCTAGAACCGACCAGAAACTGACCTATGAAGAACTGGCTGAAAAATCCGGCGTTTCCTCCCGCTATATCAAGGAAATCGAAAATCATGGAAACGTGCCAAGCATTGAAAAGCTAGGGCAGCTCATACGAGCCTTACATATTTCCGCCGATCCGTTTTTCTATCCGGACGCCCCGGCAGACAATCTTGACTACAAGCGTCTGCTGGTCTATCTGTCACAATGTACGGAGGAACAGATTACGACAATCCTTGCTATTGTGGAAGCCTATCTTCGGACATACAAACATCCCAAAGAATAGAATATCCCCAACATCTGAATTTTTTCGTGAGTATTTCTGGATTTTTCTGAACCATGCAAAAAAGGTGGCTCGCCTTCTGTCCTGCCAGCCACCTCTTTGTCTATTTGCTGAATTTTTGAAGAAACTCTTTTATACGGATACGCTTTTTTATAATGCCAAGTCCGTCAAGAACCTGTACGCTGTCCACAAATCCCTGATAATATGCCCGCTGTTCCTCCTTGTAATGGGCATGATCCACCGCATCCATATAGTCCTCCAAAAGTTCCCTGTCCTCTTTCGGTAGCTTGGAAAGATATGCTTCAAATGCCTTCTGTTTCTTTTTCAGTTCCCGGCTGGCTGCTTTTGCTTCCTCCGTCTGGACGGAATACTCCCTGTCCTCCGATTCGCTGCGCAGCTCCTCAAAGACATCCGACAATGTTTCAAAAACTTCATTCATGCTTGTTTCCACCTTTCTCTGTTAAAAATATTATTGTATTTTACAGGCAGTATTATCAATCCCCAATTTCTCAATAACAAGATAATTCCCTAGCACTTCATCTTTAGAAGTATATTATCAACAATATTTCGTAAAATCAATGGTAAGGGACTTCATCTTTAGAAAGTTGGTGGTAGGATATTAAAATCTATTGGAATAAGGAAAACAACTCCAAAAACCTAATCGGTCAAAGGGTTATGGAACTGCGGACGGAAAGGAAGCTGTCACAGAAAGCCCTTGCAGAGCAGCTCCAGCTTGCCGGATATGAGTTTAGCGACCTGACCGTTTTACGGATTGAAAAAGGGACACGGTTTGTCCCGGATTATGAAGTGGTGGCTCTGGCAGAGTTCTTCCATGTATCCTGCGAATACCTCTTAGGCGTACAGGACAAAAAATAAGCAGCAATCTGTTTTCACATCACAGACTGCTGCTTAAATTTTTGTTGAACCGATAGCCAATGCCCCATACGGTCTGTATGTAAAGCGGCTTGCCCGGATTGTCCTCTATTTTCTCCCTTATATGGCGGATATGGCTCATGACAATATTGTAATCGCCAGAATATGGCTCCTGCCAGACAATATCATAAATCTGCTCTTTGCTGAATATCCTGCCGGGACTCTGCGCTAACAAATACAGTATTTCAAACTCCCTATTGGTAAGCATAACCTCCGCACCATGTATGACCACATTTTTCTCTGCTATGTTCAGCTTCATTTCTCCGATACTAAGGTGTCTTTCCACTTGAAGCACATTACAGCCTTCAAAGCGGGGGCTTTCGCTTATAATCTGCAACATTCTCTGGCAGACTTCTTCCTCATCCTCCGAAAAAGACAGTATCATCACCTTACCCATTATAACCACCTGCCTAACACTGATAAACCAACTTGTCTTATCTTCATTCTGACCTCCAAAACGACCTCCCTTCCCATTATGCTATGCTGCTTCTCATTCCAGTTTATTCACTGGCATTTTGTTTGCGGTATTCTGCAGGTGTTATCTTCAATATATCCCGAAAAGCTGTTGAAAACTTGCTCTGGTTCTCATATCCCACCTGATTTGCGATCTCCGCTATTGTGCTTTTCGTCTGCCTGAGAAGCACAGCCGCCTGTTTCATGCGGTATTCTTTCATGTAAGTTCCGATAGGCTGTCCATAAATTCCTTTAAATGTGGCTTTTAAAGTAGCTGTATTGATAAGGTATTCTTTGGAAAGCTCCTCAATCGTAAAACGCTCCTGCAAATTGGAAATTAACTTTTTATGGATTTCCTTGACAATCTCCACCTGCGGCGAAGTATACATTTCCCGCTGTTTCTCTTTTGTTACGTCCACCATGCAGAGGAAAAGAAGAAGTTCCTGCACCTTTAGCTTAAAATATGGCTTTTGCAGACAGTCCGGCACAGAATAAAGCTCCGAAAAGATATGCTCGATTTCATCCTTCGCCCGCATAATAAAGCAGTTTCCATCTGCACAAAACTTTTCCTTAAATTCCAATATATCAATTCCGCTTTCTGCCAAAGTCTGCGGCGGATATTCTGATACCAGCTCCAAATTGATAACAACGGAAATTCCCCGGTAATGCTTTAATGGAAACGCCATTTCGGAAGCACAGTTATCCATTGTATGAATGGACATATCACCCTCCCCAAGATACAGACAGGAACCGCTTAACAATTTGCTTCCCTCACACCCTTCTCTGCAATGGTTGATTTCCAATATATTCTTCCCAAGCGTACCTTCCCATTCACAGCCTGTTGCTTCAAAATCATTGTAAATAAGCTGTATGCCCGGATAAACCTGATAAACTGTCATCAGTCCTAAACCATCGGCACAATCCATTTTATAGACCGTACAATATCCGTCATTATCCTTCGGAATAACCGCAGACAGCCCTTTTGTGTTTTTCACTAAGTTTTCCTGCATGGCAGTCCTCTCTATTCCTTCTATACTGTTAATCTGTTCCGCCAGATGTTTTCTGGCATCCTCTGTTATATATCTTTTCTTCATAATATACTGCTCCAATCGGTAGGATTTACACTCCAATTAGAATTATATTCTATCTCCACCGATTGTGCAAACAAAGAAAAGAGCCAATACCTTATCAAACAAAGTATCGGCTCAATATACATTTCCTCACTCTATTTTGTTTCCGGCATCTTGCGAAATTCTGAAAGCATCATCAACACAGTAATCACAACCAGAACCGCATCGGTCAGGGCAATCGCCAGCCAGACACCACGAATCCCCATACCGCCAACCATCGGCAAAACCACACAAAGCGGGATAAATAAAATAATCTGCCGGAACAATACTAACCAAGTAGCCTTATTCGCCTTTCCCAATGACTGGAACAGCGTTACCGCAATCAGGAAACTTCCCTGTAAAATATAGGTACTGAACATAATCCGGAAATTGGTTGCCCCCGAAGCTGCCACACCCGGTGTTGTAATAAACATGGAAAGTACCTTATCCGGGAACAGTTCAACCGGAATGTAGAACAGTAAGGACAACACTGTTGCCGCCGTAATGAATACGCCTGTCAATTTCTTTACCCGGTCATAATCTTTCGCACCGTAGTTTGTCCCTGCGGCTGGCTGAAATCCCTGACTGATACCCCAAAGAGGAACAAACGAGAAGTTCCAGAAACGCAGCGCAGCTCCTAACAATATCTGCGAATTTTCCCCACCATACACAGATGCCACACGATAAATCACTGTCTGCTGTACCAGTGTCAAAACCTGCATCAGCAAAGCGGAAACCCCAACCGACAGAACCTGCGGCAGTAATTCCCCGTCAATATGTATCCGTCCGATTTTTACATTTACGCTTTTCTTCTTAAAGTACCATAACGTAATCACCGCCTGAATGAACTGTGAAAAAATCGTTGCATAAGCAGCCGCTTCCACTCCCAATCCGTAAGGCTTTAAAACCGTAATAAAAATCGGATCGAGGATAATGTTCAGGATTGCTCCGCTTGCTATAATAGCCATTGCCTTTTTAAGCTGCCCTTCCCCACGAATAACCATATTAGCGCTCTGGAAGAAGTTTACAAACAGGCTTCCCGCAAACACAATACGCAGATATTTTTCCGCATAGTTCAGGATATTATCGCTGGCACCTGCCAGAGATAAAAGCTGGCGGGTAAATACCATACCTATCACAGTGTAAATAACAGACAGCAGAAGCACCATTGCAATCAGATTTCCCATAATCTTTTTTATGGTATCCTGATCTTTCTTGCCAATCGCACGAGATAGCACCGAAGCAGAGCCTACTCCCAACATCGCCGCTGAACCCGCATTGATGAGCGTAAACGGATAAGATACGGATACCGCCCCCATTTGCGCTGCGCCTACCATCTGCCCTACAAAAATGGAATCCATCATGTTATAAAGCCCTACAACCACCATGCCAAGAACCGCAGGTATACTAAGCTCCAGCATGAGGGGAAACGGACTTTTCGTCAATAATTTTGTCCTTGTATCAAGTGACTGTTTCATCATGTTTCCTCCTTATATCTATATTAGCCATGCCTAACCATATAGAGTATATTAAAAGTCAATCCCTTTTGTCTGCTCTTATCCGAAGGACTTTTGCTCCAATCGGAAATATCTGCTCTATTGCACCATTTTTTCCAATAGCTGCAACGCTTCCTCCAGTTTCGGGTTTTCTGCATCGGTCTGTAACGCTTCCCTGACACAGTTACGGATATGTGCCTGTAAAATCTGTTGGTTGGCACTCTTTAATAGTGCCTGTGTCGCTAAAAGCTGATTTGATATATCCACGCAGTAACGATCTTCCTCTATCATTTGCAGGATACCGTCTAACTGACCTTTCGCAATTTTCAGTTTATGGGTAACATTTCCTTTTTTCGCTTTCATAGGCAACCCGGCTACTGAACACTTATAAGCTGATAGCCAGCATCTTCAACTGCTGTTTTCAACCTGTCCTCTGATACCACATAGCGCATCTGTACCAATGCCGTTTTTGCTTCCAGTTGCACTGTGACATCTGAAACGCCCTCAATCTCCATTAACGCCTTAGAAACGTGTTTTACACAGTTTCCGCAAACCATTCCTTCAATCTTCAATAATTTTTCCATGTTCTTTTCTCCTTCACCTTTTTTTGATAAAATTATCTGACTGCTGTTATATGTTTCTTCCTGTTCCGGTCTTGCAAGATGCTTTGCTTTGAACCAGCGAAGCCGCAGAGCATTTGATACCACAAAGACAGAGCTGAAACTCATTGCAAAGGCTCCGATCATTGGGTTTAACTTCAAGCCGAAGGACAGGTAAAATACCCCCGCCGCAACCGGAATACCAATGATATTATAGATAAACGCCCAAAACAGGTTTTGCTTGATGTTGCGGATAACCGCCTTGCTTAACTGGACAGCGGCAGACACATCCAAGAGGTCACTTTTCATCAACACAATATCCGCTGATTCAATCGCCACATCCGTTCCTGCCCCGATAGCAATTCCTACATCTGCCCTTGCAAGCGCAGGCGCATCATTGATGCCATCCCCTACCATAGCTACCTTCCTGCCCTTCTCCTGTAAACGCCGGATTTCCTTTTCCTTATCCTGCGGGAATACTTCGGCAACTACCCTGTCTACACCCACCTGCTTTCTGATTGCTTCCGCAGTTTTGGCATTGTCCCCGGTAAGCATGACAACTTCCATTCCCAAGCCGGATAATTCCTGTATTGCCTGTTTACTGGTAGGCTTTACCACATCTGCCACAGCCACCACACCGATAAGCTGTCCACCCCTCGCAAAGAATAATGGTGTTTTTCCGTCCACAGCCATTGCTTCCCCAAGCTGGAGCAATGCGCCTCCTTCTATGCCTTGTGCAGACATCAGGCGGCGGTTTCCTGCAAGACAGGTAACATTTTGGATTTCTCCCATAATCCCCTGCCCCGGAATCTGCTTAAAGTTATTCACAGGCAAAAAGCCTAAAGCGTTCTTTTCTGCTTCCTCCACAATCGCATCTGCAAGTGGGTGTTCTGACATTTTTTCCAGAGAAGCGGCAACCTGCAGAAGCTCATCCTGTGAAATTCCCTCTTTTACCAGCACATTCGTTACCACAGGCGTTCCCTGTGTGATTGTCCCGGTCTTATCCAAAACAACCGTATCAATGCTATGCGCTACCTCCAGAGCTTCCGCCGACTTAATCAAAATGCCATTTGATGCTCCTTTCCCTGTGCCTACCATGATTGCGGTAGGTGTTGCCAGACCGAGAGCGCAAGGGCAGGATATGACAAGAATGGAAATACCAATAGAAAGGGCAAACTCAAATCCATATCCCGCAAAAAGCCATACAATAACCGCAATTAAGGCAATGCCGATAACAACCGGGACAAATACCCCGCTGACCTTATCCGCCAGTTTTGCAATAGGCGCTTTTGAACTGGTTGCTTCATCCACAAGCCGCACGATCTGTGCTAATGTGGTGTCATCCCCTACTTTCGTAGCCTGCATTTTAAAATAGCCGGATTTATTGATTGTTGCGCCGATTACTTTATCCCCGGTCTGCTTTTCCACAGGTATACTCTCTCCGGTCAGAGCCGATTCATCCACAGACGAAACCCCTTCCAGAATTACCCCGTCTACCGGAATGGACTCCCCCGCTTTTACAACTAAAACTTCTCCTGCCTGCACTTCCTCTACCGGAACCTGTATTTCAATTCCATTCCTCTCCACTGTAGCAGTCTTAGGCGCAAGGTTCATCAGTTTTGTAATGGCATCTGAGGTCTTTCCTTTTGCACGAGCTTCCAGCGTCTTACCTAATGTTATAAGTGTCAGAATCATACCCGCCGATTCAAAATACAGATCCATCATAAAGCTGTGTACGGTTTCCATATCGCCATGCCCAAATCCTATCCCGATTTTATAAATGGCATAGATACCATAGACGATTGCCGCACCAGAACCAATAGCAATCAGGGAATCCATATTCGGTGAGCCATGAAACAGTGTCTTAAAACCCATGCGGTAATATTTAAAATTGATGAACACTACCGGAATCAGCAATAGAAACTGTGTAAAAGCAAAACTCATTGCATTTTCCATACCAAGCAGCCCTTTGGGAAGTATCCACCCCATCATATGCCCCATAGATATATAGAACAGTGGAATGGTAAACAGTGCGGACAGAAGCAGCCGCTTTTTCATCTGACCGTATTCTTTTTGTGCTGTGTTTGCCTCTGGCTGTGCTGTCTGCTTCGCAGAAGTATTTACAGTCTGCTTCTTATTCTGAAACGATTTAGGAAATGCCCCGTACCCGGCTTTTTCAACTGCCTGCACAATTCCCTCCGTATCCAGAACAGACTCATCATAAGAAGCAACCATACTGTTTTTTAGCAGGTTTACGGATACCTCCTTTATTCCCGGCAGCTTCGCTACGCTTTTCTCAATTCTTGCAGAGCAGGCGGAACAGGTCATACCCGTAATGTCAAATTGCTCCTTTTGCAAAATTATCCCTTCTTTCTTTTCTAAATTTGTAACAGTATGTTGTACCCCTCCCCCGTAGGGGACTGGAGCTGTTACCGTTTTTCATTATAAACACCCGATTTTCCTTTTGTCTGCTCTGAAAAGGAGCTTTTTTTATCCGAAAAGCAATTTCTTTTTTTACAAAAATCCAATCAGAAGGTTTTATGCTCCAAAGAGAAATACCGCCTTCAAACCCATTGACTTATGGCGGATTGGTGACTATACTTTGCGCAGAACGATTAAACATCTCTTTAATTGTTCAGCCATGCCAAACCAACTAAACAAATTTTTTTAGAAAGGTGGATTATTCCATGAAAAAAACAATCAAACTTATCGACTTGGATTGCGGTCACTGTGCAGATAAGATTCAGAACGCCGTACAGAAAATTGACGGTGTAACCAGTGTATCCGTCAACTTCCTCGGTCAAAAAATGGTGTTGGAAGCACCTGATGACAGATTTGATGCCATACTGAATGAAGCAAAGGCACTGATTAAAAAAATCGAGCCGGACGTAACAGTAAAAGCATAAACAGATCAGGCATAACCGTTAAGTGGCATCTGCCAAACGCATCGTGTTCCTTTATGGGCATGACGCAACACGAACTGGACACCGGCTGCCATTTCTGGCATCCGGTGTTTTTTTAACGAAAACGCCTGATTTATGAAAGGAGTATTCTAATGACACGAAAACAAAAACATTTATTAATCCGCATTATTGCAGCGGCAGTCCTGTTTCTTGCAGGCAGTCTGCTCCATCTTCCGGAGCTGGCGGAAATGGGCATATTCTTAGCCTGTTATGTGGTAATCGGTTGGGATATTGTCTGGAAAGCCATTACAAACATATTAAGCGGTCAGGTATTTGACGAAAATTTCCTAATGACGATAGCAACGATTGGCGCACTGATTTTAGGGGAACATTCCGAAGGCGTAGCTGTCATGCTGTTTTATCAGGTAGGGGAATGGTTTCAGTCTTATGCAGTTTCCAAATCCCGTAAATCCATTGCAAGCCTAATGGACATCCGCCCGGATTACGCAAACGTGGAACGGGACGGGAAACTGGTACAGGTTGATCCGGAAGAAGTTTCTATTGGAGATACCATTGTTGTAAAACCCGGTGAGCGAATCCCTTTGGACGGTATCATTATAAATGGCGTTTCTGCTTTGGATACCTCTGCACTGACCGGAGAATCCATGCCTCGTGAGGTTGCTCCGGGTGCGGAAGTCATCAGCGGCTGCATTAACCAGACAGGCATTTTATCTATTCGCACAACAAAGGAGTTCGGGGAATCCACCGTAGCAAAAATCCTTGATTTAGTAGAAAATGCAAGCGATAAAAAAGGCAGGACAGAGAATTTTATCACACGCTTTGCACGTTACTACACCCCGGCAGTGGTATTTGCGGCTCTGGCTCTTGCCATATTGCCGCCGGTTATCACTGGTCAGTCCTTTAGCATATGGATTTATCGTGCTTTGACGTTCCTTGTAATCTCCTGCCCCTGTGCGCTGGTAATCTCTATCCCGTTAAGTTTCTTTGGCGGCATCGGCGGCGCATCGAAAATCGGTGTCCTTGTAAAAGGCAGTAATTATCTGGAATCCTTAGCTCATGCCGAAATGGTTGTATTTGATAAGACAGGCACACTCACAAAAGGCTCTTTTGCAGTCAGTGAAATCCATCCTGTGGGCATGGACGAAACACAGCTTTTAGAACTTGCGGCATACGCAGAGGATTATTCCAACCATCCTATTTCTGCTTCCATCAAAAAAGCCTATGGCAAAAAAATAGTCCAGAACCGCATATCTGATGTTCAGGAGATTGCAGGTCATGGCGTACAGGCAGTAATAGACGGAAAGAAAGTCCTTGCGGGAAATGCAAAGCTCATGGAACGGGAACATATCCGCTACCAGCCTTCAGGTGCAGTTGGAACGGTGATTTATCTCGCCTGTGCCGGAAAGTATTCCGGTTCGATTGTCATAGAAGATGAAATCAAGCCAGACGCTCCGGCGGCAATCCGTCAACTCAAATCTTCTGGCATACGGAAAACGGTTATGCTGACCGGAGATGCTGACGCAGTAGGACAGAAAGTTTCGGGGCGTCTTGGACTGGATCAGGCTTATACCGAGCTGCTCCCCGCCGACAAAGTTGACCGGGTAGAAGCACTGTTAAGGGAAAAAACAGAAAAAGGCAAACTTGTCTTTGTCGGGGACGGAATCAATGATGCCCCCGTACTGGCAAGGGCAGATGTCGGTATCGCTATGGGCGGTCTTGGCTCTGATGCCGCTATCGAAGCCGCAGATGTGGTCTTAATGACAGATGAGCCTTCAAAAATTGCCGCAGTTATGAAGATTGCCCGAAAGACAATCCGCATCGCAAACCAGAACATTGTATTTGCTTTGGGTATTAAGTTTTTAGTGTTGATTTTAGGAGCTTTAGGATATGCCAATATGTGGGCGGCGGTATTTGCCGATGTTGGTGTTTCCGTTATTGCAATCTTGAACGCAATCCGGGCAATGCGGGTAAAAGTATCCCCCGTTTCTGATTAAAGTCAATTTAAAAACACAACAGAAATGCGCTACACCCCACAAGGTAGCGCATTTTCTTAAATATCGGTTGGACAGGACATTTCAAACAAAGCATCTATGGAACGGTGCAGCAATTTCGCCTGTGGCGTTTTAGACAGAGAATAGTATACTTCCTTTCCTTCCCTCCGGCTTGATATAATCCCGCTTTTCTTTAAAACCCGAAGGTGGTGCGACACAGCAGGTGCGCTCATATCAACAGCCGCCGCTATATTACAGACACATTCCTCACAATGGCATAACAGCCACAAAATCCGCAGCCTTGTAGGATCGTCTAACTGCTGGAACAAAAACGCTATATCTCTGAACCGTTCTGCAGGTGGAATCTTATCTAGGACTTTCTCAATATTCTGTCCATGATTGTGAGGTAAGTTATAATGTGGCATTTAACCACCCCCTTCCAGATAAAATTATGATACTCATATACCTTTGGTCTGTCAAACAGCTTATACATAAGATTGGAGCAATACTATGAATCAAACAAACAAAACCATTTTTTCTGTCCCCAATTCTTCCGAACTGGAACAATTAACAGAATTACACAAAGCAATGGGCGATTACACCCGAATGAAAATACTTTGGCATCTGATGAAGCAGGAATATTGTGTGAGCGAGCTTGCAAAGAAAATCGAAGTCACCGAATCTGCCATATCCCACCAGCTACACGAACTTCGCATTGCAAGGTTAGTCCGTTCCCGCAAGGACGGTAAAAAGGTCTTTTACAGTATTCAGGACGAACACATTCAATGGATTCTGGAAGAAACCTATGCGCATATTTCTGAAAGACATCCATAAAGCACAACGGACAGTACGCTGTGCGCACTGCCTGTCATGTTTAAATATTTGCAATCGCTCCTATTACAGATTTTCGTAGGATACCAACTGGCTTATCGGAATACGCATATCTTTATGGCGTTCCGGATCAGCGACTTCTTCATCCGAATAACCAACCGCAAGGATATTGACGGGTTCCAGATTTTCAGGAAGTCCAAATTCCTTTCTGATAACATCCGGCTTGAAATAGCAAATCCATACAGAGCCAAGTCCCAGCTCCGTAGCCTGCAGCATCATGTGGTCTGTCAGAATGGAGGTGTCAATATCACCTGTCTGCTTCTTATCAAACGGGCGCACCCACGCCTTTTCATGGTCAGCGCAGACGATGATTGCCAGCGGCGCACCGTAGAGGTTTGCCCCCTGTCCTATCTTTTCAAGTCCTTCTTTGCTCTGCACCACAATCAGATGCACAGGCTGGAGGTTTGCGGCGGTTGGAGCTACATGGGCAGCTTCCAGAATCTTATCCAGTTTTTCCTTTTCCACCGCCTGATCTGTGTAGCTGCGTACAGAGAAACGCTGTTTTGCAATGTTTAAAAAATCCATAGTATCAAGTCCTTTCTTATGTTATATTTAGTATGCCAAACCAACTGACAACTCTATTGTAACGCTGAAATATAATTCCGCAAGATTGCACTTTTTTGATAGATACTTTCAAAAAAGATAGCACCCTTGCAGTTAGGAGAACCAAAATGAAAGCAGAACAAAAACAATTTAACTGTCCCGTAGAAGCTACCCTGTCCCTGATTGGAGGGAAATATAAACCGCTGGTATTGTGGCATTTAAAATCACAGCCATTACACTACATGGAACTGCAACGCCTTATCCCAAATGCAACCCCCAAAATGCTCTCCGGTCAGCTCCATGATTTAGAAGATTGCGGCATGATAAACAGAGAAGTGATTCCTGAAAAACCGCCTAAAACAATCTACTCTCTTACTGCCTTTGGGAAAAGCATCATACCTGTACTGAACGCCATGTGTGATTGGGGAACAGCATATTTGGACGGATTGGATATACAGCCCGTATGCTGTCCTTCCCAAAGCAAAAAATAATTATTTTATTGACTATCCTTATGACAAAAAAGAACCTGCACAGCAAACTTGAAACAGCTATGCGGGTTCTCTTATTATCCTAAATCTGTGATTGCCTGACATAATTACAAAGTCTGGTGAAATCTACCTGCGGATTTTTCTGTAAAATTTGCTCCATACATTCCTGTGCTTTTCGATATAATTCCGGATTTTTCAAATCGTCCAGCAAAAAGAAAATATTGAGCCGCCTGCCTACAATAAATAAAAGTTTTTCATCTTCCGGCAAGCCTAAAAAATTATCTATGGCAGACAGCATTTCCATTTTATCCGTTTGCAGCTTTCCCCTGACCTCCAACAACAAATTGACGATATGTTCATTCACATAATAGCTGTCCATTTCAAGCAGCTTCTCCAAGAATAATTTTTGCTCTATCATTATTTCTTCTTCGGACTGTAATGTGAAAGAACCTCCCTGAACAAACTCCCACATTTTAGACTCCGGTTTTATTCCCGTTGCATGGACACGAATAAAATCCGGCTGAATCACATTAAGTGCTTCCGCTGTCTGGATTGCATTTTCTTTTGAAAGCTCTTTTCCACCAATCCCAAGCAATATAAACTCTGATAAAATCATGCCAGCGTCTTTTGCCATACACCCGCTTTCCACAACGGTATCTGCATGGAAGCCTTTGTTGATAAGCTGTAATATCTTATCCGATCCGGTTTCCATACCGCAGTACAGATGATTTAGTCCCGCTTGCCGAAGTCCCTGTAATTCTGCCGGACTTTTTCGTGTGATGCTGTCAGCACGAGCATAGGAAGTTATATACTCCAAATCAGGAAAATACTTATTTAGCGCATCCAAAATACGGAGCAGATAATCCGTTTTTAATACCAGCGCATCCCCGTCCTGCAAAAAACATGATTTGAATTTTCTTCCCTGATATAATGCCGCCTGTTCCTTAATATCCTGTATGGTATCTTCAATCGGACGCATGGAAAAATTCATAGATTTGTATAGTCCACAAAAATAGCACTTATTCCAATGGCATCCTCTGGTCACTCGGACAAGCAGGCTTTCACTCTCTGACGGCGGACGAATTGAGCCAATTTCTATATTTTTCATCATCCCATATCCTTTCCTTCTTATTCAGACTTAAAAATAACATTCTGCCGCTGTCAATACAAGAACGCACTTTTTAGGTAGCAACTACCCTATATGATAGTATGAAAGAGCTTAAAGCGACACACCCTCCGGGAGTGTCGAAAGACAAAAATAGCAAGAATAGCAAGCACTGCCTATGTACGGACACATAGGCGAAATTCCCCATACCTCCCTACCGTCCGTATGATGAAATTTCCATAGGGAAGTATCCCTAACCCTCTTTGCTTTTCTTTCCGTTTTTTCTCTGCCAGTCCTTGACCTTCTCCCGCAGATTTGCTACAATAACACATGGATAATTCTATCCAAAACAACTGAACAGACACGAAACCAGACTGTTGTAAACCGGACAAGTTACAGCAGTTTTTTTATGCCCAAATTTAGAAAGGACGATGTAAAAATGGCAAGCAGGACACGAACCAACCGAAACGAATTTCACTTAGATGATAAAGAGCAGTATATCCTTGACGAGAAGTTTAAGCTATCCGGCATGAAAAGCAAATCAGCTTTTATGCGGAAGCTGATTTTATACGGATATGTCTATGACGTGGATTACAGTTTTTTACGGGAATACAATACGGAACTGGGGCGGATCAGCTCCAGCCTGAACCAGATTGCGAAAAGAATTAACAGCACAAACCACGTCTATCAGGAAGATATGGACGAAGTAAAGGAGTTGATGAAACAGGTATGGCAGTCACAAAAATCCATGCTATCACAGCAACCGTTGATAAAGCGGTAGACTACATATGCAATCCGGACAAAACGGACGAAAGCATCTACATTTCTTCCTATGCCTGTGCGCCGGAAACCGCAGCGATTGACTTTAAATATACCTTAGACCACTGCCGGGAAAACAGCCCCAATAAAGCATATCATCTGATACAGGCTTTCGCTCCCGGTGAGGTCAGCTTTGAGGAAGCGCACCAGATCGGGAAGGAGCTTGCGGACAAAGTTTTAGAGGGAAAATATTCTTATGTTGTCACCACACATATTGATAAAGGTCACGTCCATAACCACATCATTTTCTGTGCCGCCGACAACATGGAACACAACAAATACCATGACTGTAAACAAAGCTATTACCGCATACGAAAATTAAGTGACGAGCTGTGCAGCGAGCATAACCTTTCCGTCATTATCCCCGGTGGAGAGCGTGGAAAAAAATACAACGAATGGCAGGCGGATAAGAACAGTACCGCATGGAAAACACAGATTAGAAAGGACATCAACGCCGCCATAAAAGCATCCTCTACTTATGAAGAATTTCTGCTCCTGATGCGGGCGAAAGGCTATGAGATAAAAGGCGAAACTTTTGGGGAAGATGCCCTCAAATTTATCTCCTTCCGTCCACTTGGCAAAGACCGTTTTGTGCGTGGCAGCATCAAGTCACTTGGAAAGGAATACACGAAGGAGCGCATCAAAGAACGGATTGAACTGAAACGGGAACGGAAGGCAGTTATCCCGAAAAGGGATTACGCAGATAAGAGATTGATTGACACCTCTGATGAGAAATTCCAGAACAGTCCGGGGCTGCAGAGGTGGGCGGCGGTTGAGAATTTAAAGATTGCGGCACAGGCATATAATGAAGCAGGCTCTATAAAAGAATTAGAGCAGAAAATCGCCACCACAGCCGCCACCGGGAAGGAAGCAAAACAGACTGTCCGCAAGCTGGAGAACCGCATCAAAGACCTTGCGGAAATTATCAAATATGCGGAGCAGTACAAGGCAAATAAAGCGTATCATACCGCCTATAAGAAGTCCAAAAACCCTGACGCTTATTTCCGTAAGCATGAGAGCCAGATCATCCTTTATGGCGGCGCAAGGCGTATGCTGGAACAGGCGGGCATTTCCTTAAAAGGCTTGAACATCGACAAGCTGAAATCGGAATATCAGGCGCTGACCGCACAGAAAAAAGAACTGACTGCCACCTACAAAAACAGCGAGAAAGAATTGAAATCGCTGAACCGGAAACTGGAGAACCTGAACCAGTATTTAGGGCGCACAGAGCCGCCTAAAAAGGCACAAGAACAGCCAGACCGAAGCAACAGCTCTGATCGGTAAAATCCTATCCCAAAGAGGCTTTAAAAGCAAAAAAAGCATCGTGGACAGTGTGCATAACTCCCCATTCCGCTATGGACAACACTATTCACAGCATATGGAAAAGCAAAAGCAGCTTTCCCACATCCTGCAAACAGTGTTGCCCACAGCTCCATAAGACGGGGAGTTATACACACTGCCCACAATGCCGAAGGCGGCGGAATCCCACCCATTTCTTCCTACCTTGTTATAAAAAACAAAAAAATTCCTTGCAGACAAGACCATATTCCTGTAATATAGTCTGCAAATCCACAAAAAAATAGGAGCGCCGAAGCACCCCCATTCCCTAAACCCTCTTGCAAAATCCGCAGTGTTGGTTTATAATCATCTTAGAAGCCGAAGGATTCAAGCACGTCCGACGGTTGTTCAATCGGAAACGAGTAATCAATTTTAGAAAAACAAACGGATCACTGGCTATTCTCTATTCGCAGTAGAGGATAGCCTTTTCCGTTACTTGCGGTTGTGTTTATTGTCTATGTATGTCAAGGCTGCAAAAATCACCAGCACCAACGTAAGCACTTCTAACGTATTCATACCGACCTCCTTTCCGTTTCCAGAAAGGACAACCGCAGACTATCCCTACTTGCTCTAATCTGACTAAGAGAATTATAGCACGTTATGTCGAATAATGCTATAAAAGATTTGCGTTAATCACTCCGCCGCTTCCAATGCCACCTCTGCAAATTCCGCATCGCTCATGGTTTCCAATTTCCCTAAAACCTGTCCGGCAAGCTCCACCATGTCACTGTCCTGTATGTGGGGAATCACATTCTTTATATCAGCAATCATGCCCTTTCTGTCCTGCCCCTCAAACACACACATCAAATTGATTTCTTCCACTGTAAATTTATCCATCGCTTATATCTCCCTCTCTGATTTTTTCTCTGTTCCCTTTTCCGGGGCTTCCTTATCTGACTTATCCCTCTTCTCGATGACCGCTTTTTTCTCCGCCAGTTTTTCCTTTATGGAAATTCTGCCTGCTTGCTTTTCTTCTTTTGGCTTCTCATTGTCCAGGACGTTATCAATCATGTTATAGTTACATTCTTCCAGTTCCTCAATCTTTGCAAGCGGCTTGTATTCCGCCAGCTTATCTAACAGCTCCTTCGCCTTCCTTGCGGTCTGTACGCCCTCACTGTCATCAAGCTCCGTCCCTTTCCCGATAATATCCGTCATGCCTTCCCGGATACTGTCTGAAATGAGCGCATTAAGGAAATCATTCAGATACCCGGTATTCCCGTTCCTGATGTCCTCTGTGATATTCGCTATCTGCGCTTCCCTGTCCTCCACTGTCTGATTGTACTGAACAGTGTCGTAGTTGTAGGAAAGCTGGTCTATCTCCGCAGCAAGGAAAGCCGCCTGCCACTTCTCCAGAGAACCCCTGACCTCTATATCCGGCAGCTTGTCGATCAGCTCCGCAATGACCTCCACCGCCTTCGGATTGTCCGTAATATCCGGCACATAGTCCAGAATCTCCAAATCCGCAACTCTGCCCGAAACAATATCCATCTGCGTGTCCTCATAGCTTTCTGTCCCCTCTGTATGGATATTGATGCCGATGCTTGGGATACCGTTCATCCTCTCCGGCGGTATCCGGTTGAAAATGGCGATTGCTTCCTCCACGCCTGCGATATTCTCATGGTATTCTCCGAAATTATGAAACTCCCCGCACTCCGCCACTGTAAGGGTGACAACCGTCTGTTTTTCCTCCTGTGCCTGCTCTGCGGCTTTCTCCTGCAGGGCGGCTCGTTTTTCCGCAAGATAGGCTTCCACACCCGGAAGGTACTCCCCAAGCGTCCCGGTCTTTCCTTCTGTAATGGGATTGATGTCTACCTTAACGCCGCCGATTGTAAAACCGTCCTCGTTAAAGGCATTGAACAGGTCATCTTCGCTTTCCCTTCCCCGGTACTCCACCACCACGTCAAGGTCAGAAGCAGCTTCCTCTAAACCTCTGCACCGGCTTCCGGATACCGCTACATCAACAAGCTCTATATTTATTGATTATTCTAATGCTTGAGAGCCACTGTTTTAAAGCTTCGGAGCCACCGATTTTGTATATTTTAATGCTTGAGAGCCACCACAATATGTAGTAACACCACGGGCATAGTAAGGTTATCCTTAACCGCTTGATTACCCTACACCAGAATTGCTTTAGAACTGCAAGGGCTGCAATGCAGTGCATTTACCCTTGCAGTTCTAAAGCAATTCTGGAACAATATAATAAGCGGTATAAAATAGCACATACTATATCTAGTATTCTTAGATGACCCTCAAACATTAAATTACAAGTGGCTCCGAAGCTTTAAATTGGTGGCTCTCAAGCATTAGAATATTCAGAATGGATTTCCACCCTGTTACGTGCCGGGCTTTTGAATGGCAGCTTTATTCCCGAAAAAAAAATCCGGGAGTTCCGTGACTTAAACCGTTACCGTAAGAGCGTCATCCGTGATATCACATCCCAGAAAAACAGAGTTGAGAAGTTCCTGCAAAGCTCTGGCTTTCGCCTTTCCTCTTTTATTTCTGATATCTTTGGCGCTTCCGGCAGGAACATCATCCGGCATCTCATTGAGCATGGACAGATTGATCGGTCTGCTTTGGATTCCTGCTTAAAAACAAAGACAAGAAACCGTATAGATGAAATCCTCATGTCCGTAAATGGAACCCTGTCAGAACATCAAAAAGCCTTCCTGAAGATTCTTATGGACCATTATGACTCCTTAAAAGAACATCTTGCCGAAATCGAAAAGAGTCTTGAGGCGGACATGGCCCCATTTGCTTTGCAGGTGGAGCAGTTAAGCAGCATTTATGGAATCAGCACAACGGCTTCCTGCGCAATCATTGCTGAAATCGGCATTGATATGAAGCCGTTCAAAACCGCGGAGCATATCTGTTCATGGGCAGGCCTGTGCCCCGGCAATAATGAAAGCGCCGGGAAACGGAAAAGCACATCTGTCACGAAAGGCAATCCTTACATAAAAAGTATGCTTTGTGAAATTGCCTGGGTAATCGCCGGAAAACGCAATACCTATCTGTCCGCCTGGTATTGGAGAATCAAACAGAAGAAAGGGGCTAAAAAAGCTATTATTGCCCTTGCAAGAAAACTTCTTGTAATTATTTACACCATGCTAAAGCAAGGCACTCTTTTCGATGAATCCTGTTTTGAAGCCAGACGTAAAAGCTGCGAACAAAAACAGCTTTCCCGATACATACGTGAATTAGAGAAGCATGGCTACCATGTGGAAGCGCAAGCCTGATTTTTTGTAATACCAATATTTCACTGACGGCAGCCATTTTTATGACTGCTTTATCATGATGCTTCCATGATTGTTGAAAACATTTGTTGTCAAGGTTCAGTTCTTGTCTACGAGTTTTATTTTCGTAGCAAGGTACACTGCTATAAATCTGTCAGCTATGGAAAAGGGTAACTAACCACCCTTTATACCGCTTCAAACGCCAGTATTTTTGTAATCAGCTTGGTTTCCAGTCTCCGGCGAAGCGTTTCATCAATACAGAAATGAAGCTGTCCACTCTCGTCATACATCTTCCGAGTGGACAGGGAAATTATGTATCCTTCATAATGCTTCAACACTGTATTGATTGCCATTACGTCACCCTCTGATGCTGCCTTAATGATATGGAAAGGCAACAAATTTTTTTCTTCTCTGCTCTTACATCTCTTTTTCATCCGCTTTTCCCTCCATAATCTTCTTTAAAATCTCAAGTGAGCGTGTCCGGTGTTCATGGACTGTACTACGGACAAGGTTCATTTCCCTTGCGATGTCTGCATCGCTCATCTCCAGAAAATAGGAAAGCAGTATTACATTCCGCTTCCGTTCTGAGAGAGCCTGTAACGCTTCCGCAATCAAGGCATCTATCACCTCAATGTCATATCCATACACTGTGAAATGACTGTTTTCCACTCCATACTCATCCATAACAAACAACCGGTTCAACTCCTTTTCAGACATTTCAGAGAACATGGCTTCATGCCGCCTGCGGTATTCTATATATCTGTAATAGCTGGCGGCTTCACCTTTGAGCGACATTTGACACAGACGGTCAAACTGATGACGGATTGTCATTTCATCGTGGAAAGAAGGTTTCTTCATACGAGTTCACCTCCTCCCCCGCTGTGACGTAACAAAGGCATGAGCCTTTCCCCTTCCGCCTATATCTCCCCAACGGGGCATGGCGAATGTTCGGGTGTGCAAAAATATTTCAGATTTTTTTCTTTCGTGATCACTTACTCCTTTCACCCATTTTTATATGCAAATAGATGAGGTGGGGAGCGACATCTGTCCTGATGACGAAAAATGTCGAATAAAAATAAAACACCAAGACGCTTCTTAAGCTTCCTGATGTTTTTCTTTTTTAGACCCAAATAAATATTATGATATCGTTTAGGGCAGCGTAATAGTGCGTATTTTTGATCGGACTTATCCCACGGGAGAATCTGAATTTTTTGACCAATACCTGTTACATTGTTGTTCCTGAAAAGTAAAGCCACCCATGAATTACTCCCACAGCAAATCACAGATGGCTACACAAGTAAGCCCTGCTGTAAAAAGCTGTTTTTTTATTTGCTTCAGCAGAGCTTCAAGTATTTAATTTTAAATACGTATATTAGTACTTATTTAATACATACATTAATAGAATGTAAATTCCGAATGAATCAACAGATAATAGTCATTTTCCTGCTGATTCTTTTTTCACTTCTTCGTTTATTTATTCCACTAATCTTCACAACTCCTAAGCCGCTCAATAATGCTTTGCCCCTGCATCCTTTGGTAGATAAGCACAGGAGCCGCCATACACAAGACGATCACAATGCCAAATAAAATAAGATTCCTCATCCACGGAACCGTAAACGAAATCCCGTAAGCAGCCGTCATATCAAAGACAATATAGCTGACTGGAAGCCCTGCTATGAACGATAAGAAGATCGAAACCAAAGCATATCCAATCCCTTCCGTTCTTAACATTTTTCTGATCTGTCCAGCCGTCATTCCAATGCTCTCCAGTGCCGCAAATTCCCTTGACCGGTTCTGTACACTCGCTGCTATCGTATTCAGGTAATTCAACACTGCCAGAACCGCAATAATGAATCCAACGCTATTGCCCAATACGGTTACCTGGGTTTCTGTGTTCTTCATTTCCGTGTACCGTTCCAGTTTTGACTCATAAGAAATTTTCTTATCATCTTTAAAAACATCCCTGACTTTTTCTTCGGTTTCTTTTGTATATGCTTCTTCATATTCCACATTAATCAATTCGGTAAAAAGTTCACCCCTGATTTCCTTCGCATATTTTTCGCTGACAATCAGATCCGGTACACTGCCCCCGCTAAAATTCGCTGGATTTATATAGCCGTCCCCTACGGCCGCTATCTGGATGGTATGCTCCTTTTTCTCTCCTGTCTCATCCGGGAAATAAAACCGTACCGTTTTTCCGGTTATTCCATTATCCCCCTCTGTAAAATATTTGGAAGCCACAGCGATTTTTCCCTGTTCAAAATCATCCTGATCCAGAATATTTCCGAGCCCTTCATTCAAGATTTCAAAACCTTTTTCATCTACACTGATAAAACGAGGGGCAAAATAACCATGTTCGGGTTTCTGCCGGTATAATTCCATATCTTCTTCATAATTCCCCGGACTATATCTTGACTGATACAGCTCTTTGAAATAGTCTCCGTAAACCTCTTCCTGATAAGGGACTATCACTTCTTCAGAAGTCACTTTACTTACCGTTTTTACACCTTCTATCGCTTCTACCCGGGATATCTTATCCGCCGAAATAAGCTGCTGCCTGTCATCGTCAAACGTTGTCTCATTTTTAAACTGGATATCATAAGAATAAACTTCATTCAGAATACGCTCCGCATCATTTTCACGGATGATTGTATTTACAACCATAAATATGGATATGGCAATCACAAAGGATGTAAAAATAATGACCGCCTGTTTTTTATCCCGGAACATATTCTGTACCGCCATTGAATAGATCCCGCCGCTTTCCCGTCTGCGGTTTTTTCTCTTACCTGAACCAACAGTATATCGGATGGCTTCAACCGGAGAGCAGTCTCCCGCCATCTTTGCCGGTTTTTTGCAGCTCATTAGGTTCGTTAAAAACGCAAAGCATCCTCCAAGCAGAAATACCCATATTTTCACTGATACAACATCGTCTGCGGCAATCCCAGGATTTACAATATGCAATAACCGCGGAATTACTATTTTCGCAACAGCAGCCGCCGCAAGCAGTCCAAGAGGGATCCCTGCCATGGCATTCCAGACTGCCTGCTGATAAATCATTCTTTTTAACTGGGCAGATGTCATCCCGACCGTTTTAAGCTGACCGTAATACCGGATATCTTTTGAAATCGAAATATACATAGTATTATAGATAAACAGATATCCGCTGATAAAAATCATAACCAGCAAAACAGCCAGTCCAGCGGCCATCATGAAAAAATGTAGAATCGTATCATAATCAGCAGAAAGATACTGGTTTCTGTCCAGAACAATCTCCTCCTGCATTTTCGTAATATCTTTCTCAGAATACAACGGATTTTTCAGCGAGATTTTCAAAGAGCCCTGTGTAAAATCCGTCTGTTTCACACCGGTTTCCTCAAAAAAAGCTTTTGATACATAACCTCTCGTTGCTCTGGTGTAATCTGTATACCATCCACTGAGAGTAAATTCTTTCTCCAGACGTTTCTCGTTTGAACCTTCTTCCAATGTAAAATAGGTGACCGGAATCCTCATTCCTATTTCCGGATTTTGAATGCCCATCGCTTTCAGCGTATTACTCCCCAGCATAATCTCATTTTCATTTTCCGGGTAGTTTCCCTCAATGCTTTCTAATGCTGGAACTGTCTGCTTTTCCCAACAGATTTTGTCCAGCCAGTAGAGTCTTGTCTTATCCAGTAATTTCTCCTGATACTGCTCCAGAATCGCACACTTCACGGCGATGCCGGCATATTTTACTTTATCCATGGAACGGATTTTTTCAACCTGATCCTCTCTCGGCTCACTTAACTCAATGTCATAATCCATTCCTTGCATCCGAATCTGGCGCTCTGATATGGTGTCCCAGTAACTCACACCAACAGCCAGGATAATTACAATCAAAAACGTAGTCAAAAGAATCGCGAAAACGGTAAGAAAATTTCGCTTTTTATTTGCTTTATAAGTCCGCCCTGCAATCTCATCAATTACTTTTTTATTCTGCACTTTCAGCATAGCCATCTTCACCTCCACAGATTTTTCCGTCCTCAAGACGTATGATCCTGCCTGCCATCTGCGCGATTTCTTCATTATGTGTAATCATCACGATTGTCTGCCCAAACCGCCTCCCGGTAGTTTTTATTAAGCCTAAAACATCTTGGCTGGTGCGGCTGTCTAAATTCCCGGTCGGCTCGTCGGCCAGAATGATGGCAGGTTTTGCCGCCAATGCCCTTGCCAATGCAACTCTCTGCTGCTGACCGCCAGATAACTGATTCGGCATAGCATATTTCTTTTCCTTCAGCCCCAACATTGTAATAATCTGCCCTACATATTCCCGGTCAGGCTGAATGCCATCTAACTTTATCGGCAAAATAATATTTTCATATACATTCATGAGCGGAAGCAGATTATAATTTTGAAATACAAATCCAATCTTCCGTCTACGAAATATAGTCAATTCATCCTTCGTCATTTTAGAAATATTCTGGCCATCTACTACCACTCTCCCGGAAGTAGGATTATCCAGCCCGCCAAGCATATGTAGAAGCGTAGATTTTCCACTGCCAGAGCTTCCCACGATTGCAAGGAACTCTCCACTTTGAATCGAAAGACTGATTCCGTCCAGCGCCTTTACCTGAACTTCTCCCATATCGTAATATTTTTTAAGATTTTCCGTGACCAATATGTTCATACAAACACCTCTTCTTTCTCCGAGTTTAAATTCTCTTACCTTGCATAGAATACCAAAGGATTCTTTCTCAAATCTTTCGTGAAGGTGACAGTTTTGACATATTTTAAAATATGCAGAAATCTGTCACTGACAGTTTTCTGCATACGATGATATCCAAAACGCAGCTTTAATCTGGCTGCATTGACAAATTCCTAACTGGCACTTCATAACGTGATAAATATAATTGAACTGTGGAACCTTGTCCAATTTGAGACTTTATCTTTACATATCCTCCCTGTTTCGATAACACTTCTCTCACCAGATAAAGCCCAATTCCAAATCCCGGCTCACTGCTTACAGACTTAGAACGGTAAAACCTCTCAAAAATCATCCCCTGTTCTTCCTCTTTAATCCCAAATCCCTGATCTTGAACCTGAATACAGACAAAAGATTCATATGGAACCACCTTCACCTTTATCTGTGAATTTTCTGGAGAATATTTTATCGCATTATCCAGAACGTTTCCAAGAGCCTCCGTTGTCCACTTTTTATCGGCATAGCACAGAACATCCGTTTCTTCCTGCACAATGTTAATTTTCTTTTTTAAAGCAGCCAATTCCACTATCTGACAAGATGTATGCAGGATTTCTTCCACACTCATTATTTTCGGATATATGGAAATCATTTCCTGCTCGGCATAGGATGATTTCACCAGTTCTTTCATAAAAAACTCCAGCTTTTCAGACTGTTTCCCAATTTTACCCACCAGAAGCATAGTATCGTTATCCAAGTCCTGTTCCTGCAGAAGTCCCACATACAGCATAATATTTGTAAGCGGAGTTCTTACTTGATGCGAGATGTCAGAAATCAGAGATTTTATAATATCCCGTTCTTTCTCTGCTTTTCCCTGATTCATTCTGGATATCTGAACAACTCTGTTCAAACGCTCCGTGACCGCCGTATCCATTGATTCATCATATGCCGTATCCTGAATCTCCCCTCCGATAGACCTGTCCAGTCTCTGCAATAAATTCTGATATGTCACTTCCATCTTTTTTTGAATATAATGACTTAGTAACATGCAGACTATGACACATACCACCAACATAACTGCCACCAATACTATATATCCGTTCATCAAAATCTCTCCCACACATAACCTTTTCCATAAACAGTCTTGATATAAACAGGTTTCGGTGGCACATCCTCCAGTTTATCCCGAAGCCGGCGAATCCCTACCGATAAAGCATTATCTTCCACATATTCTGTTCCGTCCGGCCAAACCCACTCCAGCAAGCGTTCTCTGGTTAAAATCATCCCGGCATTAAAAACCAGCAAGTACAAGATTCTCTGTTCAGTCTTGCTAAGTTCAATGGAGTTTCCTTCTTTATAAAATTCCATTGTATCAAAACAAAATTGGAATATTCCATCTCGATACTCTGATTGTTGTTCCCCTATATTCCTTCGGAGTAATGCCCGTATTCTCGCCCTAAGTACCATCAGGCTGAATGGTTTCGTTATATAGTCATCTGCACCGCACTCCAAACCTTTCACAATATCCAGTTCCATATCTTTGGCTGTCAATAATGCAATCGGCACCTTACTTAATCTGCGTATTTCTCTACAAAACTCCAGGCCGCTTCCGTCCGGTAGGTTAATATCAAAAATAAGCAGGTCAAACGTCCTCTGCTGCAACCTGTCCTTTGCTTCCGCAATTGTCCTGCAAAGAATAAATTCCAAATCTTTGCTGTTCAAAGACAGGCTGATCCCTTCTGCCAAATCCTCATCATCTTCTAATATCATAATAGTCTGTTTTTTATCATTCTCCATTTTCTTCATCGAATAAGACTCCTTAGATTTTTCTGCATAATCCATCACATTCAGTTCACCAATCGTATTATAACGTAACTTTATCACTTTCTCTACAAAGTGTCAAAACTGATATGCGAGATTTCTATATTTACTGCATTTATCAATGATTTAATTCTATCTGGCAATAGACTCAATCTGTAATTGGCTTTTATTACAGAGGAATTTGCACAAACTGAAAAAGCAAGATTCGCCAGAGTAACTCAAAACTCACTTTGTGCTTTTGGATTACTCTGGCAAACTTGATGAGGATTTTCCGCTCCCCATGCCCTCGGATATTGCACATCTATCACTATGCAACCTGGTTCCTACTCACATAGTCACTGCATGGCAGCAAAGCCGCCATGAGAAAATATCTACTCTAAATTACAGTTGTCGGAAAACACGCAAAAAAAAGAATCATATGGCTAGATGAAAGAGAGGAAAAATCAGAATAGTCACATCCGGTATATGCCCGTTTCGCCGTTGTAAAATATGAATCACTTCAAGAGTATGCAAAAAATAAACCTACTAATATCCGAAAACTGGCACTCAGCAAAAAAATAACAGCTCTTAGATAACAGCATCACATGCAGATTGTAAAAATATAGCTAATCTTTCTACAAAGCGACGGGTATGTCAGAAATTCTGTGTAGGTAAATTGTCTAAAAAAACCATTTGGACTGCTTGATTAATTTGTTCAAAATGCCAGAAGCCAGTCAAGGCAAGCCTTCCAGCCTTTTCGGGGTTTTGGCATTTTGATAAAATCCATCATGGCAGCTCAGAGGACTTACATACATAATCTGATAATCCCAAAGCGACCGGAGGAACATTCTTTTTATAATATTTCTCCGACTGCTTTCTAATGTACATATCAGAAAAAATTGAAAAGCTGGATATATTTCACATGATCCGTTACAGAATATCTCTCATTAAACGGAATAAATCCATTTTTTTCATTCTGGTAAAAGTTCAACAGTTGGGGTTTATCCTCACACTCCAGAAATACAACGCCGCCGCCAATCTCACGCTGGACTCTCTCCAAGACTTCAAATACCAAATCCATTAATTCATTTCCACTTAATCTTTTATCTGCATCCAATGCGTAATTTTTTCCAAATTGTGCAATTAAAAACGCTGACACGGTATAACTGTCCGTTCCAGAATCCAAAACGGCATATCTGCTTATTTTCTTACGTTTTGAATTAGACAGACTTGCATCTCCAATCTCCACAGCCTTATGTGCCAATGCAAAAATTGCTTCTATGTAATTATCTTCATTTACCACTAAATAGGTAACTGATAACTTTTTCCTTGCAAAATCATATGCATTTATCCTTACAAACTTCTGTATCTCTTCGTTTTTCGGACAACTAAAATCGGAGAGAAGCTCTTTTAGATTCGTCTCTCCGATTGCCTCTGCCATATCCAAAATATTGAATACCTTATATTCGTCCATTATCCTGGGAACCTCTTTGTCATAAATTTCTTAATTTCATTTATATCTGTTACCGGCGGCTTAACTGTTATCGATGGCCTTCTCTTCGGCTTGTTCTCGGATGCTTCAAGAGCATCAATAAAAGCCTCTGCCTTCTTTGGATCATCAATCCTGACCTTCGCAAAAATACTTGATGTCGCCATAAAAGCACCTCCTCGTTTTACTATTTCTCTTTTAGTATATGCTGACAGCTATACTATACTAAACTATACTTCATTTACACACAAAATCTCTTTTTCTTTTATTCTACTGTAAGTTATGGTTATGGTCAACAGCTAAAATCAAATATTCCACCGTAATCCTAATACTCCATTGCTTGCAAAAGGATATTTGACTCTCGCAGTCATCGTCAAATGTGCATTTAAGCATACTTTATCGGACGAAGTCTGCCCACCCCGACAGGGACATGTATTGCGGGATGTACGGATGGGTATACCTGCCTGGATCGTTGCCTACAGGGAATAAATAAAAAGGCTTCATTTCAAATATTGTAAATAATCTCCTGCAGAACATTTTCTTCTGCCATCGCCTGTAAACCGTTCATATGTGCCGCCCATGCAAACTGATTCGTCTCCTTATCTGGAGCTGGATGTTTTTTCAGAAGTCCTTCCATCAAAGTATCCAGCCTTTCATTTGCCTGTTTTTCAACCTCCTGTAAATGTCGCTCCAGCTTTCCCGTCAACAGCATACTCTGATACCAGCCTTTTTTATGTTCCTTTAAAAATGTCCTTCGCAGCATCCCATATTTCCCAATTGTTACATTATCCTCGTTCAAAACAAGATTTGGGAACAGATAATCCCCATTACGATAATATTCCACTTTCATCTATGATACCTCTCTCTGTCAATAATTCTTTATTTTCACCTTTGCGGTCGAATTAACTCCGATACTTCCGTATACTGTTTACCATGGCTTCCATAGAACTTAGCACGATTTTCCGCTCATTTTTTCGCAAATGCTGTATCTGGTAGATGACAGCCTGCAATTTCCGGTCTTCACCTGAGCCCCAACTCTGAACTCCTAAAAGTTCACTCACATCCATACCCAGTATCCTCACAATGCGCATAAAAATCTCCACAGACATCGCCATCTGTCCGCATTCAATCCGGCTGACTGTGTTGGGGCTAATCTCCGCCTTCTCCGCAAGTGTTTCCTGTGATAAATGCTTTTCCTTCCTGCAGTCACGAATGTGATTGCCCAAAATAATCAGCTCTTGGGACATGGCACGATTCCCCACAACACAATCCCCCTGTCTATTCAGTTTTAATTTTCATTTTCTCCTGCACATCTTATTCTGCCATGTATGTCTTATTCCAACGCCTGATTTTACCTTTATGGTACACCATACATATCATGATTTACCTCTGCCCGATAATAACTGCTGATTGTTGAAGGGGCATTAAACAGGCATGTCAGCAGATATGCTTTGATGTTATGTATTTTTGTTGTATTTCTGTTCAGACATTCCAATACATACTGGATATGGCTGTATCCAATCTTCAGCAGCTTGCCCTTGACAAACTGGTATGGATATTCTGCCCCTGCAACGTTAATTGTATCCCGCTCTATGCCAACTATTTCTGCCAGCAGTTCCACCATTTCGTCAATATACTCCTTATCTCCCAGACAACAGTCCGCCACCAACGAATCATATTCAATGTTGTTTTTGATAATACCTGTATATGCTTCAATGACATCTATCCTATCCACCTTCCCAGACGCACCTTTCGATACATCGTCTGATGCGTTTTCCTGCTTTATAGCTGGCGGATTATTAGATGGATCGATAAGATTAGTCTCACTATAATCAGTATAACTATAATCAGTATTAATTAGGTCGGATTCCCAGAAGTCCTGACCTCGGTTTCCCAGAACCCCAGACTTCGGTTTTTCGGAAGTCTTGACTTCGGTGTTTCCATACTCCGGACTTCGTATGACGTCAGCTGCACTTGGCGATGTTTCTGCATCGCTCCCACTCTCCGGGTCTCTCTTGATCAGAAAACTTTTGACATAGATAATCGAAGGTTTCCCAAGTCCCCTCTTTACACGTTCTATCAGGCCAATCCCTTTGTCAGAATCCAATTCAGCAAGGATCTTCACACCCTTGTCTTTGCCGCAGTTTAAATACTCCATAACTTGCTCCAGCGTAAAGATAATATATACCCGGTCATCCTTGTCAATCCACCGATTTTTTACAGACAATGCCATCCGGTCAAGCATTAATCCATACAGAATTTTTGCATCACTGGACAAGCCCCGGAAGTAATTATCTGTAAATAACAGTTTTGGAATCCGGTAAAATGCAAACTGCTCTGCTTCATATCCATGAAAATACTCAAACTCTACTTCCTGCTTCAATGCTTAGCCCCCCTCTCTGGACTTTCCAGTACTTTATCAAACACTTGATCAGACATGCTGTCTGTAACATTTTTCTGAATATATGAAACAAAATATCTCCATCCCTACTACGTTTAATCCCTTGCTCCAAACATAGAGTGCAGCCTATAATTATATACTGCATATTCTGGATAGCGGATCTGTATTGCCTGCCAAAAATACGGTGCATAAGAACAGCAAAATAATTCTTCCACTGTATACTCCTTACATTCCTGAATACATTCTTCCGCATCCTCATAATCCAGAACACTTGGCGTACCATTACAATACAAATTAAATGCCATCCTGACCACCCTTGCACTTCCGCTGGTCTGCCATCCCTCATGTAGACACTCCGTCTTTACACAGCCTGTCTTAAAATCGTAAATGCTGTTGATATTTCTTCTGGCATCATCACTAATACCGAGACAATAACAAAGCGCTTTATGGTAAACATCCTGATTTCTGGCTTCTTTTAATTTTTCATAATAAAATCTCTCATGTGCGTCACTGATAAAAATAATATTCTCTCTTTTGCCTTCATTTAATTCTTTCTTACTCATGTTCCTGTCCTCCAAATCTTAATTTTTATGACCATAACAAAAGGACACTTCCCTAAAATTTTCTTTTAGAAAAATGTCCTTATCGTACAAAATATTAACTTGAACTGACACGAGTTTAATTTAAAATCATTTATTTTAACCCTTTAAGAGAGTTTATTTTGTCGTACTCTTGTCGTACCATACTGTCTTTAAGTCCGCAAACCCTTGATTTTACTGGTCTTTTCCGCCAAGCGTTTTCATCGTCGGGAAATGATAATACTGTATTTTGTCTTTGTTTATCTCTGTTTGTGCTTATATTATATAAAAGCCTATGTTTCCGGCACTTTCCCCCTCTTTTTTCGTTTATCTTTGTTTGTCACGGTTCTTTAGATTGAGATAAAAATTGAGATAAATTTGAGATATAGGAAAACCGCCCCGGCAATCCCGGAACGGCTCTCTTTATCAGATCAGCATATTTTTATTTTTCCTTGCAGATTTTCAAAAGATTCTTTCTTTTTGCTCTCTGTTGCTTCTGCGTATATGTTCATGGTTGTGCTTATATCGCTATGCCCCATAATCTCCTGAATGACTTTGATATTGGTTTCGTTTTCACAGAACCGGGTACAAAATGTGTGCCGGAGGTTGTGGACGGAAAAATGCCTGATAAGGATAGGCTCTCTGTGTTCCTGCTTTGCTCTCTCTTTCTCTCGCTCATTGTAAGCTGTGTATATCCTTTTTATCGCTCTGTTGATAGTCTGCGGATTATGCACATAGCCCTCACGGTTTGTAAAGATAAAACCGCTGTAACCGTCTATCACGGTTTCGTTATATCCCCTCTGCATCTGCTGCCGCTTCTCCTGAAGCAATGCCCTGCGCACTTCATCCAACATAGGGATTGTGCGACATCCTGCGCTTGTCTTTGGTGTGGTAATGTGCATCTCACATTTTTCGCCCTGTTGCCGATACACCCGGTATATCAAATTATGATTTATGCTTATTGTCCGGCTCTCAAAATCTAAGTCCTGCCACCGCAAGCCAATAATCTCGCCCACTCTGCACCCAGTTCCAAGAAACACTGTAAACAATGGAAGCCAGTGCCTATAAATATCAGAATTGGAGATAAAGTCAATAAAGGCTTCCTGCTCCTGCTCTGTCAATGCGTAGCGTTTGGGTTTCTCCCAATTATGAGATTTCTTAATCTCTGCCATTACTCCATCTGTGGGGTTACTCCTGATATATCCATCCCTTACCGCAAGCGTGAATACTGGATGCAGAATAGTATTGATAATTTCCATGCTGTTAGGCTTAAAGCCCTTTTCCCTGATAAGGCTGTTATAAAATGCCTTTACATCCGAATATTTGATACTGGCTACTTTCTTTCGCCCAATCTCGTCTGACACATAATTTTGATACATATACAGATAATTGGAGCGTGTGGAATCTTTCAACTCATATTTTCCTGCCATATACAAATCAAACATATTATTCAGGGTAATTTTGTTATTGGCAGCAGTTTTTATACCGTCCTCAACATCCCGGTCAATCTGCTTTATTTTCTCTCGTAGGCTTATATCGTCCCTCTTTCCGGGCGGCGTTCTGTCCGTTTCTACCAGTTTCCAACTATACACCGCACACCGCTTTCCTCTGCCGTCCATGTACTGATAGCGGTAACGACCATCCTTCATCTGATTTTCTCCATCCCTCAATATCCTGCCCTTACTGTCTTTCCGCTTTTCTGCCATACAAGCACCGCCTTTCTATAATATGATGGACGGCAGACATACAAGCCGCCGCCCACGCCCTTATTTCCGTTACCTGAAAATCAATACTGCCGCCAGAATGATATTTCCGGCCAGTGAGATAACCAATGCAATCCGACATCTGATAAGCTGTCTTTTCATATTGCTTAAAAGTTCGGTTACAAAGTTCGCGTTTTCTTTATTTCTCGCCATGTTCCGCGCCTCCTTTCTTTTCCTCCTGTGCTATGTCAAGAAATGTCCTTGCTATATGCCGCTTCAAGATAATCCGTATCTGATTAAGGAATTTTTCATCACTGATACTTTCCAACATACAGATAATCTTTTCTTTGTGCTGGTCCGCTGCGCTCATGCCTCGCCCTCGCTTTCTCTCACATACTCCCGGAGTGATACATAGATACGCTTTAGAAACTTCTCGCTGTTCACAAGTCCGGCCCTCCCCGGAAACTTCCCGCTGTCTATCCGTTCCAACAATTCAATAATCATTTCTTTGTAATTATTGTGGAAAGTTGCTGGTGCAAGGGGAAAATTCATCATACAGCACCGCCTTTCACAACCGCGATACCACGCATGAAGCCTTGCTCAAAGGCTTTGTGTTCCGAATCTATACAGCCGCTGTATATCGCGCTTTCAATAACCATAAATTCCTTTTTGGTAACTTTCGTTCTGATAAAAGCCATTGCCCTCTCAAATGTGTCCGGCATGGGAATTTCCATTGCCGCCATAGCTTCATACTCGCTCTGCATTAAATCATTCAGTTTGCTCATGCCCTTGCACCGCCTTTCATGGTTGAAATTCCCCTTTTTTCTGGTTCAGGTCTTGCAAAAAGAATATAATCGGATAGCTGCCTTTTCGCTCCCAGATAGTGAATGTATGAAAGTTTATTGATATGCGCCGCTTTAAGGAACTTCTGATTTTCCCGGTCAGCCCATTCCAAATATTTTTCTGCTTTCTGATTGCCCTCCCTCGCCATACACTTTAGCCGGATAAATAAATTGTCTACCTCTGCAACCATCTTTCTATGCCTTCTCCTGCTCATATCAAGCATAATCACTTTCGGGCAGGTCAGCACCGAATAAGGGATGCCGTTATAACGTGCTACTCTCCGTATTTCATCAGCGGTCAATTCTTCCTCGCCCCGGAATGCCGCCAGTACCAATTCATTTGTCACGTTTGCGAAATATCCAACATACAGACAGCTTTGTTTCTGTACTTCAATCAAGTTTGGGTACTTGTACCCTTTATATAGTCCTGCTCCTTCTTCTCTAAGGAACTGCAAATACCAATCCAAGATAATTTCCTCTACTTTCTTTACAGAGGGCAGGGGAAATGTTATAATCTCCCCATACCCTAATACTTTTTTTGTAACGGTTTTTGGGTTACTGCCTATACCGGAGTTAGCGGCTCTGATATAGGCTCTTTCTTTATACTGCTATGTTAATCAGTGCGCCCAGGCTTTCTTTCCATCCATAGCCGCCGATAATCTGCATCAGAGTAGCCTTTACCTGAATACCCATGTCAAGCACTTTGGAAAGCTCCCTTGCCAGTCCTTTAGGCACATACCCTATAACTGTTCTCCGGCGAATCGACTTGATATGTACAACTATCTGAATAGCGTTACTATCAAACTTATTTTCCTTTTCTCTTTCCAGTGTTACGGCCAAATCCTCCAGCTTGAACTGCTGCAGGAACTGTAACCGCTCCTGTCGGTTCTCGAATGTGGTTCCTGCTGCCCGGATTGTCATTGACAGCTTTACCCTCTGCCATGCCTTTTTGAAAGCATCTTTGAGGGAGTACCCGGCTTTCCGTAACTGGTTAGCCATTGCGCACACGCTCTTTCTTACTTTGGTAATCTGTTTCATGTGGTGTTTCTCCTTTCATTTGATGTATTTATTATACCATGTACGTGGTACTTAGTCCATTGACAGAATAACCAAAATGTACGTGGTATCTTTGTTTATTTTTACCATGTACATGGTACTTGAATTATGATATACTTATCATGTACAGTGGAGAAGGTGCATCTATAATTTGCGCCCCCATTGGAATACATCAACTGAAAGAAGGTGCTTATATGCCTAATAGTTCGAACAAAAAAAATTACAATGCCAACTATGCAAAAACCAACCTAAAACGCATTCCCTTAGATGTACAAAAAGAGAAATACGACCAAATCAAAGCTGCTGCCGATACTGCCGGGGAAAAAGTAAACAGTTACATCAAAAGGGCTGTTGATGAACGAATGGAGCGTGAAGCCCCAAGTCAGAGATAACCGCCGCCCATGCTCCGGCTTATCAGGTAACGGAAATGTCCATGTGTAGTTATTATGAAACTATCAGCAGTAACCACATAAAGGATATGCCGACAAGCTGGCACAAGTGGGGGTGCTGGTAATTATGGGGCAGGGGGTAAATCCCAAATGGGCTTGTGCGTCCGGCAGGAGTACAGCGGAATTTTCCGCCCCATTCTTCATACATGAGGAATGAACCGACTGCTGCCAGAATCCCTTTGTAAAGGCTCCTATCTGCCCCATATCCGGCTTGTACTGCCATACCTGATGAAAAATACCATCTATGCCGTTACAAGAGGGAATAGGGGCTTGTGGAGCGTGTGTATAGGGATTCTGAAAGGTAGGTAACGAATCGTTATTCAGTTTACCGATTTCAAATCGGAGAATTACTGCCGGGATGCCCCCTGAAATTTCAAGGTGGGGGCTAATCAGATCCCCCTTTGCTCCTCCCAAAAGAGGAAAGCCCGGGTGCTGTGTCCATCCGGGTTCAAATCTGCTCCCGGAAAATTCCGGGTACTGGCCGGGCGGCTCTGTGTTTTGATAACGGATATTTCAGGGGAACGCCTGATAAGAGAATGAGAGGGCAGGCAGGCAACTTTTACAATCACATTACAATAAACGTGTGTTTGGCTCTTGAATCCTGCTGCCGGATATGCTATATTATAGACAGAAAAAGGGAAAGCCATAGAAGCGGCTACCCTCAACAGCAAAAAACCTAATTTACATCAGGCCGTCACTACTGCGAATAGTGGCGGCTATTTTCGTTTTCCCTTGAAAATTGTGTAACACAATCCAATAAGGGCAACAATGAATATTCCAGTTTGAACTAAATCAGAATATGTAATCATCATTGGCAACGCCCTCCTTTCTTTCGTCTGGAGGGTTAGCCCCTCCGAAATGGAGGGTAGCCGCCCGGCTCTATGGTTTCCCATGAATGGAGTATAGCACACATTACTTTTTTCGACAATGCCTATATTCAGTTTTAAAGCCTATTTTCGTCCTTTATCCTCTTACCCTTAATATTTTACCCTCACACCATTTCAAGCCCGATTTGCCCCATTACAAGCCCTACTGCAAGGCATTTCAAGCCTTTATCTGCATAGTGCCTTGTATGCTTTCATAAGTGCGTTTTCTATGTTGCGCTCATACTCTTTCTTCAATGCCCTAAACTCCTGCATCAGCTTTTCATATTTAGCCCACCTCATATAATGCGGCTTCGGTATGTAATATACATCAGCTATACAGTCAAAATCATTTCTCCACCATTGATAATCTAACCGTTCCGCAATCCTCTCCATTTTCAGCCGTATTTCATCCATGCCGCTTTTCTGTTGGCAGGAATAATTCAACTTTGCACACTTCCGGCACGCATAATGTTTATAGTAATCATACAGATACCGCACACGCCGCCCACAATACGGACAGTGAAAGTACATCCTGACTGACTTTCCATCTATGCCGTGAACCCTCGACAATGGCAGATCAACATATCTGTATTCCCCTTCCTGAACGCTCAACACTTTAATCAATGCCGTTCTGCTCTGCACATGGTAGATGATATCCCCTCTGTTTAATGGATATTGCACGGTTGTTTTGCAGTAAAGGTATTTATCCCCCATGAGATAATCATAAAAGGCAAAGCTATCAACCCTATGGAAATTTTCAAGCCGCCTGTGCGTCTTATTATGACCGCCGGAACCATAACCGCCCACGCCATAACATCCCCTTTCCGTAACTATACTATGTTTCTATCTGTTTATATTCTCTATTTCCTATACGTCAGGTTTTGCCTAAATCAACGGAATATTTGCACTTTTTCGCGCATTATAGTGTCATTAAATTCCCCTATATCCTGAAAATACCAACATTTTCCAACATTTCATTTTTTCAAAAACCGGGAAAAACCGTTACAAAAACCTATACTCCCCAGTCACTTTTCAGGCGGTTCAGCATCTTCATTTCCTCGCTTGTGTCCTTGTCCGGGTTACTGTCCGGGTGAAATGCCTTTGATAATGTGCGGTAGAACTTTTTTAACATGGCCTTGTCAGCTTCATTGTAGTTACTGGCAGCAGTTCCGCAATAACTACCGCCACTATATCCCCCATAGTTACCATAATAACTACTGCTTTGCCCCCGGCTCCTGCGCTCATATTCCTTTTTCGCTTTAAAATCTGCCTTAATCTTTTTCAGGTATTCAGGATTGCGCAATTTGCCGAACACATCATAGCAGCGGTTGTACTCGCTCCGGGTAACGCTGTATTTCTCCGTGAACTCATTTACCCTCTCGTTATGCTCCCTGATTATGCGACAGTTCTCCTGCCTTGCAGCATATTCCTCCGTCCGTTTGTATTCCTCCCAAATGCGGTCAACAATAGCCTGCCACTTTGTATAAATCAGGTCTGCTAGTTCGCTTTCTTCCAGTCCAAGCGCATCCGCTTTTGATGCCAGCCCACCAACAACAAAATCCCCCGGCCAGTCGCCCCAGTCCACAACCTCATAATATCCAATCGTACAAATTACGGTCTGTTTCTTCTTGACTTTCCCATTCTCCCGGTAACTCTCATGTATGCTTATGCGGTATGATTTCCTGATAGGGCGTTCAAACCGCTCTGCGCTGTTACGGTACTCATAGCTGCAGAACTCTTTACCGTCAGCCGTCCACCGTGATTCATATACCTCTATTCCCTTTGGCTCTCCTGACGGAACCGTCTTTGTTGCTACTTCCTGAATAACACAAAACATAATATTTCCTTTCCGTAGTTACTGCGCCACGTTACACAATAACCACATATCCCCTGCCAGTAATCACAAACACCCTGCCGGAAATTCCCGGCACCCCTCCCCCAAATTATGGGGTACCCCTACCGCTGAATAGATGCACCCTCTTTTCATGTGCGCCTGCTGCCACTGGCTATTTTAAAATCTCCCTTGCGTAATACTGGAAAGTGGAAACTATGTAATAGCCGGCATATTCCGGGGAAATGAATTGTATGTTTGCGTCAAATCTGTGTTCAAAGGTCTTTAAAGATGCCATATAGGCAGCAGGCATGAACTCTGTGCGGTATTTATGCCCGATAATGTCAGAGTAGCCGCCGGGGGCTTCAATCATCAGATACACCTTGCACCCGTCATTCCCGGCTTTCAGGAACTCTTTTTCAAACCGTTCCCTTTCCCCGGTCAGATTCCCCGACAATTCCTCCAGGGATGCCTTGCGCTCCACCACGCAATCCCGGTGAAAAAATATGTCCTCGCCTGCTTCCGCTGCCGGAATCATAAACGAATAATCGCCGTATTCCAGTTTTTCAGTTTGGAAAGAAATCTTCTGTTTCCTGAAATAGTCCAGTATGTGAGTATTTTTCTTTTCCCGGCTGTCAACTAAAATAACCATGCTCTTTGTCAGCTTCTTTATTTCCTCCACGGAAAATTTATATTGCTTCACGCTATGCGCCCCTTTCTTTCAGTTCCTTATCCAGATTAGCGAAAAACCGCCGCCTGCAAGAATAAAAATCAGTCCTGCAAAATGGCGGCTTTTCTATCTCCCCCAGTTCCCACCGCACCGCCAGAGTGTCAAAAGACTTGCCCTGTCTGACAGATAGCAGAATCCACGGCGAAATAGCTTCAAGCCCCTTGCAGGCCGCTTTCAGGATTTCAGGGGGATATATCCCGGTTCTGCATCCGCTTTGTAATTCTTCAAGCCGCTGCCGCTCAATGCCGTACTCCGCATAACTCCGGCGTTGCATTGTGTTTGTACCATTCTTGCGTTTACCCTTTGACATAGCAAGCCACTCCTTTTATAATTTAATCAGGTTCGGGGGCTTGCTTAGGCAGGCTCTTTTTATGTTGCATTTTGTGGCATTTCCTTGCTTTTCCTTTCCAGTTCATCAATAGCCGCCAGTAATAAGGCAATCGCCAGTTTCGCATTATCATACTTCTTTGCTATCTGCCCGGATTCATCAACCACGGATTCCCAATATTCATCCGACTGCTGCACATCCGCATATTTCTTGTAAAATTTCCATGCGTCCGTAAACATTCCATAGACTTTTCTCAATTCTTCATCCGTTACCAAATAAGCCAACCTCCCAACATTTCCGCTTTAGCAACTGGTAAACCTCCGACAGCTTATCCCGGTTCTGCAGCTCCTGCCTTACCTCTCTTTCAAAATCCTGCTGCATTTCAGAAAGAATATTGTTCCTCTGCTCCACACTTTCAATGCCAGTGATCCGCTCCCGGTATCGGTCATAAAATGCCATACTGGCAGCAGGCAGCCCCGGCGCATCCGCTAAACGGATAGCTTTATCTCTGTTCATCCGGCTTTCCTCCCTCCGGCGAATAAATCTCGCCGCCCTCTAATTCGTATCTATCCGCACAGAAAAGCGCATCAGCAGAAAGACAAACACCGTACCAATCATCATAGAATAAAGGGTATACTTCCCCATCATTGCACAACGCATATAACAGCACTTTATATTTGTACTCGCCGCCGTCCGAATCCTTTACCACTGCATACATATCATGGTTACATGGTATAATCTGCCGGATAATTGGCTTTGTGCATTGTCTATTCCGCTCCGCTTTCACTTTTCTTTCCTGAAACTTTACATTGTCCTTTCCAAAAGCATCCGTCAGAATGGAAATATGCGTTTCATCAAAACTGCGGCTTCTCAATTCCTTGCAGCCTTTGGTACTCGCATCATACACTTTTACAATGGAATCTCCCGGCTTTTCATCCAAAAGCGCAAACAATTTTTCCTCATTCTCGGAATACTCCGATTGACTGCCAAATTTTATCCATACTTCTTTTACGCACTCTTTCATAGCAACACCCTTCCCGGCACATCAAAAGTGCCACTGATATTTTTATTAAAATCCGTTACCAAGTCCAAAAAGGGCAAAAGGGCAGATTTTTTTCGCCGTTTTCTTTTATATATATAAAATACCCTATACCGCATACTTTTTAGAAAACTTCTAAAATATTTATTTATAAACTGCCCTTTTGCCCTAAATGCAGTAAATACAAGGCTTTGAGTGGGGCAGATATATAAAAATTACCTGCCCTAAAACTGCCCTAAATGCTCCAAAATCTGCCCTATCAGTCAAAAGGTAGTTCCTCCTGATACCCCTCCGGGATTTCAACAAATCCATCCGGGGCAGTTTTTGGGGCAGGTGTGGGGCTGTTTTTTTCATCAGAAATGCCCTTGAAATATCTGTAACCCCCAGTCTTGAAATCCTTATACCCTTTTACCCTCAAACTCTTGTAAAAATTATTCTTTGTAAGGCTCTGGCGATCTGTATCTTCACAATACTTTTCATAGCGGCTATACAGTTCTGTCCGTTCGCTCCTGCTGCCCTCGTCCAAAACACACGCTTCCACAAGGAACGCCTGCACCGTATCACTGTCCATGCGCAACTGCGCCACGGTCTTTTCTGATTCAGCAGAGGTTACAATAATTTCTTTCTCATACATTCTTTCAAGTGCCTGCACTGAAAGCCATACAAAGTAGTCAATTTCCTGCAGCAGTTCATTCAGCAAATTAGGGTTCTTTCTCTCCGGCACTCTGTTCATGGGAAGTACCAAAAGCCGCCGATAAAATCCGTTTGTCTTTTCAGCCTTTACAACTGGCAGTTCGTTTGTGGAGAATATCAGCTTTGCATAATTCTTGAAAGAAATTGCATCACGCCCCTTTTGCTCTGCCCTTAGCGTATCTTCTCCCAAAACCTTTTTAATGATTGCAGTATCTTCAAGGGCTGATATTTCCAGATCGGCGCAACTGTTCAGCAGCTTACCCATAAGCCCGAAACTTGCAAACCGCTGTTGTAAATCGGTCAGACTGATATTTGACAGATTCCGGCTCCCAACGGATGATTCCATAAGCCTTATAAATGTGCTTTTTCCGCTGCCGCCCTCTCCAAGCAATACAAGAAATTTCTGCTGCCCCACATCCTTTGTATGTGCGTAACCTGAAAACTGTAAAAGCATTTCCCGGCTGTCAGGCTCCGGGCAGATAAAGTTTAAAAATTCCTCTGTCCTTTTTCCCTCATGCTCTGCATCCGGCTTGTATTCATGCGGTATCTGGTTTATGGCTTTATATTTTGGGCTGTGCGGCAGCAGACGTTTTTCCTTACAATCGTACATCCCATTTTCAAAACATATCCAGTGCGCCGGATAACAATTTAATTCCTCAAAAGACACTTCCAAGGATATATCACAAAGGAACCTGTCATATATTCTTTTTAGAGTAGTGCTTTTGATAAACTGCGGATATATCAGCTTGCTAATCATTGTTTTAAGTCTTGCGCCGCTAGAATCAGCTTTAAAATAGCCGCCGTCATAGATATACACCATACCGCCACACACAAATAAATCATGCTGCCCCTTTATGTATTTAAAAATAGCTTCATCAAATACGCCTGTCGGAACGCCTTTATTATTCACAAGATGAAACTGTGACAAATCAAGCGTGTTTTCTTCTGTACTTTTTTCTGTAACGATTTCTTGCTGCAAAAGGCTCTCAAATTCTTCCTTACTGTGTCCTGCTGCAAAATAGTCTGATATATCAGCTTTGGGAGTGTCCGGCACTGGAACAATTACCTTTGCACTTTTCGCTATGCCTTGCAGATCACTTTGAATAGTATTTGCGACACGCTGCCCCGGTTCGTCATTGTCAGCCAGTACATAGACAACCGCCCCTTTGCATAGCTGTGCCATATCTGCCACCCAATCATTCACACCGCCATAGGAAAACGCTGTATAGCCATGTTTTATCAGTGTATCAACGTCCTTTTCTCCCTCCGGGATAAATATGGGCTTACCCTCTGAAACTGCCTTGTTTATGGCTTGTACGCTCCCATAGACGGCTTTTGATTCTTTCCTCGTCCGTCCCCGTAGTCCATAGGTAAAACGCTCATTTTCCAATATTCCATATAGCATCTTTTTCCCTTGCATCCGCACTTTGGTAAAAGCATAGCCGCCGTTAATAGAAACGTAGTTATAAACCGCTTCAATCTTCTTTTTCTCCCGGCTCTCAATATAGGCTTGCCAACTGCTATCAGCCCGCTTTTCCTGATAGAATAAATCAGACATTTTCAAACCTGCTGCCGACAATACCCTTTCGGTACTGCAATTTGCATGACAGTGTATAAGAACGGAATCACGCCCCTTTGTGACAGTTAGGGAGGCTTGCTTATCATCATGCGCCGGGCATTTGCACTGTGCTTTATCCTGATAACGCTTATTCACTTGAAAATAGGTCAATATTTCATCATAGGTCACTGTTTCACCCCCATTCCGTCAACTTTATACTTTCATTAAACATCATCTACCTCGTCAAAACTGTCTAATAATGCTCTTGCACTATTTAAGGCATCTAATGTTTTACTTCCTCTGTTCTCCAGCGTCCTTATAAACCGTCTGATTTCCTGCTTTGTTTCAGGCAAGAAATAACCGCCCGGCGGCTGTGTGCTGCTTAAAATCACTTTACCCTGTTTGCGTTCATGCTCTATCTGCTTCTGAACTGCTCTATTACTTGTCAGCCCTAAAGTTGCTCTTAAATAATCCGGTGATAACGCATTTCTCTCACCGACTTTCAAAACTTCATAAACCATACTCTTGTCCTCTCTGCCGGAATCATGATATAATTCCATTGTGATGTACATGGCTCCGGCTATGTTCTGCCCTCTTTAGCGTTGCACCGCTTTAGAGGGTATTTTTCATTGTTACGTCTGATGTCATTACTCACCTGATAAAGCATCCATATACTTATCAACTTTGGGAAAATCAATCAAATAGTTACGCCCGATTCTTATAACGGCATTTGCATCCTCGGCAATCTGCCGCATAGTATTTCTTCCAACCCCGTAACGTTGACATGCCTGCTCTATTCTGCCAGTTTTAACATCAATTCCTGATTCTGTTCTAACTAATCTACTCTTCATATAAAAATCACCTTTCTTTTATTGTTTGTTATTGTGTTTCTTTATGCTTTCATGGTATACCAGCTTTAGCAGAAAGAACATATCTAAAAAGTATCTAAAAAGTGTCTAAAAAGTTCCTTAAAACTATCAAAAAACTGCCATAAATCTTTCACAAAAAAACTGCAAAAATACTGTAAAAATATTGTTTTATTTCTCAATATTCGCTTGTGTTCTCTTTATCTGGTCGATTGCCTGTAAAATCTCTTCTTTTTTCTCCGGCTGTAATTCCTGCCGCATCATCCGAGATAAAACGCTCTCTCCGATATTCAAGAATTTTGCAACTTCCCATTGATAAACCCTTGCTTCTTTTAGGGCTGTCTTAATTTCAATATTTGCCATATTATCTCCTTTCCGTTACACAACAACAACTTGACTTTGCTATGTATCTATTATAAAATAGTCATATCAAGTAATCAATTCCCCATAATCCACTTATTTAAGGAGTATTTTAGATGAAAACAAGTAATAAATTACCTTTATCGATACAAAAAAAAATTGCAGAAAGGTTAAAAGATTTACGCATCTCTGCTGGATACACACAAGAGGACATTTCAAAGAAAATAAAAGTAACCACAAAAACATATAGAGAATGGGAAGTTGGTAAATACACAAAAGATGATACTTTTTACTATCCTGCCATTGAATACGATAATCTTCTTTACTTATCTGAAATATATGGTGTTTCTACAGATTATTTACTATGCCATTCTGATTGTAGAAGCGTTGATAACCACTATATTTCTAGAAAAACAGGTCTTTCAGAACAAAGCATAAACATTCTATCTAATAGAGAAAATGGTAGGGATATAATAGACTCGTTTATATCGTCCCAAGCATATCAAGAATACGAAAAAAATGCTTTATATTTTTTAGAATGTGATTTTGATAATTTTAGAAAAGACGTTAAAAGATACCTTAATTTTTTAAAAATGGATTCTGAAACTGAAACCATAAAAGATAAAAAAGCCTTTATGGTTCAAGTCAATTATTGTGAAAAAGATTTAGAAATATGGTATAGCCGTATACGAAGCTTCGGATATAAGGAAACCTTTATTTTTCAAAAGTTTCTTGATGAATATAAAAAGCAATTAGCTACTAAGTATGAGTATGAGGAATATTGCAAATTATTAAAACAAGAATAGTAGCATCTAATAACAAAAAACAATGCGCCCAATACCAATTAAAGTATCGGGCGCTTTTTACTTTAAAACTCTATTGAATTGAGATAAATTTGAGATAAAACCGCCATTCCTGCAGCAGTGTAACAACAAACTCTCCTTTATTTTCGGGCTTTTCCGGCTCTAAAATCAGTTGAGGCTTTTCATCGTCGGGAATACCAAAGAGGATAACGTATTATTACTCATTATTAAGTATCCTCCCGTATTTGCTGCATTTCCAAAACGTATTATAAGGTATTATTCCGTACCATGCAAGCAAAATTCGTAGTAACTTTGTAGTAATTCTCTTATTTTGTTGTAATTCACACATTCAATTTCAGGACTCTCTCCTAAAATATATCCAGATTGTGTGATAAGTTTTCGATTGCTTCTTTTTTCTTTGCGTCTGTGACTTCCGCATATATATCCATTGTAGTTTCAATATTTGCGTGTCCCATGACAGCCTGAATGACTTTTACATTTGTTTCTTTTTCGCAGAATCTTGTACAAAAGGTATGCCGTAAATGGTGGCAGGAAAAGTTCGGAATAATGATTGGCTGCCTTTTCTCTCGCTTTGCATTAATTACTTCCTCGGCATTGTAGTTCTCCAGAATCCTCTTAATTGTTCGGTTTACAGTCTGCGGGTTATGAATGTTTCCAAAACGATTACAAAAAATAAACCCTGTCATACCATCAATCACTGTACTATTGAATCCGTTTTCCTTCTGAATCTCATATTCTTCTTTGAACGCATCATAAACCGCATCCATCATTGGAACATTCCGGATACCAGCCTCTGTCTTTGGAAGTGATACTGCAAATTCTGATTTCCGTGTCTTACCGTTTTCTCTTGCATAATATGTTACGCTATGATTAATACTGATAAGACGGTTCTCATAATCTAAATCTTCCCAGCGAAGTCCTATAACCTCACCTATTCTGCATCCTGTTCCCAATAATACTGTAAAAAGAGGATACCAGTGATGAAAAATCGGATTATTGTCAGTATAAGCCATAAACGCTCTCTGCTGCTCTACCGTCAAAGCGTGCCTGATTCCTTTATTTTTCCCCGCTTTTCTTTTAATCTCTGCCATAACACCCTCCGTAGGATTTTTTCGGATTATTTCGTCTCTTACTGCTAACTGAAATGTAGGATGTAACACTGTATGTATTGTATCAACCGTGTTTGCCTGCAATTTTTTTTCGTTTAACAAGTAATAATAGAAATACATTATATCTGAATATTTTATCTCCATAATTTTGCGCTGCCCAAACCCATCCCTTACAAAATGGTCATACATATACATGTAATTAGAACGTGTTGTCCTTCGCAATTCATACTTCGTAGACATATATCGGTCGAAAACAAAATTTAATGTTGCATTGCCTGCCATATATACATCTAATCCGTCAAGCTGATTTTTAATGAGATCAGCTTCTTTTTCCCGTAGTGTTTGCAGATTTCTGGCATAAACAAATCTTCTTTTTCTGAACGGATCTGTATAAGTATATACATAAGTATTATCCGTTCTTTGAGATTCCCCCTTCCGTAACGCTCTGCCTTTATTATCTTTTCTTGCTTTCGCCATCTCTACTCCTTTCATCAAGGAAAGAGATTTTGCACCTCTGCATCAGGCGTTTGAAGTAATACTTTAATACCTGTATGCAATAATTGAGTTATGGTCATTCCGTGACTGTCCGCATATTCTCTCAGCTCCTGCAGTTCGCTGTCTGTTACCCTTACACTTAATGTGTGTTGTTTCGGAGCATCAGATTTTGGTCTGCCCATCTTCGCCATCTATATGCACCTCCAATCACTTCTATCTACTATTATACTTTTCGTATACAAAAAGTCAAGTGTTTTTTCGCAAAATCTCTTAAATAATATCACATGCCTATCCTAAATGTTTCTAAATATTCGTCAAAAATATCACAATTAACAAGCACAAGCTTGTCCACTTTATAAATCGCCTTGGCAGCCTTTGCCATTTGCTCAAATTTGCTCTGACACATACTATATATCTCTGCACCCTCTTTATATCGAACAAATCGTTTTCTGTTAATATGACCTACGTTCTCTTTATGTTGCATTTTCATTCCTCCTGTCGTAATGTATCCTGCAGGTGGCAATCGGGTATCGCTCCATTTGCAATAATATATGGAAATTCTTATATCATAATATATCCGTAAAGAATGCAATCTTTTCAGACCGGAGCAGCTCATCTCCGGAAGTATCATTATCAAAAACAGTATCATCGCCACAAAGTTCCCATCCCCTTGCTCATAATCAAATATCTATCGCTCGTATCTTTACTTCAATATCCGAATCAATATTCCTTCGTTTGCAATGTCTATCACTTTACGACATGGTGTCGCAAAGTGACCGACACAGATAGTCATGGCGTATTCATTATATGGCTCCACTGTCTCTTATGTCCTGCGGGATTTTAATATGAAATTGTCAAGGTACACATGCCTGCCTGATTCTGGATAAAGCAGAAAGGGATGATGCTCTATCCGAAATCATCAGACCTGAATTTTAAAATCAAGAATTTTAGTTATGAGTTTTGTTTCCAACCTGCGTTTCATATATTCATCCGTTACATATTGTTCTTGTCCAAATTCATCTTTGAACTTTCTTTTACATCTTGCTTTAATATACGGCTGAAAATATGTAATAATCTGGTTGATAGAATCAACGTCACCCTGTATAGCCGCCTGAATAATCTCAAACTCAAACGGCTCTCTGTGTTTTTTTATCATCGTGTATTACTCCAAAATGTCCTTTAACATCCTCAGGGATTTTGCTTTCTGATAATGTACGGTACTCTGTACCAAATGGTAATAATCAGCTATTTCCTGTTCTGTCATATCTAGAAAAAACGCCATAAGTATAATCATGCGCTTTTGTTCCGGAAGTCTTTTCAGTGCTTCGCTAATATCTTCATCCCGGACTGGTATATCCATATCCATTACCTGAAAATAATTTATTTCCGATAAATCATCATATACGCTTAACTGATTCTGCTCTTTCAGTGTCAGTTCTGAAAAGCACACTTCCCTCTTCTGCTGTTCTTTTAACTGCTGCAGATAATTCAAAGCTTCGCCGTTCATAACCTTAATACAGTATTTACAGAATTTTTTCCGCACAATATCCTGTTCCTGTTTTGTCAACTCCAAAGGGGATCACCTCCCCTCTGCATGAAAGCCTTAGTAAAAAGTGTCTGATTCTCCCTCTCATACCTAGAACAACTAATTTTGAGGAAATAATCGAAGAATTAGAAAAGTTTATAAATTTTTCTTTTGTAGTTATTTTCTCCCTTCACTCGTTTTAATGCAGATAAAAAGGCAAAAAACAGATATTTGCCATATTGTCAGTAAACGGTAGATAGTGCGTACCTATACAAAACTGGAGCAAACCTGTATGATAGAAACAGATTTGCTCCAGTCTTATTTCACTTCATCTTTACCGGGCTTCCGGCAGTTCGCAGGAAGATTCGGTGACCAGGGGAGCAGGTCATCCAGAAAACCCCGGTCAGTATCATCTAGATGTTTCGGTATCTCAGTGAGCAGATACTCAAAGTAATCGTATGGTTTCAGGTTGTTTGCTTTTGCTGTTTCCGCAATGCTGTAGATGATCGCGCTGGACTTTGCGCCGACGACAGTATCAATCATGACCCAGTTCTTCTTTCCGAGCTTTCCGNAGATAGTGCGTACCTATACAAAACTGGAGCAAACCTGTATGATAGAAACAGATTTGCTCCAGTCTTATTTGTCTTATTTCACTTCATCTTTACCGCTTCTTTCCGATACAGAACCCACGGATCGACTGTTCCGCCGCGTTGTTGTCCATCGGCACTTCGCCGTCATCCAGGAACACTTTCAGGTATTTCTCCTGATTCAATGAATAATTGAACCCTTCCCATGTCTTGCTTTTCTGCGGCACTCTCGGAAGGTTTTCACGCACCCACGTAAAATAAGCCTCCACCAGGGGGCGGATGCTCAGCTGGCGGCGGTTGTGCCTCTCCTGTGCGGGAAGTTCCTTCAACGGTTTCTCTTCCCGGTAGATCGCCTGGATCATGGTCAGTGCAAGGTATGCGCGGCTGTCCTTTTGCTTTGCCTTCGGCAGCGCTTTTACCGCTTCGTCAAACCTGCGCCTTGCATGAGACCAGCATCCGGCAATCTTTAAGTCTTCCCGCTCGTCTTCGAGCGTGTGGTAGACCTGATATCCGTCCGTGACGCATACGCCGTTGAAGTCTTTCAAAAACTCTCTGGGATGGCTGGCATTGCGCGTCTTCTGGTATTCATACAGGACAATCTGGCGTTCTGTGTACATCCGTCCGGTGCGGTATACCCACATGTAGCTTTTTGATCCGGCAGGACGGCCGTCTTTGTTCACCAGCACAGGTGTTTCGTCTGCCTGCAGTACATGATAACTGTACAGTTTTTCATGCAGGTAATCATAGAGGACAGCGAGGTATCTGTCTGCACATTGGATTGTCCAGTTCGCCATGTTCTGCCTGGAAATATGCAGGCCATACCGTTCAAACTCTCGTTCCTGGCGGTAGAGGGGCRCCGCATTGACATATTTAGCGTTCATCACGGCTGCTTCCAGCGAGGGGGACACCAGGCTTCCCCTTAACAGGCACTCCGGATGCGGCGCCTTTACGATCTCATCCGTATTCTTTCCGGCATATACTTTTACATGGTGTTCCTCCACTTCGACCTTTGCCGGAGTAAAACCATATCTGCGGTATACTTCGTCAGGAAGCTGTTTAAACCCCCCTTCCCCAAACAGCGCCGCCAGTTCCTCCGGAGATATGGAATGTTCGATCACGACTACCGGCAGGCCATCCAGATCCTCTTCCCGCTTTCCCTGTTTCTTTTTCGGTCTCCGGCGGGGGACAGCCTCTGCGCCGTTGCCGCATTCTTCTGCGGCAACGGCTTCTGATTCGTTAAAAAATACGATCTTCCCATCCACCTCCATAAAGGAGATCTGTTCATCCGGCTCATGTCTCTCCGATGACCTGCCGAAGCGGTGTCTTTTTAAGCCCGCCATCTGTTCCAATACCAGTTGGAGGTTATGGTCGATATTTTCCAGCTGCTCCTGCTGGGACAGGAAGAGCTGGATGAGGGTCTCCTTGTCAAAGCTGTTCAGTTTTTCTTCTGTATACTTCAAAGTCATCCTTCCGTCTCCTGGTATCCAAGTGGTTCTATTATATCAGAATCCCGCAGGATTTGCGAACGGGGACGTTCCTGGCATTCGTCATAATGCCCATGTTGTAACGCGGCGCTGGGATGGCTTTTGCAGGACGTTTTTTTATGATGGTTTTTTAAGGGGCCGATCCATGTGACATACGCTGAAACCATCTTTCAAGCCTGCGGAACCGGTGCGGTACTGCCGAAATGCACAAGTCCTGAAAGTGCCAGAACCGCCTGGAAAGTTCTCCGTTTTGCACAAAATCATCCCATATATTCCGGCGGCTCTACTGGCCTGACGGATTTTTTCGGTGTGATCGTCAGCCCTTCCATCAGCCAGCGAAACTGCTTCTGCGTCAGCTGACGCACTTCCTCTGGATTGCGCGGCCACTGAAAACGGCTTTCGGAAAGTCTCTTATATAACAGGAGCCATCCGTCCCCTTCCCATACAAGCCCCTTAATGCGGTCTGTACGCCTGCCGCAGAACAGATAAAGGGTATCCGGGACATAAGGCCTGTTCCCGGTCTGTGCTTCCACCAGTGCCGCGAGCCGGTCCATTCCCGACCGCAGGTCCGTGTATCCGCAGACGATATAAACGGCCTTGAAACATGTGGCGTCATTCAGCATGCCGCACCGCCTTTAGAACTTCTGCCAGAAGGGGCATGGATGTGGATTCTGTTACATGGATGGAGAACCCTTTTATGGAAATATCCAGCCCGGACTGTGGGGTTCTGCCTTCCTGTTCCCGGCACTGTAAAAGTTCTGGCTCTACAGGAACCACCTGCTGTGCGGGCTGTGCGGG
>VIQU02000028.1 GCA_010206225.2 Lachnospiraceae bacterium MD308 | reverse complement strand
GTTATAAGTAAGGCTATGACATAATAACTGATAATCCAAAATAAATACTTATGTTTAAACTTTCGTAAATTCTCTTTAATTTTTTGTATTTATATCACCTCTTTCTTTAACGATAAAAGCAAAATTTCATTCTAAAACTTTTTTAACAAATCGCATATTTCTCTTTTGGCATCCATAAATCCATCTTTATACAAGTCCCAACGACCACCTGCATAAAAAACTTCTGGCTCTTTCGCTTCTATTTCATCGAGAACTTTTTCATAATCTTGATTTATTTCCTCAAATTCAAAACAATCCAAAGTTTTGCCAATTTGATTAAATGATAATTTACTCTCATTTTGAGTTTTAGGATTTAAACAAATTATATATGCAGCATGACTCCTTCTGTTCCTACCAACTGCTTTAATTTCTATTGAAAATTCAATTTGATCTCCAATTTGTAAATCTTTAAAAGCTGGACTCTGAGACTTTTTATGTATCTTTGTACATGTTCCTGTTGTTTTTAATGTCAATTATTTTCTCCTTCTATTTTTATATAAAGTATTTAATTCCTGTTGAAGCTTCTTTCTCTTCATATGATTTTTACAATATTTTATTCTCCTTTTTAAATCGGAAATATCCTCACTTTTATGTTGAAGAATAAGAATATTAGAATTCCAATCTGTATTTTGTTTATTCAAAATATCAATAAGATCGTCTATAACAATATTATTAGAATTTTCTTGATACCCAACAAACTCATCTTCTGCGTTATAATTACAAAGTCTTTCAGAAATTATTTTTAATGCTTTTCCAATTTGCTCAGGTGTTACTACTGTTTTATATTTTTCACGAAGTTCAAAATATGCCCAATAATTTTTATTTACAAAACATTCATATAAAAGACCTATTGTATTTAGTAAATCGTTATAAATAGTGCCTTCAGTTGGGAATTTCTTAGTCTCGTCTATTACATAATCAAAACACTCAATTAAATTTTTTATCCAATCTTCTTTTGGATACTGATTGTATATTTCACTTAATGCAATCTTATATGTTAATATTAGATTTTTAATCTCTATACTTATGTAATCACCACCTTATTTTTCCGATAAAAGAGTTGTTTCAATACTCTATATTTCTACATCTATCATTGATAAAATTTTCAATATCATCTATTTCAATTTCCAACCTAGAACGAATTCTTTTCTTTTCTCTCAAAACATTCAAAATTTTATCATCATAAATCGGTTCTACTAAACTTTTATCTGCACTTATATTTATCCCACCCTTTGGTGAATCAGAAAGAAATAATGTTCCATTTTCAAACATCTCCGATATAAACAAATATCCGCATTTCTTATATTCTTCTAACAAACTTCCACAAAGAATATTTTCATTTTTAACCCTAATTTTTAATCCAACATACAGTAACATACATCTCTCCTTTTGCCTTTGAAATGAAAATTTTCTTGCTTATTTATTCTTAAATCCAGATGAATACTCAACTTCGTCATCTTGATATATTGTTATTTCTCTATCACTCATTCCTACATATTCAAGTTCATACTTTTTGATATAAGCATCCATTGACTTAGGTTTCATCTCTCCCCAAGAAGGATATGGGAATGTTGTTTTATCTCTAAAATCCATTCGTCCATCTTCTTCTGGATTATAATCATATCCTTTTCTCTTGCATACAAACTTATCAAATTCAACACCATTTGCTCTATGCCAGTTAATTATCGAAAACGTATTGAACTCATAAGAATTTTCAGCCATACGATTATAACTGACATAATCAATCATGATATCTGCCCAAGGATATTTCTTACTTCTAAATATCATCCCTGTTTTATATTTCTCTTTGTATTTCATAGAACGCCCTTCTCAATCTACAGTCCACCAATAATCGAACATCTTCCTATACTGATTTCCTTTACTATGAATTTCTCCTTTATATCTCCTGATACACCGATTAGAATATTTCTTGTAAAACTTATACCTGCCACCTTTATGATTGTCTCGATAACATCTCTTATAATAAGGTTTAGGATTGTCTACCCATCCTTCTCCTTCAATATAAATTTCATCTGTGTAAATTGCAGGTGGTGGATAATATTGAATATTTTCAGCAAGAAATTTAAGATGGTTTCTATGTTTCTGATCACGTTCTCTTTTATTTCTTCTCTTTTGTTTGCATTGATTTTTATGTTTTATTTCTACACCATAAATATCATTGCAATAGCCAAATCTGTAAATATATCCACCGACTTTATCACGCCACTGACCGCCTAAAGCATAATCATAATATGGGCAATTTCTACATTCTAACATTATCACCACCATTTACAAAACAATATTATTCCATTTCTTGTTCTTTTCATATTTCCACTGAATGTTTCCAAAACTGATTCTCGTTTCAATTTCTTCTACATTTTTCATAGAAAGTAACCACTTACGATACGCATTCACTTCCTCGTCTGTAGCATCCTGAAATACTTTCCAATGATTAAGAGTTTTGTCAATCTCCTCTACTGCCCATTCATAATCAGATAATGCAGCTTGTCTCCTAAATTCTTCAAGATACTCTTCTACTTCAGCCTTTGCCTCTTGATATGTAAAATAAACTTTATCTGGTCTGATGCTCACATGAGTTATATGATGTTGCCACATAGGATATTTCTTGATAATACGAAACCCTTCTTTAGTAATATCTGTTTCAATATGTCCATGAAAAATCTTATCTGATTTAACAAGCAATCCTGATTCATATCCTTTCTTAATTGACTCTGGATCATCTATTCGCACACATAATTCTTTAAATAATTTTTCATCTTCAGGATCAGTTCTCCATTCCAAATCAAATAGTTTTGTATTATATGTCCAGCCTTTAGGAAGCTTTCTATATTTTTGATTATCCTTGAATTCATCAATAGGGACTCCATCTATATATCTTGTTTCTTTTGGTTCCAATAAATCTATACATACGGCATCAGAAAATTGTTCATCTACTCTGCCATATTTGACGTTGTATTCGTTCCCGCTTTTATTACACCAATAAACAATGTCACCATGATTAAAACGCTTTTCAAACCCTTTTCGGATATCTATCACCAACCTTATACTAATTGTAAAATCCCATCATAATTATTGGGACTCCATGCTAAACTATCATCTTTGATATAATGCAATTCTCTGTATTCATCTCCATCTTTTATATAAAGACCATATTCTTTAAGCCATTCATTATTTATATCATTATCTTCTAACGGAGAAAAAATTAATTTGCATTTTTCTTGATGTTTGCCAATCTTTTCTATAACAATACTTAGACTTGCTTCAATATTCCAAGCCGACATAATAGCCTTTGGAATTTCTGTTTTCTTTAAAATGAAATGTCCTGAGTCACCACAATAATTTTCATAATAAAATCTTATTTATATCACCTCCTGCCATAAAACCGATGTTCTAAGTCTATATGTACTATTCTCTTTTTTCAAAATTCAGCATCTCATCTTTTGCTCTTTGATAGAAATTACGGTCAATTTCAAAACCATAAGCACTTCTACCAAGTTCATAAGCAGCTCTTAATGTAGTTCCACTTCCGCAACACGGATCAATAACTACATCACCAGGATCAGTAAATATTTCAATCAATCGTTTCAGAACTGCTACTGGCTTCTGAGCTGGATGAATTTTAGGTATCTCTTTGCCCTTATCCTTTTCCCACATCATATATGTACTATTGTTATAATAAGTTCTTCCCCATTCTTCTTCATTGCCACCATCAAACCAGTTAAAAATCATATGTCCTGTACCTGAAATATTCTTGCCATTTTCATCAACCTGAAGTCCATTTCTGAATTTAGGTAATTTATCTCTGTATAACAGAAGTGCATACTCAGCGGCTCCTACAACACGCATATTCGCTTTAAGCACTTGTGGACTATAATTCTTACAAAAGATCAGCGGAATATAATGAACAAATCCATGTTTCTCTGCTGCGTTGATAAGAGTCTGAATCTGTTCAAATGAACAAAATACAATCATACATGGCGAATCACTACTGCGTCCTCTTGGAACAGGTCTTGTATCATCTTTTTTCAGCATCTTGGAACAAAAATGAAAATACTCATACAGATTAAAATTGAAATCAGAGTTAAATGCTGCTTTACCAGCTAATTTGCTTTCACCTTTTTTATTGTCTCCTCCGTTGTACCACATCGGATTTGAACCATAAAAATTATTTCCTACATTATATGGAACATCTGCAATAATTAACTGAGCAGGTGGAATTGCATACTTCTTATAATTTTGCATAGAGTCCCTATATAATTCACATTTGATTTTCTTTTGATATTCCATTCTTATTTAGGAGTAAATCCGGATTTATTCTGCGCAGAAACCTCATTTCCTCCTATTTTTATTATTCTAATTTTTGCATATGCTTATTTGTTGCTTCTACTTTATGTATGTTATATACTTGTCAGTTTGCTAAATAATTTTTATCATTTTCTATCAAAACCTTATAGTTCATAAGAACCTCATATGTACTATCAGGAATTATACCTTTATATTCATTGGCTACTTTTCTAATTGCAGCTTCTTTTGATTTTGCATACATCTTATAAGCATCCTCCAATTCTGAATATGTGCCTAAATGTTTTCCATTATATGAAGCAACATATTTACCAGATTGGCTCATACTTATTCCGACTGGTAAACCATTTTCTTTTGTCTTGCAAGTAAACAATTCATTTATTCTTTGAGGAACCAATATACATGAATATGGTGAATATACTGTATTCTTTGGATATTTAATATCTTTATCTAAATGAAGTACCTCATACCCAATATCATATTTATTTTGATCGTACCAATCAGCAAAATTTTGAAAGCTGTGCCAAATTTTAGAAACTGTACATAAATTATAATAAGCGGGGTATTTATTCTTTTGCTCTGGATCGTAGCACCTCTCTAACATGTGCATCCAGCTCAAATAAACTTCAGAAATTTTTTTACCATATCTGCTTTTCCATTTACCTACGTCAATATATCCAACACCATATAATATTTTGTCATACGGATTCTTTACTTCGCCTCGTTTGAAATTTGTATAAGTAATATGTTCTTTAATAAAATGAAACTCATCTAAAAATTCAATATCTATATCATTCCACCGTTCATAACGAATGATCTTCATTTTCGTTCCTTGGCTATTTTGTTTAATTTCTCCTACTCTATCCGTTTTATCACCACCTAATATCCGAATAAAATTGGCTTTTCAAGTCCTTACAAATGGCCTTTAATATTTTCTATATTTTTAATTACAGGAATATATTTTCCTGCACCTTTTCTTGCATCAACCACATGGCACAAAGCTTTTGGAATATCTTCTATAAAATTTTCTGTATACCATGTATCAGAATATTGCAAGATATTCCCTATAGAATCATCACCACATCTTGCAAAAGTATAATAGTCTACTTTATACATACATCTTTTCCTTTCTCTTTTCGATATTCAATAACTCTATTTTTTCCCAACTCAAATATCTCTTTATTCTTCTCAATACAGATAACTTTTCTACTTTCATCAATACCAGCAATTGCACATGTCATACTTCCAGCAGAGAAGTCAAGCACTGTCTCCCACTCATTCGTATATGTTCTCATAAAATATCTATATAGCTCTATTGGTTTTTGGGTATTGTGGATTTTATTAGATTGATCTGCATTACTAAAGATTTGAACATCAAGAGGATATCTATCTGTGCTATCATAGGAGGTATTTCTTACTTCTCTGCCATAACAGCTATTTCCTTCAGATTCTCTGATATAATTGGTCTTTGCCACTTTTCTTTTATGCCCGTGAGTCATCTGCGGATTATATGTAGGTGGCTTCTTATAAAATACTTCTATATTTTCGTGCGCCCTCATCGGCATTTTCTTAGCGTTCAAATGTCCTTTAGGATGTGTCTTATGCCATATCCATTCATATTTAAACATCTTGGGATTACTCATTATTAGAGCAGAAGTAAATGGCTGACTACTAAATAATAGAATTGCACCATTATCTTTGATGACTCTATTTATTTGCTCCCACATTGGCTCAAAAGGAATTATTGTATCCCAACGACATTGAACTGTTCCATAAGGCGGATCTGCCAAAATCATATCAACAGATTTATCAGGAATATCATTCATCAATTCCAAACAATCACCTTGCCATAATTCATAATTATTATTCTCGAATATTTTTCGTCACCAGAAAGGTATGATCATCTTCGGCTGCAGCACCTTTGTTCCTTTCTGTGTTATTTCTCTTAAACTTCCTTAATTTTATCTGCCAACATATTTATCAATCTTGCACCATGCGGATATAACGCATTTTCCATTACTATGTAATCTAATTGCATTATTCCTCTACCTTGATTTTCTTCAATAATATCTGCTAATATATTGAAAAAATCAGCTTGTTGCGCTGAATCCATATTCCAGAACTCTTCAGCTAATTCCTGTGGATTCATTTCTATATTAACCTCTCTTGTTACTATTTCTTTTCACCTCCTCTGGATGAAACAGATTTTTCATGGCTACGCTTCTGGTAACTTAGATATCAGTTCCAAAAATTCTTGTGCTGTCATTTCTTCTGTGACTTCTACATTTGGACAATAAAACATGATATTATTTCTATTTGTTCCAATATCTAATAACCGTTTCAAAAATGATATAGTATTGTCTATTCCCAAATGATATGCTTTCTTTTGATCTTCTGTATCAAAAGACTTATCTACTTCTTCATTTGTTTTACTAATATTTTCTTCAAGCTCCTTTGGAATATTGGATACCCAAAATGAAATATCTTCAAAATCTACAAACATATTTTATCTTTCCTTTCCTTATCAGGCACCCAACAGAATATTCAGGCGGCAACCCAAACATTCTGAGAAAGGAGGTTAAATGAAAACAACGAAATTTTTCTGATTGAGTGTATCTAAACACTCTGTTGGATGTCTGATATTTATTTTTTATAGGTTTTCCAATTCTATGATTTTTTCAATGTCATACCAACTATTATCAAATCTATATATTTTATCTGAAAACTTCTTTAATTTAGGAATTAGAACTTTTACCATATTTTCAGATTTATCATGGATTGCTTTTCTTTCTTCGTAATATCTGCTTACTCTTTCTACAAAAGAACTTTCGTCATCTTTAAAAACTTCTTCCCATTTTTCTCTATTATCACTTTTCCATTTATAATATCCAAACCATAAGATAAAGCGAATCCACTTTTTATAACTACTGAGATAATGGAGCCTATATTTAAACAAAACATCCCAATGTTCACCGCTGTCCTTCGCAGCAAAATATTTCTTCATGACTGAATGATTTGCAAAGTAAGGACTATTTGGTTTTCCGTTATCTGTTTTATACCAATCTGTTTTTATGTATACACCATTACATCTTGAAGTGGGCAATCCACACTCAAAACCGTCCAAATTAAAATATACATAATTGCAATGTACATTAACATTTTCTGCATCAGGAAATATATTTTTAACCATTACACCAAGCAAATCGCTTGATCTCAAAGGTGTTTCACATATCTCATGCCATACTTCTTCATTTACAGGATTATTCCAATCAATATTTTTGATTAAATCCATCTGATTTTTCTTTTTGTCTATTGTTTCTTGTAGTTCCTGTAAAGCCTCATTAATAGATTTTTCTATTTTTATCACCTCTTTTCTACTTGAAATCTCGATTTCATGTCTATACCATATATAGCAATCGCTTGTATAGTCAAGCACCATATATGGTATATTTTTATTGTTCAGACACTATCTTTTTGAACATTTCATCTACAGAATCCAATAAATCATATCTCCTATTAAAATCAGCAGTAGAACTTCTTGCAAATTTCTGTTCAACCATATCAATGTAATAAGTCATTGAACCGTCATCCCCCATATAGAATTCATCCCACTCTTCCTGACTCATTAATCGCTGAACTTCAAGCTGTTCAATAGCAAGATTATCAAAACTTACTACTTTGAAATGTTCAATGATGTTTCCCAGATTTTCTTTCAGCCACATTTGCTTAACAGTAATATTTTCGTGATCCTCACTATACCAATCACCACCACGCCTTAGCTGCTTATAGCCCAAGATAAGCATTTTCAAATTTTTATCAGATAATATTTCTACATCTGAAGGTTTGAGAATGCCGTTGATTACATGAATAACTGCATTTGGATATTGTTGAATCAGTGATATAAATTCATCTGTTGGGTTTACAAGAGATACACCAAGACCATATATTAGTTTTTCATCAACCAACTTCTTAATCAATTCCTGTTTCTGTTCAAAGTGTCGCTGGTTTACGGTCATATTTACAACGACTTTCCTATCCTTCAGCTTATGTAAAAATGGAATCAGATCTGGATGACTCGTTGCATCACCACCACCAAGCGCAACCTCCTGATACGGATGTAAAGTTTCAATAAACTTCTGGTTCAGAATATCTCCATGTTTACCATTCTTTGTGCTACCCTCATGACAGAAATTACATCCCATATCACAATAATTACTTATCTTGATATCCATATTCTCTGCAAACTCAGGAATAAATTCATCATCTTCTGTCTCTCTTATTTTGGTTCCGTCTGAAAATATGCGTGTACGCATATTCCCATTCTTATAAATTCCCAACAGATTCATTTTTATCATCCTTTCTTAATTAGCAATAACCATATTCACCAAATGCAACAATTTTATCTCCATTTTTGGAAGTGTATCTCTGTACAAATGTTTTTAAATCGCCATCATGCATATATTGGTCATACGTCTTTGCGTCTTCATCAATAATGTCATTCTCTTTTGCATATTTAGTATAATATTTCTGTTTTGTATCCTCAGACAAATCATTCCAATCTTTCTGAAAATCGTCTTTATTTTCTTCATAATCTTCTTGTGCCATTTTTTTATCATGTTCACTTAATTTTGTTGCAGATATAAAATTTTCTTTTCCATATTTTTGAAATAATACTTCTCCTCTTTTCCAAGCCTCAAATTCCTCTTCACTGCACATAGTAAGTGAATGTGTACTGCTACTATTTGTTTCAAATACTCCACGCCTTATTTGTCTCTTCATAAAATAAATTTCCTCCTTAATCACAATCTGTTTTTAATGACACATACTTATTAAACACAAAGTTGATAACCGCATCTTCATCGTAAACATTGATAATTTCAATATCGCCATAAGGCTGCGACTGATGATCAATCTCCGGCTCCTGTTTTCCTAAAATCTTAATTCCTGTTGCACCAGTATATTTACAAACTGCATCTTGAATTTGTTCAAACTCCCACTTGTCATAAATGTCAGATATATCATATCCTGACAGATAGTATAAGCAGGTAATCATATAAGATAGCTTATCATATTGTGATGTATAAATACGTTTGTCTTTTCCAAACTGTCCAAAATCAATTTCTATTTCTCCATCTTTGTTCAGATTAAATTCGCTTGGTTCTCTACCTTCATTGGAAATAACCAAACTGTGAACCGAAGACGAATTTGTTTCAAATACACCTTTTCTAATCTTCCTTTTCATTGATCCTCCTAGTTTCCTTTATAGTACACATCATAATCACTGAAATCATGCGATTCCATATATTCGTCAAATGTTTCACTGTTGTCATTCCCCGTTATAATTTTGCTTTCTCCAAACAAATATCTAAGTAACCTATTTTCATTATTCATAACAGCGTTTACAAAATCTCTTGTCTCAAATACATGGTCAATATACCCTACACTGAAACCATCTTCATCTTTGTCTTTTGTGTCAAAATTACACTCAATACCATATTTACCAAGAACCTCATAAATCCAATTGATATATTTATTTTTCCTTTTATCATTCTCATAGGTATATAAATCACAGATTGCCTGATACAAATAAGAAGCCTTAGTTAAAATATCTTCATGTACTCTAAATTCCCAACCAAATTCATCATGCTTAAATTCAACTTCGCTTGGCAAATTGTCTTTATCAATCTTTCTTTTTGTAATACAGATTGCATGTGTACTACTTGAATTTGTCTCAAAACAACTTCTTCTTATCTGTCTCTTCATACTTCTCCTTTCACAACTCTCTCATTCACACTTGCTACAAATTCATTGATCCGCTTATTATCTGGATTATCTGGAAGATTTGTATTATTCTTTGCATACTCTAATTTCTTCTCGTAATCATCAACCATTTCATAAAATTCAGGAATTGGTTGCCTATCCTCATTAAGAAACTTTCCATTACGAATATCCATAAGAAGTTCATGTTCTTTTTCTCTATATGTTACAATCTTTTCATATTCAAGAATATCAAGACACATCATATAGAGTCTGATGAGGTGCATCATATGTTTTCCCAATTTATTATGTTCAATAGCATTTTTATTTCTCTTGCCAATCTTAGAATAATCCTTCACAACATTATTCATTTCAGACCACATTGATTTATAATCTCTCAATGGGTAATGATGCAAATTTACATCTATAAAAATTTCTGTATCATATTCTTCTTGCTCAGATTTATCAATATATAGTTTGATACTATCTTCTTCAAAACAAAAATACTTTTCTGGGAAAGTGTGAAATGCGTTCATAATACTGTTTAGGATATGTCTTTCTCTCTGTTCCTGATTAACCAATCTGACTGCTTTATTCTCTAAACGTCTTAACTGTGCTGTCGCATATCCTCCAAAAGAATACGCTGCTCGTTTAGATAAGAATAAATGAGAATTATCAATCAATTCTTTTCCAATTTCCGATACATACAAATAATGATCAGGTTTATTTCCAAGCAACTCGATAGTGTTAGGATTGCAATTACTTAATAAAGAAATCAGCTTGTTAAACGAATAAATAGTTGTATCAGTCACTTCATTTACAAACTGTTCAAAATTCTCATTTGTAAGAATCTGCATTTTACTATTCAAAGCACAGCCACGAACATCAAGATCACTGTTTTCATTATTAGTTCCATAAGCATGACTTCCTCCAAGAGTTAAGAGAATGATATTATCACCCAAATTCTTATCTTCTCTCAGGAAGTCATATTCGCTTGTTTTTAATTTCTTTTTAATCTGTTCAATATTCATTCTCTTAATCCTTCCTTCTATCTACATTCTTCAAATACAATAATCTTAAACACAGGTTTAAAATGTGGATCTTTTGTAATCACTTCCATTTCTTGAAGTTTTACCAATTCTGCTTTCACCTTACCAGAACATTTTTCAATATCAGACACATCAAACATTTCTGTATCAAAACTATACTCATTACCAGAAGCCAAAACATATCCAAAATATAAATGTAAACCACTCATCGGATCATTGAAGAATTGAATTTCTCCCTTATGTTGATTGTTTAAATATTCTTCTCCTTCCTCAGTCCATCTCCACTTATCAAATTTATCTGTTTCATAACCGGTTAAGTCATAACCAGCTATTGCATAATAATTACTTTCCATGCTCATACTTTTCCCATCCCTTCGATGAAATGCAAGATTCAAGTATATAATTCAAGCGATTTCAATTTATAATAAGTTCTCGGATTCACATACATGCTTCCATTCATCGTAATCACCTTTTCATCTTCAATGGAATTATATGTTGTGTATCCATATCTTTTAGCCCACTTCTTATTTATTCTCTTTTTCTTATGTATCCTATTTTGCCTTTTACTATCAGGAACAACTATTATTGGAATCCCCGTATATTTTGCAAATATTCCATTATTCACTTAAACACCTCATCAAATTTTCATAATTCCTATCTATACATTCTCTAAATTCTTTACCACATCTCCTATAACTCTTCTTCGATTTAATTTTAATATCAGCACCATAATATCCAAGTGCCTGTCCCCTATGTATATAACTCTTCTCTTTATCACTATCGAAGCAGTAACAGATATATGGATCATACATATATGATGGCTCAATACCAAATAAAATTTTAAATCTGTTATTTTCTAATTCTATTTTGAAATCAAAACCACCAATATCATTAATGGATTCATCATTTAATGAATTTAGAATATCTTCAAGAAACAGTTTCACAGCCTCATTAAACTTCTCATTATCTGTCCATTCGTTATCAAAAATTACTGGTGATGGATTACCAAGAACAATATGGGTATTTCCTGTTATTCTTCTACGCATCACGCACTCTCCAACTCAGCTAATCGTTTCTGATCCGCTTCAATTCTATTTCTAAGTACCTCAATCTCTCTTTCTCTATCTTCTTTTTCTTTCTTATCACTAAGTTCTTTATCGCTCAAATAAAATTCATCTTCAAAATCCCAATAATCGTGTTCATCACCTTCCCATGAGCCAGAAGCAATATGTAAAACTTTATATAGAGAAAACTCACAAAACGCTGCATCGCATCCATGACCACAACACTGCTTGTCTTCTCTGTAATCTCGCATATCAGGTGTACATTCACAATATCCATAGTCTCTTGTGTCATATATAAAGCAAAGTTTATAATCATAATTTGGACTATGACCATCCATATACCATTGTTCATTTTCTTCATCATCTGGATATTTTACAAGATTTATCTCTACATCAATCAGTCCATTATAATCATTTTGACTATCCAAAATAGAAATATTATAATCTGGATATAGACACAAATCTTGAATAAATTCTTTAAAAACATCTGTATGCTTTTCAAAACTTTGATATAAAGATGAAATTATAAACGGAATATCTAACTGGTCATTTTTTAAAGTGTTACATCCAACTTCACTCTTCAAACATTCAACAAACCTGTCTAAAAATCTCTGTAATATATTATTTTCTAATTTCCTCATTATCAAACCTCACAATATGTACTTCCAAACCATTCTTCTCTGCTAAATCAATCATATGTTTTGTACCTTTACTCTTACCATCCCAAAATGCAATCAGTATACCATAATTCCCATCTGCCATAGCATACTTAGCCATTTCAGCATTTCTCACATAACCGGCTCTCTTTCCTAATCCATCCCAATCAGCAGGAAATCTTGATACTTCATATCCTGCATTTTTCGCATACTGTTCGCCTAACCAATCCGCTCCTCTAGCTGTACCACTAATAATTCTAATCTTGTCCAAATTATTATGCTGGTCAGTGATTTTAGATAAAATATCATTACAACTATTCATAAGTTTTTGGAAATCATCAAAGTCTCTACTACCAGCTATAATCACTCTTAATTCCTTCATTATTCACCTCCACAGGAAACGCAGATTTTATCCAACCCCATACGTCTTTTTAATATTTTCTATAATCAAATCTCTTTCGCCATTACTACCTTTATTAATTCTATATTCATTAAATTCCTCACTGAAACATACCGTCTCAATCATAGATAATATTTCTCTTGCTACTCTCTTTCTTATTACATTTTCACTATCTATCCACATATATTTATATCCTCACAATCTTATACAGATCCTCATCTAAATAGTTCTTCAATAACCATTCTTCATCAAATCCAGTATCATGATAAAATTCCTCTGCAATTCCACCACCGATGGCACACAACGTATCCATATCACAGGGAAGTGAATAAACATTTCTCAGAAATGACTCATAATCTTCACTATCCAGAAAACATCTGATTGCCACTGGCACACTTCCTTGGCAAGTTACATCCCACCTGTATGTATTTCTATATTCATCCAATTCATATTCAACGCTGTACTTATAAAAATCTATTGGATACTGTCTCTTTACATAGTTAAATATTTCAGCTTTAGATGCACCTGTTCTTGCCATATAAACGCACATGGATGTTACAACTGCACCTTTGGTTCCTTCAGGATGATTATGTGTACAATCTGCTGATTTTGTCGCCCACTCAATTACTTCTTTTTCTGTATTAAAATACTCACCTATATATGAACATCTCATTGCTGATCCATTGCCAAAGCTGTTATATGGTTTCTCATCATCCCATCTCAACCAATAATTAAACATTCCTCCATATCCTGCATTTGGATATTTTCTACCCAACTTTCTATAAGAGTTAGCAAACGGAATATTGTTTTTGACTGCTAATTTAGTAGCAAAAGTCATAACAGTATCATCGGTAAAATAACAATTATCAGTGAACAGTTCGCATTTCTTCCAATCCAAATTTTTAGGTCGCTGGAACTCATATTGAGAACCAGCTATATCACCTAAAATTGCTCCTACTATTGCCATTTAATTATTCTCCTCATTTACACTTACATTCTTAGAATCTTCTACTGCTTTCATCGCCCTCAGATACGCTTCTGTCTGAATTGCAATCTGTTCTTCACGTTTCTTAGCTGTTCTACGTTCCTTATAAGCAAGTCTCTTGGCACGTTTCTTCTCAATCCGCTCCTGTTCTTCCTTCTGATGCTTCTCAAACTCTAACTTCTTCTCATAGACCTTCATACCACGTCTAATCGCATTATTATAAGCAGATGATCCACCCATAATCTTCTTGGAAATACAGATAGAAATTGCAGATTCCAAACTGAATGTATCAGGTTCTCTACATACAGATTTCTCTTTTGTTCCATCTGCAAATGTAACTTCTACAACCTTGTCTGGCACAATTGGATTTACATCTACAATTCTAATATCTTTCTCTCTACATGTTAAAATTTTTTCAATTGGTAACATTTCTGTATTAAATGCTCCGACATAATGATCCATCATATTCTCTCCTCCATAACTTGAATATTTTTTATTTTCTAAATAGTTATAAATTATTTCTCTTAATGGTATTCCAACTAATAATGCTTCATTTACTTTATCCAAACTTACAATAAAATCATCCCAACTCGAAGAACGTCTTTGTAAAGTCATGCAAAAATCATCCACAACGCTAGATTCTTCATGAGTAATTGTTTTCATGATTGTTTTTTTGTTCATCAATTTTCCTTCTTATTTCTAATTCTTTTTTCTTACTTTCTGCTATAAATGTTTCTATCCAATTACACTCAATATTTATATTAATCACCTTCCTTTGAAACGTGGGTTTTAACTGCATAGCATCTGTTCAAATATTGCTTCAAATATTGGAACAACTATACTATTACCAGCCTGTCTATATAATGTTCTGTTCACAATTGCATTGCCTTTAGGATTTACTCTTTCAGCAGCGTAATAGTCTTCATCAGAATAACCAAAAAGCCTCCAACATTCTAATTCTGTAAGGAACCTATACTTCTCATTTCCACAATCAATAATCTGTGCTGGACAACGATCCTGGCGTTCTGTAATTGTATAGGCATATTCTTTAATTACTGTTGCTCTCTTCACGCCCTTCTTACCTATTACATTCAATATACTTGGCTGTGTGACTAAATACCGATCAGGAACATTATCCTGAAGGAAATCATTTAATGGTTTCATCTTTGTATGTCTTAATTTATCAAAATCAAAACATTCACTATTAAGACATGAAATGGTAAATACTCGTTCTCTTGCTTGTGGAATACCAAAATCTCTCGCATCCAAAACTTTATATGAGTTTGTATAACCCAATTTCTCCATTTCAGATAAATACTTTTCAAAATTCTTTCGATTATAACTATTGAGAACATTCTTTACATTTTCCCAAATGACAAATTTAGGTTTCCACTCTCCCATGTTCTGTATAATATGTATTGTTTCCCACATCAAAGATGATCGTGTTCCACTACCCTCATCAGCACCTTTACCACGATTTATTCTTCCGCCCTCTTTTGTAGCCTTACCTTGATGTCCTGCGATAGACATATCTTGACAAGGCGAACCATGTATAAGAATATCTGGTTTTAAATTCCAGCCAATAACAGATTGTGTTTTATATCCAAGTTCATCAGCAAACATAGCATTATATGAATGTACTGCTTTCTCATCAATTTCCACATAATCTATTGCCTTCACTGGAATATTCAAATTTCTCAATGCCACCCTTGGTGATCCAATACCACCAAATAATTCTAAGATCTGTACTATTTATAATCACTCTCCTCTTCTTCGAATAAAAGATTTATTTTATGTCCATTCTACTATTTCTCCAACAAACTTCTGAATTAATTCATTCACATTAGTTGGATATGTTTTTACTACATAATCTGTATCAATCACTATTTTTGTGATGATGCTATTGTCATCGAAATGAATACCGCCAACTGTGCCACCAGGAACTCTAATAGCAAGACACTTTTGATTTCTACACCATTCATCTGCTAATATATAATGATGGAACATATCATAATAATGTTGTTTTGAGATACCAGACATATCATCTAATTCTTTTGTTAGTCCACATCTGTATTCCTCAAATACACTTTTACTTCTTTCTAATTTCAAATTATCCTCCGTTTTATTTTTTTTGTAGTGAAAACCGACTTGATTAAGTCATTAAGAATTGATATAATCAGATCTATCAAGACGGCAACCCGTTTTGTGTTGGATAAGAACTCTGCTCACTCGCCAAAGTTACCAGAGTTCTTATTTTATTCTTTTACATAGTTAAAATCATATCCATTTAAAATATTTTGAATTGCTCTCTTGTCACGTTCCAACGCCAAACAGTATGAATTTTTCCTAATTGCATCCTCTGTGGACAATGGAAACTTATTATATTCTGTGTCTATTGTTTTTTCAAGAAATTCAACAAATTCTTCTAATCTTTTAACTATTGATTTTTCATCAAAAATATTTATCCCTGTTGGAACACTGATACCTTTAATATACTCTGAAATTGCCTGATTTTCTTCTGGTGTAGAATCTCTCATTTGAACAAACACTTGATTCTTTTTACTATGTTCAAATGCCTTCAATTCATCTTTTCCCAACCACTTCACCCAGGCTCCGCAATCATCACAATATAGACCAGTGTTACTACCTTTTACTTCTGTATGTAATGAAATACTTCCACATTTCTTACAACAATTTTGATACACAAACTCACCTTCCTTCCAGTTAAAATGTTTCTTTCATTTACCTTCATAATAACCACGATTACGAAGTTCCTTTTCAAAATACTCCATAAAAGCCCAGTTACAGTCGATATCATCTCCATTTGTTGTACATTCACATCCACACTCTTGACAGATACCACAGTCATATCCATAAGGATAGTGTGAATTGACAATTGGTGACGTTCTTATAATATTCGCAATTTGCCATAAAATATCTTTACTCCAAGGTGTCGTATCAAGTATAAATTTCGTAGAGTTTTCACTTGGAACTTGATCCAATGCTTTATTTATTACTGATAACTTATATTCCAAATTTTCTTTCTCTTTTAATAATTGTTTCTTAGTCACAATTCCCTCTCCTTAAAAACCTTCGATTTATTGACATATTATGTTTCTCAACTCTTTATTTTGTGTCACTGAAATTTTACTTCCTTCATTCCCTTGTGTCTTATAAATTCTGATAATCCACTTGGTAACATATTCTTCTTCAGCATTTTCACTTTCTATTCCATCTGAGTTTGATCCAATATCTCCTACCCAGCATAAAAAATCTTCTTTTATAGATGAAGTATAAGTTGGCAAATAATCCTTTTCATCTTCTTTAAGACCACTATTTTTTATTAAACTTAAAATTATATCATCCGCAATAACTCTGGCATTTTTAAAAGTTCCCCACACTCCAAATTTTAAAACTTTATTAAACCCATTCATTTTATTATTCCTTTCTCATCGGTTAAAACGGAAATTTCGTTTATTAAATTTCAAATACTCCTTCTATAATTTTCTGACAGTTTTCGATAACTCTACAAATTAGCCTCTTACCATCATTACCAAAATATGTACTATTTTTCTGTTGCTGATAATATTCTTCTAATTTACTAGAAGCATTACTAATTATTTCTTCTAATGATTTAATTTTATTTTCCAGTTTATGTATTTCATCCCCCTTTTCATTTAAGTCGTTTTCAAGTATTTTACAATAATTTTCATAATCCATATACAACCTCTCCTTTTGAAACTCGTGTTTCAACTACTTAACAATATAGTTTTTGTAATTGTTAATATTTTTCTTTTCTGCCATTTCTACTGACATAACACGAACACACCAACCTACAAATACACAATACTGATTGGGTAATTTATCATGTAGATATTTTCTAATTCTTTCAGATAATAATGTATGTCCTCTATCAATCACACTGTGAGAATATTCATCTTCGTACTCGTCTTCTCTTAAATATAATTCGTGAGAAAGTAAACCTGTTTCTACATCTTTGATAAAAACGTTATACTGATCTTCTACCTCGTAATTCATAATAAACCTCTCTTTTATTTTCCAAATAGCTCTTCTACATATCTATCCATCTCATATCCTAATTTCACACAATTGCCATGTGATATATGATTTTTCCAAGCATTGTAACTCTCATAAAATTTCTCTTTGCTAAGTTTTCCACACCTCACTAATCCAACCATTTTCTTAAATTTCTTTTTAGCGGCACGTTTATTTTCGTTCTTCAGCTTTCGGATTACTTTACCACCTGAAGTCACATATGTATGAAAACCACAAAATTTGATTCCATTTTTAAAAGGAATGACCTGAGTCTTACTGTTTAATTCAAGACCTAATGAATACACAAACTCATAAATAGCTGCTAAACACCATTTCGCATATTCTTTATTTTGCACTATCAAATAAAAATCATCCATATATCTACCATAATATTTAACTCCAAGTTCTCCTGTGATAAAGTGATCTAACACTGATAAATATAAAAGTGCATATACCTGACTAATTTGATTACCTAAAGGAAGCCCTACTCCCTCAGTACTATCAATAAACTTCTCACACAGCCAATACACTTCTTTATTTTCCATAAAATATTTCAAAATATCCTTCAAAATATCGTGATTGATATTGTAAAAGAACTTGCTAACATCAGCTTTTATAATCCAACAATCATATCCATACTTCTGATATGCAAGATACATCTGAGCTTTTAAGCAATCCAATCCATACAATGTACCTTTGCCAATCTGTCCAGCATAATTTGTTTGAATAAACTCTTTATTCAATCTTGGGATCAGTACATTATCACACAAACTATGCTGTACAATTTTATCTACAAACGAACATGCTTTAATGACTCTCTCTTTCGGTTCATATATTGTAAATTCATTGTATTTTGATACTTGATATGTTTTAGTTTCTAATCTTCTCTTTATTTGATGAATTCCATCAAGAGCTAATACTTGGAATTTTTGACTGCTTTTTGAAAAACCTTTACCTGATTTAGATTTTAAATATGCTTGATACAAATTACCGAAATCTACTACTTTTTCAAAATCTGTTTTATCTTCTATCATAGTATTTTGTTCCTTTGTATTTATCCTGACATTTTTGAATCAGGAAAGGTTGTTTATTCTTTTGATATCGGGACTCTAATTTCAGTGTTTCTCTTACTTTCATTCGTCTTCCGATCCAGAACGGACGTACACCTTTGTCATTCCAGTTGCAATCGTTGTAGTTCACATTGCCATTGGAGTTAACGTACTGAACAAAGTGGGTCATACAACAAACAACCTAAAATTATCTCTCTTTATCTTTTGAACGCCATGCAATACTCATATATTTCACATCATTTATTTGTTTCTGCCAATATCCTACTGTATCACTTCCAATTAATTTCAATTTCATAGAAAGTTCCACATAACAAGACAACTTATCACAACATGAAATTGCTTTTGTTTGTAATTCTTGGCGTTCCGATTTTGAAGTATCCAATTTCAGCCTATTTGCATCAAGCAAATATTCATATATATCCATACAGCGATTTTGGATGCGTTTTACCAATGTTAAATGCTTAACTGGATACCTCTTTCGGTTTGATGTAATTGTCATAGTATATTCCATAAGATTTATTGCTTTTACTATAACATCCAGTTTCGCTTCGCTCACTGGTTTTCCCCGCTCCTTTCAGTCGCTCATCAGATGCCTACGGAATGCTGACGCATTCCTGGTTACTGGCTACCCGATGGTTTTTCGCAAGATTCAAAGATTTAAGATTGAAGGATGAAAAACGGACGTACACCCTTGCCACCCCAGCCGCAATCGCGGCAGTTCACATTGCCATTGGAGCCAACGTACCGAACAAAGTGGGAATCCCCTCGTTTTGGTGTCTGATTCGGATTTGCAAGCCAATACCAATTATTAATCAGCGGAATATTCTCACCAAATTTCATAAGTAACTGAATATTTGGAATTGCCAAAATATCACCCTCAACACTTTCATAATCTTTAAATCCATCCATAGAAGTCAAATCAAGAGAAATCGGAACAAGTTTATCTCCAAATTCTTTCTTTAAATCCTCTGCCAACTCACTATTAATAAGATCTCTCCGCACATAAGATTCTGCGTAATTATTTGTTTCACCAAAGTCTAACTTTTTAAGAATCCCATTCATAAAATAATATGTACGATTCCCATCCTGAACACTTGTCCAATAATGCCCACAAATGAATTTTAACTGTTTTCTCCACTCATTCATATATTCTTCAACTGCACTTCTAAAATCCTGTTCGTATCTCTCTGGATCTTTTTCGTACCAATCAGGCACAATATCCTGATCAACCTTATATCTCCACTCTTTTACATCTATCATTTTGTCATCGTTTTTAGGAATTAACTCTGCTCTTACAAATGTTTTAGATGCATTCATGTGAGTATCTTCAATTCCAAGACTTTCCAATAAATCTGAATGGCTTTCATTTCCTTCTGGTGCTAAAACCACCTTGTTCTTCAAAATAATTCCACTCTTAAAATTACACATAATTTATCATCTCTCCTTTTCATTTTTGTGATATATATTTCTCTTTTCTTACTTGAAAGTTTCATTTTATAGGCACTATTTTAATTCTTTAAAAAATAAAATAACTGGATTTTCATATCCATCATTATGGATTTCTTCTGAAACTTTTTGGATTCCTTCTATAGTGTTCAATGTATAATCAAGGCTATAATATAATCCAACGAATCCCCCTTGTATAACCACCGAAATATAATATTTATGTTTCATTAGACACCTCTCTTTCATCACATTCTTCTCTATTACATTCTCTACATGGATACTTCAAAGCATCAAATTCTTTCATACATGTAATGTCATTACCATCTGAATCTAACTGAATTGATTTACTCATTTACTACTCCTTTATAATTATTTAACTATTTTTATAAAAATTTTATTGACTTTCTCATACACATGCAATACTATATATTGTGCAAGAACTAATGTTCTGTACAATAAATGGGAGGTATTTTATTATGAGAAAGGAGGCTACACTATGCCAAACAGAAAGCAAACTTCTAAGAAAGTCGCCAAAAAAGCATCTAGGATTCTTAGAGATAAACGATTTAGTGACGATTCTAAATCTGTTGCTGGAAGTGCATTAGCACAAACTAAAAAGAAATAAGTAATAACTAAAATGTGGCATGAGCTTTTCGGTTTATGCCACATTTAATGACATAAAATGAATTTTTCATTGCCTTTTGATTAAATTGGCCATGTAACAGTCTTAACTATCACATGACCACACATCTTAATTAACCATCTAATTCATCCAACATCTTCTGCAAATCATCAATAGAACTGTTCTGCAATGCTTCATCCTGTTTTGCTGCGATGATAGACATAATCTTCTGCTTCTGGGCTTTCTTAGCAGTTGCCTTTTCTCTTGCTTCTTTTTCTGCCAACTTTACAGATACAATATACTTTACGATCTCAATCTGAACATTCAGAAGCTCATCTTCCTGAGTCTTAATGTTCAAAAGGCTTTCCTCTTCAGACTGTTTTGACTGTTTCTTCAAATCCTTATAAATAGAATCTAAGTTGTTCAACGACAAGTCCCATAAATCCTCGACTGAAATCAACCCTCTGAATGAAAAACGTATCTTATTCCTTGTTTCATACTCAAAAATGTTTTCTACTGCCATAATCTCTTTCTCCTTTTTTGATTAAAATTTTACCTTCATAATTCTTTCTGTTGCACCTTTTACTTTAACAATCAATTCTGCTCTCTTAGTCATACTGAAGCCAATTCCAGAAAGCTGATCCTCTGTATTTTCCACATGACATTTTGCTCCAAGAGCCTCAAATACCCTCTTATGTTCTGCAAGTTCATTCTTCAAAAATTCATTGTAATATCCGTTTGGTTCTTCTGCATTTACACAATCCTTTAAGAAGAAGAACAAATGTCTATGTCCAATACCGTCCTGCTCATCAAAGTAATTTGGACTATAACTAATTGCTGATACAGGAATAAATTGATTAGTCTTTAATCCCCAAATTTCAATAGGAGTAGTATCATTTTCCATCATTTCTATTATTTCAAAATGACCATTTTTAAGTTCTAACTTTGCTAAAGTTATCCATTCCTTATGCTGTAAAGGTTCTCTTCTAATAAATCTATAAACTTGTCCATCAAAAGCGATTTCTGCTTTAAAACCACCAGTTGTCGGATTTCTAAAATTCCAGTTATGAATTTTAAATGTATATATTCCTTCTTTCAATTTTTCAATTGATGGAAATGTTGTATTTTCTACAGGAATATATCCGACTGGTGCTACATTAACATAATCAACATCTTGTACTCCACCAGAAGGCAAATGCTGTCTATGATTCCATCCAACACGCTCATTGTTTCCATAGTTGTCATGAATTTCTTTTCCATTTTTATATTCTACTTTTTGATTTGAGCCAGGCATGAATACATGTAAATCCATAAGTGATCCATTTCGCATACCCTCATAATTCCAACTATGTGAAAATCTTAAAACTCCGTCAATACGACCGCCAGCATTTTGTACTCTCTGTGTAATATCACTGTCTGTAATATTTCCACTATACGCCCAAGAAAATCCATTATTCCATTTGAACATAGTTTTTGAATTTTTGATTTTTGGAGCAATTAGCGAAACCATATTAGACGTATGTTTGTTTTCCAAATATATTTCAATATCCTTTGCAGTTGGTAATATATTTTCAATAAAATCTTTTACTGGAATCTCATCAACCTTAGAAAACTTTCTCGGATTTACAGCAACATCCTTTTCCATCTCTCCAAAAATATCATCTGCACCGACAATCCTCTTAGCAGCATCTCTATTCGAGAACAAAATATTATTTACTGTAATATCATCCAAATTAGCAAATCTTCTCTGTAAAGAATCCAGATATCCAAGTTCTGTAATGGTTTTCTTTGCATCTTCAAGCATCCTCTTTGTATAAATTGCCTTTGGACGCTTGTAATTTGCAGGCGCTACAATCTGTTCATACTTTTTAACTGCTGTATCCAAATCCATTTCTTCGCTTACATTGACAAGCAGTGTTCCAATACTGTGATTTCTGATTCGTCCAATAGCGATACCTGCTTTTACCGACTGTTCCCATGCATAATTATCTCTTTCAACATCAGAAATGAGTTTATCATATTCTTTCTTGTATTTCTTAAATTCACCAAGCACACCCTTCCACTCTTCTCCTTTGTAAAGAGTATTGGAATTGATAAGTTCCAAAATTGTATCAATGGAATCCATTGTAATCTCATCAAGAGAACGCTTAAAGACATTCCTCGTATCTCTAAAGCTACCTTTAATATCACCTTCTGAACGACTACTTCTGTCCACAAATTTATCAGGCAACTCTAAATAAAAATGAGTCCATTCCTGCACCTTACCATTTTCTAATTCTTCATAATTCTGCAAAGTACCGATTTTCTTAAACTTACTCACAAAAATATTTGATACAGCATGAGACTTGATAAAACTTGACAGAGCATCTAACACTGGCTGATATGTACTATCATCTGTTCTAAAATCCCAAATGGTTATAATCTCTCCATTTTTAATTACAACAACATTTCCAATCGTCTTGATAAACTGGCGACAGCAACTACAATCATGCCACCTTCGCTCTCTGTAAATCTCATTAGTTCCTGCTGGGAAACTATCAAGATACAGATTCCATAATTCATCCTTGTTTACTGCCACTTCAAACAGATGATCTACATCTTTTGTCATCTCATTAAAGTTTTCCATCAATTTGTTTCTCATTTCTGTAAATTCCATAGTTTAATCTCCTTTTCTTGTACTATATATTGTTATAATTTTCTTAATTACATACTATATATTGATTGAATAAGGCTTTGAAATGTTAGATTCATTGGTACTTAAATATTCCCTCATCTATGTCTAACTCTTCTAAATTTTCTCTTGCCTCTTTTTCAGAATCAAAAACATATTTAATAAATTCTTCTAAATGGCAAGAAACATACCTACATGGTTGAGCAATTGAAAAAATAATTTCTTCTGTATTCCAATCAATATCATCCACTATAATATGATATATCCCATTATAGGTACTATTTGAACTTGCAATAATTCCATAGAATTCTTGACCAATATCAATATTAATCTGTTTATCATATACAAGTTTCATAATCAGTCTCCTACATTCACAAACCGTTCAATATATTCTCTGCCTTCTCCCTTGAAAATAGGGATATTTTTATCAATGATCCAACGGTTTCTAACTGTTAATTCATCAACAAAGATTCCAACTTCATCAGCATCTATTTCAATCAACATTCCGTGTTCATCTGTATAGGTAAAATAATCTTCCTTTATTATGCAGCTCCCACGTTTCTGATATGTAGGCAAGTCATTCCAGTTAATCCCCTTCTGAGTCATAAGCATATCCTGAATATCATTACAAGATTTATGCTGTAATTCTTTATTACTAAAATTTGCTTGTCCTACCATCTGAATACTGTTTCTGGAAGCGTCAAGTTGCCGCCAGTAGAAATAATTGGTTGCTTCTTCTTTAGGAATATTAAATACTCTGGCATCAAACATGGCTCCTAAATAAACAGCCTCAAAATATCTATTCATTGGTTTTGTATTATCAACCTTCAAATCAGACACAGTTTCACTAAATATCCGATTAAAAGCCATAGTCGCCATACTTGCAGAAATACTACACATTTTCTGGATTTCATAATCAAACCATGCCGATGTTTCAAATCTCTGATAATCAATTAGTAGCAAAGAAATCTCATCCGACTGTGTATACGCTAATTGGCATCCCTGTATATTTTCGCAGAGATACTTTGCTGTCTCCTGCATTGTTTTGATAAGAACATCATCAAATGGTCTTTTGAATCCTCTGGTAAATGTATGGAACGCCTTGCCGTCCAGACGGCAAATGACTGGACAACGTCTCATTAATCTTATTTTAGAAATCTCTTCATAAAATGTTTTCATACGATTTCCTAAATCGTCTCTTTTCATCTTTTTATCACTCATGACTAGCTCTCCTCTATTCCATGCAATTTCTCAAAATCCATCAATTCGTGAATCGCATCATCAAACTCTTTATCCGTCTGCTCATTCTTACAACCACTAACAATTGCACTCTTATATCTGACTTTCTCTTTTAACTGTTCCCACTCCTTCTTTTCTGCAACGGACAATCCCAAATGTGCAGCTTCGCATATCATAATTTTTTCTCTGTCTTTTGACCTTTTACCACACTTTTCACACTCATAAATAATATGCTGTTTCATCTTTATACCTCCAATTTTCCCTATGAAATGCGGCTTTTATAATAAGTATGGCAATGCCTTCAAATATTTTTCTTTGAGTTCGTCTGTCAGTGTACCCGTCTGTGTTAAATGATCTTTCATATCTGCCAGTTTCACCCAATATACTTCCGGATAATTTTTATATGCATTTTTTATATCCTGAATATATTCTTCATATGTACCATTGCTGCTCTTTGTAAGAAGTTTTAAACAATCATCCATATAGCAGCTATACAAACTAGTATCGAAGTCATTATAATAGTTAAAATTAGTATCCTCTATTAAATCATGCATAATTGCTAAAGCAACGCAATTTTCTAAATTCTCTGGAGGAATTAAATTATCCTCTGTAATAAATGCAGCAACTCTCATGACATGATAGTATGTTTCATTATCATAATATTTTCTTGCTACTCTGATTGCTTCCTCAATCAATCCCATTAATCATCCCCTCTTTCTCTTCATCGTCCCAGTGTTCCAAAATTTCATTGATTATCTTGTCCGTTTCGTCTTCTACCTTTAATTCCACTATGCATTCCTCCTTATGCACTTCTTTTTCTGCTTTCTCTACTTATAAACTTCTCAAGATCTGCTCTCATATGTATAAAATTTTTCTTCTGATCCACAAAATATGTATTGTTATTTTTTGCATATTCAATTAACCATTCATCCAGATCTATATCTTCTTTATATGAATAAACCACCATTGCCAGCAAAGATAATCTGTTTTCATTATGCAAAAGTTTTGAACCATCTTTGATTGTCCTACTTGTTAAATCATCCAATGATTCTTTATAAAAACTCATATCTTCTGATATAACTTCTACATCCATGTCAAGCATTTCCGCAATAAGCAACTCATCAGTAGGTTTGTTATTTTTATTTATATTGAAAAATTCCACCATCAAATCCTCAAGCATATTCAACTTATCCGTAATAACTAATTTGTCCTTTGTACTTAATTCTTTATCGATCTCATCAAATAATAATCCATTTTTATTCCTCTTTTCATCTCGAAAATGAGCCTTAAATTCTCTGAGAAATTCTGCAAACTTAATATCTTCAAGTCCTAATTTGATAAATTCATTAAACAGTGTCAAAAACACAAAGGAATCTTTTTTATTGAAAATGTTTTTAATATCATCAGTTATAATCTTCTCCAATCTATGTAAATTATCTTCAAGAATATCGAACTCACTTTCTGTTGCATTATCATTAAGATATTTACAAGCTGCTTTAGCTTGCTTTTTCCAGTTATCAAAATGATTCATGCACATCATCGATTCAATAATGATTCTTTCAACAACACCCTTCTGCTTATCCTTTTCAGAATAGTCACTGCATTCCACAAAAAATTTGCTATTCAAAATTTTTCGAATACGACTTGCAAATTTGTCAATATAAGTAAAAGCCCTTTGATCAGTATTCATAGACACATGATTATTATATCTTTTGATATATTTAGAAATTTTCAAGCTATCACAATCTTCATGTATGACCGTTTCAATCTGATATTCATCGAATTTTTCCTTTAATTCATCCGGAAGTTTTTCATATGTTTTATTTTTTATATCAAACACAGCATCTCTATAAGCAACACTACCGTCTTCACCTACAACTTTTTTCTTATATGGAATCAATGAATTTTCAATAGAAGAAGTTATCTTATAATTCATCTCTTTAAATTTTCTTAAGGCGGCAGTTCTACAGCCTCCATCTACAATATGCAATTTAGAATTTTCTTCCTCTCCAAGAATAATAGGAGGAATATAATCATCGGTCAGTACTGTTACAATCAACTCATTAATCTGCTCATTATTCCACGCAAAATTTCTCTGTACATCAGCACTATTATCAATATCACCCTTCTTATTTTTTTTCAGATACATATCCAAAGTGTAAGTTTGTTTTCTTGGTCTTGCCATTTTACATTCCTCCATATTATTCATTTAGATATCATTTAAAACAATACTGAAACATTTCTATATGAATGAATAGCAGCATAACAATCTGCATATTGCTTTTCACTTATATGTAATTCTTTTCTAATCTCATTTGGTTGATAACCAGCAACATTAAGTCTTAAAACTTTTTTCTGAAGATCTGATAGTCTACTCAAATATAACAACATTCTATTACTATATTCTTCTTCGTTTTTTTCAAAAAAAACTTTTTCCGTAGAACAATCATTTGGAATCGTATCTCCAAGAGTAGAATTGTTATCATCATTAATTGGAGCATCTAATCGTTCGTCTGGAATAACTATTGTTATTTCAACAATATTCCCATTTGCATCTTTTTCTTTTATTTTGGTTTTCGTACACCTTTTATCTCTAAGTCTCTGTGTCATTTCGGTACAAAATTTTTTATACAAACATGAATATAAAAAACCATCAAAAGATTTAGATTGATCATAATCTCTTATTGCATACATAAAAACTTCATTTGATAATGAATAAAAATCACTCTTATCTACATCAACAAAATGTAGTTTGAACAAAATTTTATCCACCATATTATATAATTTACTCCCATTATTGGCGTAGTACGAATTTACTATTGATTTCATATCATCAGATATTAATATTTGCTCCATATTGATACACCTCTACAATTTATTTTCTTTTATAAGTCTTGTTTAATACTTCTCCAAAACTTAAATCTTCTTTTCTAATTTTACAACGTTTTGTCTCTCCTCTACATTTGGGACACCTACAATATTTTTCGTGCTTGTCCCTAGAAAATGACATAACTTCTACCATCGGAACATAACAATTTTTACAAATCACCATAATCTCTCACCTCTTAATCCAGCAATTTTAATGCCATCTGATAATATTCAGTTCTACCTTTATATTCCACATGCTTTGCTTTTGTAAGTTCTAATTTTATCTTCTCAATTGTATATCCATATGTAATAGCATCTTCCATGACTTTTATGTAATCCAAACATTGCTTGATATTTTTATGTTTCTCTCTTATTTCTCCAAGAAGATATCCGATTTTTGCCATCTTATGTGCCTGCGCATTTTTACCACCATTATCTTCTTTATATTTCTGAAGTGCATGTCCAATATCAGATTCAGCAGAATCATACTTTGACAATCCGATATTTAATTCTTCTTCGTATGTTTTAAGCTGTGTCATACTCCAACCAGCAAGTCCTATGACTGATTTTGTTTCTTTGAATATCATATCAATAATAGAATCGTCAAAGCCTACATCGTTCCTCCCGATATAAGCACCACCATTTCCTTTACAGTATTTCACATCTTTCTCTACCTTTCCTGTGTCCTGATCTATGGTATAAAATGTTTTTATCCATCCCATAGATTTCTTTTTACTGCGCAAAAGAGATCTTGCCTGTTTCCATGTAAATTCTTTCGCCTGTATTGGCGATGTCGTACTAATGTAAGCACCTTGCTTCATTGGATTTTCCATCACATAATTCTTTCCATCCGTTAAAATAAACATAATCTACACCCTTTCTCAATTTTATTAATAACTTCTCTCACTAATTGTGTATCTTGGTTTATATCCCCATGTGTCAATATTCATAACATCTCTCTTTAAAAATGGGTACAAAAATAAAAGTTCCTGAATTACTAATTTAATAAATCCCTTAATATTCAAGGCCTGATACCTGTGAGATTGTTACTTTACTCAAACTGAAAACTACACCTCATAATCCATATTCACTTATTACCCTTTGAATTTTCGCAGAATAGCTTGAATTTACCACTTGACCAAAATGATTGTAATATGTAAAATACAAGTGAGCATTCTGCTTAAATTATGTACATAGACCTGTCCTCAAACGGTGCGCCAACACCATCGGATAGGTCTTTGTGTTTCTGATAGTAATTATACATCGAACATACGATTGTGTCAATAGTTTTTCGAACAAGCGTTCTTTTAAAATTCATTCCAAATATGGTTTATTCTCGCAATAATACTATTTTTTGGAATCCCTGAGGTTTAATATTACGTATATCCTGTCTTTCTGTAAACAGATTTAACTGTCGTACAAAATCATTACATAATGAAGCTGCAGTCTTTACATCTTCAAACATCTTTGTGTATTCTTCTCTTTTTTTTGGGATAAAAATTACATCAGAATCATCTTTTTCCGCTAGATTCTGCATTGCTACCAACACTTTAGTGTTCTTATTACACTCCTTTACGGCCTCTTCTAATGTCATTTCTACATATCGCATAGTATTACCTCCACTATAATATCTATTCTCCAAAATTAGCTTCGTAAACCCTACGTATTTCTTTTCTCTCTTTCTCATCTGTTACTACACCAATTTTTCTTTTAATCCGTTGATTACTAATCACTCTCATTTGCTCACCAAGTAAAACAGAATCGATTTTCAAACCCGTATCAGCACTTTTCTTTATTAAGGTATGCGTTGGCTGATTCGGATTTTTAAATACTCTTGTTGAAAATGGCATTACAATAGTTGTTGGACTATGTAAATTACCAATATCATTTTGGATGATAAGCACTGGTCTAACACCACCTTGCTCTGATCCCACTGTCCCAGACAAGTCAGCTTGTACTATATCATATCTTTTAACATCCATATCGCATCCTCCTTCCTCTATATGTAATTCCATTAATTTTTACGATTTACATTATATCGTATACACTAATTATTGTCAACACTAATTATTGAAAATAATATGTATATCTGATAAAATATAAGCATCTATAAAATTTAGGAGTTCATATATGAAAATTGTTCTCAATAATACATTAAAAAGTAAAAATATTTCTCAGTATAAGCTTGCCAAAGATACAGGAATTGCTGCTTCGACATTAAACAATCTATGTAATAATAAAACATCTAGTGTCCAATTCTCTGTACTTGACAAAATTTGTGAAGCTCTCGATTGCAAAGTATCCGATATATTAGAACATGAAAAAAGCGACATTTCCAAATAGTGTCGCTTTTACTACTTCATCCAAATCATCTATTTTTTCCATAATCCAAAATATTTCCATGTACATCTGCTATTTTCTTCAACTATTGAAAAAATATATGGAATCCATTTATCACAATAAACCAACATTGCATTCTCTACTTCATAAAGCACATAATGATTACCAAGTCTGAATATAATATTATGATCTTCATCAAAAATATTTGATATACAACGAACATCTAAAAAATCTGGCCATTTGTTATTGTTTCTACGGTCAATTTCCATCCTGCACATCCAATATGTACATTCAGCTCTAAAAATTTCATTTTTATCTTGATTTGCACAATTCAATACCTGATACAATTCTTCATCCGTATATTTTTGCAACTCAATCAATGATATATTGTAATCAATTTCTATCATTATAACCCCTCCTTTCAATTACCCCTTTGTTTGATGAGCCATTTATATATTTTTAGATTTTCTATTCTAGCGATACTCAACATTAAATTGTCAATGAACGATTTCAAAAAATTTTATGGAAATCACTTGTTTTAAAACAAATGAAACCATAATTTTATCTTGCTTTTGCATACAGAAATGCCTATTTTACGCACTTTTCGATTCTGGATAGTTATCTTATATTACAGTTTTATCCATAGCTTCCATATTTTTAGCGTAGAAATAAGGCTTTTGGTGTGATATATTCTTTATTAAGCAAGATAAAATTATGGTTTCTAAATCACATAAAAAGCGATACAAATTTCTGTATCGCTTTATTTTTTTATATATTAATTTTTCTTATTGCGCCTTTTTATAATCATCATACAAAATATATTCTCTTGATTTTTCTCGCATATCTCTAATGGTTGGCAATCCATTCTTTTTACCAAACTTACACAATCCACATCCACAATGAATTTTTCCCTTTGAATACTGTCCATCATGTGGATACCAATCCAAGCCATAAACTGCTTTGCTAATACGTTTTTTTCTCTGTATTTTTCTTTTCCTCACATCTCTAAGATAGGCTTTATCTCTCAAATTTCAAACCTCCTGATCAAATAGTTATTTTATGTCTAAACTGGTATTATATCGATAACCTTATCACAATGAATCTTTACTGATTCATCGCCAATATCCAAGTGAAAATCGTCTCCAAATGCTCCAACGCTTGTAAGAACTCCTTCAAAAATACCTTTGTCCGTCTTAACTTTCAATTTTTCTCCTTCAGAAATATGAAATTCAGAACCACCTTTTTTAAATTTATATTCCTGATATATTTTTAATGTATCCATAAATCCTCCTTTGAAATTTCACTTTTAAGTACGAATTGTGGGCGGCAGGACTCAAACCTACTCTCTGGAATTTCACCAACTCTTAATCTTGCCACTCCATATCATTATAGAATCACGTTACATACATGTCTATAACATGATCTAATCACTCATGATATGTCAGGGAATCGAACCCATAAGGACAGCTATCACCCTGTCTACGCTCCATGCACCCACATATAACATCAAATAAAACTGAACATTTATGTCCTACATAAAATATTTGCACTTCTCAAAATAATACTGCTGCTCTTTTTCAAAAAGCGTAATTAATTTATCCAGACTTTTTTCTTCTCTATATTCTTTTAATGCCTCCAGATACTCATTTCTATTTGAATCTTCAATCACAACCGGCACAACACCATTCTTCAAGCACTCCCTAAAGAGAATCAATCTTCCCGTCCTACCATTCCCGTCTTGGAAAGGATGAATGCTCTCGTATCTTGCATGAAACTCAGCTAATACAGAAATATTTATTGCCTGACCATCATACCAATCCATTAGTAAATAAATTTCTTGAGCAACATCTTCTGGTCTTACAGTTTGATACATTCCAATCATATTAGGACGCTGCTTATAATCACCGATTGCATATCCGTTAGCACGATCCTCAAATACTCCAGACTTTAATTCAAAATGAAATTGCTTTATCAGTTCCTGTGATAATGATTCATTCAATGTATCCAACATCTTATTGAACATAAGAAAATGTCCATTCATTTCCTCAACGTCTTTTGCTCTATAATAATCATCTGATTTCGGCAAAGTTCCATTATCAAACAAAGAAGCTGTTTGCTCCTCAGTAAGTGTGCTACCTTCAATCTTATTTGAGTTATAAGCAAGTAGACGCTGTGTATATGCATATACACCAGATCTGTCAAATTTTTCTCTTTCTATTTTGAATCTTTCCAAGAGAAAATCTAAAAACTCTTTATTTGTAAGATTACTCATGTCTACACCCCACATATATCTTAGTTATCAAGTTCCTGAATCATTTTTCTTACTCTTTCAATCTCATCACTTGTATGTGGCGTTCCACCAGCATTCATATCCACATACCACTGTAGCACTTCTTTTTCTGTTTTTAAATCATTGACATTTAAATACATCGCCGCATCTGTAATATTTATTCTATCTTCATATTCAGAGAAATAAGATCCAAACACCTTGATCTCGTCATTGATAAATCTTTGCGCTGCTGTTATCCTTTGTAACCCATCTACACATACATAATCTTTATATTCGCCATCTTTAGGCTGTCTACTACTGTGCCAAAATGGATTGTTCAGATATATTGTATTTCCTGATTTTCCTCCTCTAAGATGGTATTCTAACCAGGCTACCTGTTGTTGCTCAGTCCATACATGACCACGCTGAAATTCTGGATTTAGTTGCAATCCCATCCCTTTTATTTCTTCTGATATGTATTTCACAAGACTCGGAAGAGGATAACACACATTGTAAGTTCCATCTGTTGTAAATTGCTTTATATCTTTGAATCTTGTTATTTTCTGCATAATATCACTCCTAATCCACCTCTTAAAACTAGAATTTCAAATCTTTACTCTCCTTGATGCTTCAATTTTTTCATATACTTTTCTACACTAATTTTTATATCTACATATGCACTTAGTCTTTCTTTCGCACGTTCTAATTCAATCTCTGCTGAGTCTATTAAGCATTGTTCATCTTCAAAATAACAACTTCTTTTTGTATTTTGAAAATTCTGTTCGGCTTTTTCAACAGCAATTTTCTGTTCTTTACACTTCTTGTCTAACCATTTAAATACGTCTTTTACACCTTCTGATTTCAATAACTTTCCCTCCTAGTTACCATCTTAAAACCAGCCTTTCATCAGTTAATTTATTTCATTCAAATATGGTGTACACCATCTTCCATTATCCAATTTAACTTCATACAACGTATCTCTTCCCTTACCAAAAATAATAGTTTTTTTAGCAAACACAATCTTATGTCCATTAAACCTTTCCCATTCAGATCCGTGTCCTGCAATTTCTCTTCCTATCAGTTCAGGAGTCTCCTCATAAACAATATCACTTTCTATCATACTTAATTTACCTCACTTGAAAACAGCATTTCAATTACTTATGCTCATACCATTCTTTATATTGTACTTCCCAGTATCTTGAACAAATTCCAATGATTTTCCATAATTCTAATTCACTTGCATTTTCAATAGGTTTATATCCTTGATCCATTTGCATCTTTGTTATTTCTGCTTTTGTAAACCATTTATATCCATCGCAAATACCATAATATGAATATCCATATATTTTAAAAATTGGATCGATTTCTTCCGCTTCTAATGGAACAGTTATTTCATTCAATATAAAATCAACTAATGAACCATCTAAAAGATTTCCATCAAAATTATATTTATAACGAAATTTTTCAGATGGAACAACACCTATCATTTTACCTTCGTTATCTTCTTCCATACATTCAAAAAAATTATAGTATTCATTTTGAGTAAATACACCACGTTTTAATAAATTATCCAATTTATCTTTATACATACTTTACCTCCACTTGAAAGCAACATTTCATTGATTTTTTTCTTTATATCTGAACGCACATACTATTATTCCAACAAGCACTCCTGTCATCAATCCAAATATTATTTGAAGAAAATATTTGGGAATAATAGTTGAAACAAAAACTACTATAAAAATAGTCACAATGAAAATTATAGTATAAATTGGTAAATGAAAAAATTCCAATAAATCTTTTTTTAGCTTTGTCAAACTATTATTTATTACCCAAAAAAATTTAGCAATTATTAATGAAACTGCAGAAAAAGAAAAAACAAAATCTGACTCTCTTTTTCCTACTACATATAACATAAAGCACCCAGCAATCGTCAACCAAGTTTTTTCATTTTCTTCAAGTTCTTCTAATACCACCCAATGCCTAATACATTTTATTGCTCCCAAATAAATAAGATTAATTATGATCCCTACTATTACTAAAGCTACGCCATTAAATAACCCACTTTCTATAATACTTTTATTATAAGGAACATTTTTTAAAATATATGTAAAAAAACCACTATCGTACAATACAAAAAATAATAGTAATACAAATGATGAAATCACCAAATATAGCACATCATTCATTAAGGCATGTTCAAAATTATCATGTTTACCAATTCTCATCTTCATGTTTTTTCTTGTTACAAATTCATAGATACAAACAAATAACAATGCTGCTAACAATATTGAAATTATAATTATATACAAATTTTTCATCATACGAACCTCCCATTTAAAAAGCAACGTTTCATCCAGCTAAATAATATTGTCTTATTATCTCAAAATCTATCCATTTTAAGAATTTTTTAAAGTTTTCAATATTATCAAAAATGTATTCCTCTATATTATTTGAATAATAGTCTACGCCAGTATAAGCAATTATTTCTTCATCGGAACCATACTCCCCTCTTACATCATAGCATAAACCATTATCTAAATTCCGCAGATAACAATGAGTAATACCATTCTCATGATTATCTTTTTCCATTATGGCTACTATCTGCAATCCTTCTATAAAAGTATCCAAACACCACTTATCACACTCGCCGTATAAATATCTTTGTTCTTCTTCAGATAATTGATTAATTCGCTGCATCTGTTCCGCTACTTCCTCTTTACTCATTTATATCATCCTCTATAATGATTTCAAAATCAACTCTCGTTCCTTTTCTGCTTCCTCTAAATCAATTCCAAAAAACTCTGCAAGTAATTTTTCTTTATTTATGTAGTCACTGGCTCCGTCCGCATTAACAAACGACGATTCCCTTCTCTGTCCTCTTTCAAAAACTGCATATTTCCCCAAAAACCAATCTAAAAATTCTCCGCAAAGTTCTGACTGTTCTTGGATTTCCAACATTCTATCTAATGTTGGTGTATTCGATACCTCTTCCAACATTTTCTCTCCCCAAGACCAAAATCTATTATCTATATCAAGAAAATATGCACTTCCATTATAGTCTACAATTTTTGCTTCTTTCCCTATGTACGGTTTCATATCTATACTAAAATCAATTCCATTATAAAGTTCATCCGTTTTTAAATCAGTTCTTATTTTAACTTTTGTTCCTATTTCAAATTTCATTGACATTTAATCATCCTCCTCACACAATAAAAACCGGATTTCAACACTATTATTTCTTTAATTTCAACTCGTTATATCCAATAATATCTTTCCACCGATTATGCTTTGTTAAATACGTTCCTTTAAAAAATGGAATGCTACCATGCAATTCAACGGATTCTACTTTAAAATCACAATCCATATTTATGCTATAAATAATATCTCCTTCTTTTACTTTATTAGCCTGATTTAATGTCATACCCATCAAATATTTCCTCCCAATGAAAATCGAATTTTAACCTTTATCTAATGTATGACACCAATTCTTTTCCACTGTCGGTAATAACAATAATTGCAGATGGATGTCCTTCATAAAATTTATAATCCTCAATTTCCCCATAATAGCCATTCTCATAGTCGCGCAATATTTCATCTATTATTTCTGAATCTTCTGCATCCCTTTTCATTTCATTTAGTAATTTTAAAATATACATTTTGATTACATCATCATTTATTGGAGCACCAACTTTACAATGTAGCACTTCATGTTCAAAAATATCCATAGAACATGTAAATAAAGTTTCTTTTGGTACTCCCCCTAGTTTTGTCGGACATAATGTTGTACTACATCCACAACAAGTAGATTTACAAACACTCCAATTAGGACAATTAAACGAAAATGTACTTGATGGTAATGGTACTAAACTTTTCGGTGTAAATAATTCAGGTATTGTATATAAGAAATCTATCATACTTAAATTCTTATCATGATAAAAAATTCCATATGCAGCAATACTCTTATAATCATGTCTAAAATTAAGAATATGCTTTGGAATGTTCATCTTACTCCTGTTATTTATATCTGGTTTATAATATAGTAACTCCCACTGATATATATCTGCTTTGCAGTTTAGAAATTTTCTATATGATTTGCGTCTATATTTTGCTTGTAAAACACATACTCTAAGATCTTTTGTAGATTTATCATATGTTATAAATAGCAAATCTCCTAATTCAATCTTTTTTATACCACCCAAAAAAGAAGATGGAAATTCAACATATTGTTTATGCACTTCCTCTACATATGTAGCCCTTGCAAGTGTATTATAATTAAATTGTCTTGCCATTTCTCTAAAAAGCTCCACTTCTCCTACATTTGCAACACCCAATATTGCTCTATTAAGTTCGTTTTTCATATGTAAATATCTCCTTTTCTTTAGATAAAATCAGACATTTATTGCCTATTTTGTCTCCATCTTTCAGCATTTTCTATAATATCTTTGAATTTTTCATAACACTCATCGCAAACATCATCTAATATAAATTCATTATCAACTCCATGTTTTATTTCAATAGAATACACCTGTTCATAGTCTCCAATTTTACGCTTACAACAATCACAATATAATACTTTCATTTAATCGTCACCTTTCTTTCGACTGACTATCTTATGTAAATCTCCATCAGATATTCTTTCTACTTTTCCACTATCAAATCTAACCACACGTCCAATGCCACAACTTGCGATAATGGTTCCTGCGCCTTCAAAAAGTCTTTTTACTCTATCTCCAGTTTTTAAAGATTCCCATTCCTTATAATCCATATAACCACCTCGCCTATTCATCAGGGCACACATCAGTTTTTCCAACCAGATAATCCAACAAATCCATTCTACCACCATATCTACAATGAACTTTTCCCATCTTTCCTTGATCCTGTAACCACATAGCTGCCATGAATCTATGGTTTCCATCAATGATTGAAGGTACAGGGAAAATATAATCTCCACTGTATAGATTATCAACCTCTATATCTCTAATTTCCTCTGGATGTTTTATAAAATATAAAATCCTTCCTATATGCCACTCAGTAGATTTATTCTCCATACAAGGATGTTTCCATGTATCACCAAACGGCTCTGATTCCTCTGGATGTCCTTCATGAATTGCACAAGCAATGTCATCAAGTTCTACAACCTCGCCTTCATTCCATGACCAACTATTAACAGGATAAAATTCTGATAATCTATCTATCAGAATCATATCGCCAGTATAATTATCTTCCATTAAAACCTCCAATAAAATCAAGAATTGCACAAGCAATGTCATCAAGTTCTACAACCTCGCCTTCATTCCATGACCAACTATTAACAGGATAAAATTCTGATAATCTATCTATCAGAATCATATCGCCAGTATAATTATCTTCCATTAAAACCTCCAATAAAATCAAGTATTCAAGTGCCTATTTCATACTATCCAGCATCTTTTCTACTTCTAACAGATGCGATTCATCCATAGATTTTCCAGTTCTGTTAAGCATCAGGAAATATTTTAATACTGTCTTCTTGTCCGTTTCCCTTACTTCTGCGACAGCAACTTGATGTTCTGTAAAAGCCCTCTTATCCATTCCACTCAAATCATTATAATACTTCCCTTTGTATGCTAATTTGTTCTCATAAAACTCAATGAGAGTGCTTAAACGCTGCTTTCCATCAAGTATTTCATAACTTAATCCTCTCTTATGACATTCTTCATCTGATATATGAATCAATACAAACTTTCCAATATCTATATTTTTAAAAATGCTATCTAATAACATTTCCTTGTCCTTCACATCCCAAACATATCCTCTCTGATAATCTGGATCAAAGTCTATTCCAAAAACATAATTCCTTCTCAACAGACTTTCTATGGTTGAATTATAGTAGTCCAATCGTACATCCTGGTTTTCAGAGAAATTAGTATCATTATCAGGACAAATCGGTCTTACATTTGTCCATGATGTAACACGGTAAGTTTCATAATCATAAGGTCGTCCATAATTATTATTAGTCGCAACGCACTTTAAAACATATACTTTTCCATCATACAAAATATCTTCAACAACACTTTCTTTAATCGCGCCATAACTTACTTTATCACCCACATTAAAAAAATATGATGGCGTATTTATAAAAGGCAGTTCCCTCTGTATTTGCTCTATTTCTCTTTCCTTTTCCTGTTGTAATTTTTCCTCTTTAGTCAATTCTTTTTCTATTTTTTTCTTTCCCATAATATCCTCCAATAAAATCAATCATTCATTTCCATTTTCTTCTGTTTCTCATTCCAATACTTATTTGCTTTTTCTGAACCTCTAATATACAAGGTTGTATATATTCCTTTCCAGAAACAGCCAGGACACAAACAACCATGATATGCCATATTGTCTCTTATAGAATACATATTGTGTCCACAATCTGTAAAGAAAAAGGTTCCATATCCATGCTTTTCTGGTGTTGTTTGATATGTCGCAATATTCATCTGCATTTCACCCTTATTTCTTATTATACCATACGCTTTTCAGCCATACAAATCAGATTATTAATTCCGTCAAATTTATCTTCTCCGTTCTGAGCCATGTCCCAACACTTACTAAGTATTTCTCTAAAATCCTCTGCTTTCAATGGGATCACGGGACTATTCTTGATCACTGGCTTTTTCCCATTAGAAACATCAGTAATAAAATCTCCCATGTCATTATACAATTTGATCTCATCTTCTCTGGCAATTCCAATATAATGAAGTGTTGTGTTCCGATCCGAATGGGAAAAAATTCCTTGAAGTTTATCTACTGTTGTTACATCATATGGATGCAATTTAACTGACCAGTATCCAAAATTTTTCCGTAAGCTGTGGGTACTAACAGGATACTTAATTTCACAAGCATCCGCTGCAATTTTAAATTGCTTTCTAAAAGCTGCAGCATGACTTTGTATTGCTTTCATCATCAGTCCTTCGTACTCTTCCTCTGTATATTCTTCCTTGTCTTCTAAAATCTGAGACATTCTGGCATTTCCATTGATAAAATCATTATAATTCTCCATCGGATCAATTTCAGTATGCTCAATATATAACTTTAATGCGTCCTTACATGCTTCGCATATGTACAAACGTATAATTTTCCCTGTCTTCCATTCCTTAATATCTGTTTCATCTTTCATGCGTCCATTCTCGTAATAGAAATCAGACCATTTTAAGGAAAGAGTGTCACTTACACGTCTTCCAAGAAGTAATCCAAAATTAAATGCCAAGTACCAATGCCACTGTCCTTTCATTTTGAAGTAATCAATCATATTTTTAATATCTTTCATATACCAGAACGGATATACTTCTGTTTTTCCTGTCTGCTTTGTTTTGTTTCCCATAATCACTCCTCCGATCAAACGATGATTTCAAGACCATATTACCAATACTTTGACGGATGCAAACTGATTTTATTCATAAGCCTTTCACTTTCCATGTAATCACCCATTCTTCCATGGGTAACTTGATTCATGACATTAAACATCATTCCAAGTCTTGCAAGTGCTATTTCTGCATCACGTTTTCTTTTCTCTGCCTTTTCTTTTCTGTATTCTTCTAACCGCTGTTTCTGTTCATCTGTCAGAGAGTTATACCAATCATCATATAGTTTCTGTTTATAAATCCGTATCATGTCGATACCGTTGATGCAATACCACTTTCTACGCTTTAATTCTGCATACCATGCCATATGCATTTACCTCCAATCATTTTATACAAACTACTTCTCTTTTGAATGAAAAGTATAAAAACGGTCACTGACTGATGAAAGCCAATAACCGTAATATGTACTATGCAATGAATTTATCTATATTTCCAACAACTGCTCTCACTGGATCATTGTCTCCATTAATAATATCTAACAAGAATAATTTTAATTTCTTACTTTCATCCTTAAATTGCGGATACGAAATAGTGGCATTAATTAATAAGTCATCAGGAGTGATTTTCTTTAAATATGCTACTAATTTACCTTGTGTATATTCACTTAGGTCTTTAGAAATTCTTCTGATTTCATACAAAGAATTAACTACCCTATGACAATGAGATTGTGGAAATTCATTCCACTTTGCTTTATGTAACAATTCCAATACCCAATCAAAATATTCTCTATCCTGTATTCCTTTTCTAAATATTTTCCTTGCAAGAGTAAGACACGATAAATTCCCAGCTCTCTTATTATTTTTATCTACTACCAAATCATATTTATCACACATACTCTTAATCGACGAGTCAATTTCTTCTCCAGCACATACATTTGCTTTGAATATATCATATGGATTGGGTTTCTTTATGCCTATCCCTTGACATCCAAACAACGAAGCTTCTTGTTCCTGGGTAAGACCAACAACAATGTCACATAAAAGATATTTAATTCCACGTAATCTTGCAGCTTCTAAACGATGTTGTCCATCCCACACATAAAAGAATCCATTGGCACGAAAGTTAATTTTTAATGGATCGCACTTTGTCGGATTCCAGTCTCTTGCAATTATTTTTACATGATTTTGTAATGTCCGCTGATAAGATTCATCAATGTGCAATTCATCTAATGCCACGACTGCAAACACTTTACCACCCACAGGAAATGCACCAACAAGCGTATTTAATGCACTTCTACGACTCTCTAAATTATCTTTGCATCCTCTGTTGATTTTCTCCATTAGCTCAATCATCTGATCTTTTGTCATTTCACAGTTCTCAGTTTTGTTGCTTTCAGTAAGATTTTGTTTTTGTTTCATAATAATATTCTCCTTTTCTTTTATAATTTTTTGTATAATAAAAAGCATCTGGATTTTTATTTTCCAAATGCTTTCATCAACAATTTATTTCTTTTATGTCTTACTATACTTTAATAGAAAAACTCTCATATATTCCAACTGGTATATCTTTATCAAAAGAATATTCTTCCATACTGTCTTTTTCAAAGCTATATATTGTTACAAGTTCTTTTTCAGGATCTACTACCCAATATTCTCTGACTCCTGCTGTCCGATACTTAAACAGCTTCTTATAATAATCCATCTGTTTACTGCTCGGTGAAACAATTTCAATAATCCAATCAGGAGCACCATGACACCCTTTGTCTGAAATCTTGTTCTTATCACAAATAACTGATATATCCGGTTCTACATAATTTATGTCATTTTCATTAAGAAACACAGCGAATGGAGCTGGAAATACTTCACATTCACCATGCTTACTTTGAATATAATTTCCAATTTCTCTATCAAAAAAATGCACTAATCTTTGATGCTTTGTATTTGGCGGAGCCATATAATATATTTTTCCATCAATCAATTCCGCTCTCTCTCCGTTTGGCAAAGCATAAATATCTTCTATTGTATAAACCTCTTCTTTCTTCAATGCATCCATAACATTCACCTCCACTCCTAATGCTATTATATCTTGTCATTTCTGATAATACAATCAAATTCTTGAATATCTAATTTCATTGCATTTCTTTCAAAAATTCAGCATATCCCTCACTCATCTTAAGTTTTTCCATCATTTCCCTAAAATTCATATATCCGTACTTATTATGTGTTCCCAAATAAGTATTTGGAATATGGTTATAATAGCAAGTCTTGGGTACGATGAGCAATGTTCCTCCTAATATTCTTAGAATATGTCTCCAATAATCGTTTGGCGGATAATCACTATACGGCTCATAATGCCCATTATCTTCATATAATTCTTCAACAAATTCATTTTCACTTGAGTAAACCCCACTTGGCTCTAATTTATTAAGTTCTAATCTAAAATAGGACCATTCAGGCTCACCGTCAATACAATCAAATATCAACTGCTTCGGTTTACATATGTTAGGCGCACTTCCATCTGTCAAAATTTCAAGTATATCTCTTTTTGTAACTGAAATGTTACATCCAACAACATCTAGTCCACCACTATCTGGATATAACATATGATTTAAACTTTGTTTTCCTATAATTTTAAGTATGCTATCAATTTGCGTTATTTCACTCCACTCACAGTGTTTTGGAATTCTATTATTAAAAATTTCTAATAGTTTTTCCTCCCATAATTTTAGATTTTCTTCCCTAAACTTTCTCTGTGATTCTGTATATTTACTCATATTTTTCCTCCTTGAAACTTAGATTTTATCCTACAATTCTTTTGCTTTAAAGGTATTATATCCTTCATAATAATAGCTTACATCAATACCTTTTATATATACTTCCCTATCATCTATCTGATCTGTTAATGCATTCTTCAGTAAAACCTTAATTTCAACATCCTTAATCGGACTTCTTTCCATAGCGAGCAAATAGTCTTCTTTATCGACTCGGTTCCAGTCTATAACTAATTTTAATTCTTTTTTTAAAATCAAGTCCAGCCATATGCGTGTGCTTCTCCCATTCCCTTCCCTAAAAGGATGTGCAACATTCATTTCCACATATTTTTCAATTATTTCATCAAAATTAGATTGCGGCATATCATCAATATGTTTTAGTGCAGCGTCCAAATACATTACAGGAGCAAATCTAAAATTACCTTTTGCAATATTTACTGTCCTGATTTTTCCCGCAAAATCATATATTTCTTCAAACAAAAATTTATGAATTTTGGCAAGCCCAGAAAATTTTCCAACTTCGCAATTTTCAACAATGTTATTTTCATATAATTTAATGGCTTTAGTTTTACTTATTCTCTCTTCTACTCTTGCGAGTTCTGCCGAATTATTAATACCTAATTTATTTTTTAGAGCCATAAACCCTCCATAAATCTATTATTTCAAATGCAAAATGCTATCTGTACTCATTTGTTCCAACATTCCTATTTTTTCTGTCCTTATATAATCAGCAACAAAATCCAAAATATCTTGACCTTCAACCACTAACTCTTTATCAGAATTTTTATCGCAAATATAAATTTCTCCACTCATATCACTATTATGATGAATTCTACAACTTTTTCCTTCAAATGTATGCATAATCTACCTCCTACACTCTAACCATATTTCCAATAGCTTCTTCAACAGCAGCATTTAAACTCTTTCCATGTTCAATCGCATATACTGCAATATTCCGATGAAGTTCTGGACTGATCCTGACATTAAATGTTCCCTTGTATGGTTGCTCAGGTTCTACATTCCGTTCTTTGCAGTCTTCCAGGTATTTATCTATCACATTCTGAAAATCTTGCTCTAATTCCTGTACAGAATTTCCTTCGTAAGACAATAAAGATTTTATTCCAACTACCTTTCCGAAAAGGCAACTATCTTCTTTTGAATACTCTACTGTACCGTTGTAATTCTTATATGATAACAAATTACTCATAGCGAACCATCCTTTCTTAATTTCTCTATTACCTGATCCAACACATACCTCTTTAATATTCCGCTTGGATGCGGTTTATGGAAGTTTATTACTTCATTACTTCCATCTTTTATAAATTTTACTCCCGACCCAGTTCCACCCTGTTTTAATTCATACTCAAAATATGACAGCAAGGATTCCATTTCATCAAAAGTAAAGTCTTTCGGTTTCTTCAGTAATCTATCTATCAATTTATCTTTCTTACTCATGACATTTCTCCTTTAGATATAATATACCACTCTGCGAGAAAATATGCAACTATAAATAGTTGCTATCTGTGTGTACTATAAAAGGCATTAATCCCAATAACTAATGCCTTATTTGTTACCATACTTCATTTCCAACAGGAGTACCCCAATCAAATTCCTCTGCAATATCTTCCATGTCATAATTTCTAAATATATCTTCCAAATTTAATTTCTTTTTATCTTCGTCATCTATTACCTCTTCTGCATAAGAAGTAATCATACCTTTCTTATTCACTGTAATTAAATACTTATGTAATACATCTTCCGTATCTGTGTAGTAAAAAGAATCCGTTCTTAACTCAGGACTTCCGACACGCTCAGTAGCTTGTCTATTCAAAAAATTCTGTACTGCCACCTCACTATCAAACCAAAATGTTTCGTCAATATCTTTTAAATGAATACTGATGACTTCGTCATTTTCTCCATGTAAAAATCCTTCTACATACTTTTGTATACGCCTGTCTATTAAAATTGTCATATTAAATACCTCTACAAAATATTTTATTCTTCATCCTCATAATCAACTATACCAATTTGACTCCCCTCTGTTAATATCACAGCTTTTATATTATCACCATAAAAACTGTCAATATCATAATCTCCTATACTATTACTAATTTCCATTGCAAAATTACTTCCGTAATCCTGACGCATACCAATTCTTACTTCCATATCTCCATCATAACATTCCAACTCATTAATCAATTCTCTTACCGTCATTTTGTCCTCCAATCTCACCCAATGAAATAATCCTTCTATTAACTACTACTTTCTTCCAAAAACTTCTCAAAATTTTCTAGCAATATTTTCCTTCTCAGTTCAACCGCCTCTTCCGTAACTGCAATACGACCTTTTGAATATTCATTATATTTGCTGTTAATAGATACAAATCTAGTTCCTGTTCCAAAAAACGTAATCAACCATTTTTCGACTGATTCAATATTTGTATTTTCATGAATAGTTTTTTTCAATACAGACATTAAAGAAATTAGATGAACTTTTCCTAAAATCTTTTTGATAACCTTAGACTGTTCAGCATTCTGCAAAATCTTATAAACTTTTAAAAAAGTATCATATGTTCTATTAATTTCTTCTACCTGATCCTTTGTAATTACTGTTTCTCGCATTACAGGACGTATATTTTTTGTTTCAAATGATTTTTTAGTGCCATATAACAATATCCATGTCTTAATTACAACATCTTCATTTGCATATGCAGCCAATGACTTTTCTGATAAAGCAATATTAAACATTTCATGTTTTGCAAGTTGACTAATTTCTATTTTAGAGATTGCATTTGCTCTTGTCAATTCTATTGCCGTCAGCGATTTTCCATTATTTAATCTACGGAACATTTCTTCAGCGTCTTCCTGATCCATATTTTCATAATAATAAATAGTCAGGTTATATGTTTTAATAGTGTCCCTCATATCTTCTGGAAGTTGAGAAAATGTCAATCCATTAAAATCATGCTCAATTCCATCCTCATCTTCAAAGGAGGGAATATTTACAAGCGGAAATTCATCATTCAAAAATTTTATAACAGTCGTTGTTCTTTGTTTTCCATCAAGGAAATCATATGTTTTATTTTTGATATCTTCAAATATACAATTACAATACATTGCAGGAATTGGAAACCCTCTCATCATACTGTCTATCAATATACTCATGCGATTGTCTTTAGAAGTATTTTTCCACACAAATGATCTCTGTACTGCGTTATCAAAAGATAAATTGCCCTTATCATACATCACCTTTAAATCTCTTGCCATTCTAGGAAAAGACTTTCTCTCATAAGTCTTCATATTAATTCCTCCTAATATTATCAATTAAGCTGTTTTGCATTTTCGTTTTTTATCTCGATGTTCTAAATGTCGTTTTTTAGATGTACGTTTCCATTCATCTATATACATAACATGTGTTCCATGCTCTAATTTTACTACAACCATATGTTTTCCATAACATATAAAATCTAATATAATTTCTTTATCCATATTCTAAACTCCTATATTATAACATTTTTCCATAATTAAAGCCACCAGATAATTCCAGTGGCATTTAACCTTTGTTTTAATCAAGTAACCAAGCAATAATTAAAAAGATTATTCCTCCAAGTATTGACAATTATAACACCTCCTCATATTGTTGCCTTAAAAGGTACATTTCAAAGCATCGCATCTGCAATATTTAAGCAAATTTCTCTTGCCTGATCCCAAATATTTATTTCTATTTTTAATTCAGAAATTTTTCTATTCAGTTCATCTGCTTTTTGCTCTAACTCAATATATTTGTTGTAAGATAATTTATCCTTTTCCTCTCCACTCTGCAATCTCACAAAAATATCTTCATATTCTTTTGATAGCTTGCATTTTTCTTTTGTAGCAACTACATAACGTTCACTAATCGCCTGCCTAACTCTTGTATTATACTTTTCCATTTTCATTTTATTTCTAGTATCTCCTTCCATAAATTGCGAATTTTAAGGTATCTTTCCTTCTGCAAATTCTTCATAATGCACAACAATATAATAATATACAATATCATTAAAAAACCGTTTTGCACCATCTCCAAGAAATTCCACAGTAGGGATTGTATAGTCTCTATCCCACATTCTATAAAACAAATCACCTAATTCCTCTCTGTATTTATATAAAAGTCCTTCATAGTCAATATCTGTACGACTAATATCATCCTCTAAAATTTCTTCTACCATTTCCAGAATATAATCTCTTCGTTCTTCTGGATCGTCTGTCTCTATTTCCATTGGAATATTATTATAGATACAAGAAGCAAATTTTTTCAATGTAGCATCATTTTCAATCATTTTGGTTCCATAAAGCATATATGTATTCATAGTTTCTCCTTCCTATCCTCTTGAAATTCCGATACTATTGCCTCTATAATTTATTAATTTCTGAAGCAATCATTTTTAAAACATCACTTCCAGTAGATCCATAGATCATTTCTCCATCATTCCAAACTTCTAACACAGGATAATCTTCATCTTGATCAAAGTCTTCACAAATACTTGTACGAATTTTATTTATATCTTCGCTCACACAAATTGTATTATTACCATCATAATCTTGTTTCATTAATACATATATTTTCATAATCAATCCTCCATTCTATACTCTTGAAATCCTGATTTTCAGTCTTTAGTTATCTTCTCCAATATGCCAATAGAAACTTACATCTTTACCCTCTGGCACTTTTCCATCTTCAAAATATTCAGAAGGAACAATCTCCCGATCATCATAATCATCCACATCCAGAATAATTTCCTCACGCTCCACTGCATCCTCTACCTTCTGAATGGCTTCCTCAAGATTCTCTGCTTCCACAATAACAGTTCTCTTTAAAATCTCTCTTACGCTTATTCCATATCTTGACATAATATTTTCCCTCCTATTGTCCCATTAAATCTTCTGCAACACTTACATGAAAAACTTCTTCAAACCATCTCCAAATATCTTCCCGAAAAGTTCCATGAAGAAAACCATTCCAATCTTCTTCAATTTTTTCTGTATCAGGATTCATTGGCACATCTCCAAATCTTTTCCAAAGTTCTAATGCAATTTCTTTGTTTGTAAAATTGATAATTTCCTCAGAATAATCTAATTCGTTCCAATCTGCATTGTAATGCACTGTTTCAAATTTATCCGAAAGTGTATCAATAGTTTCTTTCAACTCTGTATAAGGAATACACAACAAATTTCCATTCATTGCATATTCTTTTATGATCCATGTAATCTCAATAAGATTTTCTGTTTTAAATGTCATAATATTTTTCTCCGATCCTGATTAAATTGTGTTTTCATTGGCACAATTTATTCAACTGACCGAAAATGACTTAGTTTCAAATGTCCAACGTATACTTCTTTTTTATCATCAGCATATATATTTCCATACCAGTCACCTTCATAATCTCCATTTACCGTTGATAAATCTAAATAGTAATATTTTCCAACCTCTATCTGATTTTGTCGTGAAATTGCTTTTCTCTCATTAATACATTTTACCTGTTGCATATGTTTTTCCTCTCTTTCTACTTAAAATCATTATTTTCTTGCCATTTGTTACTTAAAATTGAGGAATATCTTTTTCATCTTCTCTCCATCCTATCGGCGTAAATTCCAATGCAGTTAAAAAGGCTTGATATACAGTGTTTAACCATTCAATCCTTGTATTATCATTACCCTTTATCTTGTCAAACACACCCATATCAATAAATCGCTGCCGTTCTTCATTTGTCAACTTTTCCCACGTCCATGATTTTTTAATAACATTTTGGAAGTAATTTTCTACCACATTTGATTTTTTCATAATCACACCTCCATATACTTTTCGGTATTGTAAAGTATTACAATCCTATTTTTCTTAAAAACCTCATGTTTTCAGGGAATTTTTAGCTTTTTACAACTAAAAAAGCAATGATCCCCTATTTTCGTGTATAATGTAAGCACCACACTCAACAAAATACGAAAGGTAAATCATTGCTTTATGGATAACATTATACTATATTTACTTAAAATCATTCAAGAACAATATCAGCAAATTTGCTGGCTCATTCTTTTTATTTGCAGATACATTCCTCTTAAGCAGTGGGCTCACGATGAACTCCACAGCCCTAAATACCAAAAGTTC
>VIQU02000027.1 GCA_010206225.2 Lachnospiraceae bacterium MD308 | reverse complement strand
CCATCCATCCTCAGACGGCTGTACCGTGCAGACAGGATGCCGGTCAGAGGATTATTGCGGGGCAGGTTCTTCTTTGGCTGTAAAATCGGAGCATTGAACTTCAGGAAGCTCTTCTCTTACAGAAAGGGCAGGGGACACTATGCGCAAAATCCGATATTAACGTAATGGTTAAGGAACAGACAGCCTGACTGTTGCCTAAGTATACAAAGCAAGCGGCTTTAAAACGGTTGTGTGAAATTTTCAAGGTACTATATGGAGGGTTATGGCGTTGTTTGTCAACTCTTTTGACCCTTACATCTATTAAAAAATGACAGGAGTATTGAACTATGGAATCCACCTATATCACTCACAGTTTCGCACCCATCTATGACAGCCATTCCCGTATCCTGATACTTGGCACGATGCCGTCTCCAAAATCAAGAGAAGTCGGCTTTTACTATGGGCATCCCAGAAACCGTTTCTGGAAAGTTGTATCTGACGTATGCGGCGAATCTCTGCCGGAAACCAAAGAAGATAAAATTGCCTTTGCACTCTCTCACCGCATCGCCGTGTGGGATGTTCTTGCGGGATGCGATATCTGCAAAGCCGATGACAGCAGTATCCGCAATCCAAAAGCAAACAACATGGACATCATCCTGTCCCATACCAACATCAGAGCAATCTTTACTACCGGTACGAAGGCATATCAGTTGTATCAAAAATACTGCTGCCCGAAGACCGGCATCAAGGCAATATCTCTGCCCTCCACAAGTCCTGCAAACTGCAGAACTTCTTATGAAGAGCTTAAAAATGCTTACTCTATTATTTTAAAATATCTTTAAATATTCAAAGCACATTTCCGCCTCCTGACGAATAGACTGGAATATAACTTACTATTACAGATCCGCGGAGGTTGTTATGCCTGTACAATATATATTTATTCTATTACTTCTCATTATTTTGTTACTATTCATTTTTACAGTAAACACTCATCTGAAATCCATCAGATTAAAAGTTCTGCATACACCTGATTCAAAAAAACTGGAACATCTCAATGGACTTCTTTTGCCTTACGGTTTTCAGTATGACATTTCAGCAGATTGTTTTTATTCAACTATCCACTGCTGGCAGCGGAAATATGGTTACCGGCGCTTATATGACGGCTCTGCCGCCGCTCTTGGCATGATCTTTGACTGCGAACCAATTTATTTTGACTATGATGGAAGGCACTGGCTCATTGAATTCTGGAAAGGCCAGTATGGTATGTCAGCAGGGACAGAAGTCGGTATTTATGCAGCCGACGAACACCATTCCCAACCGAGTGATCCACGCAAAAGGCATTATAAAAGCATTCGTGACTCAGAACTGTTTCCTGTCAGAATCAATCTCTTTCACGGCGAAAAGCTTATTGCCATCCGTGAAATGCGGCACTGGTGGCTGACTGCGTTTTTCCTCGGAAAATACTGTCCGCCCCATACTCTGGCGGCAAACATCAGTATTACCTTCCCGGATTATGAGATGTGTAATGCTTATATCAACGGCCTGAAACGCGTCGGATACGCTTCTACGGATATTAGCAGGTGTCTTCTCACTGTCACGGTACCTTTTACACAGCCAAAATCCGAACAGCCCGCTGCTCAGCATTCCGCATTCAGTAAACTTCGGTTATGTCTTAATCATTTTTGCTGCCGCTTGTACCTTGGTTTTACAGGAAAGTATACGAACACACTTGATCGGCTGGAATATCTGGCTTCTTTGAACCCCGTACTTCTCAATATTGCTTTGCATTTTACCAGAACACAAAAGCGCTATAACAGATATCATTCATCTAAGGAGGCTCCTTATGTCCACAGAAAGCCGTTTGAATAAATTATTTCAAACCTCCCCTGTTGTCCCCTGCGACTATTTATCCCGCTTTGTTATTATGAGCGACTGTCACAGAGGTATCGGTAACTGGGGTGATAATTTCCTAAAAAATCAAAATATTTATTCTGCCGCCCTAGACTACTATTATCAAAATGATTACACATACATCGAACTTGGAGACGGCGATGAGCTGTGGGAAAACCGTAATATGTCGGAAATCGTGGCAACCCACTCGGATGTCTTTGAACTGCTGGCTCGCTTTTATGGGGAGCAGCGTCTTTATATGCTTTGCGGCAACCATGACTTTGTTAAAAAGAAGCAGCAATTCCTGCGCTGCTGTAATGATTATTACTGTGAAAACAAATGCTGCCGTCTCCCACTCATGCCCGGACTCTGTGTTCCCGAAGGCTTAATTCTTAAAAACAGAATCAATGGTCACTGCATTTTTCTCGTACATGGACACCAAGGAGACCTGCTTAATGATACTCTGTGGAAATTCAGCAGATTCCTTGTCCGATATATCTGGCGTCCATTAGAACTTTTTGCTCTCAACGATCCTACCAGCACCGCAAAAAACAACACCAAAAAAAGCGCTGTAGAACAGCGCCTTTCTGCGTGGTCATCAAAGCATTCCCGGATGCTGATCGCCGGTCACACACACCGCCCTATGTTTCCCGTAGACGGCACCTCCCGCTATTTCAATTGCGGCAGCTGTGTCCATCCTCACTGTATCACCGCCCTAGAAATCCACAACAATAAAATTACTCTCGTAAAATGGCTGGTAAAATCCCATCGGGATCTAAGCCTGCATATTGGGCGTGAAATCCTTGCCGGACCTGCATATCTTTTCTGACTATGCATATTACCGATAATCCGCATCCTTTATACTATACTTCCTTTTTGCCCTTAAGCATTCCTTTGAGCTTTTCAAGCTTTTCCTTATCTACAGGCGCTACCGCTTCCTGATTCGCTTTCGTAGCTTCGACAAGCTCTTCACGGAGTATCTGAACCTGCTTTGGCGCATCAATCGCCAGACGCACTCCGTCACTTCCGCTCTCTAAAACAGTTATCTTAATATTCTCATTTAAAATCAGTGATTCCCCTGTCTTCCTTCTTAGAATCAGCATACCCTCATGCCTCCTCTTTCTCGAATTCCTTTAATGGATGACGGAATCCGTATTCGTCAGAACCCAAAATCACCTGTACTGCCTGTCTGGTGACATGATTTACTACAATTGGACATCTTAAATTCACTGTGCTCTCTTCTGCAACATTCGCGATCACGCAAAAAACATAATAAGACAAATCCTTTTCATCTGACGTCCCAAGTTTTTTATAATCCTCCTCACTGAGTACAGGATTATAATCCTCCTTCAGCATAAAAGGATTCATAACAACGAAAGAAAGCTTCTCATTCCGGATACTCTGCAGATATAAAACTGCGTCGCTACCGTCTTCAAACATAACAGGAAGGAATTTTTTCTCCTCCTCAAAGCCAAAAATTCCTTCCTTAAATTCAATATACTGGCTCTTTTCGCTGATATCTTTTTTGATATTCTCGTTCCCCATATTCCTGCTCCTAAGCCTCAACGTCTATCTGGTGTCCCTCAAATATCTCGGCAGCACTCGGCGGCACATAGATAGGCCCTCCAACGTACTCGATCTCGATATCCGGATACTGCAGAATTGACAGCTCAATATTTCCCGGTATAAACTGAATATCACCTTTTTGAATCTTCGTATCAAAATTCAATTTATCCATCTGATACTCAATATTAAACTCTGGTTCCTCCCATTCAATATTCGGTCCCGTCTTCGGAAGAAAATCCAGAACAAAATCTCCGGTCGGCTCTTTAGTACGCTCAGCAAAAATCTGATTGAGCACTTCGGCGCCCTGCCCCACTTTCGCATTCAACAAGAGCTGTCCCTCCCTTCCATAGTTCGCTGTCGCTTTGTACGCCACACTTTTTCCCTGCTGAGCTTTCTGAGAAATCATCGTTTTAGTTGTCGGAACAACAGAGTTCCTTGCCTCATACGTGTCGATATGGAGCTTGATCGGGCGGCTCTTAATCTTCATTCCGCCCTTATCTCTGCTTATCTCCACTTGGGCAGTGCTGTTCTGATATTCTAATGATGCGTGATTCACTTTAAGTTCATACTTAATCGGTATTGTCTTAATCTCCAGCAACTGTTCCATATCGCTCTCTCCTTTCTCTCATTTCCCTGATTAATATTAACTCATAAAGTCAAGCAACGAATTGCCTAAAAGACTCATTCCTATCTTAAGTGCCGCATCATAAGAGTACTTGGCATACGCTTCGTTCGTAATCGCCAGCGCCGGATTAATACCAACCGCATCCTGATACTGCTCCTTGATGTTATCCGCCTCCGTGTCAAGCCTTTTTGCCGTATTCTCAAGGAGCTGCGCCTTTGTTCCCACTCTGGCAAACTGGTTCTGTAATTCCTCGCGCCCTGCCTTAAACTGATTCCACATCGCATTACATAAATCCCGGTCGAAAGGCTCCTTTTCCAGTACATCCGCCATCTGCCCCGCAAGAACGATGATATTGTTGCTCAGCTGCATCTTTTCATCCGCATCCTCAATCGTCCCGTCCTTGTTCGTGTCATAAACTGCTACATCCGTCGTTCCGTATCCAACCGCTAAAATTCCCGGAAATGCCATATCGAAAGCGCTGGAAGGTACGATATCTCCCGCATTATCTCCATCCGGATAGAAAGTCATTCCAAATCCGATATCTACGTACAGTGCCTGACCTTTTAATTTCTCCATTACCTCTGCGTCATTAACGTTCTTACCCTGATAATACAAAGTACCCCCTACCAGATCAAACGGTACGTTTCTGCCGTCTGCTCCCGCCATAATAAAAGTATCTCCGTACTGCGTATTCAAAGAATGTACAAGACTTTCTTGTAATTCCCGAAGATTCTGCGCATAAGCAGTCCTGCCGACCGTACCGGCCGGATCATTCATGGCAGCCATAAACTCACTCTCATCAATCTGATTCGCATAGGTACTCAGTTCATTCAGGATATCCGACTGTGAGTCGATCCACTTCTGAGTATTCTTTACTGTGTTGATATAATCTGCGTTCCGCGCATTCCTCCGCTCAAGAATCATCCCCTTGGCTGCTGCTGAAGGATCTTCATAAGACCATTGAAAACGTCTCCCTGTCTCTACCTGCTTTCTTGCACTCTCAAGTCTCCCGATATTATCCATCAGATTGTTCGTATAATTTCTTCTCAACATATTAGTAGTAATACGCATTCCCATAAAATCGCCTCCTTATTATCTACCGCAAACACCGGTCTGTGAAATCAATCTTTCAAGAACTTCATCCATTACCGTCATCAGACGTGACGCGGCATTATATGACTGCGAATATTTCATCAGGCTCATGACTTCCTCATCCATCCATACGCCTGAAACAGAATCCTTATCATCCGCAATCTGGTCCAAAACAGTTGTACGTGTATTAAGAATCAATGATGTCGCTTTCCGCTCAATTGCCTGTGTTCCCTGAATGCTTGTATAACACTCATAGAGCGTACCCTCGAAAACCTCTCCGCTCTTAGGATCTACAAACGAATGCGTCTGTTTGGATAATTCATCTATCATCTTATCTACATTCCAGTTATCTGAAGAATTACCTTCTCCAAGCGGATCTCTTTTCGTATTAATCTTGACATCGCCTTTCATCCACGCATCAGATACTTTAATGTTCAGCGCCGTAAAGCCTGAAGGAACCATTACATCCTCCATTACTACATTCCCGGCCGCATCTAATTTTACATTTCCATCCGCATCTAACTGCGGTGTCTGAACTACATTCCCCTGAGCATCCTTTAAAGGTACAGTTGTCGTTCCTTCCGTCAGCTGGAACAGCGGATTCTGCGTTATTACTTTCTCCGTTCTCTGTACCATTACCGGATTGCCGTTTTCATCCGTTACGGGCCGCGTCACTACCTTACCGTCAGCATCCAACTGAGGAACCTGCACTACATTTCCATTAACATCTGTTACCTTATTGCCATTCTCATCTACCTTATCAACCATCACAGGTTCGGTTTTCTGCACCATTGCCGGAGTGCCGTCGTCATTCACTACCGGCACTTCTTTTTCTGTCATATTCTGCTCATTCATGATCGTGGCAAGCTTGTTAATGAATGAGTCGAGCATCTTCTGATAATACTGGATACCCTTCGTGTCACTGGCCGGTTTTTGATTGTCAGGATCTGTAATATCCGCATCAAAGACCTCTGACTTATTAACCATATCCAGATTTCCCTTCATGACACCCTCTGACAGTTTGTCATTGATCGAGCCGGTTATCCTTCCAACTGCAGAAGCTGCTGCTGCAACTGTCTGCGGTGCGGCGGCACCGTATCCTGTAACATCAAGCTGAGGATCCGCCCCGTTCGTATTAAGACTGACGCTTCCCTTCTGACTTCCGTCAGCACCCATGGAAACCAGAATCGGATCTCCAGCAGCAGGAGCAGTCGCCCCGGCAGCGCTTAAAAATACGCTCATGATATCATCCGGTCCCACGCTATAAGTAATCGCGTTATTCGGAAAATATTCCTGAAGCTCTTCGACCTTTTGAAGACGCTTCTTTTCATACTGCGGTATCCGCACCTGAAGTTCCTTGATCTGCTTTTCCATATCGCCAGTAGCGCTGTCTATCGCTTCCCGAATCGCATTACTCGAATTTGCGGTACCGCTCTGACTGCCATTTGCGCCTGTAACAGAATAAGTGATGGGATCTGTGTCTGTATCGACATCGGTAATTTCGCCTTTATCATTCGTAGCTGAAACCAGATCAGAAATAGCAGTCGTTGTTGTCGGAGGATTGCCAGTAGTCGAAGTCGTTATCACTCCTACTGTCATAATCCCGTCTGCACCTACAGAGGAAGTGACGCCATTGACCGGGAAATACTCTTTCAGCCTGTTCAGCGCCTGTAAGCGCTGGCTCTCAGCTACCCTGCGTTCATTCTCTGCAGTATTTAAGTCTGAACTTAATCTTGTAAGATCGTTCTGAGCCGCCTCAATCTCTCCTCTGATCCGCTGTCTATCCTCCGCAGTCGTCGCGTTCCTGAGATTCTCTCTCAGAACATCAAGCTCCGCATTCTTAGCATCTATCTGTCCCTGAAGAGCCGTCTTGCTCGCCATCTTCGCAGCAACTTCCGTATTCTTCTGCACAATCGTATCAATATACCCATTCATCTTATCCTGATGAGTTGCGGCAGTCTGACTCGTAGCAGCCGCAATGGAATTCTGCAGTCTGGCAATCTGATCGTTTGTTCTCTTAATATCTTCATTCAATCCGGCGATCTGATCTATATAATCATTAATCTCTCTCGGCAGTTCTGTCTTTAAAACTTCCAGACCACCGCCATATGTCTTCGGAACCTCATCAGCACTTTTAGCATAGAACTCAACCGGCTGATCTTTCACGGAACCATCATCATTCTTCGCTATCCCGACTTCACCGCACTTATTATCAGCGACCAGCCTTACTTTCGTTCCATCTGCCAGCTTGAGATCAATATTCAGTATATCTACAACGATTCCTCCGCCCAGATTCTGCTTTTCATACTTAACTTCTATCGGAAAATATGTAGCCAATTCGTCTATCATCTCATTTCTGGCATCCATAAGCTCAAGTCCCGGATTACCCAGCACCTGTGTATTTTTAATGGCAATATTCTTCTCTACGATATCCTTTAAATATTGGTTAATATCCGGAACAATGTTTTTATCCAGCTTTGTCTTTATCTCATCATATAATGCCTGAATCTCCGTACCGTTCTGACGGATCGTATTCAGAAGAACTTCACATGCAGATCGCACAACCATATCTGCGCTGTCAGTTCCTGTGTTCTCGGAATCCGCAAGATTCTGAAGCTGTGAGATAATGTCATTAAACTGTACTGCAATCGCATCCTTATCCGTCTCATCGAATATCTGCCCGATCTGGGCGAGTATAGAATCCATTGCATCAGCCGTTCCGACCTTCGGAAGTTGATTGCGATACTGTATATCAAGAAACGGGTCTCTGATCTGGCTGACACCTGTTATCATAACACCCTGACCTACCTTTGAGCTGAACTGCGAATTAGCGAGACTCGTACCCGGCGGGTTCATGCTGACCTGATCTAGGCGCTGCCTTGTATACCCCTGTGTATTAATATTAGACAGATTCTGACCTGTCACATCTATTGCCTTTTGGCTGGCCATAAGCCCAAGTAACGAAGTATTAAAGCCTCCAAATGTAGAACGTATCATAAGCTATTCCTCCTGTCTATACTCTCCGGCTTGTCATATGCCGGACACCTGTTTCACTTTTTCCTTCACCGTTATATGTGTTGCCTGTCTTCTTGCGCAGGGTTTTGTCGATGGAGTGGAGATGCGTGCGCAAAATCTCATTCGAACTCTCGTTCACTTCTCTGAACATCTGTATCTCCCTGCTGAGTCCATCAAACAGCGGAAACAATTCTTCACGCTCATTATCCGAGACGCTCTCAAGAATCTGCCTGAACTGCAACCCTTCATATCCGGCTTTTTTCTGTGCCCGCTCTCTCGCCTGTTCCAATCCCCTGAGCTTAAGCAGCAGCGCCTGCTGCTGTGTGACACAATCTTCTACCGTTCCCACATGCTTCCCGGCAACTGCATTAAGCTTCACTTGTTCAATCTTCGTAAGCTGTTTAAACAGTCCGATCAGCTGCTCTATTACATTCTTAAATTCATCCATATTATACTATCCCCTTCTCAAGCAGTATACGTGCCGCAATTTTTTCGGCATCAGGATGATATGTCCCGTCTGCCACCTGCCGCTTGAGACTTTCAATCTTATCCTGCGGCGTTGCGCTGCGCACTTCCTGAATCACCTTATGCGCCGCTTCTCCGGCAAGCAGCTTATCACGCTGCGAAGCATCCGAACCAATGAATACCTGATCACAATTCCGGCTGGCTTTTCCCTCTTCCATCCCTTTTACAGCAAGCTTCGATTTATATGACAGCCCATCATAGGGATGAATTCTCTTATTAATATCTATCTTCATTGTCCTTCCTCCTCACGCTCTATAACCATATGTACCGGTCATTCTGTGGACTTTTTTCTTCATAATAAATATCGTCATCTATTGTCAAATATTAAGCTTGATTCCATGCATTTTCATTCTTTCTCAACGATTCCCCGACCTGCGTTTTCGCTCCTCGCGTTCTCTCAGTACCCGCCGTTCATCAAAGATATCTCCTGCTGTCGAACTATAAATTACATTTTTCTCATCTGCAACAATAACTCCTGCCGCAAGTGTAACCACCCGCTTTTTCATGATCGTCACCAACTCTCTGTTATGACTGGCAACTAAGACTGTAATGCCTTTTCTGTTAATCTCATCTATCAGGCACATCAGATCCCACGCAGCAGATGAATCAAGATTAGCTGTCGGCTCGTCCAGCACCAGAATCTTTGGGTTCGTTACCAGCGCCCGTGCGAGTAACACTCTCGCCGCCTCACCGCCCGACAGCTCCTTCGGATAATGGTCGGCTCTGTTAAAAATCCCAACTGTACGCATCGTCTGCTCCACCCTGCGTTTCGTAAGCTTTAAAGGCTGTTCTGTAGCACGCATGGCAAGTTCAATATTCTGCCTTGCCGTCCGGTCCTTCAAAAGTCCCAGATCCGTCTGCATGATGCCAAACTGCCTCCGATAATAAGGAATCTGTTCCCTTGTCAGGTTGGATACATCTTCTCCCCTCACCCACATCTCTCCAGACGTAGGAAATATCTGCCCGCTCAAGAGCTTTAAAAACGTACTCTTCCCCGAACCGCTCCGGCCGGTCACAAAGACGAATTCTCCTTCTTCAATTGCCAATGAAAAGTCCTCCAGTGCTACGAGATCCGATTTATATAGCTTGTTTACAGCCTTGAATTCGATTTCTTTCATAATACACCTACCATACTGACGCCATCCTCCAAATGTTACTAAAACACAAAAATGCCAAATATGGAAAGCGGATAAATATCCACTTTCCGTATCGGCATCTTCACTTATCCTATTACTGCCTTTATCTGTCCGTGTAAAAAGAATCCGCTCCTGCCAGACGCTTATTCATACGGCGGTCAATTGCCATCGTCTTTTCCCAGACATTACGTATACTTCCCGCCAGCCGTACTACAAGCATCCCTTCCTTCCCGTACTCCTCTGAACTGCTGACTTTTCCGTCAACCACTTTCATGAGCCATTCTTTAAGCTCCGACGGGACACTGTCTAAAAATACATGGAAATTGCGGTCGCATTCACGTATCTTTTCTATCTCTTCACCGCGCATGCCGAGCGTCATCTGAACACTCACACGATCATCCCGCGAAAGCTCTTCAGCCATCTCTTCCGTCAGTCTGCTGATCTCAGACATATGCGTATACTTTCTCTGGAGTACTTTCGCAATCTCCGTTAACAGCGCTCCATAATTTTCTCCCTTCACCATATCACGCTCTCTTTGCAGCCTCCGCAAAAGTGTCTCTCAGCTCTTTGACAAGCGGCTTTAATTCTTCAATAACCTCTGCTTTCCTGCCTGCAGATACTCTGCTTAATTCATATAAGAAAAAATCATACATCGTATTCAATTCCCTGCTGATCTCATAATTGAAATTCAAAGTATCCTTCAAGTACTGAACAATGTCCACACTCCTCTGTACGGATGCATCGAATAAGACGTAGTCTTCTTTCTTAAGCGCCATCTCTGCCCTTACCAACCTCTTAGTCAGCTCGTCATAAAGGAGAAGAAGCATCTCTCCCGGTGTCATCGTCATAACCGACTGATTCTTATATGATTGATATCCATTTGCCATGCTTCCATCTCTCGCTTTCTTTTATCTACCTTCTCCTAAGCAAACATTGAACTCAGATAACTGCTCTGATTATTCATCTGGGAGATCAAAGTTTCTAAGGAAGTAAACTGTGAGATATATCTATCAGTTTCTGTCTCCAGCTTATCCTGCAGCCGTTCGATATAATCATCCAGTCGCTCCATCTGCTTCTGGATACTGTTTGACAGAACAGTTGTCGGTGCATAGATAGAACCCGCACGCTCAACTAATATTCCTTTGGTTGCACCGGTCATAGAACCATATTTATCCATAACACTTTTGATTCTTACCATCAGGCCGCCCTGAGTTGTATTGCCATTCGCATCCGTGGACGTCGCTTTTGCAAATGCTTCCTGAACTCCCTCCGGATCTGTCTGCAGCGCTGTTCTGAATTTTGTCTCGTCAAATACCAGCTTGCCGTTGTCACTGTAATTCGTAGAAACGGATATGCCCATGCTGGAAAGCGCAGAACTATTCCCACTATTAATAATCGATCTCAGATTGTCAGCCATCAGCCGCAGATCCGTATCTGCAAACAGAATTCCCTGTTTCGCCTTCTCTTCCCATTTCTCAATCTGGTCGTCAGTCATCTCGGCTTTCTGTTCGTCTGTTAGAGGATCGTATCCATTGTGGCTCGAATCCCGGGCAGGTTTCGTCTTAACCTGCGTATTGACAAGTTCAAGAATCTCATTAAAAGCGTCAACCATGCCCTTTACTGCATCCACTGCTTTATCTGCATCTACTTCTGCATTGAATGTGATCGCTTCCGCATCCTTATCTATCTCGCCGTCTTTATAGCCGAACGTCCCTTTCAGCGTTACGTTCAGCCCATCCATTGAGAAGGTATTGCTTCCCCGGGTAAGCTCTATTTCTTCATCCGATCCCGGATACTTTACTGCAACAATCGCATCCTTGCCTTCTTCATATACTGTACCCGGAATATCCGTATTATCCGTTACATTCGTATACTGGTTCGATCCTTTTCCAAACAGATAGAGCGCCAGATTGTCGGGTACATCTTCAATTTCAATATTTCCGCTTTCTCCGTCTTCAGTGGAAGTTATCACAAAACGGTCTGACATCTCCTGGTATGAGACATTAACTCCAATACCCTCTGTAGCATTAATCTTATCAATGATCTCTTTCACTGTGCTGTCTTTTGTAATTCCCTTTACTTCTTTGCCATTAATATTAAGATAGTAAGTGTCATCGCTCTTTAACAGTTCTTTAAATTTATCAGCATTTTTAAAACCGGCATTCGCTATAGTCGCCGACTGATTCAGACGGTTAGAAGTACCTGCTACAATCCCAAACGCACCGCTGTTACCGATAATCGTCCCTGTTCCTCCTTTGATAGACAACACAGAGGTAGTATCATCGTCTCCGTTTGGTTTCGTTGTTTTAAATGAGAAACTTGCAGAAGAATCATCCGCGGCTTTATCCAGCTCTACTTTAATTCGCCCTTTTCCAAACGACTGATCCAGTTTATTTTGTAAATCCTTCTGAACATCTTCAATCGATGCCCAGTCATTATAATTGCCTAATGTAATCTGCTTGGACTGTCCGTTATAGCTAAAATTAATCTGCGATTTACTCAAACGCTGCGCCAATGTTTTCTCAACTATTAACTCAGCGTCATCCGGTGCTATAAGACCATTTGCAGTAATAGTCTTCTCTTTATCTGTCAGGTTGCTGAACTTCTCTCCCGGCTCTAGGAATCCTAAATCCTGCAGTATATTTCCTGTACCGCCGTTAAGCTGTACCGTATTACCGTAAGCTTTCGTCTCATCAAGTTTGAATCTGACTTTACCGCCCACCATATCAACATCTATGATATCGCCCAATGTCTGCGCGTTTGAACCGCTTCCGACTTCCACTTCCTGCAGCGCCTTTTTTATTGATTCAACTGCTTTTTCAGGAGTCGAATAATCATAAACGTCCGTATCCTTCAGATTCACGGAATAATTAGTCGTGCCATACTTAATATATAATACATCGCCGGCAATCGTACTGACACCTTCTGTTACAGACAGATCTCCGCCTGAGCCAAGCTTCATCTCCCCTGTATTTAAGATGCCATTTGAAATACTGCCTGTTGTTGTCAGTCTGGCGTTCGTCGCAAGCTGCTTTATTGCCGCAATAGACATATTAACCGACGACGATGCGGTTCCCGATACAGAAACATATTTACTGTTATCGCCAACCGCCGTCACCTGATTCCTTGAAAACAAATTAGAAGAAAGCAGGTTTTTAGAAGAAGAATAAGAAGTATAATCCGAAGTAAAATTATAGATCTTACCTGTAATCTCTCTCATCGCTTCCTGTTTCCATTCTAGCTTCGTCCTCTGCTGCCCCTGCTTTGCAATCTTGCTGCGTGTAGCAGAAGTCATCTGTTCGATCAGGCTATCTCTGTCAAGACCGCTGGCAAGACCGCCGTAGCCTCTGATCTGTGAAGAAAGACTTGAATAGGAATTATTTGTACCTGAAACTGATGCCATAATATCACTCCCTCTTTATTAAATTCAATTTAAATATCTATCGTTTCTTTCATCTCTCCGAAATAAACTCCATTGCATCTAAATTGAATATCGGCATAAAATACAATAAATTAATTCTTTTGTTCCCAGAAATTAATCCCTGCCATGGTGCGGATGCTCTTTTACCCTCGTACATGCCTTTGTAATCTCTACAGTGATAGCTCCGGCATACCGCTGTGAATAAAAATTCATGAGCGGCGTAGCTGCATTCCTGCTCACAACTACATATTTTGAAGGCAGGCTTGTTAATGCAAGTGCAATAATATCCGCTTTACACCTGGAACAATGGCAGGTTGCAAACTGATCCATATACGTATCTACTCTTTCCCGGACCAGAGTCTCCATAACATTCAGAAATACATATTCTTTTTCTGCGGTCTTTTCTTTTTCCACTTTCATCGCCTCCTCTTCCGCGGCTTTCAGTGCTTCCTCCTCAGCTTTCCTGAGTGCTTCTTCTTCCGCTGCCTTTTTCTCCTCTTGCGCTATCCTTTCTGCTTCCTCGGCCTCCTTTGCCTCTTTCGCAGACCTTTCTGCCTGCTCAGCTTCTCTCTCGGCAGCTCTTCTCTCCTCTTCTTCAAATATCTCCCGTGCCTCTTCTTCAGCGGCTCTGAGAGCTTCCTCTTCCTCTTCCTCGTCAAAAATTATTTCCGGTATTCTTACACTATCTTCTGCTTCCAATTCTTCCTCGAGAAGCTGCTTTACTGTGTCAGCAATCGCCTCATCCTCTTCCTGTTTCGCGACTACCTGCACGTTAGAGCTAGCTGCTGCGTCAGTTTTCACTTCATTTGCAGCCACACCTCTCTTTGCCTCTTCCGCACTTACTTCATCGCTCTTACCCGCCAAAAGCCCTAATACATGATCTGTCTTATTCGTCTTTCTTGCCATTTGTCTCATCCTCCTCAACTATCCGCAGAATTTCCTTCACAATTGCTCCATAATCCTTCGCCGGAGCGGATTTTGCAGAATATTCAAATATATTCACTCCATGAGCAGGTGCCTCCGCCGCCGCCACACTGCTGCGTACAACTGTTTTAAATACTTTTGTATTGAGCTGTTCTGCCACCGTTCCCGCCATCTCAAGAACATCCCGGGAAAGTTTGCGCCTTTTCTCATACTTCGTCAGAATAATACCCATAATCTTTAACTGCGGATTCACCGACTGACGGACCGTCTCATAAGTCTCTTTAAGCTGCACAAGGCCAACCAGACTCAAGATCTCGGCAGACATAGGGATAATCAGGTAATCCGCCGCACTGTATCCGTTCAATGTCAGAATATTAAATGCAGGAGGGGTATCTATAATGATATAATCATATAATTTCTCCACAGGCGCCAAAAGATTTTTAAGCAGCAGATCACGGTTCTCTCCTTTAAGAGTAGCTTCCGCACTGCTTAAAAGTATATTAGACTGGATAATGTCAATGTCACTGATCCGGCGGATGATCTCATAGACAGTGGCATCCCCTTTGAGCCCTTCATAGATTGACGCCCCCTTGTCAATATCCACTCCAAGGCTGAAGCCCAGATTCCCCTGCGGATCCATATCTACAGCCAATACTTTATATCCTTTTCTTGCCAGCCCGGCAGCAATTGCAGCAGAAGTAGTCGTCTTCCCAACTCCGCCCTTCTGGTTTGTCAATACGATTGTATGTGCCACTTTTCTTTCCTCCATTTATAACATAAGCTGACAAGGACACTTCGCCTTTGTCAGCTTATCCAAGTTATATCATTTTACAGGGCTTTCAGTTTCTAATTTCTCGATTTCCTGCGGATAATCTATCTCTGTCATCAGACTGTTCCATATTCCATTGACCTCTTCTGCACAGTCTACATAAATCTGGGCGAGCCCTTCACTTGATATTCCAAGCTCTTCTGCATAGGTCTTACATGCCTTCCAATCTGCCTTCTCATAAGCAATCACCAGCTTCTGCAGCGCTCCTGCCATCCCGCTTCCATCAAGCAGCGCCGCCTTAATCTCATCCGCCACCGGAATCTCCTCAAGCAATTCAGCTAAAGGTGCATTTACCATATAATCTAACGTTGAAAACATCCCCATCATATACGCATCATTAGAGGAAATATTGCAGCCTGACGCTCTTTTTACAAGCTCTGATGCCAGCTTTGCACGCAGGAAAGATATCTTTAAGATCTCCTCTGATCCTTCGCTCTTATCTTTATCAAAGCTCAGCATATACACCCAGTGTCTGAGCTGTCCGATTCCAAGTGTGATCAATGCCTGACGTATGGAAGCCGTTCTCGTGCGCAAAGCAAAGTATGCGGAGTTAACAAGACGCAGCAACGCATATGTAAGACCCGCATCACGGCTTATAATCTCCTCTACTGCCGCAAAATCCGGCTCATCCTTCGATACCGCGATTACAAGCTGGAAAAAGTTACCCTGCATATATTCCACCTTATCGACCTTGGTAATCATAGTGTTAGCTATATAGCTTCCCTCAAGATAGTCAAAATCAAGCCGCATGGCCGCTTCGTAAGTTTCCTTGGAATTAACCTCCGTAGCCATACATTTTCTTCCAAATCCTTTTGCCATCTCTATGATGTTCTGGACTGTCCGCTGTTTCTGCATATTCTCCACATACCCGGTCATATTAACCCGTATAAAGGAAGCATGATCCAGCATACTGAAATACTTTGGCGTAAATTGAAAATCATTGATCGCGAATCTATATCCTGCTTCACAATATTTTTTGATCAGCGGCATTGCCAGCGGATGAATAATCACCGTATCTTCAATCTGAATAATAACTTTATCTTTCCCAAACATCTTCGGAGTATTACGGAGAAGCAAAGAGGGGGTAAATGTCACAAACATTAAGCCGTCATTTACGATCTTTGCACTGTTCGCCACCAAAAAATCAGAAATCGTATCCGCTGCAGATGCTTCGTTATTATTGTACATACTATCCTTGCCGCCCTGAAAGACCAATTCATAACCAATGATCTTACCTGTTTTCGTTTCTTTAATCGCCTGTCTTACCACGCATCTATCCATTACGCATCCCACCTAGTCAACAATTCATCCATAACAGTTACAAGATGCCCAATCTCTGGTTTCGAGAGTTGTTCATCTGCCCCAATTTCTCTTCCCTTAACCTCCATCTCCGGACTGATCAGAGAGGAGAAGATAATAAGCGGAATCTGTTTTAAATTGGGATCTGACTTAACCAGCTTTGTAAGCCTGTGTCCATCCATCTTCGGCATCTCTATATCTGTAATAATAAGTGCCGCTTTCTCACGAAGTTCTTCCGGATCAGAGTCTTTAATAGCATGCAGATAATTCCATGCCTCCTGTCCGTTATTAAACTGGATCAGATTGACATAGCCTGCCTGATGGAGAGCACGTTCAATAAGCTTTGCCAAGAGTATAGAATCCTCCGCACAGATAATCCTTGCCTCATTTTTAGCACGCTGTCCAAGCGCATCTATCTCTTCTAACTGAATGCTTGTTTCAGGAGCAATCTCAGCTACAATCTTCTCAAAATCTAATATCGTAACAAGCTCTCCGCCGCACTGGGCGATTCCTGTCGCAACTCCTTCTTCCCCCTTGTTCAGCGTCTTGTCAGGCTTCTGGATATCATTCCATGAAATCCTCTGAATCCCAACAACCGACTGAACGCGGAACGCAATGTTCATTTTATTAAAATTCGTAATAACGAACAGATCCCTTCCTTGCTTTTCTGTCTTCTGTCCCGTCAGATAAAACGGAAGGTCAACTACTGTAAGCATCGTATCACGCGGTTTAAAAATCCCTTCTACCGATGGGTGGGCATGCGGCATCGGCTTTACTTTATCCGACATCATGATCTCCTTTACCTTTGCCACATTAATACCATATAATTCGCCATAAATCATAAATTCCATGATTTCTATTTCATTCGTTCCAGATTCCAAAAGTATCTCTGTATTCGCCATAATATGCCATCCCTTCTCTATATATAGTTCTATATTTAATATCGGCAGAAATCCTTTTTTTTTAAGCCGCGAAAGTCCTAAAGAATGATTTCGGGACGGCCTGCGGTACGGATCTTTACACTTCCGTCTTCCGCATCGATCAGCATTGTCCTTGCATAGTTAAGCCCTACATCTTTTTTCAGAATCCTAATCTGTTCCGTCCTCATAATGGCTTCCACGCTCCTGATATTTCTCTCCCCAATATTACCGATTCCACCGGCGCCCTTCATATCAAACATCTTGGCGCCACCTGCGATCTTGCACTGATAGCGCCTCTTGACTCCTCCAAAAGCCCCCATCTTGCGCAACATCTCTTGTATTCCCGTATCTGCGAACTTAAAGACATTCATGTCGGACATATTGCCGGCCTCCGGCAACATAATATGAAGCAGCGCTGCTAGTTTAATTGCCGGGTCATACAAGCTGATGCCTATACAAGAGCCGAGCGCGTATGTAATGAGCACTCCTTCTCTTCTTGCAATCTTCATATCTGCTATTCCAACTTTTATTTCTTTATTCATACGGAGTCACCAGCCTATCCATCAGATAATTTAAAGACTGAATATCAGGAAGTAAAAGTAGATTGCTGTCGACATTCCTTCCCCCGATGATACATTTGCCTGTAATCATCATCAGTTTATCAGACACATATCCGAACTCTGCCATCGGGACTGTCATGATCCCGCCAAGCATATTTACCGAAAAGGCCGGTACAGATAAAGAAATGTCCATATCAGCCAGTTTTGACAGAGAAAGTATGTAAGAGGATATAATGATATTTCCCACCTCGGTCGCTGCTGAAACTTCCATTTCACCCATTTGTTCGTATCCGTCAATGCTTTCCTGAAGGACACATTGCAGAACTTCATTAATAAAATCCATTTTCATGAGAAACAGCATAACGCCACTGACATCTCCTGTCATCTGGACTAACACCCCGGATATCATATCCTCCGGGTGTCCTAACAAGTCCACTGCCTCATTATAACCAAGTATTTCTACCTTCGGAACAGTCATCTCAACCCCGGTTTTTAAAAGGCTTGACAGCGCCGTAGCAGCATTGCCTGTTCCGATACTTCCGATTTCCCGCATCATATCCTTTGCTGTATCATCCATGTCTTCATAACGCGTAATTCTCATCCTGCACCACCTCTCCTGTCTTTTTTACTATGAGCGCAGACCATTAATTGTCTGCTCTATTTCATCCGATGTCTGCACCATCTTAAGCGCATATGTATAAGCCCGCGAAGCAACCACTGTATCCGACATCTCCTGTGCCATATCCGTATTCGACAGTTCTAAGTAATTCCGCAATACATTCGCACCATTGACAAGTATCGGATTTCCATTTTTCGCCACCGGACGAAATTCTGTCGAACCGACAGACAGCATTCCGTTCGTATTGGCAAATGTAACCACTCCCGGTTGTCCCGTTAACTCCCCGTTCATATAACGGATGGGATTTCCATTCGCATCGAGAACATATTTCTGCGCATCGCTGAGCAAATAAAAATATCCGTCATTATGCAGCGAAACAGAGAAATTACCCGCACGGGTATAGGTAACTTCATTCGTCACCTGATCGCGCAGCATAAAAAAGCCATCCTGATCTACAATCGCGAAATTAAATCCATCGCCCCGTTCTTCTGTTACTCCGTTCGATGAATAATCCGTATTCGTGTGTTGCATACGGACTCCCGTACCTGTCGTAACTCTTTCCTGACTGTGCATATTATAATACATCAGATCCATAAATATGGAGCTTTTCGCCTTAAATCCCACGGTATTTACATTCGCAATATTATTGGAAATCACATTTAGTTTATCCTGTTCTGTTATCATGCCTCTGGCACCTGAATAAAAAGAAGCATTCATCCGTCAGTTCACCCCCATTCTGTTATTAATTGCCAGGCCCAATCTGTACGATCCTTCCCGCGAGCTGGTCGTACATCTTAAGCACCTGAGCCGCACTCTGAAGCGCCCGTTCCTTTGCCATCATCTGCGTATATTCCTCGATGACATCCACATTGGAATCTTCTAAATATTTCTGTCTCATATACGCATTTACATCCCGCGGCGCGCCCGTAGCTACAAACAAATCTCCGGTTCCTTTCTCGAGTTCCGTATCATAATCCTGAAAATCCACAACCCGAATTCTTCCAAAATACTGCCCCGTCTCCTCTGATGTTAAATTTCCCAAAGCATCACAGGAGATCTTATCCGTTCCCAGATAAATCGGACCGTTCGTACCCAAAACACGGCCTGCACCGTCAAGATACAAATATCCTTGATCATCCAGAATAAAAGAGCCGTTCCTTGTATACCTGACGCCATTCGGCGTCTGAATGGCAAAAAATCCGCTCTCCTGAAGCGCAAAATCCAGCGAACTTGCAGTAGGGGTAATCCCTCCCTGTGTGTAATCCGTCACATTACCGTCGCCGGTTACAATACAATTCATCCTCCCAATCGGAGTCGGATTACTTTTATCCGTATTTCCTATCCGGTATATCAGCTCATCCTGAAATGTCGTCTGTGTAAACGTATCCTGCCTGAATCCCGGTGTGGAAATATTCGCCATATTGTTACCAATTACATTTAAATGCCTTGTCTGCGTCAAAACACCTGACGCCAGATTATAAAACCCTTTAAACATGAGCCCCCTCCTTTCTCTTTGTTCCTATATCCATTTCCTGCTGAAGATACTCTTTCAATCTCCGGATCGCGTTGGCATGAATCTGTGAAATCCTCGGTTCACTTACCTGCATGACCGCCGCAATTTCTTTCATATTCAACTCCTCTACATAGTAGAGGGAAATCACAAGTTTTTCTTTTTCCTTCAGAGAATTAATCCCTTCTTTAAGCACTTCCCGGAATTCATTTTCCAAATATTTCTCTTCTGGCTGCTTTGCAAAATCCAGTGACATCAGTGAAGAAACCTTCTGCTTCTCCTGTGTCTCTTCCATCACCATATCCAGAGACAGGACCGATGACAGATTCATCTTGCCCATAATCTCCTGAAGCTTATCAAGCTTTATATCCAATTCCTTTGCAATCTCCTCCATAGAAGGCATGACTCCAGTCTTGGCATACATCTCAGATGCTTTATCCTGTATCTCCTTAAAGCTTTTGCGCACCGTTCTCGGTACCCAGTCCTGCTTTCTGGCAATATCTATGATCATTCCGTGAATTCTTCTTGACACATAAGTTTCAAATTTCGCATTCTTCCCCGCATCATACTTATCAAGAGCCTTCATAAGCACGATCACTCCTTCATTAATGATGTCCTCCACCTGAGTAAACCCAAGATAAACATCTCTCATCTGTACTGCTATACTTTTAACAATATACAAATAACGGAGAGTAAGCTCTTTTTTCACCTCAACATCACCTGTAGCCTGATATAAAGCAAGAAGCTCTTCATTCGTTCTGCTATCTTCCATCAGCTTATCTCCCCTCCTTTATCTCCCTACTTTGTTATATTGCCAATCGCCTGTATCTGCACATTATTAGAAATCTCATGAAATGACAGCACATAGATTGACGGATAAAACTGCTCAAGCATCCGATATACATACACTCGGATCACCTGACTGGTCAGAATGATCGGCTCCTGTGACAAATCATGGAATTTCTTTACCGCATTACCGATTTGCATGACCACACTCTGCATGACATCCGGCGGAAGCGCCATATAATAACCCTGATCACCTTTTGTCAGGCTCGATACCATCATTTTCTCAAGATCTGCATCCAATGTAAGCACCCTCATCTGCCCATCTCTGCAGAATTTACTTGTTATCGTTCTCTTAAGTGCAGTTCTGATGTTTTCAATTATCGTGGTCATATCAATCCCTGATGTTGCCGCATCAGAAATCGTCTCCATGATCGTCTCCATATCCTTGATCGGAATTCCTTCTTTTAAAAGACTGATCAGTATTTTCTGAAGTGTTCCATATGGCACCATACCTGGAACTACCTCTTCAACAAGACTGCCTGCGCGCTGCTTTAAGCTTTCGGCAAGCTTCACAACTTCTTCTCTGTTAAGAAGCTCATGTGCATGTCTGCGGATTGTCTCCGACAGATGTGTTACCATAACGGACAGCGGATCGATAACCGTATAGCCGTATATCTCCGCCATCTCTTTATTTTCCGGAAGGATCCATTTACTCGGTATACCATATGCCGGTTCGATTGTCTCAATTCCGTCAATTTCACCAATCGGGTCATCCGGCTCAAGCGCCAGATAATGGTCAACCAAAATCTCCCCGCGCTCTACTTCTTCGCCTTTGATCTTAATCACATATTGATTCGTAGTCAGGCTGGAGCTGTCACGCAGACGGACGGACGGCACAACAAACCCCATCTCCTGTGCGTACTGTCTGCGGAAGATAACGATACGGTTGATCATCTTTCCCCCGCTTCCTTCATCCACAAGCGGAATCAAGCTATATCCAAATTCCATCTCGATCGGTTCTACGCCGATCAGTGCGTAGACATTATTAATATCTCTGTAATATTCCTCTTCGCTCGGCTCATCCGACGCAGCTTCCGGCGCCGCAAGCATACCTAATTCCTGTGCAGCCGCAGCTTCCGCAACTTCTTTCATCTTATTCTGCAGACGGTATCCTGTAATCAAAAGCGCTGCCGACAAAACTCCAAGCTGAAGTTTCGGCATTCCAGGTATCAATATAAGAACCGCAAGCACACCGCCGGTGAACATAATCGCTCTTGGCTGTGACTGAAACTGTCCCGAGACATCCTCATTCAGACTTCCTTCGGATACAGACCTTGTTACGATCATACCCGTCGCAGTGGAAATAAGAAGCGCCGGTATCTGGGATACCAGACCGTCACCGACAGTCGCAATGGAATAGACAGAAAGTGCATCCTCAAGTGTCATGCCTGCCTGCACGATCCCGATAATAAAACCACCGATCAGATTGACAAAAGTGATAACGATGGACATGACCGAATCACCTTTTACAATCTTCGTGGCACCGTCCATAGCACCGTAAAAATCCGATTCTCTCTGAATCTTTGAACGTCTCATCTTCGCTTCTTCTTCATTGATCAGCCCGGCGCTTAAGTCCGCATCGATCGCCATCTGCTTACCTGGCATAGCATCCAGAGTAAATCTCGCAGCAACTTCAGCAACACGCTCCGCACCCTTCGTAATAACAATAAACTGTACTAATACGATGATAAAAAAGATTACGAAACCGACAACAACATTTCCCCGAAGTACGAATGTACCAAACGCCTGAATAACCTGCCCGGACTGTCCCTGATTCGTCAGAATGTTCCTTGTGGAAGATACATTCAGTCCCAGACGGAACAATGTCGTAACAAGCAAAAGAGACGGGAATGTAGACAATTCCAGCGGTTCCCTGATATTCATGCTGATAATCAGAACAACCATAGAAATCGCAATATTTATAATAATCAATATATCCATTAAAAATGGATTTAAAGGAATAATCAAAAGCAGGACAATGACAAGTACGAACACTGTCACTGCATTACTCAGTATTTTCTTCATGCTTTACTCCATCTTGTTGTTCATCTTATAAACATAAACCAAAACTTCCGCTACCGCACCATAATATTCCTGCGGTATCTCCTGTGATAAATTCGTAGAAGCATATATTCCTCTGGCTAACGGTGGGTTTTCAATTACAGCAACACCACTCTCTTCGGCAACCCGTACGATCCTAAGCGCCAGCTCATCCTGACCTTTTGCAAGAACAATCGGCGCTCCATAACGGTCTGCGTCATATTTAAGCGCGACCGCGAAATGCGTAGGGTTACGAATAACTACATCTGCTCCCGGAACCGACTGCATCATACGCTCTCTTGCGCGCTGCATCTGAATATTGCGGATGCGGTTTTTAATCTCCGGATTCCCTTCTAACTGTTTATGCTCTTCTTTTACCTCTTGCTTAGACATCTTGAGTTTTCGCTCGTATTCCCACCACTGATACATAAAATCAAGTGCGGCGATTACAAGAAATGCCATACATATTCTTATAACCAGTTTCATCACCATATCAAGCATAAATATACCCGACATCGTGATATCCATATCCATCGTCCTCACTACCTGAACCATGTCATCTATTACAATATTATAAATTACAGCAATCAATATAATGATCTTCAGAATACTCTTAATCAATTCTATTATATTCTGAAGAGAAAATAATTTTTTTATGCCTGAAATCGGGTTTAGACGCTTTAACTGAGGCCTGACACTTTTACTCGAAACAAGAAATTTCGTCTGTACCCCTGTCGCGACAACCGCCAGAACCACAGAAATCAAGAGAAGTGGTAAAATTGTCCGAACAACTGCCCCGACAACCATCCTTGCCACTTCATCTATCTGTCCCTGACTGGTATCTGTCACCGTACCTGCGTATCCGATAAAATCTATCATAAATGCACGGACTGTCTCATAAATCTTCGGAAACAGCAGCTTCAACATATAGAAAGAGCCAAACAGTGAAACAACCGTAATGACATCTTTGCTCTGGAATACATTACCTTCCTTACGTTGATCCCGCCGCTTTTTAGGCGTGGCTTTTTCGGTTTTTTCACCGGCATCTCCACCTGGCATTCTTTTCTCACATCCTTTATCCAGCCGCTACTCTTAAGACATCCTCCAGAGTGCTCATCATTGTTGCAATCATATTTCCTATATAACTTCCAATTGGTGAGACTAGAAATACCAATAACGCAAATCCGACTGCAAGTTTGAGCTGGATACTCAACACAAACAGGTTGATCTGCGGAGTAATCTTTGTCAGTATTCCGACTCCTACCTGCATAATAAATTCAAAGGCAATAAGCGGAAATGAAAGTTTTATAGCCAACACTACACATTGGGCAAAAATATCCACCATCATCAACGCCGCCCCCTGTGAAAGAACAGCAGCGCCATACGGAACTACATCGCCCGAAGTGGCAACAATCTTTATAAGCGCGAGATGTCCATCTACTGCAAAGAATAAAAGCAAATAAAAAATCTGAAGAATATTTCCTGACAATGCTATCTGTGCCCCAGTCTGCGGATCATATACCATCGCCATAGAGATTCCAATCTGAAAGTCAATTACAGTCCCGGCAAACGTCATCACCATATCAAATAATACCATTACATAGCCAAACAAATAGCCAACCACAAATTCCTTCAACAATGAAAATCCAAATACGAGCGAAGAATCTGTATCAATGTCCACAGTCACTCCCTGCGCCTGTGCTGTAGAATAGATAATGATCGTAAGCCCAAACGTAAGCCCCGTCTTCAGCATAGCCGGAATATTTCTTCTTCCTAAGACCGGATTCAGAAAAATAAAGCCTGACATTCTCATAAGAACAAGAAAAAACAGCATTATTTTCCCTCCTATCTGGCAATCATCTCAAATATCTGCTTCGTAAAGTCCTGCATAGCTCTAAGCATATTGCTCCCGTTGATCACCAGAATCACACCAATCACAACCAGCTTCGGAAGAAAAGTCAGCGTCTGTTCATGAATCTGTGTCGCAGCCTGAATAATGGAAATAACGATTCCGACTACCATACTGATAATCAACACGGGACCGGCAAGCTGCACCGCAAGCACAAACAGTTGATACATTACATCTGTAATCTCTGATGTAGTCATCATAATATCATCTTCCTTCGCTAATTAAAACTCTTTACAATTGATGAGAACAATAATTCCCATCCGTCAACTGACACAAATAAAAGCACTTTAAACGGCAATGCAATGGTTGCCGGTGGAAGCATGATCATACCCATCGACATCAATGTGCTTGAAACGATGATATCCAACAAAAGAAACGGGATATACAAAAGAAGTCCTGCTGTAAACCCTCGCTTCAGCTCACTTGTCATAAATGCCGGAGTAATAACTGTAAGAGACAAGTCCTGAGGCTCTCCCTCCAGTTCCTGTCCCGACATGTCTATAAATAGATTGAGCGTACTTTTCTCTGTGTTTTTCAGCATAAACTCCTTAAGCGGCACCTGCGCCTGGGTAAACACCTCAGTCTGCGTAAGCTCGCCATTTTTATATGGAGTATAGACCTCCGTATTCACCTGCTTTATAATCGGATCCATAATAAACAGCGTCAGAAACAGAGCCATTCCCACTAACACCATATTTGGCGGAGTCTGCTGGATTCCTATTGCATTTCTTGTAAAAGAAAGAATAATGATAATCCTGACAAAAGACGTCATCATAATAAGAAGCGATGGCAGAATCATCAAAATCGTCAGCATCAGAAGAATTTGCAGAGTAGGGACCTCTTCACCATTGATGCTTACTAAATTGTTATTTGTTAAATCCATATAATTACTTCTTCCTGTCCTTCAGCCGCTCTATTACATCCTTAAAAGCTGTGCCCGCATAATTTCCATTTACCGGAGCAGGGATCTCTGTCAGTTCATCCTCTGTAAGCTCCGTCAGCATATTAACATTCTCTCCTGTAATTCCAAGCAGAAACATTCTGCCTGAAACTTTTACAAGAGCTACCGAAGACTCCTGCCCTACCAACACCCGGTCTACGATACTGATATAGCGGGCATTCTGCCCCCCATACCCTCCAAGACTCATCCTGTTCCCAATATATTTTGTACATATATATGTCAGGAAAAGAATTACAACTATGATCAACAGCGTGCCAATTGCTGTTATGACTGACTGAAGCATAAAGTCTTCCTCTTTTCTTTTTTCATTAATTCATCTGTTATCTATACAATCTCAGCGATCCGGAGTCCAAAATTGTCATCTACAACAACCACATCCCCTTTGGCAATGCATTGTCCATTTACATACAGATCGACCTGCTCACCGGCAAGCTTATCCAGTACCACCAGCGAACCTTTGTTTAACTCCAGAATATCTTTGACCATCTTCGTGGTTCTTCCTATCTCAACAGAAAGCTCCATCGGTACATCCATCATCATATCCAGATTTTCATCTAATATTCCGCTTGATGCACTTCCGTCACTTAAATTAGGCTGCGCTGCCGCCTGAACTTTAAGTTTCCGCGGAGCCGTCGACGCATCTTTAAGCTGCTGGATCTGCTGTTGCTGCTGTTCCAGAGACTGACGCATCAAATCCATCATCTGCATCATATTGTTCATAAGTGTCGGATCCATCTGCGGTTGTACATATACCGGCGCCTGCTGCATTGACTGCGCGGGCTGCACGGGCTGCTGCGTCGCGGGCTGCACGGGCTGCTGCGTCGCCGTCTGCGGCTGCACAGGCTGTTGCTGCACCGCGGTCTGTGGCTGTGCTGTCGATGCCGGGATGTCTCCTTGCGTACCTTTAAGCATTTGCTCAATCGCTTCCTGAGACATAACTCCACCGTCAGAGCCTGATGCTGTCGGCGCCGGTGCCGAAACCGGTTCACTCGCAACACTTCCTGCTCCGCCCTGAAGCATTCTCTCGATTTCTTCCTGCGACATCATCTTGCTTTCGCCGCCGCCCAAACTGTCAGCCGTCTGCGGCTGCGGGGACGGTGCCGGTGCCGGTGCGCTGTCTTCTTGCGCAGCTCCGTCAGGAAAGAACCCTGATACAAGATCCTTTGCCAGACTGATCGGCATCAGGTTCAGGAATTCACTCTCCATCTTATCTGCTATCATCAGATTAAATCTGATAACCACCATCTGGTCATTTTCCGCAAAATATTTTTCCTTAAACTGTTCCGGACTCTCTACCTCAAAGGAAACCGGAGTGGAAATATCAACTCTTCTGGAAAGAAGTTCAGACAATGCTGTCGCAGAGGCACCCATCATCTGATTCATGACCTCACAAATTGCACTGATATTCATCTCATCCAGTTCAAACTGATCGTCCGGGATCTCCATTCCCATCAAAAGCTCAACGATCACTTTTACATCAATACGCTTAAGCAGCATGATATTATTACCGTCAAGCCCTTCCACGTAACCAATCTGAACGCCGACCGCCGGCTCAATACTTGCAAATTCAAATTCATCCTTATGCTTTACTTTAACAACCGGAGTCGTAATATCAACCCTGGTGTCCAGCATAGTTGAAACAGCGGTTGCAGAGGCTCCAAGACTAATATTAAGGATTTCACCGACGGCGTCTATTTCCATATTACTTAAAGTGTAAGTATCCATATTTCTTATCCCTCTTTCCGGCTTCATCGGATCCCCTCATGCTGTTACTGTCCAATCTCAAGGGCCCTCTGTGCCATAAGCTTAATTGCATTAAACGCAGTAATATTCGCATTATAAGAATGGGTTGCCGCCATACTGTCCGTAGTTTCCTTAATCAAATCTACATTAGGCATTGCTACATAGCCATTTGCATCCGCATCCGGATGTTCCGGATTATATACCATCTTTAAATCTGTCTCGTCCTCGGCAATCTCTGTCACAATCACTCCGCCGTTACGTTCTCCTGAACGTCCTGCGTTTCTTGTACGGCGGAGTACAGAACTAAAAGATTCCTCTTCGGCTTGGAATCTTACTACTTTTCTGCGGTAAGTCCCACCGTCTTCCGTTCTTGTCGTTTCAATATTCGCAATATTCTGCGCTGCGACATCAAGCCGCAGACGTTGTGCAGTCATACCTGATGCACTGATATCTAATGAACTTAAAAAAGCCATTGCCTATACCTCCTATTTTTCCAAGAGGCCGGTTACTGTCTTAAGAATCCGTTCCGGTTTGAACGGTTTTACAATAAAGTCCTTAGCACCCGACTTGATCGCCTCGATAACCATACTCTCCTGTCCCATGGCAGAACACATTACAACCTGTGAATCACTATCTAATTCCTTAATTTTCTTAAGCGCTTCCAGTCCGTCCATATTCGGCATTGTAATATCCATCAAAACCAACTCTGGCTTCTGCTCACTGTATGTCTTTACAGCTTCCTGACCATCAGCAGCCTCGATTACATCCGTATATCCGCCCTGCGCAAGCGCATTTTTAACCATCATCCGCATAAATGCTGCGTCATCAACTACCATTATTTTAGCCATTTCAGCACCTCTCTCCTTGTTTTTACTTATATATTGTAACAGCGGGGTCATCCACTGGTACTTACTCTACCGACACCTCTTCAGGTTTTTTCTCTGTCTCTGGTTCAATCTCCTCTTTTTCGATCCGCTGATCCAGTTTTACCGCAACGCTGTTCTTATGTACGCCAAGTTTAGCATCATACCACGGCTCTCCTCCAACATAGACACGCACATCCGAACTCTTGCTCTTGTTAAGGTCAATCACATCATCCACCTTAAGACTATAGACATCTCGGAAATCCAACTTAGCCGTAGCAAGCTGTACTCTCATATCGAGCGCTGAAGTCTTGAGCTTCTCCATAATGATCTCTCTGCTGTTTGCAATACCATTGTCATAAGCACTTTCAACATTACGCCGCTTATCCATAATAGAGAATATATTCGTCAAGAGGCTTCCCGGAATACATACGCTGATATAACCGCTCGCATTGGGAATCCTCATCTCCAGCATAATAATCGCTATCGTCTCATCCATCCCAATCTCCTGAAACATACTGGGCGACTGCTCCAGCCTTCTGTGATCCACAGACAGACTGATATAATTCTTCCACGAATCTTTAATCGCTCCGGAAAAATATGTCAAAAGCTTCTGATAAAGCGCAAGCTCTATATCCGTATAAGTATATTCCACCGGAAGCTCCGCTGTATCTCCCTCACCGCCTAACATCCGGTCAATCATATTCGTCACAAGAAGCTGACTGATATGGAACACAATCGGCGGATTTTTTGAATCATCCGGCAGCTTCATATACAGAAGCACCATAACATCATTCTCACCCATAGAATTTCCAAACTCATGATAACGCTGTTCCTCTACGGAGATTACTTCTATCTCGCAATTCATACGCAAGATTCCATTCAACTGCGACACGATAATTCTGCAATAATTGTCATGAATACCTTTCAAAATCTTAAGCCGCTCTCTCGTGAACTTCTTCGGGCTGTAAAAATCATATTTTTTATATTCTTTTTCTTTCTTCTCTTCCGGTTTGGCAGCTCCTGAATTGCCTTCCTTCATGGAATTCAACAGCATGTCTATCTGGCTTTGTGATAATACATCTGACATAATGATTCACATTTCCTTCTATTCAGTAGTAGTCTCGCCGTATACTTGCTTATAATACTTATCAAGCTGATTCTCAACATTACCCGTCTTGGTAATCAAAAGCTCTACTCTACGGTTCTTTGCCCGATCCTCCGGCGTGTCAAATGAGGCGATAGGACGATGCTGTCCAAAAGCCGAACTGTAGAGTCTGTCAGCGGCTATGACTTTCTTTTTCTGCAGATATGCAGTTACAACCGCACTCCGCATAGCCGACAGCTCTCGGTCTGTATTGATATTATTCTTCTTATCCGGTCTTCCCTGTGATGTATGACCAATGATCTGAATCTGCTCTATTGATTTCGCACACGGCTTAATAATCTTAGCAAAGACATCGATCATCTTCTTTCCGTCGTCCCTCATCACCCAGTCATCACCGTCAAAGAATACTTTATCACGAAATGTAATAAATGTATAGCCTTCTCCTTTAGCAATTTCAACTTCTGTGGCATCATCGGCAAGTTCCTTCAGTTCCTGAAGCTTTTCGTACAAGGAATCGAACTGTTCATCCAATGCCTGCTGTTCCTCCGGACTTCTGCCCGTATTCTCCTTCGGATCGTTCAGATCATCTTCATAGATCGCATCTCTGTTCGTATCCTTTGGGAGATCCGTACTCCCCGGCACGTCATCGTCACCCGGCTGATTCTCTGTCGTAACAAGCTGCGATACTTCTTTCGCCGCATCCGGATTTAAACTCTTAACAAGGTTTTCCCACTTCACCTGATCGACAGATGATATGGAATATAACAGTACGAAAAAACATAAAAGCAGCGTAACCATGTCGCCGTATGTATCCATCCATGAGGAGCCTTCCTCCGGCGCTTTATTTCTCTTTTTCATCTATATCCACTCCAACTGCTTATATCACTCTTATTTTTTAGATTTCTTAGATTTTCCGCCGCCCTCTTCGCCATTCAGAATCTTCTGCTGATTCGTCTGGTGAAGCAGGGATACCAGCTTCTCCTTTAACACCTTCGGGTTATCCCCGGCCTGAATACCTACAACCCCTTCAATAATTACCTGTTTATAGATTACTTCTTCATCATTACGGATCCGAAGCTTTTTCGCGATCGGTCCAAAAAGCAAGTTTGCCAAGATACACCCGTAGAAAGTTGTTACCAGAGCTGTCGCCATACTGGCTCCCAGATTATTGGATGACCCGGACGACAGATCCATTGATTTCAACATGTTAACCAGCCCGACCAGCGTTCCGATCATACCAAATGCCGGAGCATAGCTGGATGCCTTCTCATAGATGGCCACCTCTCCGTCATGACGCTCGATCATGCTGCCAACTTCATTCTCCAATATCTCGCGCACTTTTTCTGCTTCCATCGCATCTACGACCAACAGAATTCCCTTTTTAAAAAACGGGTCTTCCAATTCATTCGCTTTTTCTTCCAGCACAAGGAGACCGTCCTTTCTGGCCATCTGAGCAAATTCAATGATAGTTTCAATAACTGGTTCCGGCTGATACTTCTTGCCTGCGATCAGCTTTGTCATATGCTTCCCCATTTTTTTTAACTTATCAAGAGGAAAACTCGCGATAACCGCACTGAATGTTCCTCCAAGTACGATGAGAACGCTTCCCGGATCCCAAAAATTCGATAGGCTTCCGCCTGACATACAACCGAATACAATAAACCCAAAACCAGCCGCTATTCCTATAATTGTTGTCGGATCCATAATTATCTACACCTCCACCTTTATCCCGCTCACAATTTTTCGATTAAACTGAACCACCTTTTCAATGATCTCCTGCGGGCTTTCTCTGACGATATGATACCTTCCGTTCGTCATCGTAATCTTCGATTCAGGTATCTGATCTATATATTCAATCTGCCTGTCGTTTACCGTAATGTATTCGCCATTCAGTTTTGTCAATATAATCAAACCGAAACCTCCTGTTCTGAGGCGGCCGTCAAACCGGCAGCCGCCTCATTCTGCCTTTTTTCACTGCTTATGTATTCTTCATATATTAACGTTTCATATTAACAAGCTGCTCAAGTATCTCATCTGTTACCGTAATGATCTTCGTGTTCGCCTGATAACCGCGCTCTGTCGTGATCATCGTAGCAAAGTCAAATGCAAGATCCGTATTGGACATCTCAAGGAAACCGCTGTTGATATTTCCGGTTGCAGCCGTCGTCCGCATACCGGTACATCTTCCTGCATTCTGTCCTACCTCGTAATAGTAACCTGTCTTCTGGTTCAGGCCATTCGGATTCTCCACATTTGCAATGGCAATCTGTCCGATTGTATGAGCCTTATTATTCTTATCTGTTCCTACAACCGTACCGTCCTGACCGATGCGCCAGGATACAATGGAATACAGTTCGCCATTCGGGCTCTCCGGATCTACCGGTATTCTGATCGGAACCATCTGAGTCAGATCCATGATCGCCCTTCCGTTCTCATCAACCTCTCCACTTGGTGCGAAGCCAAATACATAGTTACCACTGTCATCTACCAGATAGCCATTGGCATCCGGACTAAAAATTCCAACCCTTGAAAAATATGCACCGCCCTGAGAAAGATCGAATTCACCTTCATTCCCGCTTGCTGCCGGGGTAGTAAATGGATTGTTAAACGGACCTACAATAAAGAAACCTGTGCCATCGACCATACAATCCAGATCATTTCCTGTATATTGTCCATTTGTCGCTCCGAAATTCGTGCTGACAGAACTTACAACCGAACCATAACCGAGCTGCGAGGCATTGATACCTCCAAGGTTTCCGACCGTCGCATTACCTGCCTGCCCATTCTTTATATTCGTATATACAGAATCCTGAAAATTCGTCGTTCTCGACTTATACCCCCATGTATTTACGTTTGCAATATTATTGCCAAGTACATCTAATCTTGTCTGATGCGCTTTAAGACCTGCAATTGCTGCATTCATTGATTTGACCATATGTTTATACTTCCTTTCTTTCTATGCTTGCGTACCGTCATGGCTTCGTCATTCGGACGAGTCGCCAAGCCTCCACACGTGGTCCGGCTAGAATAAAACGGCACTGTCGATATTGGTAAAAATATTCTCTTTCATTTCTCTCTCAGTCATCATCGTAACAATCGTATTATTCGGTATATTCACGATAAAAGCACTCTTGTCGCCAATCAGCACTGCATCCTTCGAGCCTTTATCCCTTGCCCTCTGCATCGCCTGATTCAGATCACTGAGAAGTCCCGGTGTCATTTCCATACCGCGGGACTGCATACGCTGCGCAGCATGTTTTGAAAACTGTATTCCGCTTTTACTGTATTCTTTCTGCAAAGAATCTGCAAAGCTTGCGGAGTATGTTTTTTCCGGTACATTCAGCTGATGAGAAAGCTTTAATTCTGATATATTCGATACATTCGTAAGCTTTGAAATACCCATCGCTTTTCACCGCCTTTCCGCTTTTACATCTAAAATAACTGTTTCATTCTCCTACACTATACAGACTCTCCTCCAGTCGTCTCCGTGCTGCCATTCTCTGTCTCGTTGCCTTCTGTCTCGTTACCTTCCGTCTTATCATCTTCTTTATCAGGCACCTCTTGCATCTTCACATCTCCGACAGACATAATCTGTGACATCTTATATTCCTTATCTCCCATAAAGACTGTCGGCGACTCTCCCGCAAGAGAAACTCCTGTGATAGTTCCCTTCGTATACTCCCCGGTTCCGCGTCCCTGCGCATCTACCTCCGCAACCGTTACTTCCTTTCCAAGCATAGAAGTTGCATAAGTAATTATACTGGTCGACGTCATCTGAGCCATCGCCGTGATCATCTTCGACTGCACCATCTGCGCCATAAGTTCTGATGTATCCATCGGATTATCCGGATCCTGATACTTCATCTCTGCCGCCATAAGCTTATAAAAATCTGTCATCGTCAGCTCCTGAGTGTCACTTACAGCGTTGTATCTCTTATAGTTGAGTGCCGAAGTATTCTGTGCAGATTCTGTCCTGTTATAATTGGCAGCCGCCGTACTCTGCGCTGCTAATGTATTGCCGATTCCATCTACTGGCATACTGTATCTCCTTTCTCACCGTCATAATATTATACTTTTACTTGCTTTATGCAAGCCCTAATCTAAGCTGCTGCAAAAAATCTACGGAGCCTGCTTCCAATTCCATTCTTCTGCGGTTCTCCTCATGCTTACGCTCCTGTTCTTCCTTCTGAGCCTGCGCGCCGCTGCCGTTTCGTCCATCTTCATAAAAATTGGACTCCTGACCATTCTTGTCCTCCACGACAACCTCCATCTTGTCTCCAAGAGTCGTCTCGAGCATCCTGCCAAGTTCAGTTGCCTTACTGGACATCGCCTCCATCGTTCTTGCATTAGAACAGATAATAGATACTGTCGTCTCTCCGGCTTCAACTGCTACCTTGACCAATAATGCACCTAAGTTTTTAGGTGTCAGAGCAATTTCAAATTCCTGCCTTCCATTGCTGATCTGCTTCGCGATCATGTCCTTGAGCATATTCGCATACTCTGGCTTGATCTCACCAGTCTCAGTCACTTCTACCTGAGTCTCAACCGCTTTGCTGCCATTCACGTTCTGAAACTGCAGGAAAGATGTACTTGCCTTATCAGATGCTGCTTCCGCTTTAACATCAATAACGCTGTTCTCGTCATCCTGTACGCTTTCAAAACCTGCAGCCTTCTTTTCTGTGTCTTCGGACATCATCTGCTTTGACATCTCAGAATCCATCTGCCCGTTTGCAGCCGGTACACTCGAAAGCATCTCCTCTGGCATCTCCGGAACTTCACCGGTCTGAGAAATACTCTGCAAAGAGTCCACCGGTATCTTTCCTGCCCCGGCCGTCTGTGCAATGTCCGCTATCTGCGTTTCCTCTGCATTCTGTGCCATCCCGGCTCTGCTCTGCCCTATATAAGCCGCATCCGCTGTCTTTTCTTCCGCACCCATCTGCAAAAGGCTCATCAATGCATCCTGTTCTTCAACGCTCTCCTGCCCTGACATAATCTGCTGTTCCGGATTATTCTGCGCTGCCTGAACACTTTCTGCACCTTTTTCCGCCACAGAAGTTTCCTTCTCATCATAAGTCTGGCATTCCGCCTGTGCATTCGCCGCTCCCGCCGCGTCTGTCAGCGCCTGACCAAAGTCCGGCTTATCCTTAGAAGATGACTTTTTGCTCTTTTGTGCCTGAGAAACCTTTGAACCGCCTGTTCCTTTTACTACGTCCATAAGATTACCCACCATGTCTTTTACCTCCTTTCTTTTCCTGAAAAGCCAAATTGTTAATGTGGCTTCTCTATTATATAACATTTTATAGCAATCTGCAAAGCAGAAATTACTATCGCGCAATAATAAGCCCATGATTAACAAATTCTTCCACGAGCTGTTCTTGTTCCTTCTGAAGTTCTTTACCATATTCTTTCAATTTTTTCTCCTTCAGCTTATCAAGCGAAGTTGTATCAGTTTTTGCTGCAATCAGCTCTTTACGCTTCTTCTCTTCCCGATTTTTAAGAGACTTGATCCGCTGATTTACCCTAAACATCTCACCCTTAAGGTATTCCAGATAATTCTCATACGTATGTATCCTAAGTATTTGACAGCCTTCTTCCTGTTCCCTTTTCATCTGTTCCCTGATCTCTACATCCTTATCGCTAAGTTCTTGGAACATTTCCTCCTGAAGTCTGATCTCATGCATGATCGCCGCATGTTCATTACGGATGCTGTTTTCATATTGACGCTTATAGCTAAGTACTTTATCAAGTGCAAAAGCGAATTTTTTCACCTTAATTTCCCCCAGTGTCATTATTTGTCAAACATTTTCTGCAAAGTCTCTACCGTCTTTTCTATAGAAAACGGTTCTTCAACATTCTGCATAAGGAACTGGTTAATCTGCTTAATCTTAGATATCGCATAATCCAGTTCTGGATTTGTTCCCGACTTATAAGCTCCGATTGAGATCAAATCCTCATTCTGCGTATACAAACTGTACAAATCTCTAAGTTTCCCCGCTAATTTTTTATGTTCTGGCGTCGCGACCGTCGACATCAGACGGGAAATACTCGCATTAATATCTATTGCCGGATAATGATTGGAGTTCGCGAGCTTTCTGCTCAATACAATATGCCCATCTAAAATACCACGGACAGTATCCGCGATTGGCTCGTTCGTATCATCTCCTTCTACTAATACAGTATAAACCCCGGTAATAGAACCACTATCGAAATTCCCGCTCCTTTCAAGGAGTTTTGGAAACTCCGCATAGATAGAAGGTGTATATCCTCTGGCAATCGGCGGCTCTCCGGTTGCCAGCCCTATCTCTCTCTGCGCCATGGCAAAACGTGTCAAAGAATCCATCATCAAAAGGACATCCTTCCCCTGATCTTTAAAATATTCTGCAATCGTAGTTGCTACCATCGGACATTTCATCCTAAGCATTGCCGGCTGATCAGAAGTGGCTACCACAAGTACCGACCGCTTCATACCTTCCGGCCCCAGATCACGCTCTACAAATTCCAGAACCTCCCTGCCACGCTCTCCTACAAGGGCAATCACGTTGATATCCGCCTTTACGTTCCGGGCAATCATACCCATTAATGTACTTTTGCCCACGCCGCTTCCGGCAAATATACCGATACGCTGCCCCTTACCGATCATATTCAGTCCATCAATCGCTTTCACACCGAATTCCAACGGTTCCTGAATCGGCGGTCTGTCAAGCGGATTAATGTTTGAACTCTCTACATAATAATATCTGTTCGATTCAAATGTTCCTTTATTATCAATCGGATGCCCCAGCGCATCAATGATCCTGCCCCTTAAAAACTCACCCACAGGAATCTTTAACCGCTTTCTGGTATTCCTCACATAACTGTCTGAACCAATACCATTAATATTCTCATATGCCATCAATTGTACCTTGTCATCACGAAATCCTACAACTTCTGCCGGAATTTCTTTTTTCTGCTGCTCATTATATATAAGCACGATGTCGCCGATACTTGTGTTGCTGCCGGATGCCTGCATAGACATTCCGGTTATATTTTCTATCTTCCCGATATAACTGACTGTCTCGGCATTCAAAATCCTTCCCGGCAGTTCTTTCAGCATATTTTTAAGCTCCTTTATAATCTTGCATTATTCATAATCTCGCGAATATTCTCAAGCTGCGTGCTGACACTTACATCTATGATCTCATCCGGACGCTCGACAATACAGGTGCCCGTCTCCTCATCCTCCATGATTATAATCTTTACAGAGTCGGACAGGTTGCTCAGCTCCTGTAAAAATCTCGGATCTGCATTGATATCTTTACCCATCTCCTGTGTAGCGCCGATATAGATCCTTGCCCATGCACTTTTTTTCAATTTTTCTGTAGCTGCAAGAATCATCCTTTCGATGACTCTTACATTGGAACGCAGACTGGTACGAACAATCTTTTCACCGATTGCCAGAGAGATTTCTTTCAAATCATCCATATGCTTTTCCAACGTCTTTTCCTTCACAGACTCCACATCCAAAATACTTGCCGCAAGCATATCCTCAAGCTCTGCCATCTTTTTCTGGTAATCGGCCAATCCCTGCGCTTCGCCTTCCTGAAATCCTTTATCATAACCTGACTTCCTGCCTGCTTCAAAGCCCTCATCGTAAGCATCCTGTTTCATCTTCTCTGCTACGTCCCTTGCTTCCTCCAGAACTTTTTCCGCCTGCGCCATCATCTCATCCATTTTGCGCTGAAATTCTGCCGCCCGCCGGTCTTCCTCCGTCTCTTCCGGAACATCAGAAGTCTCTTCTGCCGTCTGCTCTGTTTTCAGAATATCCTTAATCTCTTTTTTCACATCAAGCAGCGGATATTCAAAAGAACTCTGTATATCGTCCAGAGCCTGCGACGTCTTCACTACTCTATACAATAATCTCGTCCTTTCCGCCCTTATTGATTACCAGCTCGCCTTCTTCCTCTAGCTTTCTGATAACACCAACGATACGTGACTGTGCTTCTTCGACGTCACGCAGCTTTACATTGACTGTAACCTCCAGATCGGATCTGACCTGTTCTGCCATACGGCTGGACATATTGGAATAGAATGCCGCAAGAATCTCCTCTCCCGCGCCTTTCAATGAGTACACAACATCCTTCATGTCGCAGTCTCTGATGAAACGCTGGATAGACCTGTTGTCCATCGTAAGGATATCTTCGAATACGAACATCTTCTTCCTGATCTCTTCTGTAAGTTCCGGATCGTCCTTGCCCATCTCGTCGAAGATGAACTTCTCGTTGCTTCTGTCCATATGATTCATAACATCCGCAATGTAATCAATACCACCGATACTTGTGAAGTCGGTAGTGAGAACGTTATCAAATCTGCTTCTAAGCTGCTGCTCGACAATCTTGATCGCTTCCGGCGAAGCACTGTCCATCATGGCAATACTTCTTACAACCTGAATCCTCTTCTGCTCCGGTAATTCCGCAATGACCGCTGCCGCCTTGTCGGATTCCACATAAGAAAGCACCAAGGCGATTGTCTGTGCTCTCTCATGCTGCAGAATGGAAAACAGGTTCTTCACATCCGCCTTCTCGATAAAATCAAAGGAACGGTTCTTGAGATATTTGGATACCTTCTGCAGAAGTTCTGTCGCCGCATCCTCTCCATACGCCTTTTCCAGAACAGCTCTGGCATACTCCAATCCTCCGTCTGTCACAACTTTCTGCGTCAGACAAGTCTTATAAAATTCATCAAGTACCTGCTCTGTCTGCTCGGCTTCGAGATGGCCAAGCTTCGCCACCTCCAGCGCCAGCTTTTCCGCATCCTCATTACTTAAATATTTGAATAATTTTGAGGCTTTATCAGTTCCAAGTGCAATTACAACCGCCGCAGCCTTCTGCTCCGGCATCAGCGTTCCATTTACATCAATTGCCATCCTCATCACCTCCGCGCAGCCAGTTCTTAAGCATCTGAGCCGAAAGCTCCGGATTCTCTTCCGCGAATGCCCTTACTCTCTCACGCAGCTCCTGACTTCTCTCGTTCTGTATATTCAAGAGTTCCGGCGTCAACAATTCTTCTTCCTCTTCTGTTTCTGCTCCCTCTTCTATACCTTCGCCTTCCGGAAGTTCCGTCAGAGTCTCTTCCAACATCTCCTCTTCCGCTTCTTCCTGCTTCTTCTTGCGCTTTCTAAGTACGATAAACAGCGCTGCAAGCAGCAGAAGCAATACGATCACTCCAATGATCACAAATAACAGATTATCTTTAATCGCCTCTGTTATCACTTCCATTGCACTTCTGTTCTTCGTATCAGTATCTTCGTAGAACGGCGCATTGGCAATTGCAATCTTATCTATCCTGTCCTCAGGAGCGATGCCGACAGCATTTCCTACCAATTCCTGTAATTTATTCGTAGTAAGATCGCCTAGTGTCCTGCCGTTGATCGCAACAGACACTGTCACATCCTGCAGAACTCCCGGATCAATCTCCCCTTGCTCCTTGATCTGGTTCACCAGATAATCTCTCGTCCAGCTCTCACTTGTATATCCATTTCCATTCTGATTGGCATTGGCCGTATACTGCGAGATATCAGAGTTCGTCTCTGTCCCCACGACTCCGTTAGCCCCCGCAGCGTCCCCGCCGCTTTCTCTAGAACCGGTATCCTTGCTAAGAATTCCTGTCTTGTCTTCTTCATTGATCTTCTCCGGAGTCGTATACGTCGTAGACTCCCGGATGATCTTTTCCGTATTCACAGTACCCTTGGCAGACACCCTGATATTGTCTTCCCCATAAAACGGTTCCAATACATGGACTACCTTCTGGGCAAGCTGTGACTCAATCAGTCTCGCTATCTCCTGACCTTCTTCACTGCCTGAATAGTTACCGTCCTCAGAATCAGACACGATAACTCCATTCCCATCCAGAACCGTCACGTTCTCCAGTTTCATCCCCGGAACGCTCTGAGCGACCAGTCTCTGGATTCCTACCGCCTGTTTGGATGTCGGCGATCCGCCGTCTTTCATTATAGCAACAACAGAAGCACTCGCACCGGCGGAATCATCCTCCGAATCCGACAGCACATATTTGCTCTCCTCTCCAAGGGCAATCGTCACTTTCGCATCCTTCACACCGTCGAAAAGCCGTACAGTGGCTCCTATACGGTTCTGCAAGTCATATAATTTGTATGTCTGCTTCTCCATGTCAGTGGTCATGCCGCTCGCATTATTCGTAAATACGTCATATGTAAAACCACTCTTCGGATAGCCCTCCTGCGCGAGCTGCGCACGGGTCGAATCCACCACATCGGTCGGCACCTTGATATTGCCTGATCCGTCAGAGGTATACTGAACATTCATCTCCTGCAGCTTTGCCAGAATCTCCGTAGTCTCCTCCTCTGTTACATCCGTATAAAGCGTTACATAGTCCTTACGGTTCAGCCACACAGTGATTATGATCGCACCGACAATAATCGCCGCAAGTACAGCTATAGCTATTATCTTCGTCTTCCTGCTCAGGTTTGCAAGATATTCTTTTACTGCATTCAGCTTCTCTTTCATTCGTCAGTCTGTCCCATCTATAATCTATAATTAATCTTATAAAGAAATCCGCATCAGCTCATTATATGCATCTACCGCCTTATTACGCAGTTCCACAAGCAGATCCACAGACAGTTTCGCTTCTGCCGCCGCTATCGGAACCGTGTGCGCATCATCAATCTGCCCTGTTGCCAAAAGATACTGCTTATCTTCCAGATTCTTTTGTGTATCCTTTACATTCTGTATCGCATCCGCAAAAACATCCTTAAACAAGGCTGTTCCTTCCTCTATGACTGAATTCGTAGATTTGATTCCGCCAGTGCCGAATTTTAGCGGCTGGATTGGCGTAATAAACTCTGTTGCCATGACTCTTTGTCCTCCTTAAAATATAACAGATTCTTTTTCTTTCTACTGTCCCTTAATTACTGTAGACAGTCTTGATATCTCACTGTTCACAGACTGAATTGCATACTGATACTGCAGAGCTGCTCTTGTAAGCTCCGACATCTCCGCATCCGCAACTACATTATTGCCATCCATACGCGCAGTTTCCGTATCCGATTCTTCTACCAGCCATGTCGCGGAATCAGCCGCCCGCCTTACTGCGGCACGGTCTCCCGACGCACCTTTAAGCTTTGCCCGATACATATCTTCGAACGTCACATACTTCGCCTTGTATCCCGGTGTGTCAACATTGGCAATATTTCCGGCAGTAACCGCCTGTTTCTTCCACAAAAAATCAAGCGATTTTTCCGAAACGAGAATACCGTTTCCAAAAATTTGATTCATCATCTTTCACCATTCCTTATCTGTGTCTCTTCTTACTTATACTATTATAATGCAGCAATCAAATCATTACTTTCATCATATCCGTTGCCTTAGATGTCCTAAAATGCCAAAAATACACTAATAAAATATATTACTTTTTCTTTTATTTGTCAATATGGCAAGCTATTTTTCCATATATTTCACAGGCCGTTCACAAACAATTTACAGACAGATATTTTACAAAAAAGTACTGCCATTGTCATCTTCTCCAAAGTCCAGAATACTCTGAAGCTTTTGCTGCATCTGGAGCTGCATCATCTGAACCATCATCTTGGAAATATCTCCGTATTCCGAATCGTAGACAGCGCCCACCGTCTGCGCCTGATTTTGAATGCCGCCATTTGACGGGGACATACTTGCCATTTGATTCGTGTTAAAATCCTCGCCTGCATACTCCAACACACGTTTCACATAATTCTGCGTCTCTTTAAACGGAGGAATCCCCCCGTATTTCGCAACATTACCGCTTCCCGCATTATAGGCAGCAAGCGCCAGCTTCGTATCTCCGTCATATTTATCCAAAAGCTTTGCCAGATACTTAGAACCTGCCATAATATTCTGCCTTGCATCATATGCATCTGTAACTCCAAGGCTCTTTGCCGTTCCGGGCATAAGCTGCATCACGCCCATAGCGCCGCATCTCGACGTAGCCGAAGCCCTGAAATTCGACTCAGCTTTCCCAACTGCTTTTAAAAGGCGGATATCTACCCCGGTTTCTTTTGATGCCTCCTCAAATATGGCATCCATCGGCGTCGATATCCCGCCGGAAGTATTGACTGACGCCGTATTTTTAAGAATCTGGCCAAAAGTGTCCTGACCGGCGCCGTATATATTTCCAGTTCCGTACAAACCGCCAACACCCGAAAGACCATAGTTCCCATAAAGGCCATAGCCGCTCCCTGAACCCGAAAACAGTCCCAGAAGCTGATACATCTGACTTATGTCCATATTTTCTACCTCCATATCTTATTTTTCTTACTCTTCTTATTTTTCTTATTCTTCTATCTAAAATTCCCTTGTATTTTCTATATTTACACGGTATGATAATAGAATATCACACATATTTGAAAGGGGCAATGATTATGTTTCTCACAGAATGCAAACAGGCAGTTCTTTATACCGTAGAAGATATCTATTTATGCGATGCTGCCGTATCCCATATCAGCGAAGATTCAGCCACCCTCATTGTAACAAAGAGCAACGCTGATCTTTCACTCACAGAAGCCCATGTCACTTTTTTTGACTCAGCGAAAGGGCTGGTTACATATTCCTGCGAACTCACCGAATTCAAGAAATCAAAGCGGGCTTCAAGCGGCGAATATTATTTTACACGGTGCACGGCTCATGAACAGCTCTCTGTGCTGCAGCGGCGCAATGATATCAAGGTTCCCGTCAATATTCCCGTCGCGCTCTCAGCGAAAACCCACGATGGAGCGCTTTCAAACATTGAAGCCAGAGTATGGAATATAAGCGCAGGAGGAATATTTATTACAAGCCGTCAGAAGTTCTCTATCGGCGATATTGTGTCCTTCTTTTTTTCCGATCCGGATTTGCCTTCTCTCACTCTTCAAGCGGAAATCCTTCGCCTGCAGGAGCATCGCCATCTGCGAAAAATTATCGGTTCAGCAGCAAAAGATACCGAACTCATCGGATATGGCTGCCGGTTTGTACATCTCCCTTCCCGTGCCGAATCACAGATCCGCAATTATGTATTCCGTCAGGATCTCATCCACCGCAGATGGATTTCTGCGCTTGATTAATGACGAAATCCCTTTCTTCTGCCCTTTCTTTTACGGGGCAGAAGATTCTTCTGTCTCCGGTTTGGCTTCCGCCGCTTCCGATACATCTTCTGCCGTCTCTGCTTCGGAGCCCTCTCTTTCTTCTGTCTCTCCGGCAGTCGTTTCTTCTTTCTTTCCCGGAACATAATTCAGGAAATAGATATAAATATCAATGATCGCCTGATACAATTCTGTCGGTATCTCCGCTCCCAGATTAAGCTGCGTCAGCATCGTAGCAAGAGAATTATCCTCATAGACCGGAACTCCGGACTCCCTTGCCACTTCTACCATCTTCTCTGCTATGTATCCCATTCCCGAGGCCACGATAATCGGTGCCGCGTTCTTGTTTTCGTCATAAGACAGTGCAACTGCCTTCTTGTTCAGCACATCGTTAAATCTTGACATTGATCGAATTCTTCCTTTCAAATATCTGCGGAAATGCTTCTGAAATCGCTATAGACTCCTTGCTGCTCCCGAAAAACAACTCCTTTCCGGTAAGCCCATTCTCCGCAAGTACCTCTGCAACTTTATTTCGGATTTCCTTTTCCTTATCTTTAAGACTGTCCGGATAATTAAGCTGCATATTTACATTTTTATCCTGATACACAAAAAACAAATCAAAAAATCCCAATTCCTGAATATCAAACTTCACCAATCCCTGTATAACCCGCTCATTTTCATTCTCACCCGAATTCTTTCCCGCATCCGGATCCACCCACATCTCTGCGAATGTCAGGTTGCCGTTCACCTGCATCGGAAACATCATGTGGAGCACCGGCATGTACACGCTCTCATTCAGTAGAATAGAAGTCATCATATTCTTAAATACCTGCTTCTGTTCTATATTCGCTCCCTGCTGCATCCCATTCTGAATCATGGACACAAAGCCTTTCTTCCATTTATTCTTTCCGATCATTTTCTCAAAATCAGTAGATTCCAACACTTTCAGAAGGCTCTGCGTTTCAAATCCCTTAAAATACTTCTGCATAGCTGAGTATTCCATCAGCTGTTCAAACCGTTCAAGAACTCTCGCCGCATCACCGTTCTCATAACGCGCCGTAAGAGCCGCTAAAAAAGCCGCACCTTCACGCACATTGCCGCGGTCATGAGTGCCTCCGATGTATTTATTCAGATAGGGCAGCATCTTTCCTTTTATCAGCGCGGCATTCTCCTGCGTACTTCCCGGCCCGGCATTGCCGCCGAACTTCAGCTGCTGCTCCATCTCTTCCATCTTTTCCCGTCCGCTCTGAAGCATACCGCTCTTTAATTCTTTTATGGTCTGCTCTATCTCCTTAAGGATGTGCTTTCCTTCCGCCATATCTGTATAGCGCTTCATAAAATCCAATATCCCGGCCCTGAGTTCCACATTGTTCGTCTCGTTCATCACCTGACGCAGCAATGAAAAAAATGCTCCCTGAAAACGGACGGCGCCATCCCCCTGCTCCTTCAAAAAGGCAAGCATATTCTGCGGATCCACCTGAATCATCTCAAGAAACTGCGCGATCTCCTGCGCCGAGCCTTCCGAAAGCCCTGCTTTCACCTGATTACTCAACTGTTCAAAAAGGACAGTGGCAAACTCCTCGGTCATTACCCCTTCCGATTTCATCTGAGAGATAAAACCCTCAAAATTAGACTGATATTGGAATTTTAATCCTACATTCTGTTCCTCCGCGGCAGAATCACTCCTTGCATCTGCACGAACAACCTTGTTGGGAACCACCGGACCCTGTATGCGCGGATCTTCACGGTTGTTCATATCGGCTCTCGGCTGTGACATGTTGTCATAATTCCCTGCCATCGGAGTTGTGACTCTCAAAATATTCGACATTTTTTCACCTACTACTATTTTTCTATTAATTTTTTCGATTTGCGGTCGATATATATGTTAATAAAATGTGTTGACATTAGAGTAACACATCTAACTCTCTGTTGGCAATATTTTAAGATAAATTTATTATAAGATAAGGTGGTGCGAACACTATGGATGCTTCTATGGAAGGCTTGTTAGAGACTTATCTCTTTGAAACTAACTCCCTGCTTGACGGGTTGGACGAACTCCTGATTAACGCCGAAAAAACCGGAGATTTTTCCGAGGACGATGTTAACGAAATTTTCCGCAGTATGCACACGATTAAAGGTTCTTCTGCAATGCTTGAGTTTAATTGTCTTATGGAAATTGCACATCATATAGAAGATCTTTTCTTCTATATTCGTGAAAACGGCATTGATTCTCTGGATCAGACGCATAAGAGCGAACTTTTTAATCTGATGTTCAAGTCAACCGACAAGCTTCGCTCGGAGATTGAAAAGGTTGAGAATAATGAACCGCTCGAGACTAATATCGACAGTTTTGTTTCTGAAATTAACGGACTGCTTAAAAAGATTTCGGGAGAATCCGAGGATTCTTCTGCTGTCGCGAGTACGGCTTCTGCAGCCGGCACAAATACGGACAGCCCCAAAGCTGCCCTGCCTCTTCCTGACACAGCAGATCACGTTCCATATTTTATTCATGTCTATTTTGAAGATGGATGCGGCATGGAAAATCTGCGTGCATTTATGATCGTGAATGCTCTTCAGGAAAGAGAGCTTAAATTTACTTACTACCCGAATGACGTTGACTCTAATCCCGGAAGTGCGGAAAAGATCGTTGCTGACGGTTTCTATGTCGGCGTCTATTCCGAGGAGGATCTAAAAAAAGCGGCTACAGTCGTTGGAGAATCACAGAATATCCGGTCTTATGAGATGTTGGAGAACGAAGAAACTTCTGAATCCGACCAGAGCGAACCGGAGGCCAAAGCGGAAAGCATTGTTCATGATCCTGCTTCACCGGCCGTTTCCGCTGCTCCAAAAAGTAAGCCCGAAACTCCTGCCCCTTCAAAGAAAAAAGAGACGGCAGCTCCGCACGGCGCTGTCAAGCAGGATCTTATCAGTGTCAATCTGTCGAAGCTTGACGCTTTGATGGCTCTCGTAGGAGAGATTGTTATCACCGAATCAATGGTTACCTCTTCTCCGGATCTTCAGGGCCTGAACCTTGATAACTTTAACAAATCCGCACGGCAGCTCCGCAAATTAACGGATGATCTTCAGGATATATCTATGTCCCTCAGGATGGTATCCGTATCCGGCGTATTCCAGAAGATGAACCGAATCGTGCGGGATATGAAGAAGAATCTGAACAGGGATGTGCGTCTTACTATCATTGGAGAGAATACGGAAGTAGATAAGACTATCGTTGACGGCATCGGAGATCCTTTGATGCATATCGTCCGTAACGCCATCGACCACGGAATTGAGGAGAATGTAGAAGACCGTATTGCTGCCGGCAAGGATCCGCAGGGAGAGGTTATCCTTTCCGCCACCCACACCGGAAGCGAGGTTATTATCTCCGTATCCGATGACGGCCGCGGTATGGATACAGAAGCTATCTTAGCAAAAGCTGCGCGCAATGGAATCCTTACCAAACCGGAGTCCGATTATTCTCAGAAAGAAATCCTAATGCTCCTGATGACACCCGGCTTCTCCACTAATACGGAGGTAACCGAATATTCGGGCCGTGGAGTTGGACTTGATGTTGTAAAAAAGAATGTAGAAGCTATCGGAGGAGTAGTAAGCATCACAAGCGAATTAGGCAAGGGAAGCTGTACGACTTTAAAGATCCCGCTTACTTTAGCAATCGCGGACGGCATGGAGATCTCCGTGGGCAATTCTATCTTCACTGTGCCGATTTCCAATATCCGTCAGTCCTTTAAGGCAACAGAAGATGATATCGTTCTTGACCCGGCGGGACATGAGATGATCCGCTGCATGGACGCTTTCTATCCGATCGTGCGCGCTCATGAGCTCTACAGTATTCCAGATGCCTGCACAAAGATTGATGACGGTATCCTGATGTGGGTAGAAGCGAGCGACAGATCCTATTGTCTGTTTGTAGATAAGCTGATCGGGGAGCATCAGGTTGTTGTGAAGCCTCTTCCGCCGTACCTGCAGCAATTCCATATTAAAGATTCTGGTATCAGCGGATGTACGATTCTTGGAGATGGAAACATTAGTATTATCCTTGACATAGCTCATGTATATGAAGCTGCGCGGGGAATATTTTAGAGATAGATAAGGAGGTAACAACATGGCAGAAACAATTGATATCGTTGAAAATAAAGTCGAGGAAGATGCGCATAGCCCTAAGAACGTTCAGCGTTTTCTTACTTTCGTATCCGACAATATTACTTTCGGCGTCAGCACAGATTATGTAATAGAGATTATTTCCAGCTACATGATCTGTACGCTGCCGATGGTGCCGGACTATATCAAAGGAATTATTAATCTGCGCGGTCAGACGATCCCCATCATAGATATCCGGCTCCGCATGGGTAAGATGCCGCAGGATTACACAGCTACAACCTGCATCATTATTCTTGAAATTAATGATATTTCTGTAGGTATTGTAGTAGATTCCGTGACTCAGGTACTGGATATTGATTTAGACAGGATTGCTCCTATCCCGACGCAGAACCAGCAGGAGCTGACCTCTTCTATGATTTCAAGAGAAGATGGTTCTGTTGTCCTTTTCCTTGACTGTGAAGAATTGATTCGGCAGTAACGGATGGACATGGACAAAATATAGAAGTAAGGAGTAACAGCATGTTAACACTTAACGAGAATGATTTTCGGAAACTCATAACATTTATTAAGAGCCGCTACGGAATTGATCTGTCACAGAAGCGGCAGTTGATCGTCGGAAGACTATCCAATACCGTTACATCTATGGGGTATTCTTCTTTCTCCGAATATATCGATCATATCCTGTCACAGAAAAACCCGCAGGATATTGAACTCATGCTTAATAAGTTAACAACGAACTATACCTTTTTTTTAAGAGAATCTGCCCACTTTGATTATTTCAGAGATACGGTTCTTCCATATCTTGAGAGAACGAAGCGTGATCATGTCTTAAGTATCTGGAGCGCAGGGTGTTCTTCCGGTCAGGAACCTTATACTCTTTCTATGATTCTGAAAGAATATTTCGGCGGCAAGGCAGGCAACTGGGATACCCGTGTTCTTGCCACCGACATTTCACAAAACGCTTTAAAAGCTGCTTCTGAAGGAATTTATGACGAAGAATCCCTGAGTGCGATTCCAGTCGCGTGGAAGCAAAAATATTTTAAACGGACTTCCGAACCCGGTGTTTATCAGGTAGCAGACATCCTAAAGAAAAACGTGATTTTCCGAACTTTCAATTTGATGGATCCCATCCGCTTTAGATTAAAGTTTGATGTGATTTTTTGCCGCAACGTAATGATATATTTTGATCAGCAGACAAAGGATGCTCTTGTACAGCGTTTTTATAATGCAACTGTACCAGGCGGTTATCTGTTCATCGGTCATTCCGAAAGTCTAAATAAGGCAACAACGCCTTATCATTATCTTATGCCATCGGCCTACCGCAAAGAGTAGCCGGACTGCAATACTAAAAAGAAGGTGCGAATGAATGGCAAACAAAAAAATTAAAGTATTAATTGTAGATGATTCGCTTGTATTTGTGAATTTTCTCTCTAAGGGACTTCCTGAAGCGGACAGCAATATCGAGATAGTCGGTTATGCAATGAATGCCGCAGAAGCCATGAGAAAGATTCCTATTGCAAAACCGGACATCATAACCCTCGATGTAGAGATGCCCAGAACGAATGGAATTGATTTTTTGAAGGAGCTGCTTCCTAAGCACCTCCTTCCCGTAATTTTGGTATCTTCGTTAAATGTAAGCGTGTTTGACGCTCTGTCAAACGGCGCTGTTGATTTTGTCAAAAAGCCGGATATGAGCCGGAATTACAGCACTCGTCTCTTTATACAAAATCTAGCTTCCAAGATCAATATCGCTTCTAACGCAACGGTTAAGCTTCCAAGAGTGTTCCGCGGAAGCTCTGCTGTCAAAAAAGAAAGCGCTCCCGCATCGCCGGCGATTTCGATCAAAAAGCCTGTACTTTCTTCTATCGCCGCTCCGAAACTGACAAATCGAAGCCTGAAGCTCAATGATCTGATCATTGCTCTAGGCGCTTCTACCGGTGGGACCGAAGCAACTTTACAGGTGTTAGAGCAGCTTCCTGCTGACATACCGGGCATGGTGATCACTCAGCATATGCCAGAAGGTTTTACTAATATGTATGCACAGCGTCTGAACCGCTTATGTAAGATGGAAGTCAAGGAAGCCGTTAACGGCGATGTGGTCCGCAGAGGTCTTGTACTGATCGCTCCGGGGGGCGAATGCCAGATGAAGGTCGTTCGTCTCGGCGGACATTATACGGTACGTATCTATCCCGACGAAAAAGTCAGCGGACATCGTCCTTCCGTGGATGTGCTTTTCCGGTCTGTAGCACAGGTAGCTAAGGCTGGCGCAGTGGGAATTATTCTTACAGGTATGGGACAGGACGGCGCTTATGGACTACTTGACATGCATAAAGCCGGGGCATATACGATCGGGCAGGATAAGGAATCCTGTGTCGTGTATGGAATGCCGATGGTGGCGCAGAATATCGGAGCGGTATCCGTTCAGGCCGCCTGCGCGAATATACCGTCTGTATTGATGAATTATCTGAATACTTTATAAAAAGGAAAAATAAATCGAAGCGGTCAGGTAATTAAAGTTACCTGAGATAAAATTGACCGCATTATGTTAGACTAATCAACACCCTGCAGGGAAAATTCTTCCTACAGGGTGTTTTCTTTTCAATCTTTCTCTGATCATTGACAGTTTTACTCAGATAAATTCAGTATTCGTGATGCTTTCTCCATTAATATTCATACCGCAAACAAAACCACCCTATCCGGTATCATTTTTTTGCCGTAATAACGCAGATAGAACCGATATTTAGGATTCCACTCCATCAAAAGCTTTGGCACCTGCCACAGATGATTACAATCACTGTCAAGGCACACAGCAAGCTTCAGTTTCTCCTTCATGATGTGTCCCTGACAGCCCTGAAGGATTCCCAGAAGATCCTCGGACACATCTATTCTGATAAAATCCAGCTTTTCCGTCACTGACTGATCCAGTTTCAGTTCCGAAAGTCCGACCTTGCCAAAGGATACATCTCTATAACCAGAAAGGGCTTTCTCCGTCTCCTCTATTTCCTCTTTCGGCCCGTCCTGCGCAAAGCAGTAAATCTTCTTATAGGTATCTTCATAAGTATAGAGAAAACCCTTCATGGATTCTACCAAATGTTCTCCTATATCTGCACATGTCATTCCTTCCGCGGTCGGGATGATATCCATATCCCAGAATTCCAGTCCGCTTTCTCTTGCTAATGATATGATACGGTTCTCACGGTGCAGCCACATCTCTAGAAGCCCATACAGGCATTGTCTGGAACGGTAATCTCCAAGCTGACTGTACAATGCGACAACGTCTTTATGGTGTTCCTTGAGTATATCAGCAAGCTTGCTGATCAGGGCCTTTTCATAGAGTTTTTCTTTGGCTGTATTCCAAAGCTCGTCTATAAGATAAAGAAAATTTCGGTCCGTCCGGTTTCTTATGAGAATTTGCGGATAAGCTCTACTTAACTCTTCCCATTTTTCAGACAACGACTGCTCTTTTTCAGAGTTCAAGGCTGCAAGCTCTTCTTCCGACATGACATTTCGTGCAAATTCCTCCAGTTCCTTGTAACCTGTTTTTATTGCCAACTTTAAAATAAAAAGCTTATCTTTCAGGCTGTCAATATCATAGATCTTCCCAAGGAAAGCATATGCCTGCGCCGCTTCCGTGTTTCTGTCATCTTTTAAAAGTTCCAGAAGACAGGAGAGGGGAGTTTCCTGATATTTATCAACCCGCAGAGACAGGGTGCAGTAATATACGCTTTTCTGCGCATCCTTCTTTTCGGAATAATATAGGGCGAGATAAGCGTATATATGGTCTAAACGTCCGGCCATCTTCAGGGTGTCAA
>VIQU02000026.1 GCA_010206225.2 Lachnospiraceae bacterium MD308 | reverse complement strand
CCTCCCTGACAGGAGCTCTTTTTTTTCCGTCTCACTATTCTTCCTGCATCCCGCAACAGACAGAGCCAGTGTTACCATCAGTAAGTATAACATTCATTTTCTCACCACATTCACCTCTTACAAAAGTTTGATAATTTCTCCTAACATTTTTAATAGACTCTCGGAATCTTTAAGCCTTTATTTATCTGGCTTTTGAGATTCCTTTTTTATTTTTTCTCCACCTTTTTTCAAAAAAATACTTGACATATGCCCCTAAAAATGCGGCGCTTCGCGCCTCTTGATTAACAAGGTATATTATTCCGGCAGCGCCGGTCAGACTTTTTGATTTGGAGGTGTGTTTCATTGAAACCTATTAATGTTGGCGGTCATTCCGCCTATCAGAACCATGTTCTGACTCAACTTCATAAATATTATCCTAATGCTCCGACTTCTCTCTCTTCATCAACCTGGCAGATCCTCGAAAAATTCTGGGCTTTGGATTTATCTAGTATTGATCTTCTCATGCAAGACCGGTACTCCGTCTTTGGTCCTGAACCAAGACTCCCTTCCGATATGCTGCGTGCTATTCTTGTTTCTGTTGAATTTAAATTAACCTCTTATACAAGATTTGCTTCTGACCTAAAAGAGAACAACCTTCATGCCATTATTTCTGGCTTTACTGTAGGTGATACCCCTGGTGTCGGCACTTTCTATGACTTCCACAGRCGCCTTTGGCTATCCGATGATAAAAATCTTTCCAATGCTGTTCATCCGCCGAAAGAAAAACCTCAAAAGCCAAAGGGCAACGCAGAGAAGGCTGCCCCTGTTGAAAAAGTAACTGTCGAAGATTTATTTCGCAGGTTTGAGGAGGTGATACCCCTGGTGTCGGCACTTTCTATGACTTCCACAGACGCCTTTGGCTATCCGATGATAAAAATCTTTCCAATGCTGTTCATCCGCCGAAAGAAAAACCTCAAAAGCCAAAGGGCAACGCAGAGAAGGCTGCCCCTGTTGAAAAAGTAACTGTCGAAGATTTATTTCGCAGGTTTGAGGAAACCCCTCCTTCTGACATGGCTCCCTGTGTAAGACTTTRGGAAATCTTCCATACTTTTTTTCTTCAGACTTCTGCCGAACAAAACCTACTATCTCTGAAAGAACTTGTTTTAGCCRGAGATGGTACGCCTGTTTACACGGCCGCACGGGAACGAAAAACACGAACCTGCAAATGTATAGAAAAAGGAATCCGCGATTGCAAGTGTAACCGCATCTATCATCAGCCGGACTGTGACATCGGATGGGACTCCCACCGTAACCGTTATTACTTCGGATATGACTTATACATGCTGACCGCAGCTGACTCTGAAAATGATCTCCCGGTTTTCCCTTTTTTAAGTCCTGCCTCCCGGCATGACTCCCACGGATTCCTATATAACTGGTTTTCCATGAAACGGATGCTGCCGTTAAAAAACTCCTTCTCGACTCAGCCCACGATGCTATGCCTTATTACGATTACTGTAAAGCCAATGGCATAACTCCTTTTATAGACCTGAACCGGAAATGCGGACGCCCTCCTGTTTATAAGGATGACATCACCATAAACAAAGATGGGATTCCATTATGCCCTAAAGGGTTCCCTATGAAGCAGGCTGCTGTTGAGCCGAAAAAGGGACGAATCAAATATCGCTGCCCCAAAATCACCTGCAAAGGCGGTACTGTGCAATGCACCTGCGAAGACCCTTGTTCCGATGCTAAGTATGGCAGGAATGTTCATCTTGTTTTAAAAGACAATCCAAGGCTGTTTAACAATCCGCCTCGTGATAGTGCTGAATGGAAGCTGGAATATAATGCAAGAACATCTGCTGAGCGCTGTAACAAACGGGAAAAAATGGACTATAAATTAGAAGACGGCAGATACCGTTCATCCATGATGTGGTACTGCCGCCTGTTTGCCATCATGATGTGTCAACATCTTGATGCGTGGGCGTTGCCAAAGTCATCCCTGCTAAAAGATCTCTTTGAGCAAACCGCTTAACTTCATAAGCAATACCATTATAAACCATGTCGGGCACAAGGTCTATGAAAGTGCGCCATTTTTTCGTCATTTATTACTTGTCATATCTCTTCTGGATAATATTTACTTTTCAAGGTTCATCCGACTGGTGAATCTTAGTCGGTAGGCTCAAAATTCCGAGAGCCTATATTATATTTTTTAAGTATAATTATGGTGAATAAAAATGGATACTAACATAATTCTCTAAATATCCTCAATTCAGGAAATTATGTTAGTATCCATTTTAATGATTACACCTTTGATTACACTTGCCAGATAATATTCTAGAAAGCCCCTTTCTACGGTGTTTCACAGAGCGACAGACGGGGTTCGAACCCGCGACCCCGACCTTGGCAAGGTCGTACTCTACCAACTGAGCCACTGTCGCATTCCTTATTCGCGTTCCTTAGAACAATAAATAATATACTACACAGTTTCTCATTTGTCAATAGTTTTTTTCAATTTTTTTAACACATTTTTTATGATTTTCAGCGCTCTTTCGATGTGTGCTCATGAATGATCGGCGGAATCTGCGACATCATATTATCAATGTCCTCAAACATGGCGCTCTTTGTCGTTCCCAGACCTCCTGCCCGCTCAATATGCTGAATCACATCCTGATACCGATCCTTTATCTGATCGAAGAATCCGCACAACTGATCAAGAGCAATCCTTGATTCATCAATCACACCGGAAATCTCCATATGTACAGATGTTGCACCTTCCGCAGACTGAGTGATCTCATCAAACATATCATACGTCTCATTTACTTTGCCAATACTCTCTCCTAGCGCCTTCTGAGATGTCACGATACTGTTGTTAAGCTGGTCCGCGCCATTCTCTACCTCATTAATCCCGGAATCTACCTCCTCGGTCAGATTCTTGATCTCATCTGCAAGCTTCTTTACTTCTACCGCCACAACTGCAAAGCCTTTTCCCTGCTCTCCGGCGCGCGCCGCCTCAACAGACGCATTCAGCGCCAGAATATTCGTCTGTTCCGCAATCTTAATAATCTTGCTGGTACATCTCTTAATCTTCACTACCGCCTCCTGCAAAGAGCCGAAAGTACTCCCCATCTCGTCAAAATAAGCCTCCACCTGCTGCGAACTGTTCTTAAGCTCCTCGACTCCGTTCTGCGCGTGGTCCACTGATTTGGAAATCGTCTCCTTCACTGTCGAAAATCCTCCCGACACCTGCTCAATCCCTGCAAAATGATCGCCGAAATCCTCCAGCTGTTGATGAAAATCCTCCGTCTCATCAAGTACATCTCTGAAAGAGCTGCCAATCTTACTCAGTTCTCTTAAAGAATCCACCTCTTTCTGCACAAGCTCCGTATGATAATCCTTCAGGCTGTCCATTACATGCAATACCGGACCCAGGCTTTTTTCTTCTCCGGGCTTTTCTATTGTTACTTCCCGCTTATCTTTATTCCAAAATGACATATTTCTACCACCTTTACTCAAATACTACGCAAGTCATAGACTGATTCACAAATCGATTATTGTAATGCTCTCCATATCCCACAAATCCCGCATGGTTCCCCAGCGCACTCATATCGTCCAGATATTCCTGCATATAATTATTCTGAGTAAATAAAAGATACCGGAATAGGCAATTTACGGAAAACACTGCCGAAATCCTTTGGAAATCATTCTGTATCTGCTGAATCGTCTGTCTTACCACTGCCTTGTAATCTCCAAGCTCGAGCATCACAAGAACATCCGAATCATTCACCTGCCTGAAACAAGTCAGTGCATCGCCTTTCACTTCTTTGATTGATATGATACAAATATCATCCCCATTAATCTTCCCAAATGGATTCTTAAAGGTCTGAGTTGTAATATCCTGTTCTGACACCTTCAGGATATCCTGATATACCTGTTTCGCCGGACGGTCATTGAGCGCGCCGATGACGTAATTGGCCTTTTCTGTCCGTGAAGCAATAAACTGATAATTCTCCAGCCGATGATAAATGTTCTCTTTATATGCCTTCACTTTACCGCTCAGATTCTTCACCAGCCCGTATACTACCGCATCCTCATACACTTTGCCATTGGCCGATACTTTCCCTGCATCTCCTGTTCCGCCTACCAGCGAAATTTTCTTGTGCTTCAATACTGTATTGATAGTAGTCAGCACACACGCATCATTCCCGGTGCAAAAATCAATGCACACCGTATCGTTCTGTGAAGCGCCGACCGACTGTACATCCCGCTTAAGTCTCTCAATATACTTAACCGGCATAACAGATACCTGCTCCAGTACGTTCGCCGCGGCCTGAACACCATTCAGAAAAGCAATTACACCAACTCCATGTTCCACTATCTTCGTGTCATAGCTCATACCGATGCAGCCAATACTCGGCACTCCCGGGAAAATCCTCTCCAATTCCTTCACATGCGCTTCAAACTGATCTTTATTAGAAAGCAGCATAATAAATTGCGGTCTGTCCAACCCGCGGACCGCCTCCTGCAATTCCCCGCACAGACTCATTCCAAAAAATTGTTTCATCATGAGACCTCTCTTTCTTTATTATTTCCACAAACAGCAAACCAAACGGACATGCCTGTGGCAAAGCATCAGGTCCGAATATAGATAGACTCTTTCGCCGCCTTAAGATGTAAAAATATAAAAATTCCACTGTCATATAATGGAAAGCCACAAATCTAATTTATTATATAATACAGGAACATAGAACGTCAATTATAATTTATCAGTTTCAAAATATAAACACCAGTAAAGACGGGTATTAATTTCTCATCAATACCCGCCTTTACACAGAACTTTCAATCATTCATTTTACCTCTTTCGCTCTGGTGCAAGTCCTCTTAAGTCACTTCAAGCACTTACCCGATTTTTTAATAAATTCAAACTTTTGGTGGTCTGTACCTGCCTTTCATAAATTTTTCTGATTCCTGATACTTTGCGCGCTTTTTCAGGAATCCCTTCTCAACACCTGTGCCGACTGAAATAACATCTTCTTACTTACAGCTCGCGTCTGTCTTGTAAGTCGCTCTTGTTATTTGTTAAATATAGATTATCACATAGCTCCAGTTTTGTCAATATATTATTTAATTTTTTTGTTAATTACTTTTAATTGTCTTATTTGAGCAAAATATTCAGTCTACTATTGTGTCTGTCTTTTCTGTATCCATGCCTGAGCTCTCTGCTCTATCTGTCTTGCCGTTCTTTCCTGATCCTCGGTAATCTGCCTTCCTCTTTTCCTCTGTTCATCGCCGAGCTGCGCTGTCCTCTTTTGCTCTGTTGTCTCAACCGGCCTTATTCTTTCCTCCTCCTCTTTTGCTATCTGCCTTGCTGCTGCTTCCTTCTCTTCGGTAATTCTTCTCCCTCTTTCACGTTGTTCTTCGCCAAGACGCGCTGCTCTTTCGTGCTCTAAAGCCTCGCGCTGTCTTAATTCTGCCTGCTGCGCTGCCTGTCGGTCTGCTCCTGTTTTCCGGCCGGACTGCTGGTCCGCATCAGTCCCCTGACCTGTCTGCTGTTCTTCTCCGTCCCCTTCTGCCGCTGCTCCCCGTATATAGAAAAGCAACGCAGTACAGATACAAAGCAATAACATTTTCATTGTAAGCTTAAAAAATCCTTTTCTCATATCATCACTCCCATAACATACAAGTCAAAATAAGTTCCATACCGATTCCCTGTCCCTGATTTTTCTTGCTTCATCTCCCTTCAATATACTATTTTCGACTGATAATATCAACCAGTTTTTATGCAAACTTTAAAATCACCGCAATCCTGTCTGGAATTGCGGCGATTTATTTACGTCATATCATCTCTGAGCGCATCAATAATATTTTCCTTTTTTATCTTGCTGATGGAATACATCATCGTAATGAACACGATAAAAAACACACTGAATATACTGATTGCAATGCACGCCCAGGGAATCACAAAATCAATATTATCCGCCCCAAACTGCATGACCTGATAGATTCCTCCTGCCGCTAAGAGCGATACGGGAATTCCCCACATAAGAGCGCGGAGTCCATAGAGGATACATTCAAAATTCATCATCTTCTGGAACGACCTCTCTGACATCCCCACGGACCGCAGCATAGCAAGTTCACGGCGTCTCAGCTTAATGTTGGTAGATATCGTGTTAAACACATTGGCAACGGCAATCAAAGAGATGATGGCAATAAAAACATAGCAGAACACATTTGCTATAAAGATCATATTATTGTTCTGCTCTGCCATACTATCCATATTAACAAGCAGGTATCTGTAATTCATTCCAGAATCCGTCATCATTGTCCTGATGTTGTTTTCTGTCTTCGATGCTTTGCCGGAATTCACTGACAGCCCCTTAACCGTTATATGCGTATCCGGCGTGATCAGCTTATCCTTCAAAGAGTAGGGCGCCAGCACTGAAAATACATAAGGCGCCTCTTCCCCGGCATCCTCACTCTTTAACACAGGCAGGGTATCCGGCATGAGCACTTCCGCAAACTGGAGGCTGACCTTCGATTCTCCGGCTTTTTTTGTGCCGGTCTCAGACGCATTTTCTGCCGGCAGTGTTATCGTGATATCTTCTTTTTGATTCCGAAACATATCCGGGAATTCATTCACTTTCCTCATACGATTTGTCTCTTTAAAAATCTTTGCCACTGCTAAAAGCCTTACATTGTCCCCGTCGGTTTTTTCTGTAATCTTCGCTTCCTTCGCAAGTTTTTTATAAGCATCGTCATCTATGATCTGAAACACTAGCGATAGATCAGTTACTTTTTTTCCTTCCGGAATCTTCATGGCCTCTTTTAATTCATCCGTCATCTGATCTGTCTGCACCGCGGTATGGCAGTTGACGGACATCTGATAAAAAATATCTGTTATGCCTTCTGTTGTCCTCACCCGATCCCGTATTTTAAACAACTCTTCATCCGGCATGTCATTTGAGGAAAACGTCACGTTGTGGGTGGTGAACACAACCGCCGCCTCCGATGCCTGTTTGAGCTCTATAACAAAGCTGTTCGTGGCAATGAAAATCACTATACTTAAAGCCAGCGAAAGAATGATACTTCTGTACCGTCTTTTGTTCCGCTTGAAGTTTTTCATGGCGAGCATGCCCGGAAGGCCAAAAAAACGCCCTGTAAGCCTTCCGGTCCTTACATCTTTCCCTTCTGTTTTCACTTCATTCGTCTGTCGGATGCATTCCATGACTGGCATCCTTGCTGCCTTTCTGGCAGGCAAATAAGCGGATATCAGGATGGTCAGGAAGCTGATAAAAACCGCCGCCAAAACCGCGGGCAGAGACAGGACCATTTTCAAGGATACTCCGCTGTAAAGTATCCCTTCAAATTTTTCCGCCACTGCATAGAGCACCGCCTTCGTACCTGCGATTCCCAAAAGGATACCTGCCGGAATTCCTGCTGCCCCAATACACACCCCCTCAAATAATACGGAATTTTGAAGCTGTTTTTTCGTAGCCCCCACTGACATAAGAATTCCAAACTGACGGGTGCGCTCATTCAGCGAGATATTGAATGCGTTGCGGATCAAAAATACAGAGCTGACCATAATAATGGCTGCCGCAATACCGCCGACCATATATAAAAGCAGATTAAACACATCGCTTCCCGAAGTTCCCATAAAACGCAGTACATTATCATTCAGAACATATGCTTCTCCCCCTGATCTGCTTCCTGCATAAGCTTTCACCCTGCGGGGATTTTTAAGACTTACAAACACATTGGCGCTGTCCGCCCCTTCCCCTTTTTTGCCCCTTGTGATCAGCGTGTATCCCGGATCTTCTGAATCCGCATAGGGAGGCTTCTGGCAGATTCCTACAACCGTATAAGTTTTCTTATCCCGTGCCCTGAACTTTTCCTTTCCATCTTGATACGGATCTGACTGTGTAAGCTTTCTGCCGCCCCTTATACGGTCTCCCACAGAAAGCGCAAGCGTATCGCCTTCCGACAGGTTCACTCCCCCTCTGGTCAGCACTCCGCCTGATACTAAGACCTCGCTGTCATTTTCAGGAAGACGTCCGACTGTTAACTGAACGGGAAGCATATCAAAATCCACCTCATCATATCCGACGATATACACATAGGGACTGTCAGGAGTCTTGAGGCCGTCAAGCTTTGCATAGCCAAAATTCTCCGTCACGGCTGCCTTATCTACTTCTTCGTCTTCCATCCGCTCCTTCGCGAATGAAGAAGACACACCCTCAAACGCCACATGCCAGCTTCCGGTCTTCGTTTCCGCCCCGTGCACCATATAGCTTAATAAAGACACTCCAAAAGTAGTCCCTGCGCTGACAAGAGCGGCGGAAAGTATGACTCCGATGATTGTCACAAATGTCCGGGATTTGCTCTTTTTCAGCCCCTCAAACGCAACTTTGTTAAAAATATTCATGAGCGCACCACCTTTTCATCCCGCACAACTCTTCCATCGGAAATTCCGATGATGCGGTCTGCCTGTAAAGCAATGCTCTCATCGTGGGTAACAAGTAAAAGCGTCTGCCCATAGATCCGGTTGCTTTCTTTTAAAAGTTTTATGATTTCATGTCCGTTCTTACTGTCAAGGCTCCCTGTCGGTTCATCCGCAAGCATGACCTGAGGCGCGTTCATCAGCGCACGCCCGATAGCGACTCTCTGCTGCTGGCCTCCGGAAAGCTGGTTAGGCAGGTGGTTTTTCCTTTCCTCAAGTCCCAAGAGATGTAAAAGCTCAGAAAGCCTCTTCTGGTTTACCTTTCTTTTATCCATAAGGATGGGAAGCGTGATATTCTCTACTACATTTAAAGTCGGGATCAGATTGTGGAACTGGTAGATCAGACCAACCTGCCGTCTCCTGAAAATCGCCAGCTTATCACTGCTCTGAGCATACACATCCTGTCCGTTCAGATAAATCTTACCGCTCGTCGGTACATCCACACAGCCGATGGCATGGAGCAGGGTAGATTTCCCGGAACCCGATGTTCCGATGATCGCCGTAAACTCCCCTCTTTTAATGTCAAGTGAAACATGGTCCAATGCAGCAACCTGATTCTCGCCCCTGCCATAGACCTTGCACAGTTCATGAATTTTTAAAAATCCCATAGTTGAAACCTTCCTTTCTAAAGTCCTTTGTTCCGGAACTGACTCTATCATAAACAATTCCACTTACATTTCCGTGACTTTAAAGTGACTGTTTTGTCACTTGGGAAATCTCATGACGAACAATGCCCCGCCTTTCGGATGATTTTTTGCAGTGATCGTACCTCCCTGTCTGGTAATGATCGTCCGGCAAAGGGCTAGTCCGATACCATACCCCGCCGTCTTTGTATCTTTTCCCCTGTAAAATCTCTCAAATACCTTTGACAGCTCCTCCTTTTCAAATCCCTTCCCGCTGTCATGCACCGTAATCTCTGTATAGAGTACCGTATCCTGACATGAAATACGAATCCACCCTCCGTCTTTCGCACTTTCCATACAATTCTTGATCACATTCCGGATTCCCTCTGAAAGCCACTCAAAATCTCCCTCGATATATATTTCATCAGGAAGCTCTGTCTCAAGCGCAATCTCATGTATCTCCATGGGGATCAGCAGAGGACGCAAGGCTGCTTCGATCAGGCTCTTCACTTCCACCTTTTCTTTCCGAAAAATAATAATTCCTGCATCTAAGCGGGACAGCTTAAGAAGTGAGGTAAGCAGTGTATCCATCTGAGAAAATAACTGCTCTGTCTCCCGGAGAAGTTCTCTTCTTTCTTCCTCCTTTGGATGATCTTCCAGCAATGACAAGATCAGATTTGCAGAAGTAAGGGGCGTCCGAAGCTGATGGGCAATGTCCGCCAAAGATTCCGCAAGCCGCTCCTTTTCTCTCTTAAGCGCGCTGTTCTGCTCCCGGATCCGAAGTGTCATCTTCGTGACCTCACTCTTTAAAATCGAAAGCTCCCCTTCCTCTGAATCCGCAATATAAATCCTTTCTGAATCATGAAGTATCTGATCGATCTCTTCTGAAATCTGCGCGATTTTTTTATATCTGTCTCTTGTAAACAAGAAAAAAAGAATGCCGTACATGCATGCAGAAAAGGCGGCAAGAATTCCTGCCGCCGGATTGAACTTGTATCCTATATAAAGAATGCCTGCCGTTATCACCAAAAAGCATATAACGAACTGTCTGATTTCTTTATTCCGAAGCATCCCCATACTGCACCCCCAATCGGTATCCCATCCCCCGCACTGTCAGGATGAGCTTCGGTTCTGCCGGGTTATCCTCTATCTTCTCCCGCAGGCGCTTGATATATACCGTCAGTGTATTATTCGTGACAAACTCTCCCGCCGCGTCCCACAGTTCATCCAAAAGCCTGTCTCTTGTGATAATACTTTTCGGGTTACTGACAAATACAAGCAGAAGGCGGTATTCCAGGGCAGAGAGAAAGACTTCGCGGCCATTTTTCTTCACGATTCCGCTCGCCATATCTACATGCAGACCGCCGGTCTCAAAATCAGAAGATGTCCGCCCGTATTTCCGCAAAGCTGTTTTAATGCGCGCGACCAGCTCTCTGGGGCGGAACGGCTTGGTGATATAATCATCCGCGCCCATATTTAGTCCTGTGACCACGCTTGATTCATCTCCGGATGCCGTCAGGAAGATGACCGGAATATCCTGCCGGGCTTTGATCTCCGTACAGACTGTAAATCCGTTGCCGTCCGGCAGGGATATGTCAATCAGCGCCAGATCAAACCTGTGTTCTGAAAGAACTTCGGCTGCAGCACTCTTTGTAGGGGCATGAGTGACTGAAAATCCTTCTGAGCGCAGCAGCAAAGACAGATTCCTTGCGATGGCACTGTCATCCTCCACTAAAAATATCTTCTTCATAATTAATACACTTCCCTGTGTACTTTCTTCCACAGCTCCTTTGCCGTTTCTCTCGGCTCCGGTACGTTCTCCGGCATTCCAAGCGACAATGTGGCTTCCAGTTTATAATTTTCCGGGAATCCAAGCAGCTTCCTTAAATATTCCTCCGTGCTGTCCCCGCCGGCAGATTTTCTAAGCCGCCCTTGTATCCAGCAGCTCCCCACGCCGAGACTGCTTGCCATCAAGTGCATATTGGCCATCACGATGGAACAATCCTCTGTCCATACGTCCGTCTTTGTCTCATCCGCAATCACTATAACCGCCGCATTGGCGCCCTCAAGCATCTTCGCTCCATGGTCACGGCTGTCCGCCATTTTCCGAAGCGTATCCTGATTTCTAACTACGATCAGTTCCCACGGTCTAATCGCGCGCCCGGAGGCTGATAAAAGCCCTGCTGAAAGAATCTTGTCTAAATTCTCCTCGCTAATATCTTCAGAAGTATAGGAACGTATACTCCGTCTTTTCTTCATCAATTCTAATAAATCCATAGCTTCACCCCGCCTTTGCCATCCGTTCTTGCTGCTCTGTTCCTTATTTTTCTGCCGCAATCTCAAGCCCCAGCTCTTTAAGCTGCTTTTCGTCAACAGCCGTCGGCGCCTCTGTCATAAGGTCAGAAGCGTCCTTGATCTTCGGAAACGCGATGACATCCCGGATACTGTCTGCCTTTGCCATAAGCATGATGATCCGGTCAAGGCCGTAAGCAAGTCCTGCATGAGGCGGCACGCCGTACTTAAATGCTGTCAGGAGGAATCCGAACTGTTCTTCCGCCTGCTCCGGCGTGAATCCGAGAACCTCGAACATCTTGCTCTGAATCTCCGGGTTGAAAATACGTACGCTGCCTCCGCCAATCTCATTACCATTCAGGACGATATCATACGCTTTCGCCCGCACTCTTCCCGGATCGCTGTCAATGTACAAAAGGTCTTCTTCCATCGGCATAGTAAATGGATGGTGCATCGCCACAAACCGTTCTTCCTCCTCGCTCCACTCAAGCAGCGGGAATTCTGTCACCCACAAAAACTTGTATTCGTCTTGATCAAGCAGCCCCATCTGCTTTGCCAGCTCCAGACGGAGCGCCCCAAGCACTGCCCATACCACCTTATTCTTATCGGCCGCGAAAAGAAGCAGGTCACCGTTTTCTCCGCCCATAGCCGCAATCAAAGCTTTCATCTCTTCCTCTGTCATGAATTTCGCGAAGGAAGATTTCACCGTGCCGTCCTCCTGAATCGCCAGATAAGCAAGCCCCTTCGCGCCGTAATCCTTGGCAAAGCTTACTAACTTATCTATCTTTTTACGCGGCATCGCACCCTGTCCTTTTGCGTTGATGCCCCGGACAGTCCCGCCGTATTCAATCGCCCCCTTAAACACTGCGAACTCACTTCCCGACACTGTCTCTGTCACATCCGTAAGCTCCATGCCAAAGCGGATATCCGGCTTATCCGAGCCGTAACGGTCCATGGCCTCCTGCCATGTCATCCTCGGAATCGGAAGCGGCACGTCCACGCCAAGCACTTCAGAAAACAGCTCTTTCATCAGTCTTTCATTCACATCAATAACATCTTCCACATCTACAAAAGACAGCTCCATGTCAATCTGGGTAAATTCCGGCTGACGGTCCGCACGCAGATCTTCATCACGGAAACATTTGGCAAGCTGGAAATACCTGTCGCACCCCGAACACATCAAAAGCTGCTTAAAAAGCTGCGGCGACTGGGGCAGCGCGTAAAAATGCCCCTGATGGATACGGCTTGGCACAAGGTAATCTCTTGCCCCTTCCGGTGTGCTGCCAATCAGAACCGGCGTCTCAATCTCGAGAAATCCTTCCTTTGCAAGGAACTGGCGGATCAGGGTCGCCGCCTTGCTCCTCATCATCAGATTCCGCTGCATATCCGGTCTCCTGATATCTAAGTATCTGTATTTCAGACGGATCTCTTCTTTCGTCTTTGAATTCTCCTCAATCGGGAACGGCGGTGTCTCAGATTCCGCAAGAATCCGCAGCTCTGACGGAATCACCTCAATCTCTCCTGTTGAAAGATTCTCATTCACAGCGCCGGAACGCTTCTCTACTTTCCCGACAACTGCCACTACATACTCTGCCCGAAGCTTCGCCGCCTTCTCAAGCAGCGCTTCCTCTGACTTTCCTTCTTCAAATACCACCTGTATGATACCGGAACGATCCCGCACATCTACAAATACCAATCCGCCTTTGTTCCTGTTTTTCTGTACCCATCCCATAATGGTAACAGTCTCCCCCACATTCGCCGCCGTAAGCTCCGCGCATCTGTGGGTTCTCTTTAAACCCTTCATCGCCTCTGCCATCTGATTATTCTCCTTTATCGATTATTCTCTCTCTACTAATGATTACAAAAATTCAGAACTTTCTGAACCCATGTCCGCCTTTTCACATCTGATCATATCCTCGTCTAAATATACTCATAACTGCCGTTTCGTTAATCAGCGTAGCATTCCTGCAGTTCTTCATATCCTTCTGACATAAGCTGTTCTTTCTGGAATTTCTTATTTTTTTTCATATTCACGATCAGCACCTGTTTTCCATCCTGCCGGTCCTGTTTTGCCATAGCAAGTACTTTTAAGACTGCTTCCTTCGAAAGTTTCTTATCTAACAGATATGCCTTTTTCCCGCCTTTTTTCGGCACTTCGTATCCATTTTCCAAAAGAAGCATGACGATCCGCTCAAATCCGATGGAAAATCCGCAGGCAGGCGTATCCTGTCCGGTAAATCTTCCGATCATCTTATCATAACGTCCGCCCCCTGCCACAGAGCCGCCGAAATCATCCATTGTAACTTCGAAGATCGTACCCGTATAATAAGACTGCCCTCTTACCAACGTGGGCGAAAAACAGATCTGAAATTCACAATCCTTCGCCGCCTCCACACTGGAAATAATCATCTCCATATTCTCAGCCGTCTCATCATCCAGACAATCCCCGAGCTTCTCCTTCAGGTAACGGATTCCGGACACGTCTTCTGATACTTCGTCAAAAAGATTCAGATACCGCTCTACATTTTCCCTCTCATACCCAAGGCTGGAAAGTTCTTCCGCTACTTTGCCGGCGCCGATCTTGTCCATCTTATCAAGGATAATGAACACCTCGTCATAATCTTCTTCTTTAAACCCACAAAAAGCCGCCATTGCCTTTAAGATATTCCGATCATTGATATTGACGGTAAAGTTTTTAAAATCAAGCTTTCCAAGCATGGATGTGGTAGCCAGAATCAATTCAATCTCTGCCAGATTCCCCGCCTCCCCCAGTATGTCGATGTCACACTGCATAAACTGACGGAAACGCCCTTTTTGCGGACGGTCCGCTCTCCACACATTGCCGATCTGCATCGCCTTGAACGGCGAGGGAAGTTCATTCGCGTGATTTGCGTAATATCTGGCAAGCGGCACCGTCAGATCATAGCGGAGACCGCCGTCTACCAAATCCCCTTCCTCTTTTGCATCGTGAAGCTTTAATTTCTCGCCCCGTTTTAAGATCTTGAAAATCAGCTTTTCATTATCTCCGCCCTGCCTGCTGCACAGGTTCTCGATATGCTCCACGCAAGGAGTCTCCATAGACAAAAAACCGAACGTCTTATAAGTTTCCTTTATCAGATGAATCACATAATCCCTGAGTTCCATCTCTTTTGGCATCATGTCCTTCATGCCTGTCACTGGTTTTTTCTTCAATGCCATAACCATTCTCCTTTTCATTCTATCGTCTGTATTTCTGCAGTCGCCCGGTTATAATATGATTGTCTATAAACGGGTTTTATACAATAAGTCTACTCCTGTTTTGATCGTTTCTGTTATCGTCTGTTGATGTTCGTCAGAGTATTCCTTTAGAGCGTGGTATTCTGCGTCAGACATCCTTATAGTCACAATACGCTCTTTTGTAACATCCGATTTTGGACGCCCTCTTTTTCCCATAGTCACACTCCTCTCTGCCTCCACATACCACATTATATTTTCCGTAATATAAGATGTCAAGCATTTTTCGTAATACGAATAAAAGTATTTGTACAATCACACTGCATCCATACCGGCTAGCCGATAAACACAATCTCATACTGATCCATGTTCGCTATCAAACCAGAAATCGCCGGGCGGGCATCCGGATCATTCATTTCAATCGTCGAGCGGCTGTTATTGTCATTATAATCAAAGTCCGTGTCCGTATATGGTTCTTCCGGCAGGATCTCGTAAAGATCCGCGTTCAGTCCGTCTGCAATATGCTCTGCGGCGCCTTCCGACAAATTTTCTTCTGCTGAAGACTGTCCGGTCTGAGCTCTGGAATCTCCGCAGGCTGCAAGCCCCAGAACCATCAGAAGAGAAAGGAATACTGCAAAAAATATAAGTGCGGTTGTGAAGTTTCTCACTTCACCCCTGCACTTACATATAATCATCTGCCTATTATATATCAAATACGGGTCATTTTGCTTTTCTTACGGTGAATTTTTGCAGATATAGGAACAAGTTTAATCACGCACAAATCAAAATCACCTATTCCGCAGAGGTTTGGAAGGGGCAATGAAACCTCAGCTGCAATTCCATCTGCTTTTGCCATCTTTAACTTCTCTCCCGGCAAAATATCCACCACTGGATTACCTGTCTGATAAGGAAATACATAAAAGATGCTTTTTACGCTCAATCATTTCCCCGATTCTCTCGATATATTGGGAAACATCCTTCACATTCTCGCTTCTCTCAATCCGCCCGTCCGGGTACACCCGCTTTGACACACTTCCGGCTCCGGCAGCGATAATGGTCTGTTTCTCCTCCATAATAAGGATATTGTATATTCCGGCTTTTTCAGCCTTTGCATAACCTACATTTTCAAAATTCCCGGCGATATTCTTCTGGCGGTACAGATAGTAGGGGGACATCCCCATCCTTCCTGCCGATCGGGCCGCTTCCTCAACCATCTGACCGATACATCCGGCATTCTTTGTATCCTGCCGCTCCATCTTAGCCGCCCGCTTTATCGCGAGGGAATGCACAGTAAGATTATCCGGCGGCAAATCTTCTATCTGCCGCAGCGTGTCCTTCACCTCCTCCATGGTCTCACCCGGAAGTCCCATGATCAGATCCATGTTGATATTATCAAAACCCATATCCCGTGCAAGTAAAAGCGCTCCCTTCACTTCCTCCACCGTATGCTTTCTGCCAATTACATCAAGCGTCTTTTGCTGCATCGTCTGAGGATTGATGGAAATCCGCGTAATCCCGTGTTCCTTTAAAACCGCAAGCTTCTCGCGCGTGATACTGTCCGGTCTTCCCGCCTCCACCGTATATTCCAGCAGATGCTCCTTTGGGAAATACAGATCAATACAGGATAACAGCCTGTCAAGCTGCGCTCCGCTAAGAGTCGTAGGCGTCCCTCCTCCAACGTAGACGGTATTCAGCCGCTTTCCCTCAGATGCCTCCGCTATAAACCGAAGTTCTCTGCAAAGCACATCCAGATATTCATTAATCCGGTCTTTCCAGAAGGACCACTCCCCGGAACTAAAGGAACAATAAGTACAGACCGTCGGGCAGAAAGGAATTCCCACATACAGGCTGTACCCCTCCTTCGCATCCAGCTTATCGAGCAGCGATTTTTCCCTAACGGCAATATTCCATGCAAGCTCTGATTTTTCCTTGCTCACCAGATAATTTTCTCCAAACCAGCGGATAAATTCCTCCTTCGTCATCCCTTCATCAAGTCTCTTCACCGCGAGTTTGACAGGGCGCACTCCCATCAGGATCCCCCATGAAAGAGTCCGCCCTGTCCGTTCGGCCAACTGACGGTAGAGGATGATATCTATCCGGCGCTTTTGCTCTTTTTCCCTTTCATCCGGCACTGAAGCCACAGCTTTCCCGTCCAATATTACCGTTACATAATTAGAGGCTTTTTCCTCTACCCGCGAAACAACCTCCGCGGATGGATAAAAAGCCTTCGTCATATGGTACGCATTATAAATATAAGCTTCATCCCTGCATATCACCTGAATCATATATTCCAATCTCCCTGTACATCAAAACCTCTGTCTGTAACATACTTCGTGCACAACTGCACTTTATACACTTTTATACACACCTGTCAGATAAACGGATTATGCTCTCTCTCATATCCGATCATCGTCTCTCCCATATGTCCGGGATAGACGTGCGTCTCATCCGGGAGCTTCATAAGCTTCTCCCTGACAGAATGCATAAGGTCCGATGTGCTGCTCGTCTCAAAATCCGTTCTTCCCACCGAACACTGGAACAGTGTATCTCCGCTGAACAGCACATTCTCCGATGCAATATAATAGCAACATCCGCCCCACGTATGGCCCGGCGTGTGGATCACTTCAAATTTATAACCCGCAAGGTCTAAGGTCTGTCTGTCTCTTAAATACTGCGCTCTAGAAAAGGTATAGCCCGCCGTATAGGTGGAAGACTGATTCAGACGCGGATCATTCATTACCTTCTCATCATCCTCATGAACATAGACCGGAACCGGATATTCCTTCAAAAATCCGTCGATTCCCATAATATGGTCAAAATGTCCGTGAGTCAAAAGAATCGCTTCTATCTTAAGATCCTCCCCTTCTATATAGTCCAGCATCTTCTTCGGGCATGCCGCCGGGTCCACGATGACAGCCTGCTTTGTCTCCTCATTTACTGCAAGATAACAGTTGGTGCTGATAATCCCTGTTACAAATCTCTCTACTTTCATCCTTAACCCGTCGTCCTTTCAATATCAATCACGCCCTCAAGCTGTCTGAGCTTAGAGATCACTTTCTCAAGTTCAGATCTGCCATGAACGATAAATCCCGTCTCAATAGTTGCCATTCCCTGCTTATTGGTACGGATATTCATAGACTTCACATCTACCCCGTTCTCCGTAAAGATCTTGGTCACTTCCATCAAAAATCCCTGCTTGTCATAAGCAAACATCTTGATCTCCGCAAGGTATTGGCCGCCCGCCTTTTCTGCAACTCCGCCTTCCCACTCGGCATCGATAAGCCTCACTCTCTCCGCCTCTGTCAGATGGATCATATTCACGCAGTCTGTACGATGGATGGATAATCCCCTTCCTCTTGTAACAAATCCCACGATCTCGTCTCCTGGAACCGGATTGCAGCACCGCGAAAAACGGACTGCTACATCGTCGATCCCCTTCACTACGATACCGCTCTTTGACTTGGCAATATGAACCTTATTCCTTGCCGCCTCTGCAACCTTCTCTAAGACAACCTCATTCGTCATCTCCTGCTTGTGTTCTTTTCCATATTCCTCCACAAGACGGTTCACAACCTGGCCTTCCTTAAGGCCGCCGTGTCCGATTGCTGCAAGCACGGAATCCCAGTCTCTGAACCCGTATTTATTCTGAACGATCTCCATATATTTCGTCCGAAGGATATCCTGAGGATTAATAGACTTCGTCCTGCAGTAAGAGGCAATCATATCCTTGCCTTTGACGATGTTATCTTCCTTAAACTGCTTTTTGAACCACTGATTGATCTTATTCTTCGCCTGCGTACTCTTGACAATATTCAGCCAGTCGCGGCTTGGTCCCTTAGAATTCTGGGAGGTTAAGATCTCTATTCTGTCTCCGTTCTGAATCTTGTAATCAATAGTCACAAGCTTCCCATTAACTCTCGCGCCCACCATCTTGTTACCGACAGCGCTGTGGATCGCATAAGCAAAATCAATCGGCGTAGAGCCATTCGGAAGGTTCTTTACATCTCCCTGCGGGGTAAAGCAGTAGACATCCTCCGCAAACAGATCCAGATCACCTTTCAGGAGATTTAAAAATTCCCGGTTATCTGACATATCCTGCTGCCACTCTAAAATCTGTCTTAACCAGCTTAACTTCTCCTCCTCCTGAACCTTTACATTCTTCTTCCCATTCTGAGATTCCTTGTATTTCCAATGGGCAGCGATACCATACTCTGCCGTCTTATGCATCTCATCCGTACGGATCTGTATCTCAAATGGCTGTCCTGCCGTACTCTGGCCCGCCGTACTCATCAGCGTCGTGTGGAGCGACTGGTACATATTCGGCTTCGGCATAGCGATATAATCTTTAAAACGTCCCGGAATCGGCGTATATAATTCATGGATCACGCCAAGAGCCGCATAGCAGTCCTTCACCGATTCCACGATGATCCGCACAGCAAACAGATCATAGATCTGATCAATCGTCTTATCCTGATTCACCATTTTCTTATAAATACTGAAAAAATGCTTCACGCGTCCGCTGACCTCTGCCTTAATGCCCGAGTTTCTCATATGAGCGGATACGTCTTCTACGATCTGGTCAACAAACTCCTCCCGCTCTGTCTTTCTGGAATTGATCTGCTTTACTAAGTCAAAGAATACCTCCGGCTCATAATATTTCAAAGACAGGTCGTCAAGCTCTGTCTTAATCTTAGAGATTCCGAGCCTGTGAGCGATAGGAGCATAGATATCCATCGTCTCCTTCGCCTTCTCCTTCTGCTTTGCGGGAGTCATAAACTGGAGCGTGCGCATATTATGCAGGCGGTCCGCAAGCTTTATGATGATAACACGGATATCCTTCGCCATTGCGAGGAACATCTTCCGCAGATTCTCCGCCTGAACTTCAAGCTTATCCGCAGAATAAGAAAGCTGCCCTAACTTTGTCACGCCGTCCACCAGCAGGCAGACATCCTCACCGAATTCCTTCTTTAACGTCTCTTCCCCGACCTTCGTATCCTCGATCACATCATGCATCATACCGGCTGCGATAGTCTCTTTATCCATCTCCAGTTCGGCAAGAATAATCGCCACCCACAGCGGATGGACGATGTAGGGCTCTCCTGATTTGCGCCGCTGTTCTCCGTGAGCCTTTTTCGCCAGATGATAAGCTTTCGCTATCATAGTGACATCCGTAGAAGGGTGATACTTTCGGATGCAGGCAATCAACATGTCGTACAACTTATCCGGATCCTCGTAATCTTTCTCGTCTTTGATTGCGTGACCGTCCACAACCTCCAGCCCAAGTGCCAGATCCTTTGTAACAGAAGCTGATGCGATGCGGTTATCCAGCGATTCGTACGTCGTCTTTTTTTCTGACATATTACTGCCTCCTTCCTTTTTTCATAACTATAACAAATCCCAAACTCTGTCTCCGGCTTACTCTGCTACTTCCCCGGATATATGATAACAGAATCTACATCATATCCTGACAGCCGTCTTCTTCCCCCAAGTCCGGCAAGCTCCATCAAAAATACACATTTGACTACTTCTCCGCCAAGCCCTTCAACCAGCTTGACGATCGCCTCATTCGTTCCGCCCGTAGCCATCAGATCGTCTATTACAACGACTCTTTGCCCCTTTTTAACGGCATCTTTATGAATCTCAATCTCTGCAGTACCGTATTCCAGCTCATAGGTAATGGAAGCGGTCTCACAGGGGAGCTTTCCTTTCTTACGGATGGGAATAAACGGTTTATTCATGTTATAGGCAATCGGCACTCCAAAGATAAATCCCCGGGACTCTGGTCCGACTATCACATCAAATTCCACATCCTTAAGCTTTTCCTGCATCAGATCAACGGCCATATGCAGTCCTTCTGCATCCTGCAGCACACTTGTCACATCTCTGAAAATAATTCCCGGCTCTGGAAAATCCGGTATACTTCTTACGTATTCCTCGATTGATTTCATAATTGATCTCTCCGTTTCTCTCCTTAAAATTTGTTTAGACACAAAATTTCATACATTAAAGTATAACATCTTCTGACATGATTTTCAAATATTTCTATCGCGCAAAAATCCCAAAAAATCAGAAAAAACAGCTTGTTTTCTTATCTATAATGAGTAATTACGATCTGCGGACTCCTTCTTCCCTGATATTTATTGATTCCCGGATAATAAGTTACGGAAATCTTCATCCCGTCCGCACGCCCGCCAAGCACCCGTTTTCCTGCCCCTGCACCGAATCTTTCTTCCAGATATCCAAAAAATCTGTCTATATCTCCAAAGAACATCGCCTCAATAGAAGTATCTGCACTGTCCCTCACTCTTAGCTTCAGTACATTATGATTCTTCCCAAGAATGCGCCCTTCTAAAACAAAAACATTCCTCGCCGCGAATACAGGCTTCGTGTTCCCTTTGCCAAAGGGTTCTAAAAGTTCCAGCTCCGAGACTAGCTTTTCTGTCACACAGGAAAAAGGCAGCTCCATATCTATCGACACTTTTTCCGCCATATCCTGCTCTGTCAGCGTACAGAATTCATTCAGCATCCGGCGAAGCGGCGCGATGTTCTCTTTTTTTAGAGACAGACCTGCAGCCAGCTTATGTCCGCCATACTTGTCAAGAAGCTCTTTACACCGATTCAGTCCTTCGTACATGTGATATGCCTCGATAGAACGGCCCGAGCCTTTTACACCCTGCGCTGCGTCTGTCAGTATGAATACCGGCTTCCAATAACGCTCTCTGATCCTTCCCGCCACAATGCCCGCAAGACTTTCATGGCAGTCCGGAAGATAGAGAAGCAGCACCTTATCCTTCCCCTCCGGCTGATTTTCCACAAGCTCTGCCGCCTGTTCTACCGCCTTTGCTGTCATATCCTTTCTGCTGTCGTTCAATGCCTTTAAGTCCTCCGCCAGTACTTTCGCCTCCTGCTCTGTTTTTGCCCGAAGGAGAGCAAGGGCCCGTTTTGCCGTATCAAGCCTTCCTCCCGCGTTCAGACAGGGGCCGATCACAAAACCGATATGATAAGAACCGATATGGTTTCTGTCAAGTCCTGTACATTCGATCAGCGCCTTAAGCCCCGGATTCTTTGTATTCCGAAGCCTTAAAAGTCCTTCTTTTACAAAGATACGATTTTCACCTGTCAGATCCATCACATCGCCCACTGTAGCGATCGCCACATTTTCAATCAGATACGAGAGCTCATCCGGGCTGCGCCCAAAAACCCCTATAAGCTTCACCATCAATTGATAGGCAACGGCCGCGCCGCACAAGCCCTTAAATGGATAACTGCAGTCTGCCTGCTTCGGATCAATGACCGCATCCGCCGGAGGCAGTATGTAATACTTTTCTCCTTCTGACTCCTCAAAAGGTACTTCATGATGATCTGTCACAATCACCGTCATACCAAGACTTTTCGCATAAGCAATCTCTTCCTTTGCCGCTATTCCGTTATCACAGGTGATGATCGTATCTGCTCCGTCTTTAACCGCGCGCTCAATAAGATCCATATTCAGCCCGTAGCCGTCCTTCATCCGGTCGGGAATATCACTGTCTACCTCCGCCCCAAGCTTTTCCAATCCTTCCAAAAGAATATACGTGGCATTTACTCCGTCAATATCATAATCCCCTATCACACGGATCTTTTTATGATTTTCTATCTTTTCCTTTAGGATGCTGATTGATTTTTCCATATCCTTCATAAGATATCCGTCCGAAAGCTTCGATATCCCTCCGTTCAGATACTGCTCTATAGCCTCATCCCCTATCACGTCTCTGTTGCGTATCAGACACGCCAGCCGGGGACTAATGTGAAACTTTTTCGCAATCCTGTCAAACTCCGCACCCTTCCTTAACAACATCCACTGTTCCATTCTGATTCCCTCCCATCAGTTTTACTCTGTCTCAGCGATACTAGAATCTATATGGGAAACAGCCACTGCCGTCCCGATGCACTGGTACACGCACCGGACGGCAATGGCTGTCTATGTCTCATTTCCTTATCCTTACTTCTTCGCCAGCTTCGTCTTCATCACATACCACAAAGCGCCTGTGATACATACCGAAGAATATCCGCCGCATATGATACCTACCATGAGCGGCAGCGCAAATTCCTTGATAGAGCTTACGCCCATGATAAAGAGTACTGCTACCATTACAAACGTTGTCAATGAGGTATAGATACTTCTCGTCAGCGTCTGTGTGATACTCTTATTTACAAGTTCCTTAAGATCGGTTGTCCTCGTCTTATAGTGGAGTTCCTCACGAATCCTGTCGAAGATAACGATCGTCGCATTGATAGAGTAACCTACAATTGTAAGCATACATGCAATAAACGTATTACCTACCGACACTCTTGCCGCGGCATAGAACGCAAGCACTACTAATACGTCATGAAGGAGCGCCACAACCGCACTGGTCGCAAAACGGATATCCTTAAACCGGAACCAAATGTAAAGAAGCATGCACAATGTCGCAATGATAACCGCAATGATCGCATCACGGCGCATCTCATTGCTAACCGTAGAGCTGATATTCTCAGCCGTGATCTCCTCCTGCTTTACGCCGAACCCGTCTGCCAAAGCTTTATTCAGCGCCTCACGCTGGTCAAGCTCAAGCGTCCTTGTCTTGATAATAACCTGCTTGCTTCCCGCAACCTTCTGTGTCTGTACGTTATTATCCCCGGTCACTTTCTCTACGACCGGAACGATCTGCTCATCAATCTCCTCTATCGTATAATCCTTATCAAACGGAACTGTCGTAGAGGTTCCGCCCTCGAACTCAAGACTATACTCAAAAGCTCCCTGCCCCTTTGATCCATTCACGCCCATAAACACGAATCCGAGAACAATCACAGCCAGCGATACTACAAAGCAAATATTTCTCTTACTGAGGAAATCAATAGATTTTCTCTCCTTCGTCTTATGGTAATATAACTTCTCGCTTCTCAATCCTACTGAGTAGAATGAGAATATAATCAGACGCGTAATTACAAGTGCCGTAAACATCGATACAATAATACCGATTGCCAACGTCTGCGCAAAGCCCTTTACCGATCCCGACCCCTTAAGCCAAAGAACTGCCGCCGCAATAAGCGTTGTCACGTTGCCGTCCACGATTGCGGACATCGCCTTCTGGAATCCGCTCTTCAGAGAATTTCTGACACTCTTTCCAAGAGCGATCTCTTCCTTCACGCGGGCAAATATAATGACGTTGGCATCCACTGCCATACCGATACTAAGGATAATACCCGCAATACCCGGCAGCGTCAGCGTAACCTCAAATGCATTCAAGATCACCATCACAAGCTCTGTGTAGATGATCAATGCCAGAGAAGACGCAAGGCCCGGCAGATAATACACGAATATCATAAACAGGAATACGATCGCAAGACCGATCGCGCCTGCTTTCAGACTGGTGCTGATCGCCTGCTCTCCAAGCTGCGCGCCCACTACATTAGACCGCAGCTCCTCAAGCTCTAACTTCAGACCTCCAATGCGGATGGTAGAGGCAAGATTCTCTGCTTCCTCAAAAGTAAAATTACCCGTGATATAAGCTATACCATCTGGAATCGCCTGATTTACCACCGGATCACTGATTGTCTCACCGTCATAAATAATGGCAATCGTCTTTCCCACATTCGCTTCCGTCGCCTTTGCAAATTTCTCTTTTCCCTCATCGTTCAGACTCAGCTCCACAGAATATTCCGTATTACCCATTTTATCCTGTCCGGATCTCGCAGTTGCCGTACTGACATCAGAACCAGTGATCACCGTAGCGCCGTCTTCTGTCTGAAATTCCAGCGAACCAGGCTTGCCAAGCTCGTCTAAGATCTCATTGGCATTGGTCACGCCTGGGATTTCGATATTGATCCTGTCGTTACCCTCCTGATATACAGTTGCTTCCGTACTGTACTGCTCCACACGCCTCTGCAGCTTGTAGATAGTATCACTCATCTCACTCTCTGTGGGATTCTTGTCTTTGACCTGATAGGTAATACTGACGCCGCCTGCCAGATCCAGACCCAACTTAATGTTCTTCGCTGCTCCGGAATGTTTCCCACCGATTCCTACTACCGTAGTGAACCCTAAGAATACAATCAGGACCGCCGTCAGCACAAGACTGAGTATACCTCTGTTTTTCTTCATGTTTCTCTTCCTTTCTCATTGTCTGATATAAACCTTTTAAGATAAGGCTGCCTTTATCATGATCGCGCACTCCACGCGCTTCCTCTGCATCTCGCATCCGATATCATAGGCATCGTGGAGCGTGCCGTGGAAATGATATGCATTCGCCATACAGCCGCCGCTGCAATAGAACTTCGCAAAGCACTTCCTGCACTTTTCCTTCGTATAGACATTGCAACTCCGGAACTCATCCGCAATCTCCGGCTTTATAATCCCCACATCCACATTACCCATAAGAAATTCTTCCTGACCGACAAACTGATGACAGGGATACAAGTCCCCCCATGGCGTCACAGCCAGATATTCTGTCCCGGAACCACATCCTGACAAACGCTTCGCCACACACGGTCCGCCTTCTAAGTCTATCATAAAATGAAAAAAATGAAAACCTTTTCCTGACTTTTCCCGCTCGATCATAATCTTCGCAAGCTTATCATACTCTTCCATGATAACCGGAAGATCGCCTTCCCGGATGGCGTAAACGTCGGATTCCTCTCCTACAACCGGTTCCATGGACATCTGTTTAAATCCAAGGTCCGCAAAATGCAGGATATCTTCCGAAAAATCCAGATTCTCCCTCGTGAACGTCCCCCGTACATAATACCGCTCTTGATTACGGCTGTCCGCCAGTTCCTGAAACTTCGGCACAATCAGGTCATAGCTTCCCGCTCCGCTTCTGAAGGGACGCATGCGGTCGTTCACCTCCCGCCTCCCGTCAAGGCTTAACACTACGTTGTCCATCTCACGGTTCATAAACTCCTGTATCTCTCCGTTAAGCAGCACACCGTTGGTCGTCACCGTGAACCGGAAATGCTTGTCATGTATTTTTTCCTGTTCTCTACCATACGCCACCAGATCCTTTACCACCTGCCAGTTTAACAGCGGCTCGCCGCCGAAGAAATCCACTTCCAGATTACGGCGGCTCCCAGAATTCCTGATGAGGAAGTCAAGCGCCTTCTTTCCCACTTCATAGCTCATAAGGGCGCGTCTTCCGTGATACTCTCCTTCCTCTGCAAAACAGTATCGGCAGGCAAGATTGCAGTCATGGGCGATATGAAGACACAATGCCTTCACAACCGTCTTTCTCTTCTTCACATCCTCTAAAAGACACTCATAGCAGTCCGGCGTAAATAACCGTCCTGCCTTCGTAAGCTCTGTCACTTCCTCCAAAGCTTCCTTAAGTTCATCCTCTATGTATCTACCGCCAAGCTGTTCCTTCAAAAGTTCAAATACGGCGGACTCTTTCAGCGTCTCCTCGGTGTGTGCATCGTTCTGCCCGCTTAAACAGGCGATCACATCGTAACACAGCTCGTCCACGACATGTACCGCTCCGCTGTTCACATCCAGAACAATATGGTATCCGTTACTTTTATACTGATGTATCAAAATGCTACCCCTTTCAATTTCAGGCAATTTTAATCAATAAACAACAAGAAACAGCGACCCGATAAAGACCGCTGTCCCGAGTATTCTTCTTTACTTCGCCATACTATTTCTTCTGTTCACAGGTCTGGTTTCCTACTGTGCAGGATGTCTTACATGCAGACTGGCAGGATGTCTGGCACTCGCCGCACCCTCCCTTTTTCACTGTGTTATTCAAAGTCTGTGTATTCAAAGTCTTCACATGCTTCATGATAACGTCCTCCTATCTTTCTTATCCGCTCTGTAATGCAAAGCCTTGCGCATTCCATTCGTCCGTAGTATTATATCACCCCGGCGTCGTTTTCGCAATCCTTTTCTTAAGAAATCATGCCTCCCGCCATTCCTCCTCCTGCGCATAAAACAAATGCAGTCAAAAGGTTGGCGGCATCGCCGTTAAGCCCCTTGTAAACCCCCAGCGTAATCAGGAGCAGAAGCGCAAAATACGCCACACCAAGACTCAGCCCCCAAAAGAACTGTCGCACTTTCATAAGCTTTCCGATGATAAAGCCGCCCACAAAGGTTGACAGTACATAAATCCCTACGATTGACGCAGACACCGTTTTCTCATTCAGCTCGAGCCTGTATAGGAGCATCGCCAGCACTACCAGAAGAACAGCAGTGATAATATAAGAAGCGAGCAGTGATTTTAACATCCACATGACTTTTGGATTTTTCCGTATCCGTCTCTCCATCCTATCCCTCCCTTGCCTAATACAAGGTATGAAAAGGATGTTAAAATTATTCCGAAAAATACTACTGCTCCATCTGTCTCCCTAAAAATCCCGCCGCGCAGGAAGCCATCTTCTGCTCCAGCTCAGAGAACTTCTTCTTCGCCTCCTTGGCAAGCAGGATCACTCCCCCGATCACATCCCCCTCGCAGAGAATCGGGCTTATGACCTCATGGGCATATTCGTCCTCCTGATTCGTGATAATCTTAATATATTTTTTATCATCCTCTGATGCCATGATAGAATTCCTATCCTCCAGCATCCGCTCTAACTGCTTGCTGATATATTTGTCCTGCAGTTCCTTCTTACCGTTTCCCGCGGCGGCTACGATCTGGTCCGTGTCGCATACGCACACAAGACACCCCATAGTCTGGGCAAGACTTTCTGCATACTGCTTTGCAAATGCCGACAATTCTCCGATCGGTGAATATTTTTTCAGTATGATCTCACCCTCCCGGTCTGTAAATATTTCTAACGGGTCGCCCTCCCTGATCCTTAACGTCCTCCGGATCTCCTTCGGAATCACTACCCTTCCTAAGTCATCTATTCTGCGTACAATTCCTGTTGCCTTCATAAAAACTCCTCCGTCTTCGTATTCAGATATGCTGCTATTATCTGTCAGAATTGGAGAAAATATGCATACATTGCTTCACTTCTTCTTTTGTGCACGCCGTCTTTCCATACCTTGCTTTTTCATATAATTCGTGAGCGATATAAAAATTCTGTCCTGCCGGCGACCCTTTGCCAAAATACAATCCCGCCTTAGCTTCCAGCTCAGACGGCGTCTCGCTCCCTCGTATTCCTTCCTTTATCCTGCGCTTCACTGCCTTTTTATACAGTCTGCGGATCTTTCTGTCAGGAGATGACCAGCGCTCTTTTTTCAGTTCGGCTTTCAGCCCTTTACGAATCTCCTCTTCTTCCTTCCCAAGGAAAATGATCTCATCCTCTCCATCATCCGAGAACGACTCCATCGCCCTTCGCACTGCCGAAATGACCATCCTAAGAGCCATATACGCGATCCATAAAAGCAGCAGAAAACTTACGAGCTCCGATGCCGCCTTCATCCAGGCAGGCGTTTTCTTCGCCTTCGCTTTTAACCGCATAAGCTCCTCCATCATATGATCCGTCCCGGCAACCTCCTCATAACTTTCCCCGCCCCCGGTATCTTCTGACTGCTGAAGTTCAAACTTAAGTTTCGTCAGCGGCTCCTCATGACAGATAAATGCCGGCGTCATGAACAAAAACAGCGCCGCCGCACCGATCCATAAGATTCCTGCGCCGTTCCTTCTCATAGCATTCACAGGAAGATTGGCAACATACCGGTTCTTTTTTGCAAACTCCGAAAGCCTGTCAAGATAACAGTATGCCAGACAGACGCCAGATTCCGCCGCCATAAGTCCAAGCATAGGCAAAAGCAATCTGCGGCACCCCAAAGCGACAAGTCCCAGATACAGCAGTGCAAATAACAGGCAGTGCAGCGGATTCGGACTGTCAAGCAGCGTCGGCACCTCCCACACTTCCTCATTTTCCTGCGCTCCCGCTTCCCCTGGCAGCTCCCGCATCTTTCTTTTGATCTCCCCCTGCCTGAGCTTTACATAGCAGCGGAACAAACAGACAAACACCGTAAGTCCCGCCGTGAGCGTATAGCCGAAGACCAGCTTCATCCCCCATGTAAGCGCCGCCGAAAACAGACAAAAAAGCAGCAAACTTTTGCATCTTAATACAACAATATCCGTCAGCACCAGAGGAATCGCTAACGCTATCCCCTGTGCTAAAAATACCGGAACCTCCTGCCCCCTCACATGCAGGGTGCCCGCTGCCAGGATATAGATTCCTTCAAAAATCAGAATATCATGCACCCACGAAAGCAGACGCATCACAAAGCTTTTCTTTCCCGTCATCCTTCCATCTCCCATCGAAAAACAGTGACTTCCGATAGCACCGCATGTTCCGCAGCGGACATCACTGGTATGACCCACAGAACCGGATTCCCTTTTTCTGCCAGCGAAGCGACTGCATCCGCCGTCTCCTTATCCTGATTCATGGATACGATCACATAGATCACATCCGGCAGAAGCTTTTCTTTTTCCCGCCCAAGCTCCTCACAGATTCTCTCCGTTTGCTTATAAATGTCGATACGCGCAAGTTCTTCATACAGCTTCTGAATCCTTCCGGCCCCTTCCTTTAAATGAATCCGCTTCATTCCATTTCCCGTCACCGTAACCTCCATTCTCTCCTTCACCATGCGGGAAGCCAACGACGCTGCGATCCGGATTCCTTCCTCATTCAGCTTGTCCCGCCGGACGATACCTGTATCCTCCGTGTCCAGAATCAGCTTCATACGAATATTCGTCGTAGAATCAAACTGATTCACCAAAATCCCCTGCCCCTTCGCAGACGCCTTCCAGTTGATCTGATGCATCGGATCTGACGGGCGGTATTCCCTGATCCCGGAAAATTGGAACGGATCAGGAAACAGACGGTTTCGAGTCACGACCATTCCGGACACAGCCCGGCATAATAATGCAATCCGGCGGCTGTCTGCCAGTCTCGGATACACATACATAGACGCCTTAAATTCCCGGTTGTCATGAAAGCTCCTCTGGAAGAAAAAATCATAACCGATCACATCTGCCTTTGTAATCTCATAAAAACCTCTCCTTTCGCATACAAAAGGAAGTCTCCTTATCACCTTCTGCCGCACAAACAACGAAAAGATATCCCTCCGATAGCTCTGGTCGGTCACACTGGCATTATCCTTCGCATCCCCGGAAAACTTAAGCCTCTTATCCATCGCCAGATTCACTTCAAGCACAGGAAGAGGCAGAAACTTATCATTGGTAATCTCTTCCCTCAGATAAGCCACTTCTCCTTCATAGGCGGAACGGGACTCGAACCCAATCGCAACTCCAAGCCCCCGCTTCCAATACTTTCTATATAAAAACTTTTGTAAGATATAAAACGTAATGATTCCCAAAAGCAGTAATAACAGCATGATCCATTCCTCTTATCTTCTCTCCCATTCTTCCGTCGGAAGCTCTGTGACCTTAAGAATCTCATCTATCACCTTCTCTTCGCCTTTACCGCCCTCTGCCGCCGCAGACAGACTCAACCGGTGAGAAAGCACCGGAACCGCCACACTCTTAATATCCTCCGGCACTACATAGTCCCGCCCCTCAGTCATGGCAAATCCCTGAGCGGCGCGTACAAATGCGATTGTTCCTCTCGGGCTGACGCCATGGATGACTTTCCCGTGTTTTCTCGTCGCATGAACCACCTCTACCATATATTTCATCAGATCCCTGTGGACATACACTTCCCTGCACAGATCCTGAAGCTTTAAAAGCTCCTCCCTCTCACAGATACTCGCGAGCGCAGGAAGCGGCTCTTCTATCAAAAAACGGTCTATCATGGAAAGCTCCTGGCTCTGGCTCAGATCTTCCATAGAGATCCGCATGATAAAACGATCCATCTGCGCCTCCGGCAGCGGAAATGTACCAAGTGTCTCCAGCGGATTCTGCGTCGCGATCACAAAAAACAGCGTCCCAAGCTCCCTTGTCACTCCGTCCACCGTCACCTGATTCTCTGCCATACACTCCAACAGGCTGCTCTGCGTCTTAGGCGTCGCCCGGTTGATCTCGTCCGCCAACAGGATATTACAGAAAACCGGCCCCTCCCGGAATACAAACTCTCCTTCCTTTGTGTCAAAATAATTAAGTCCTGTCACATCCGATGGAAGCAGGTCGGGCGTAAACTGAACCCTCCCAAACTGCGCATCCACCGATCTTGCCAGAGACTTGGCAAGTACTGTCTTGCCCGTTCCCGGAACATCCTCCAAAAGCACATGCCCTCTGGCTAAAAGCGCGGTAAGTATCAGCTTCATCGTACCCTTATTTCCAATCATTACTTTTGAAATATTATCCTGAAGTTTTTCCAGCGTCTTAAGCTCCATCCTTGTTCATCCCTTCTGTTTTAGTATACAAACTCTGACTTTATTCTAACAAATCACACTGTAATTCACCATCTTTATTTTTAAGTTTCCGCAAACTGCAATAAACCACTTTTCCAGAAATATTGACGGATCAAATATTCTTTTGATATAATCTACTCGAATCTCAGATAACAAGGAATCCAACTCATATAATCATGGTTATATTTTATCTTTATATTATTTTTTCAAATCTGATTATTTTTATTGAATCTTGCATGGCTTTAATGCTATAATAAATAAGTATGAAAATTCTTTTCAGAGGAAAAACGTATGGCAAATCAGGAATTAAAGAAAAAAAGGATGCTGACTTATTTTATTAAAGCTACGCAGGACATTATGAGCAAAGAAGGGATCACTGGTGTGACTCTCAGAAAAGTGGCTGACGGCGCCGGATATAACATCGCTACCTTATACAATTATTTTGAGGATCTGGATCATGTAATCCTCTATGCTTCTTTAAAATATCTCTCACTCTATAATAAAAAAGTAGAAAATTCTTTAAAAGGCTGCTCTTCTGCAAAAGAAGGCTTCTTTATTATGTGGGATGTCTTCTGTGAAATATCCTTTCAATACCCGGATGCTTTTCACCAGATCTTCTTCAACAAACACAGCGGCTCTCTGGAAAGCATCTGTACCCGGTATTACGAACTATTTCCAGAGGAACTGCCTAATACAGCCGACACCTTATATCCAATTTTTTCCAATTATCAGTTAAGCGCCCGTAATCTTATGCCGCTTCGAAAATTGTTTGAAGAAGAACACCGCTCTTTAGAGCAGATCGATACGGTCAGCGAATTGATCGTCAGCGCATATCATCATCTTCTCCATACACAACTGACACAAAAGAAACAGACTCCGGAAGATATCAAGTACTATACAGAAAAGATGAATCATTATATATGCTTTATCCTTAATCTGTATCCTCAATAAAAATAATCAGCCCTCTGCGTTTAAAACACAGGGGGCTGATCTTATCAGGATCAACAAAAATCTTACAATCCGTTACGTTTTACCTTCTCATTATACTCTCTATGGAATACCGACTCATCATTGATCTTGGCATCCATAGAACCTGTCAGATAGAAATACTCCTCATCTGCTGTCTGTGTAACAACAATATCCGTATCGGTAAGCCACCCTTCACGGCCGTTTTTCATCTTCTGATATATCGTATATTTTGCCGACAATGGATCCTTGTTTGACATCACCAGTTCACGCTTCAGATTATGTTCCACAACTGTTCCAATATCATCAAAGCGATAGATCCCTTCGCCGAACACACCGCCGACACCATTTGTAATCGACGTCCATGTATCTGTGATCAGGTCATACTGAATCTCACGGTCTACATGTCCTTCCGAAAGTGTCGTCATCGGAGTGAGCGGTGCGCACTTCGGTTCCATGCTTGGTCCTTCGCAGTCCTTTCCACTGAAGATCGGCAGAGCAAATTTTGCTGTAGAAAGATCCAGCTTCAATGTGGCAAGCTCTGGCGACGGCCAGATCATAGGCCAGAAGGAATTCGCGATCGCCAGGCGGATTCTGTGTCCTGCCGGGAAATTGTGTGCACATACATCAAGTTCAACCTTCGCTTTATACTTCTTTCCTTCCTCCAGATATACAACCTTATCATGTCCCTCAAGATGTGTAAGATTCATGAGTCCATAAGAAACTCTTGTAGCAGCTCCGTCCGAATGGATATCTGAAAGCTCTGCGTATAAAAATGCATTCGGCTTATCGCAGGTAAATTCCACTTCAAACTCCGGATATCCAAGGATCTCCACTTCTTTTGTAAGCATCTCGGAATCAAATACCATCGCCATTCCATCATCTACTCTCATATCAGCAGGACTTTCGCCCGAAACTCCTGCGCCCATCCACTCATTTGCAAGAAGACCATGATTCGGCAGTGTACAAAGGTCTACGATTTCTTCTTTCTTGTTTTCTTCTTCCTGAAGTTTTCCGTAAGTCATAGAAAATGTCTTCATTGCAACATCCGCTGACGGCCATCCGTCAAGGCCTACCCAGCGTCCGTCGCTTACCGGATGTACCGTTTCAGGCTTCATGCTGTCCTCTAACCATACCTGAACCATCGGGCAGTCCATCGCATCATTATCAATACCCTTCAGCCATTTATCCCACCACTTCGTAGCCTCTCCTAAGAAATCGATTGCCGGCGCCGGCGCTCCGTCATGCGCAAATACATGTGCCCACGGTCCGATCATCGCTTTTCTCGGAACATTCAGACCGTTCATCAGTGAAAGAACACTGTTCGTATAGGAATCTGCCCATCCGTCCAGCGCAAATACCGGAATCTGGATATCATCATAATTCTCGCCTACAGATCCATGTCTCCAATAGTCATCCTTTGTCTGGTGCTCAAGCCAGTTCTTTGGCCAAAGCGGCATCTCTTCCAGTCTCTTGATGGATTCCTCCCGCCATGTGTCTGGTTTGATCTCGCTGTCAATAGCGCGGCACATATAAGCAAGCATGATATTTCCCCACCAGAAATTATCATTCAGAAGGCATCCTCCTTTATAATGGATATCCTGCTCATATCTCTCGTCAACAAAGCCTACGCAGATAATTGCTTTTAAAGCTTCCGGCCTTCTCGCCGCTACCTGAAGAGAGTTGAAACCGCTCCATGATTTCCCCATCATACCTACATTTCCGTCGCACCATGGCTGCTTGCTGATCCACTCGATACATGCAACCGCATCGTCTTGCTCCTGTTTCAGATACTCATCATAGAAGCATTCGTCAGATTCTCCCGCACCTCTCATATCAACGCGGACAACATTATATCCCATCCCGGCAAAAAATCCATACATTGGCTCATCACGGCCGCGCATTCCGTCACGCTTACGGTACGGCTGTGTCTCAAAAACTGTCGGAAGCGGCTTATCCGTCTTCGGATGCCAGATACGGCTCGATAATCTGCAGCCGTCCGGCATGGTTATCCATGTGTTCTCAATCACATCCCAGTCATACGGGAAATCCTTTTTCTCCAAAACTTTTTTTGGTTTTGCCTCTACTTTTGCCATTATTCAAACCTCCTCGTTAATATATATTAATACATATTTTATATGTATTAAATATCTTTTTCCAAACGCATTCTTTCTTTATACCGTTTTCCGTAGGTTCTGCTCCAGATTACAGAAAGGATCAATCCCACGATCGCCATCACCAGCATGAAGATAAAGTAAATATAATACCCCTTCGCACCTTCATATACATCCAGTGTCTTACCTGCGATCAACGGACAGATAACCTCTGGAAGATAACCGAACGTGGAAGCTACTCCAATAGCGATACCCGATACCTCAAGCGGAACTCCTCCCTCTGTAAGGAAGGAAAAATACAGACCGAAATTAGAAAACATACCGACATAGATGATGATACACGCCACAACCATCACTACCATCTGAAAGCTTCCGCTCAACTTGCTTGCCCCGAGCACTGCTGCCATACCGATTGCCATCAGCAGAAAGCCGCCCGCCATGATCTCACCTTTCCCGAATCTGTCAGCCGAGAACCCGCCGATCGTGGAGGCAAACGGTCTTGCATACTGTGCAAGAACTGTAAGAACTGCTGCCACTACCGCACTTGTACCGATAACATTACTTGCATACGGTGTAAAATAATAGGAAGACATATTAAACACATAGCTTGTAAACATCAGGCAGACTACGAACCATACGACAGGCATCTTGAGCACCTGTACGATCTGCGACCAGGAAACCTTCTCTGCCTTGCCGTCACTTTTAATCGTCTCCGGCTCCTTCAGAATAAAGATAAAGATAATCGCCACAACGATCGGAGCCGCCGAATAGAAAATAATGATTCCCTGAATTCCCAAAGCCGGCAGTGCTTTTGCTTCAAAAATCCCAAAAATCGCCGTTGCGACTGCAAGGTGCGCTGCATTGAACACGCCGCGTCCGCCCTCGAAGATTCCGTAAGCACGGCTCTGCTCTTCCTCCGTTCCCTGAATCCTTACAATCTTCATAAGCGCAGGCCAGAATGTAAGAAGTGATGTGAAGCCCCACAATCCATAAATAATAAACAATGCTTTAAAATCCGTAAATACAAGATGCAAAAGTCCGCCTAGTCCTGTAGCAACCATCGATAAGATCAAAAGCTTCTTTGCCTTAAACTTATCTGCCAGAACACCCCCCAGAATGTAGGAAAATACTCCGAGCAAGCCGTAAGCGCTCCCCAAAAGACCCATCTGGACATTCGTCAGATTATAAAGTGACTGGTAGGCATCATAATAATATGATCTGAAATAGGGAAGACCATATATGATGGAACCCGCAAATGATAATAAGATAATCGTGAAGAAGTTCCTTTTAATTCCTGTTTTTTCCATACACACTCCTCATTTCTCTAAAATTTTTTAGAAATATTTCTAAAAACATATTAACTAATTGTTCTCCAAATGTCAATCATGATTATATTTTAATATTGATTATTCTATTAATATAAATTATAATAGTCATATAAAATATAAACCTATCATAGTATTGCTTTGATATCCAAATCAAGATTATGAAAAAATAAGGAGGAGTACGACAAATGGCTACAAGTAAAAAAATTAAATTCTGGGAACTTGTATTAATGAATGTTTCCGCAATCTACGGCATACGCTGGATTTCAAGGTCTACTGCTGAAAGCTTCGGACTTGGTCTTGCCGGTATCCCTTCCTGGGTCATCTTCATGTTTCTGTGTTTTGTCCCGCAGGCTCTTATGTGTGCGGAGCTTGCCGCTGCATATACGTCTGACGGAAGCCTTGGTGAGTGGGTTAAGATTGCATTTGGAACGAAGTATGGTTTTCTGATCTCATGGCTGAACTGGACCGCAAAGCTCTTCTGGTTCGCTTCTTTCCTTACATTCATGTCCATCAATCTTTCCTATATGGTAGGCAACCCCTCCCTTGCAGACAGCAAGATATTCGTACTGTTCTTATCACTCGCTGTCATATGGGCACTGTCTATATTCAGCATGAAGGGAATGACCTTTGGAAAGCTGTTCACAAATGTCGGTTCTTTAGGTTCTACCATACCGACGATCTTCCTGATCGGCATGGCATTCCTTGCGATCGTCGTACTAAAAAAGGCGCCAAGCGCTTCTGTCTACACAGTAACTTCCATGACTCCCAAGCTGAATGGCAACTCGCTGGTTGCTATTTCCAGCATTATATTTGCTTACACAGGAGCTGAAATTTCTGCCACTTATGTAACTGAGATGGAGAATCCGAAGAAGAATTTTCCGAAAGCGATCATTACCGCTGCTATCTTAATCTGTATACTATATGTATGTGGTTCCGTTGCTATTACAAGTCTGCTGCCGACCTCAGAGATTCAGGCTTCTACCGGAATCTTGGATTCCCTTGCAAGAGTATGTGAACTCCTTGGCATCCCTAATGTCTTTGTACAGGTCGTTGCGGCCGGTATTACCCTGTCCGTTATCGGCGCACTGATCCTTTACATCGGGTTTCCCATCAAGATATTGTTTGGCAATGCAGAAAAAGGTGTGTTCCCTGAGAAATTTACTGAAAATAATGAGCATGGGATACCAGAAAAAGCAATCATCCTGCAGGCAGTGATCATCTCTGTCCTCTTGGCTGCTGTTGCGCTGCTTCCAGGTGTTGATGTCATCTATAACGTACTTGTAACAATGACTGCTCTTACATCATTATTTCCATATGTACTCTTATATCTTGCATATATTAAGATCAAGAAGCAGAAAAAAGATGATGAAAATCTGTATCAGATGACCAAAAGTAAGAGTTTCGGCATCGCCGTCGGATGGTTCGAGCTGATCGTATGCATACTCTCTATCGCCGCTTCCGCTTTTCCTGTTATGGGAACTTTTCACGACAACGTCGTCTATGAAGTCGAGATGATCGGCGGCGGGCTTCTCGTTCTGTTATCCGGACTCTATATCTGGAAACGTTCCAGATTAAAAAACACAGTAACGCCTATTGAATAAATAATTTCTGACATACAAAAGCTGTTCTCCAAAGCCATGCTTTAGAAAACAGCTTTTATTCTTTATCAGCAAACTTCATTATCAAAAATGACCTGCAGCCATATCTACAGCAGCATTTTTTCGATCACGTCTCCCATCGCGCTTTTGTAACTTACTTTCTGCACTGCTTCCTTTGTAACAACATCTATGCTCCCAATCTTCACCCCGCCAAGATAATACTCTGCTTCTCCCACCTTCTTTCCCTTTTTCACCGGCGCATTCAGGCTCTTTTTCACAGTAACCTTCCGCTCGATCGTGTTTAAGTCCGCACCGGTAGCATCCACATAGGAAAAAGGTGTTTTCTGCGTCACGGATACATTTTCCTTCACGCCCTGCTTCACCTTGATCGGTTTCACAGGCTTTAACTCACTCTCTGCATACTTCTGACATTTTCCAAAACCATAGTTGAACAGGGTAATCGCATCCTTATTCCGCGCTTTGCTGTCATTTGCCGCCATGATGACTGCGATCAGCTCCATATCGTCCTTCTTGGCTGTGGCAGAGATGCAGAACTTAGCCTTGCTTGTCGAACCGGTCTTAAGTCCTGTGGCGTATTCATAATGCCGGATCAATTTGTTCGTGTTGCTGAGTCCGAACTCCGTCGTTCCCTTTTTGGTCTCATGGGTGATATTCTCCATCCAGATCATGCAATAGTCATGAATCTGCGGATATTTTGTAATCAATTCCTTTGACATAAGCGCGATATCCTTTGCTGTTGTAAGATGTCCGTCCGTATCAAGCCCGTTGCAGTTCTCAAAATGGGTATTCTCCATGCCAAGTCCCTTTGCGCGCTCATTCATCTTTGCCACAAATTCTTCTTCGCTGCCGCAGACAAATTCTGCCATCGCCACACACGCATCATTCGCACTTGCAACGGAAATACACTTAATCATCGTATCAACCGTCTGCGTCTCTCCCGGCTCTAAAAATACCTGCGAGCCGCCCATGGACGCTGCGTACTCCGAGGTTGTCACCTCATCCTCAAGCTTTATCTTCCCTTCATTCAGCGCATCAAAAATCAAAAGCAGCGTCATAACCTTTGTCACACTGGCCGGAGGTCTCTTCGCATCCGCATCCTTTTCATAGATGACCTGACCTGTAGATGTTTCTATTAAAATAGCAGAAGGCGCTGACACCGTATCCTTCCCGCCAGCTTTTTCCTCCTGCTTCTTCTTTCCTTCTTCCCCTTGTGCCTGTTCTTTGCTTACTTCCTCCTGCGTCTTCTGTTCTTTGCTTATTTCTTCCTGCTGCTGTTCTTCGCCGTCTTCCCCCCGCGTCTGTTTTTTTGCTGCCTCTTCATATTGAATCAGTCTTTCGTAGTCATTACCAAGGCCAATATCCGATGCGATTACCGGAAGCGGTGCACACATTCCGAGAACTGCGCTCAAAAATACACAGATGATCCTCTGCTGCATATGTTTCATTTACAACGCTCCATTATGTACTATTATTATTAATGTAATCGCACGCAACAAAAAATATGACTGAAATTTTTCTAAAAACGCACTCTCTCCCGATCCGGATGTTCTCCTGACCATCCGGTCTGCGGCATCGTGTCGATCCGGTACATATCTTCTTTTGATATCTCAAAAGAGAACAGATCCTGATTCTGCCTCATCCGCTCCGGCGACGAAGATTTCGGAAGAGGGATCACACCTCTCTGCAGGGCATATCTAAGACAAATCTGCGCCGGTGATACACCGTACTTTGAAGCCATCCTAACGATCATGGCATCTTCAAGAACTCTTCCCCGCCCGATCGGACTCCACGCCTGTACCTGAATCTCGTGCTCCTGACAGTACTGGACTGCGGCCGCCTGATGATACCCCGGGTGGAACTCAATCTGATCCACCATGGGCTTTATCCGGCAGTTGCCCAAAAGATTCTCTATATGGTGGGGCAGGAAATTACTGAGACCGATCGCCTTTATTTTCCCTTCCTCATAAAGCTTTTCAAGCGCTTTCCATGTCTCTATATCAAGCGCCTTCCACGTCTCACAGTCCGGCTCGGGAAGCGGCCAGTGGATCAGATACAAGTCCAGATAATCCATCCCCAGATTCTCAAGGCTTCTTAAAAAAGCCTCCTTCGCCTCCTCATATCCCATCTCATCCTTCCACATCTTTGACGCGATGAAAAACTCCTCTCGTGGGATACCGCTTTCTCTGACCGCCTGTCCCAGATACTTTTCCGTCCCATAAAAGGAGGCCGTGTCAAAATAACGGTAACCGCTCTCAATAGCCGTTTTCAAAATCTCCACATTGTCTCCCTGAGCAGCCTTATAAGTACCAAAAGCAACACAAGGAATCTTAACACCATTATTCAAAGTGTACGTATCATAAATACTTGTAAGTTTCATACCATATCTCCTTCTCCGATACTAGTATCTCAGCTTTATATTAGATAAAGATACCTCCGCCTTATACCCTTTGGTATGCAACATATACTCCATCCCATTTTTCGCAAGATCTATATGGTTCTGGGGGGCGATCATAATCTCTTCAATGGGAAGATTCTTCTCACTCAGCGGTATCTCGATATAGGGAAGCATAAATCCGTCCTTGGCGCGAAAATACACCTTCGTATCCTTCTGTCTTCTAAATATAAACCGATATTCCTGTTCCTCGGCAAAACCTCCGTTCTTAAAAAACATTGCATAGACATCTACCGTTCTCTGAAATTTTCTGCAGGCTTTCAGATAATTGACGCCCTCCCGGTTACTGCTCCTGACTTCCAGAAATTTATCAAGCGGCATACGAAACAGATCCGGCAGATAATTACATATATTTTTCCTGATCAGCTGCTTCTGTTTCTTCTTATCATAAACAACCAGTCCATGATATGCAATCTCCGCTGCCTCTTCAATTCTGGCAATGATCTCATCACTCCGAAAACCTATATTGTATCCCGTCTTGTTCCCGAACTCCGACCACATCGTAATACTGTCCCGGCATTCTGAAAAAGACAGCACAAAATATTCCCGGTTCTTTTCCCGCTTCGCATAGATAGAATCCGCAAGGAACATCTCCTTCATCGCCGAATCCATAATATTCTCCCCGCACACCTCATCAATAATCCCGTAAATGTGGGAAAATTCATCCGGATCATTTAAAAAATCACTTTTTGTCGCCCAAAAACAGTTATGGTTTACAATACCGTTGACTCCATTGCTTTTTGTATAATGGTACAGGATACTTCCCTTTTCCGCATGCTCCAGCTTAACTTGCCTCCCTGACATTCTCATCACTCCTGTAAAATAGAATCTGCCACATTTATCTTTACTATTAATATACAAAACAGTACATTGTCTGTCAACGATTCTTATTGATTCGTCACTTTATAGAAGATAATTCCTAAAACCGTCCAGACCGCAAAAGCGATCAGACCGCTGATTCCCATATACCCAGGCAATCCTGGTATAACACAATTAAGGAACATCAGTATGCAAAATATAAGCGCTGTCACTGCTATCACATTTCCTGCCGGGATTTTATACGGACGCTCCAGCCGTGGTTCGCACTTACGGAGCCGAATCACCGCCATACAGGCAATTCCCCATCCGATTACAAATCCGGAAGAGGAAAGCACACTCAGGATGTCCAGAACCCCGGCTCCCAAAAACGGACCTATGACCATTGTCACCGCAACAAACAGATTCGCCACATAAGGAGTCTTATACTTCGGATGCTCTTTTGCAAACACCGCCGGCAAAATGCCTGCTTTCGCCATACCGTACAACACCTTGGATCCAGCCATATAAAATCCGTTCCATGTACTGAATAAGCCTGCCAGAGTTGCAACGATACAAATATACCACAATACTTTTCCCAGCATCCCCGGATAGATCTTTGTAAACAGATTCGACAGTACAGGTCTGTCCATATCAATCGTTTGTGTCCATGGAAACGCAAGGCCTGCCGACAAAAAAATCAATGCATAAAATATACCCGCAGAGATCAATGCAATTACAATTACTTTCCCTAGTTTTCTCTTATCTACGTCCGGCGCTGACTCTACACTTTGCGGGATTGTATCAAATCCTGAAAAGTAGGACGGTGCCAGCCCGAACATCGTAAATATACCGGCCCATATCGTCGTATGGCTCTTCCCTTCTATCTGCGAATATACCGGCGTAACAAGATTGGAAATATCCATATGTAGCAAAGCAAATATCACACATATCACACTCCCGCCTAAAAGGCTCAAAGTCATGATACTCTGAAAAGCCGCTCCTTTCTCTATCCCATGCCAGTTAATTAAAATAACAATCAATGACAACACAATTCCAAGAATAATCGTAGTCCCGTAGATGTTCTCTCCCGCAAGAGAATACAATGGATTCCCATTTTTCATAGCCGGAAATATATAAGAAATGATATCGTTGATTGCAATCGATTCCCATGGGACAATACTAATGTAGGCCATAGCTACAAACCAGCCCGCAATAAACGTCATGCGTTTATCGAATGCACGTTTTGTATACGCGATCACTCCCCCTGATACCGGAATCGCCGGAGCCAGTTCCGCAAAACACAAAGCCACAGGTATAAACACGACGGTTGCCAGCGAAAATCCGATTGCCGCGGGGATCGGCCCGCCTCCATTTTTCAGGAGATTGTTCAGCGTAGCCGACCACCCCACACCTACCATCGCGCCGAATCCCATGGAAAATAAGTCAAAGAAGGTCAGACCTTGTTTCTTCTTCATCCAGACTCCTCCCTATCGGCATGTTTACTTTTTTTCTATATGAGTCAAGATAGGCAGCGCGATAAATTTCTCCGGGAATATTTACCATATCATTTTCTATTTTTTCTGTAAGCTTCTCTACCATAGTTTCCACTATAGATAGACATTCATCTGTGAAGGAATTCAAAAGCTTTCTTGCCTCATCGGCTTTTTAGATAATATACACAATTCTATCGAGTAGGAATAAATTTCTCTAATTGAGAAATTTACTCCCTCATCCTTTTTCTAATTCAAGATTTCCTTATTCAAGAGAATATGTTATACTGGGGATAATGAATTATTTTACCATTTAAGGAAGAGAGAAGGGAAACAAGATGCAAAAAAGAATAAGCTGTATTTTTCTGCTGTCTGCGATACTGGTACTTTGTTTTGCTTTGCCTGTACGCGCGGCAGAAGAATTCAAAAAAGTTTCTGATAACAGAAAAGGCGCGGTAACAGTATCATCCACTCCGATTTATGAGGAGGCCTCTGCCAAATCCCAAACATTGAAAACACTTAAATTCGGAGAAAAGGTAGTGATAAAAACTCAGTCCGAGAACTGGTATGAGGTGAAGAAGGGATCTTTAAAAGGCTTCATGAAAAAAAAATCTGTCGTCATGTATAATAGCACGAAAAAGCATGTCGCTTTAACCTTTGACGACGGTCCTAATGCAAAAACAACAAAAAAAGTTTTAAACGCATTAGAGAAAAATAAATGCAGGGCAACATTTTTCCTGGTTGGTTCTAATATTACAAAGAGTACAGGGAATCTGCTAAAAAGGGAAAAGAAGTTAGGTTGTGAGATCGGAAACCATTCTTATTCTCATCCATTACTTACAAAAATGAGTACCTCCGCAATAAAAAAGCAATTTACAAAGACAAATCAAAAGATAAAAAAGTATACAGGAGAAAATGCAACCGTTTGCCGCACCCCGTATGGCGCCAGCAAAAAGAGAATATTAAACGCTGCCGGAAGCCCGCATATTTTCTGGTCTGTGGATACGCTGGACTGGAAATACAGAAATACAAAACGGCTGACTTCATATGTGAAAAAACATGCCAAAGACGGCGATGTGATTCTAATGCATGATATCCATAAAACGACGGCCAATGCAGTAGACCGTATCTGCAAAGATTTGAAGAAAAAAGGATTCGAGACAGTTACGGTTACAGAGCTTGCTGCAATTAAAGGCAAGAAAATGAAAACAGGTTATACATATAGTCGATTTTAACTAATTCAAGCGGCAGAGGCTTATCATAAGGAAGCTGTATGGCTTCTTGGTTTCTCTTATATTTCTAAGCCTGCCAACAAATGCCTCCGCCGCTTCCAGTATTCTGGATTTATATTGACACTTAAACCATCTCAAGCACTTTCATCTCTGCGTCTACAAGCTTTAATGTCTCCTGCCTTGGTGCAATCAATGGCAAGAGCTGTTCCTGCCCACATGGAATCCCTGTTTTTTCCATGGCATATTTCAATGGTCCCACATAGTTCTCGCTGAAGATCGCATGAAACAGAGAAGCATATTTAAGGAATAGATCCATAGCCTCGTTGATTTTCTTTTCCTGAACCAACTCATACATTTTTACCCATGCATCAGGCACAACATTGGCAGTTGCCATAACCGCACCGTCAAATCCATATGTCATCAATGCAACGGCATCAAATTCTGAACCTGTAAGTACATTTATTTTTCCCCCCATTTTCAGATACAGTGCAATTGCCTGTCCGATTGGTGCACACTCCTTTATTCCTACAAGGTTTTCCATTTCTTCAGACAACCTGACCATAGTATCTGGCGTAATATTAACGCCTGTTTTGGAAGGAATATTATAGACCAGAATTGGCATGTCTACTTCTTTATCTACGGTAGTATAATATTCTACCAGCGCCTCCTGTGTGCTTGTGAAATAATATGGAGTACACACAAGAAGCGCGTCCACACCTGCCCGTTTACAATATTTACTGAATTTAAGGCACTCTCCGATCCCGGTATCCAGTACACCTGCAACTACCGGCACCCTCTTATCTGCTGCTTTGACGCTGATGTCTATTACCTTACATCTTTCTTCAAAGGTCATGGATGTATATTCTCCCGTTCCTCCAAGGATAAGAAGGCTGTTTATCCTATGCTCAATCTGATAATTGATCACATTTATCAGCTGCTCCTCATTTACTGTTCCGTCTGCATTGAGCGGTGTAACCAATGCCGTCATAATACCATTTAATTTTATCATTGTATTTTCCTCCTAAAATCATTTTATAAAATATATCTACTTCCTATTAACCCAATTGTATACATTTTGTCCTTCCATCACTTCAATCATACTGTGTGACAAAAGACTGGATGTACGCATTTTAGCTTCCCGTGTGTCACCGCCGATATGAGGTGTGAAGATCACCTGATCCATCGAGAACAACGGATGATCAGTTCTTGGCGGTTCTGTTTCGAGAACGTCAAGCCCCGCTCCTGCTATCTCGCCATTTTGTAAAGCCTCAATAAGTGCTTTCTCATCAATGACAGCTCCCCTGCCCATATTGATAATATAAGCGCTGCTTTTCATAAGCTTAAACTGTTCTCCTGACACCATCCCTTTTGTTTCTTCCGTCAGCGGAACATGCAGTGTTATAAAATCTGCTTTTTTAATCCCCTCTTCTAACACATTAATCTTCTCAACGCCTGACTGTTCCATCGCCTCTTTTGAGACGAAACCGTCATAAGCCATAAGATGCATTCCAAAAGCCTTTGCGCGTTCTGCAACCGCTCTTCCGATACGCCCCAGTCCGACGATCAGGAGATTTTTCTTGTATACCTCCATCGTGTACCTGTTTTCTCTCGAAAACCACGCATCAGAGCGCACGCTGCAGTCATTGATCCGAAAACTTCTGCTTAATGCCAGAATAAAAGCTATCGTGTGTTCAGCGACGGAAATATAATTGCCGTCAGGTACGTTTAACACCTTGATTCCGTGTTTTCCCGCTTCATTAACATCAATATTATCAAGCCCTACTCCATGCTGCCCAATCACTTTAAGGGAATCACATGCGTCCATGATCTCTTTGTCAATGATTTCACTACGGGTTACGACTGCTTCAATCTGATGCTCATTTATGTAATGGATCAGGGTCTCCTTCTTTCCATCCGGCGCATAAAATACATTGCTGTTCTCTTCCAGATATTCAACTCCATTCGGCTGGATCGTTGGAAGAATTAATAAAACATTATGTTTCATGATTGTATTCCCTTTCCTCTAATTTTTAAAACCAAGTTTAGCTATCTGTTCCTCAGCTTCTTCAGCAGAGATCATCTTGATCCCGAATCCTGTAAATCCATAGATGATCGCTAATAGCGGACAAAGATATGCCATAAAATGCCACGGTGCATATGAAAGTACCGGAACGCCAAGAGCCGTCGCATAAAATAGTCCGGAAGTACTGAAAGGTACGCAGGAGCATACCATCGTCCCGCCGTCTTCGCATGTCCTGGACAGATTACAGAGATCCATCCGCTGCTTCAGATATGGTTTCCGCCACAATTCACCTGTCATGATCAGAGAGATATAGCCGCTCACGCCGATGATCGTCAGGACAATTGCCGTACAGACAGCCGCCAGAACTGTACCTCCTCTTGTTTTTATCTTTTTAACCAAAGAGTCAATAATCTTTTCCATAAATCCAGCTTCTTCAGAAATTCCTGCATAGGCATAAGCACAAAATATTGTCAGGACAATATTTGACATGGAAGACAGTCCGCCTCTCTGTAGCAATGTAAGAATATTTGCGTCTGTAACAGCCGCATCGATACCTGCAAGATCAACCTTAAAGCCTGTAGCAAATGCCGTAAATCCATTCTGAAGTGAAAATCCCTGAAAAACCACTCCTAAAACCAGACCGACTCCAATTGCCAGATACATAACAGGCAGCGTCGGCTTTTTCATCAATGCCCCGGCAAATATGATAACAAAGGGAAGTAAAAGCAGTACATTCCAGTTATATATAGAATCCAGCGTAGTGATCATAGATGTCACACTTTCCGGCATTGCTGTGTCTTTTCCAAACCGCATTCCATAAGTCGTATAGATTACAAGAGAGATTAAAGCCGCAGGAACGGTCGTGTACAGCATCGAGCGGATGTGGTCATACAGTCCTGTTCCTGCACTGAGCGCTGCGAGTAGTGTCGTGTCTGACATAGGTGAAAGCTTATCTCCAAATGTTGCACCCGCTACGATGCAGGCTGCTACCGGAGCAAGCGGCACATCCATTCCAATAGCGATTCCTATCAACGCTATACCGGCAGTTCCTGCTGAACCCCAGCCTGTTCCCGTTACTACGGAAAGCACACAGCATACCAAAAAACTGCAAGGCAAGAGCAGATGAGGCTTGATGATCTGCAATCCGTAATAGATCATCATAGGAATGGTTCCCGAGAAGATCAATGTAGCGATAAGGCCGCCAACTGTAAACATAATATAAACAATCGGCATAACCTTAACGACTCTCTGGGAAATTGCTTTTTCGCAGTCGTCCCAGATCAGTCCGATCCGCATAGCCATGAATACAGTAAATACTGCCGTACACAAAAGCATTGCCTGCAATTCAAATTTACATATGCCAAAACCAACACTTACAAAAAATACTAAAGCCAACAATACGATAATTGATTCCAACAAAGTAGGTTCCCTTTTTATTTTATTTTCTTTTTCCATAAGGTTTATCCTCCTTCCATTTTGCTTTTTGTTTATATCGTTAGTAATGTGCTGCAGCGATACTACGAATATTTAAATTAATCATAATATTGTCTTTACATTTTGTAAATTTCATAATATTCTATATTTAGTTGAATAATTTTCAATACAAATAAATCATCGGAAAGGAGTATGTTATGTCTCTTTCAACCTACCAATTATTCTGCACGATTGCAGAAACACGCAATCTGACACATGCAGCAGAATTGTTAAACATGACGCCGTCTGCCGCCAGCCACGCTATTTCCAGTCTGGAAAAGAGTATCGGCTTCACGCTTCTGAATCGTAACCGCCAAGGCGTAACCCTGACCGATAATGGACAACTGTTACTGCAGTATTTTCATGCAGTATTAGCAGAAGAAACCCGGCTGCAAGAGGAGATCTCCCAGATTCACGGTCTGCAGAAAGGCGTGGTACATATGGGTGTCGTAGACAGTATTTGTAGGATCTATCTTCCAGATATCCTTTCCTTATTCACACGTAAATATCCCCAATTAGAAGTATGCGTACATCAGGATGACTGCTATTCGATTGAAAGTATGGTCATAAACGGGGAATTAGAGCTTGGCTTTGTCTCCCTCCCGTCTTCCGGGCAGCTTTCTGTGATCACACTTATGCATGACAAGCTCTTGTGCATCACTCCTGAAAATTTCGTCCCGGAAAATCAGTCGTATGTTACTATTAATGAGTTAAGAGATCAGGTGTTAATCCAGTCAAAAAGAGGATATGACAAATGCATCGCTACCTTTTTTTCTGAAAATGGATTAGTATGCAGTCCAAAACACAACATAGCATTAGAAACTTCTGCCATTGCAATGGTCGAGGCTGGCATGGGATGCAGTATCCTGCCCGAATCATTTATAAAAGGCTATATCGGACGATACAGCGTGTTTCCTCTTGAGAACAATCTGCATCGCTCTATTGGTCTGGTCACTCCAAAAAAACGCCGCCTGTCTCTTGCCGGAATGAGAATGATCAGCGAGATTCGTCAGATTATTAAATAAAATTCATGACACTATTGAAAGAATTTACACATATAAAAAATCCCTGTTTGTCTGACCAGACAAGCAGGGATTTTAAAACTTCAATTTTTAATTTTTACTAAATAGAACATTAAGACATATAGGACCAAACCATATCCCTCAACTGTTCCAAATGTGTCTGTATCAGACCATACAGGCAATTGGGATCCTCTTTTCTCGAAATAGCATCTAAGATCTCTCTATGCTCATCACATGCCTCTATCAATCGGCCGGATACAATCAGATTTTTGGCAGTCAAAGAAGATATCCGATACTGATAGGCTTCAAACAACTCGTCAAATTCATCATTTTTCGCCGAATTAACAAGACATTTATGGAATTCAAGATCAAATTCTGAAAACACTTCAATATTCCGATTATGATTTAGCGCCTGTTCCATAGATGCTAAAATCCCGTTCATTTTCTCTATGTACTTCTGATTTTCCAATTGATCGGCATTGCTCGCCAAATTGATCGCACAGAAACTTTCAATAGCCACTCTCACTTTATATGTACTATGTACATCCTCATACGACATCCGGTGCAGGCAAAACCCCCTGCCCGGTATGATGTCAATATACTTATCCTGACTCAAACGCGCAAGCGCAACTTTAAACGGTGTCCGTGATACCCCCAGCTCGCTACACATCTTGGTTTCAGAATAAATAACATCCGGCTCTAACTTACACTCTATAATTAATTTCTTTAAGTGAAGATAGGCTTGTTCCTGCAGTGAACGATGTACATACATACTACATTATAATCCTCCTGATTATTCCAAATTCTTATCTATATTTATATTATCATCGTTATAAATTTTTATCAAGAATAAATTAGATAACAGCGCTGTATCCTAGTCAATCCCAAGCACCGGATAATCCTGATCTTCCACAGCCTTTTTTAATACGTCATCGGAAATTTCTGCATTCAAGGTTACAACCGCCGTTCCTGCCTCGTGGCTTACGACTGCCTCGTCTACCTCTGGCAAAGCCTCAAGAACTTTTTTCACTCTTGCCTCGCAGTGTCCGCACATCATTCCTTCGATTTTCATTGTTTTTTTCATTGTTACTTCCTCCTTAACTATTTGATTATTTGGGTTACTCTTCTCTTGCTTCGCAGCATCCTCCTTACTGCTATCGGTGTCTTTTTCATCCATTTCAAATACCGATATGCCGATTGCCGCTTTGTTCTTTACTTTTTTATCTCTGCTGGCGTCGTGCATCCGAAACCAGTTAAGACGCAGTGCGTTTGTCACGACGCAGAAGCTGGACAGGCTCATTGCCGCCGCGCCGAACATTGGATTTAATTTTAGTCCAAATAACGGATACCATACTCCCGCTGCCAGCGGTATGCCGATAACATTATAGAAAAATGCCCAGAAAAGATTTTCATGGATATTTCTAAGGGTTGCCCGGCTCATGCGGATAGCTGCCGGGACATCACTCAGGCGGCTTTTCATAAGCACTACGTCCGCCGCATCGATGGCAATATCCGTTCCCGCACCGATAGCGATTCCCATATCTGCTCTAGTAAGAGCCGGCGCGTCATTGATTCCGTCTCCAACCATCGCTACTTTGCCGTGCTCTTTAAGCGCACGGATCACACTTTCCTTTCCGTCGGGAAGAACTCCGGCAATTACCTCGTCAACCCCTGCCTGCGCTCCGATCGCTTTGGCCGTCCGTTCATTATCACCTGTCAGCATGACTACATGGATTCCCATGTTCTGAAGCTCTTTCACTGCCCCCGGACTGTCCTCTTTGATTACGTCCGCTACCGCGATGATTCCTAAAAGCTTATCATTTTTACTGAAAAACAATGGTGTCTTTCCCTGTCCGGCGAGCTCTGCTGCCTTCTCCTTTACATCCTTCGGAATCTTAACATGCCCGGAAATGAACTTCTGATTTCCGCCGCTTAACGTATCCCCACCGAGATTCGCAGTCAGACCGTTGCCTGCAACCGCACAGAAATCTGCCACTTCCATATCTGCATATCTTTTTTCTGTCAGCAAGACTTTTTCAAGCTCAGGAAGACGGGATTCTCCCAACGTGAGGACTGCTCTTGCCAGCGGATGTTCACTTCTTTTTTCCAACACATACGCATAGGAGAGAAGTTCCTGCTCCGTCACGCCGGATATTGGACACATGTCCGTCACTTTCGGTTCTCCGCTCGTAATCGTCCCGGTCTTATCAAGCGCTACAATCTGCACCTTTCCCGTCTCCTCCAGAGATACGGCGGTCTTGAACATAATGCCGTTCTTTGCGCCCATTCCATTTCCAACCATGATCGCCACCGGAGTCGCAAGCCCCAGCGCACACGGACAACTGATCACCAGCACCGAGATTCCCCTTGCCAGCGCAAAGCCGATACTTTGTCCCGCAAGAAGCCACACTGCAATGGTTACAACTGCAATTCCGATCACTACCGGAACAAATACGCCTGACACCCTGTCCGCCACCTTTGCAATCGGCGCTTTCGTAGCCGCCGCATCACTGACCATCTGGATAATCTGGGACAAGGTAGTGTCCTCGCCGATCCTCACTGCCTCACACTTTAAAAATCCGGACTGGTTCAGAGTTGCCGCCGACACCTTTGCTCCCTCTTCCTTGTCAACCGGAATGCTCTCTCCTGTAAGCGCCGCCTCATTTACGGCACTGTTTCCTTCCAGAACAATTCCGTCAACCGGTATATTTTCACCGGGACGCACGACAAATATATCTCCGATCCGCACCTGCTCAATGGGAACTTCTTTTTCCGCACCGTCTTTTAAAAGCACTGCCGTCTTAGGGGCAAGCTTCATAAGGCTCTTTAAGGCGTCCGTTGTCCTTCCTTTAGATCTCGCTTCCAACATCTTTCCTACGGTAATAAGAGTCAGGATCATCGCCGCAGATTCAAAATAAAATTCGTGCATATACGCCATAACACCTTCCATGTCCATCCGCATCTGGGCGTCTGTCATGGCAAACAAAGCGTAAGTACTGTACACATAGGAAGCTCCCGCACCGAGAGCCACAAGCGCATCCATGTTGGGCGCTCTATGCAGCATACTTCTAAAACCGCTGACAAAAAACTTCTGATTAATAATCATAACTGCTGTCGTAAAAAGAAGCTGCACCAGCCCCATAGCTACATGATTTTTCGCCAGAATCTCTGGCAGCGGCCAGTTCCACATCATATGCCCCATAGAAACATACATCATTGGAATCAGAAAGCAAAGAGAGGCGATCAGTCTCTTTTTCATCTTCGGCGTCTCATGATCCTTCAATAATCCCTCCGCTTCGTCCATGCTCTTTCCTTTGCCGGCTGCATGTTCCTGACTGCCCTTCTTCGACGCTCCGTATCCGGCATCCGTGACGGCAGCAATAATCTCATCCGCACCGGCGCTTCCCTCTACTCCCATAGAATTGGTCAGAAGGCTTACCGAACAAGATGTCACGCCGGGCACTTTTGATACCGCCTTTTCTACTCTGGCGCTGCAGGCGGCGCAACTCATACCTGTTACCGTATACTGTTCCATCTGTTATGCCCCCTTAAATTATTTCATAAGCTTCTGCAAAGTTGCCACAAGCTCGTCAATCGTCTCTTCCTTTCCCTGCCGGATATCCTCCGCCACACAGGTACGGATATGATTCGCAAGCAACACTTTATTGAAACTGTTAAGAGCCGCATTGACCGCGGAAACCTGTATCAGAATATCCGTACAGTAGACATCCTCCTCAACCATACGCTTCACGCCTCTGACCTGTCCCTCGATTCGGCTCAGACGATTGATTAAGTCGCGGTATTCCTTTTCCGTACGCTCCTTTGTCTTGCCGCAGCCGCATTCTGTTATTTCTTCAGTTCTATTCAATTCATCCATGCTATTCATCCTCCCTGATATTAATACCATTCCCAAGTATCAAATATATTATATACCCCTGTTAGGTATATTACAAGCATTTTTTATAAAAATTAGATTGAACAGCAAATAAATAAAACAGCGGCTTCCGAATCACACCACCGAAAGCCGCCGCAACTGAACCATCTGTTTTAATTCAATTCAATATCCTTTGCATATACATAAGAAATAATCTCCCCCTTCTTTTCTTCTTCAGGAATTACATGATCCTTTTCATAACCATTATCGTATTATACTTCAATACAGGATACTTCATTCTCCGTAAGATAAGATCTCATATTCTCCGGTTCACGCAAGAAAATCAATAAGCTGTTGTGTGCTTTATCCTGGATTGATCCATTCTCATATCTGCATATGGTCTTATCACCCCAATTCAGCAATTTAGCAAAGCTTCTCTGGCTAAGACCATACTGTTCCCGTATCCTCTTAATTTCCTCTGGAAAAAGTAATTTGTGCCTTCTACGATATTCATTATATGCCCAGACTAATGTAGCGTTATCCAACTCCTCAGAATAAAACTCTTCTTTGCACTCCACACACACCAATATCTGTGCATCAACCTCAATGGTTTCTCCGCACACATCGTATGATTCCCTCTTCGTTATTATCCGCGTCTCAACTTCTCTTCCGCATTTTTCACAATACTTTCTCATCGCCGCCTCCTCCTTTCCTAAGCAAAATCGTCCACATGAAAACTAAGATATAGTAGTTTACGCTTTAATCTTCTCAACCACTTCCAGATCTGCCGGCAGCCAGTCCACACTGTCTAATTCCTCCCATGAAAGCCACCGGGCCGCCTCATGTTCTTTTAATACCAAATTCCCAGAACAAATCTCAGCCCAGTAACAATCCATTGACAGATGAAATGCAGGGTAATCATACTCAACACAGCCAAGTCTTTCCCCTACTATAATCTCTACATCCAATTCTTCCTTAATTTCCCTGGCAAGAGCTTCCTTTGGCGTTTCTCCTTTCTCAACTTTCCCTCCCGGAAACTCCCATCCATCTTTAAACTCACCATATCCCCGCTGGGTTGCGAAAATCTTGTTGCCATCCCGTATAATTGCCGCAACTACTTTTACTGTTTTCATAATCCGTCCCTTTCTCTATTATAGGTATTGTAAAGTATTACAATCCTATTTTTCTTAAAAACCTCATGTTTTCAGGGAATTTTTAGCTTTTTACAACTAAAAAAGCAATGATCCCCTATTTTCGTGTATAATGTAAGCACCACACTCAACAAAATACGAAAGGTAAATCATTGCTTTATGGATAACATTATACTATATTTACTTAAAATCATTCAAGAACAATATCAGCAAATTTGCTGGCTCATTCTTTTTATTTGCAGATACATTCCTCTTAAGCAGTGGGCTCACGATGAACTCCACAGCCCTAAATACCAAAAGTTCCTTTACAACTAAAAAAGCAATGATCCCCTATTTTCGTGTATAATGTAAGCACCACACTCAACAAAATACGAAAGGTAAATCATTGCTTTATGGATAACATTATACTATATTTACTTAAAATCATTCAAGAACAATATCAGCAAATTTGCTGGCTCATTCTTTTTATTTGCAGATACATTCCTCTTAAGCAGTGGGCTCACGATGAACTCCACAGCCCTAAATACCAAAAGTTCCTCACGGATAAACTTCCTGTCATCAAACCATTCATCAAACAGGACTGGCAACTCTGGAACGGATACTAYCTCCTCCGCTATGGCAAAGCCRTAAAACCTGTCAAACCCCAGAAAGGCAAACCCCGTAACGTTCCGACAGATACCGCCTGCCCTCTCTGCGGCGCCCCTCATGACTATATCTATGACAACTCTGGCGGCCGCGGACAGTTTAAGTGCAAGATCTGCGGGCAAACCTTTGTCAACGGTGAAAAAGTAACATCCCCGTTAAAACTACAGTGCCCTTATTGCGGGCATGCCCTAAAGCCTGTCAAAGACCGGAAACATTTCCGTATCCATAAGTGTGTCAACGACAGCTGTCCTTACTACCGGCGGAATCTCACAAAGCTTCCTAAAGGGCTTCCGCAATCCGAATACTGGAAATATAAACTACGTTATCTTTACCGCGAGTTTTCTGTAAACTTTTTTGATATGGAACTAAACCAGCTCCCAAAGTGGGCAACCTCCTTTAGATATAAGAAAAACAACGCCTATATCATGGGGCTGTGCCTTACCTACCGGGTAAACTTAAAACTCTCTCTCCGGCAGACCGTACAGGCCCTTAAAGAAATCCATGGTATTGACATTTCACATACCATGGTCAACAATTATGCCAAAACAGCCGCTGTCATCATCCGTCCCTTTGTAGATTCCTATGACTACAATCCTTCCAACGAACTTGCTGCTGATGAAACCTACATCAAAATCAAAGGTATAAAAGCATATGTCTGGCTCATCATGGACAAAGTAACTCGCTCCATCCTCGGCTATCAGGTCTCAACTTCAAGAGATGTCGGCCCCTGTATTCTTACCATGCGCATGGCATTTGATAAATTTAAGGAATTCCCTGACAGAACCCTGAAATTCATTGCTGACGGATACAGCGCGTATCCGCTTGCCGCCCAGCAGTTCAAGATTGAAAAAGGCTGGGACGTATTCATCACGCAGGTGATCGGCCTTACCAATGACGACGAAGTATCCAAAAAATTCCGGCCATTCAAACAGGTGATCGAACGCTTGAACCGTACATTCAGGGAATCTTATCGTGTCACCTGCGGTTACGGTACGGATGGCGGTGCAATACACAGCGTTTCTCTCTGGGTCGCTTACTATAACAGCAACAGGGCTAAGCCCACATCTGTTCTTAGATTCCGAGCCAGAGGTAATTACCTAGCCATCCCGAAGGGACCTGCCCTTGATGGCACGCCAAAACAATGCTACAATGCTGTGAATCAGACGGAGAAACTGGTATCTGTTCTTGAGTTCTTCGCCGTCGGTAAGACGTTCAGAGCATTGTTTTGGTGTGCCGTCAAGGGTGGCGGACACTGCCAAAATCTATCGTATCTACAATTATCAAAGTTCTAATGGAGCCTATTTTTTTGACTCCAGTTTTTCATAGGCTACTTTACACTACCAATGACTGATTCCATGCCTTATAGGATACTGCAGACACTCTGCTGTTGTTCCCATCAAGATAATGATCCGTTCTAAGTATCCCGGAAGATTCCATGTATGGTCATTATAGAACTGTCTGATCATAAATACACAAAACAGCAGGATAATCCCAAATATATTAAAAAAATGAAAAAAGGAAGACGACGTATATGCTGTTGAAATTCCCAGAAGTATCATACCGGTCATATATGGCACAGACTGTTTCACTAATTTGAAATCAATTTTATGCAAAAGCATGACAGAAAATCCAATTGTGGCTCCTACACAGATCGGAAATGTGACTCCATGTAAATTCTTATAAAGGCAAAAGGTAAAAACGAGACCGTATAATACGCTTAGTCCGCCAAAATATCTGTAGTTTTCCCGCATTCTCCGATGCAGAGGATACTCGTTTATCTCTTGCTCTAATGGCTCATTCAAAGGATTTCCATCTACTTTGTTTCCAACATACTGATATCCGTTATTCTGTAAATCCATATCTATCGCTCCTTACTTTACAATGCATTAATTTTCAGTATCTACTCTTCTTCATATTGAATAATGTCTCCCGGCTGACACTTAAGTTCCCTGCATATCGCTTCCAACGTCGTAAATCGGATTGCCTTTGCCTTATTATTTTTTAAAATAGACAGATTCGCCGGAGTTATATCCACACGGTTAGCAAGTTCCACTAACCCTACCTTTTTCTGTGCCATTATGACATCAAGGTTAATCTTAATTCCCATCATGGTCTTCCTCCTATATCGTAAGATCATTTTCTTCTTTATAGCTGACTGCTCTCTCAAATACATAGGAAAGAACCTGACTGAATAAAGCCGCAATAAAAAATACGAGAACAATGATTGCCGTTGCAGGCGTTGGCATAATAAAAATCTTGATAAATGTTATAAATGCAATGACAATGCTAAATCCCGCCATCTTCCGAAGACTTCTTACATTCCCATACACAAAACAGTTTTCTTCCATCACTGTTCTCATCATACGACAAAGTTCCACTATAATAAGAATCCCGAAAACACCGCATATAGCAAGAGAAATTAACATAAAGAAAAAGTTCTCCAAAATCGCCGCAGAGTAATATTTTCCTAAAATCTTTAAGCTGAATGGAAGCGTAATAAGTGCCGCAATCCCTCCGAAAAACATAATGTCTAATATTACTTTTGTGAATCTTATAAGCTTAGAGTTCAAGGTTATCCATGTCCTTTCTTACCAGATTTTTATTTCCATAAATATATCATGTATATTATTGAAAATCAATATATTTTTATCGAAATTCAATAAGTATTTTTTACTCAACAAACAATACTACTATATATACATACCGAGTAGTATTGCTCCATACATCTCATCCTGATAAAATATAACAAAAAACAAGGGGGAAAATGATATGTTTATTATTTCTATTTTAGCAGTGGTTATCATAAGTAAATTTTTTACGGTCGGTTCTGGAATATTCTGGCCTCTTGACTACTATACCATAATGTTGTTACTTTTGTTTAATTTTACTTTATTAACAGGATCCGGCTTTCTGATGGATTTTAACAATGCTTTTCGACTAAGTATCCCTAACAGAAAACGCCGGGAATCCGTTCAAGAACTGAAACGTGCAGTAGAAGCAGTTCGATTGGTTATAAAGACTACATTAGTAACCGGATTCTTTCTTTTCTTCTTTGAATCTGCACAAATAGTAATGACCTTGGATCTGTCATCTCCGAATTCTTCTATGGGAGCTATGATAACGCCCGGGATCTCTGCGCCTATTGATGCCGCGGCAATTGCTCTCGTACTTCTTCCCATGGAAAGTATGCTGCGCTTAAAACTATGGAATGTACAAAAGGCACAGGAAATTCTATACAAACAGATATCTTCGGATTCTAAGGAAGCACCTGATACAAATAAGGAGTAAGATGTTCATGAAAAAAAGATGGCAAACCAGTATATCTCTTCTCGTATACATTCTGCTGCTCACATATATTACAGACTTTGATCTAAAACTATTGCTTGATATCCGAAGTTTTTTCGTATTGCTGGCAGGGACTTTTTTACTGACATTGCCTTTTTACCACAAAGATATTGAAAAAGAAGAATACCTGCACATATACGGCGCCAAGGCGATCGAAGCCGGATTGATACAAGTATTCCTGCTTAGTTTTGTTCAGCTATCCGAAAACAAAAGCTATGAAAAACTGTTAGCTGATGTGATACCCTGTTTCCGCCCGATACTATACGCATTTTGTATCCGCTATATCCTTGTAAATAAAGATAGGAAAAATTACCTGCCGGGCAAAGCCGCATATGAAATTGAAAAGATATCACCTGAAAACCAAATTATTGCTATGCCTTCCTACGAAAATTGTAAATCCGCAGGATTAACCCGGCGCGAATCAGAAATTTCATTACTGATCTGCCAAGGATTCTCAAACAAAGAAATTTCAAAGACATTATTCATATCCGAAACAACGGTAAAAAAACATGTGTCCAATATATTTGATAAAACAGGTATAAGAAGGCGCGAAGAACTGATAAGGCATCTCTCCCGCCTTTCGTCAAATGAATAGTCCGTCTTTAACACAAAATTCCATAGCTTTTCATCACGCAAAAGCTATGGAATCTTTCTTCTATAATCTATCTTTAATCTATCTTTCTATTTCCTTTTGCACTATATCCAGCGGAAGCTCCAGAAGATCCGCTACCTGCTTTACATCCTTTAATTTCGAATATAGCTTACAGATCGTATTCCTCTGACTCTGCCGCGTGACATCCTGCGTTACTTGTTCTGTTACTTGTTCTGTTACTTGTTCTGTTACTTGTTCTGTTACTTGTTCTGTCACTTGCTGTGTTACTTGCTGTGTTACTTGTTCTGTTACTTCCTTAGTTACCCTTTCTGTTATCTTTTTTGTCAATTCTGCCTCCAGAATATCTGCCTCTAATACAAGTCCGTCTTCCATCATATCATTGAATCCCCCTTCGATAAACTCTTCATAATGAGAATATAGATGATTATATAGTTTCTGAATCAGGCTGCGAAGCTTATTGGCATCTCCCGATGTTATATTCCCAAGCGCCTGATTCTTATTAATTGCGTTTATTATATCATCAAGGATCAGTGTCCGCAAGGCTTCCATATTCTCCGGTGTCCGCTCCTTTCTTATACTATCCCGCAGTTTTAACATCATAAACGGGATCAGTATCACCATCTTCCGGCTGCTCAATTCTTCCGCTGTATGTTCTAAAAGCTTAAAGATCGGAATCCGGTACGGAAAGATCCCCTGCGTTCCGAAGTCAAGAATGATTTCTTTTATATCGGGAATATTTTTATAATTGTATAGATAGATGATCCGCGGTTCGGGAAATTGCAGGATATCCGTATCCTTCCCCGCATTGAGCGCATGCCTGTAGCCGTAGTCAAATACTCGAAACTCAATCTCATCATCCTCATACATCTGCGCTTCGATATGATAGGAATGCGAATGATTGATCGTAATGATCGTATCAGCAAGCGTCCTCTTTAAGTTATCATCATGATGTTCTGTCCAGTTATAGGTAATTATGCTGTCAGGCGGATATTCCGTCTCGAACAATCCATTAATAAGCCCGATAACTGCACGGGTTGAAAGTGTAAGTATCTTTTTAAAAATACGGTCATAAATCTGTGCGATTTGCCTGTTGTTAACGTCCTTTTGATTTTTTTCCATAAAAATATCTGCATGAATGTCCCTATACGTCATGCTTATCCTTTCCTTAAATTTTTGCCAAAAGATCTTGTGAAATTTCTTTAGCATTTTCTTTTGCCGAACGGCATTGCAGAATTCTACTGGCTCCCCTTATTAATTTTTTTAATAACATTGGATATATATGAAAGAATCTTTCAAAAATACACCGACAATCCGAATCTTCGGATTATAGATCTCATTAATCACTGACAGGATTTTTGATATGCTGTAATCATAACATACAAGGCAAAAACATACAACTTAAAATTAGAAAACCAAAACTAAAAAAAGAAAGAGCAGCCCCCTTTTCAGGAATCTCCTCCCTCTGCATAAACCAATATTAATCACTAAATCCCATATATCTATAACAGTTATATTTACTGACGGTATTTTTTGAATATATTTGATATATACATTTTGATACATTAGCGTCAGCTTCAAATACCGCGTAATTGCCATTATCCATTCCTACGTACATCATAACATGCGCTGATGACAAAAAGATATCGCCTGGCTTCATGCGGTTTATATTTATCTTTTGATAATAAGGACTATTCAGCATTGTATATGTGGTCTGATAAGAAATCCGATTAAATCCTACGGCACTTCCAATTGCTTCATAGATAAAATAGCTGCAATCCATTCCCTTCGCTGTGCCTGAGACAGGATAACTCGCGAATCTGGCTGTCATGGAACTTGTTGAGATCCCTCCCTACTTAATTGACTGGAATTTTGACGGCTATATAAATTACGCAATTAAAATATATACATATGTTGCATAAAATTGAGCAGATTTTTCTGTTTTACACTTCTATATATTGACAATAGATGTAACTTTCTATAAAATTATCATGATGTTGGGGTCAAAAGCCCCCTAATATAGCACCTTGAAAACTTCACACAGATTCCCATCAACCGCCAAATGTGGTATACTATATCTATCAGAGAAAGGCGGTTGATAAATATGTCATTTAGAGCAAATTCCAGCCAACAGATATCTTTCACCGACAGCTTTAACGGACTTACTTCCCGGGAGCAGAAAGCCCTGGAGAACTCCTGGGCAAAGACATTTGCTGAAGACATCTTTCCTTCCATAAATGAGGAGCCTTTCCGTGCGCTGTATTCAGACAGCGCTTCTAGGCCGAATACC
>VIQU02000025.1 GCA_010206225.2 Lachnospiraceae bacterium MD308 | reverse complement strand
ATTTACATGATATGAAGATCCACAGCAAAAAACGGTATTCTTTCTTTGCTATGATTGCCGGTATCAATATCCATTTGGACGCCCGGATTAAAAAGCAGAAAATGGATTCAGCTTCATAATAGCAACCTTTAATCCATAAAGATTTTTTCTTGACTTGCCTCTCAAAGGCAGGTCTGGAAAAGTGCGCCCTTCACCAAAATCCCGTATCTGTTTCAGGCACAGCACAACCTCTGTCATCTGTTTGAACCCATTATGCAGAATTTTCATCCATTATTCATTAAGTTTCCGAGACTACTCTAATCTTCCTCTTCGTGAATAAATGCAAAATGGTAATTGTCAGTCAATGAGATGAAAAAATACCGTTTGCTCTTTCATGGATATCTTGCTGACCTGCCAGCCGTACTCCGCGAGTTCTTTTTTATATTTCACCATTTTTCTGCACATAGTCCCATAAGGCATTGTATTTACTCATTCTTTTCCTCCTAGTTGACATCTTATTATAGACCGCCTGAATCATAAATGCAATTGTTATATTTCACAAGAACATTTCCTACTTATCCACACGCTGTTTTCGGATTAAAGCTAAAGATCCCAATCTGTCGATTCCACTGCAGGTTATTTCTTTATTATTATGCTCCGGTTTTGACGCTTCTCCAGTTTTCAGGCATCCCGTAATGCATGACCCATATGTAAAAGCCCTTACATATTCTTCATATACTGCAGGACAACACCGGAAAACTCCTTGCTCCGCAGCCGTGATACGGGAACCTCTCCTTCCTTACAGCTTTTTTACAAACAGACAGCGGATCGCATTCAGCACTGCCAGAATCATAACGCCTACATCCGCAAAAATTGCCAGATACATATTCGCAATGCCCACAGCTCCTAATGCAAGGCAGGCAAACTTTACAACAAGCGCCATCGTAATATTCTGATAAACAATCCGCAGACACTTTCTCGAAATCTTGATTGCTTTTGCAATCTTAATCGGGTCATCATCCATCAGTACAATATCCGCCGCTTCGATTGCCGCATCGGAACCCATTGCCCCCATAGCGATACCAATATCCGCTCTGGAAAGAACCGGGGCGTCATTGATACCGTCACCAACAAAGGCCAGCTTTGCCTTGCCAAGCTTCACCCGCAGAAGTTCCTCCACCTTATCCACCTTATCTGCTGGCAGAAGTTCACTGTAAACCTCGTCAATCCCAAGAGAGGAAGCAACCTGATTTGCCACTTTCTTTGCATCGCCCGTGAGCATGACAGTCTTATCAACGCCTGCTTTCTTTAATTCCGCAATCGCCGCTTTAGAATGAGGTTTGATAATATCGGAAATCACGATATGACCAGCATATTTCCCACCCACTGCCATGTGTATAATCGTTCCGGTCTGGTGGCAGTCCTGATAAGGGATATTCAGGTGTTTCATCAGTTTATCGTTCCCGGCCGCAACCTCCATACCGTCTACTTTTGCAGTCACACCGTTTCCGCTGATTTCCTGTATATCTGATACACGGCTTCTGTCAATTTCTTTCCCATATGCCCGCTGTAAGCTCTTGCTGATGGGGTGGGAAGAAGCGCTTTCTGCAAGAGCCGCATACTCCAGCAGTTTCTCGTTCTCAATGGTAGAATGGTGAATCCCGTTTACTTCAAAAACGCCTTTTGTCATGGTTCCGGTTTTGTCAAAAACAACATACTTGGTCTGGGAGAGGATTTCCAGATAGTTAGAACCTTTTACCAACACACCCTCCTTGCTTGCGCCGCCGATTCCCGCAAAGAAACTTAAAGGAATACTGATTACAAGCGCACAAGGACAGCTAATGACAAGGAATGTCAATGCCCGGTAAATCCACACACACCAATCTGCTGACAGTCCCATAAAAAGCATACGGATAACAGGGGGGAGGAATGCCAGTGCCAACGCCGCATAGCAGACGGCCGGAGTATATATTTTTGCAAATTTCGAGATAAAATCCTCTGATTTTGATTTGCGGGAACTTGCATTTTCCACTAAATCCAAAATCTTGGAAACCGTGGATTCCCCAAACTCCTTGGTAGTCTGTATCTTCAATACACCGGTCATGCTGATACATCCGCTGATTACTTCATCGCCAACCTTTGCCTCCCTGGGCAGGCTTTCCCCGGTCAGCGCACTGGTATTCAGGCTGGAACTTCCCTCGACAATCATACCGTCAATCGGCACTTTTTCTCCCGGCTGGACAACAATCACGCTGCCAATCCCTACTTCATCCGGGTCTACCTGCTCTAACTTCCCGTTCCTCTCTACATTGGCATAATCGGGGCGAATATCCATCAGGCTGCTGATATTGCGGCGGCTCTTACCAACCGCATAGCCCTGGAACCACTCGCCAATCTGATAAAACAGCATAACGGCAATGGCTTCCAGATATTCTCCATTCTCATAAATCGCCAGAACCATTGCCCCAATCGTAGCCACCGCCATTAGAAAACTCTCGTCAAATACCTGACGGTATTTAATACCCTTTGCCGCTTTCCTCAGAATATCATATCCGATAATCAGATAGTCAACCAGATAGCACCCAAGACGAAACCATCTTCCTGCGGACGGGAATAAATATTCGTCAACCGTATCAAACATCTCTGCGGAAATAAACTGGAGAGCCAGTAAGATTCCGGCGCTGATTAAAATTCGAACCATCATAATCCGTTGCTTTTTTGTCATACCGTCTTTGCGGCTGCCAACAAAAATAAGAAGAACAGCAGCCATTATGATAACGACCGTAAGCAGTATGCTTATCACTAATTCCTGCATAGTAAAAACTCCTTTTAAAATATGCTTAATTATTTAATTGTTACTGGTGAAAATAACACCCTTAAATTGCAGCGGTGCATTTTAAGGGTGTCATTCTGTCACTGACAGCTACCGCTTAAAGAAAAATCTCGCAGTCCGGCTCCACTTTCTTGCAAGCATCCAACACGTTCTTCATAACATCCTTCGACTCCTGCCCTTCGTCAAATTCCACGATCATTTTCTGTGTCATAAAATTGACGGTTGCGTTCTGTACGCCAGCGATCTTGCGGGCTGCATCCTCCATCAGATTTGCACAATTTGCACAGTCTACCTCGATCTTGTAAGTTTTCTTCATTGTAAAGTCCTCCTCGTCATTTTAAAATTAAGTGATTAAGCACTTGTTTAATCATCATGGACGTAGTATAATACGGAAAAAGGCACACGTCAATATCTCCAAAGCATTCCCTCCCAAATGGGCGAAAAGTATTTCCATTTGGGCGAAATGCAAATGAAAGAAAGGAAAAAATATGGATAATATGAAACTGCCGCATCAGCATGGAGAAGGTCAGAAGACCGCACTGATCCAGAACCAATTAAACCATGTAGATTATTTTCAAACCGTAGCGGAAATTTTCAAACAGCTTGCCGATACTACCAGAATACGAATCTTCTGGCTTCTCTGCCATAGGGAAGAATGTGTCCTCAACATTTCTGCCATGTTAGATATGTCAAGCCCGGCTGTGTCCCACCACCTCCGTCCATTGAAGAACAGCGGACTGATTGTCTGCCGCCGTGAGGGAAAGGAAGTTTACTACCGTGCCGCAGATACGCCACAGGGACATCTGCTGCATCAGATGATTGAACAGGTTATGGAAATTACCTGCCCCAAATTGTGAGGTCTGCCCTATGAATGAAGAATTGAGAAAAATACAAAAAAATATGGAGAAATTACATCAAGAGGTATCACAGACTCTCATTCCGCTTTATTCAGGTATTGAGTTATGCTATCTTACATTTTCAACCGATTCTTTTTCTGTGCAGCATAAGGCTATATCACACATGATTCAGATTAACTACTGCAAATCCGGACAGCTTATGTGGGAGATGAAAAACGGAAACCGTATTTATCTGAATCCGGGAGATTTTTCTCTCCATACCATGAAAGCCTGTGCGGATTCTGTACTTACCTTTCCAAACAATATGTATCAGGGACTTAGTATTTATATTGATCTGCCAAAAGCCTCTGAAACTCCACCTGACTTGCTGAAAAACAGCAATATTTTTGAAACCATATTGCCTAAAAAATTTTGCCAAAATGACAGTCCTGCCTTTTTAGCCGGAAATGAACAGACAGAGAGTATATTTTCTGCATTTTACGACCAACCTGAAACGCTTATGCCTCCATACCAGAAAATTAAAGTTTTGGAATTGTTGCTATACCTTACCAAAATGGAATTTACTCCTCAAAACAAATTGGTTGAATATCAATTCGAGCTAACGGAAACTATCCGAAAGATTCATGACCGGCTTTTGCGGCACATGGAGCAGAGAATTACTATAGAAGAACTTTCAAGACAATATCTCATCAATCCAACAACTTTGAAAAATGCTTTTAAATCAGTTTATGGAACTTCCGTAGCAGCACATATCAAGGAGCATCGAATGCGGCTAGCTGCCCGTATGTTAATAGAATCGAATATGAATATAGCAGAGATTGCACAAGCTGTTGGCTATGACAGTCAAAGTAAGTTTACAACTGCATTTAAAGCATATTTTAAAGTCCTTCCTAGAGAATATCGAAAAAATAAAACCAAGCAAAATATCTGATATGTGTTCCAAACAGATTGCCTAAGCAACCGGAACACCGACACACCCTCCGGGAGTGTCGTGGGTAGAATGCTGTGGAGTAAAAAAAGAGAGCTTCCAAATCAATCGGAAGCTCTTTCAGACGTAGTACAGGCGTAAGAAATTACTCCCCTACACCGGTATTAGCCGACAGGTCCAGAGGTCAGATCTTAACCTTTTTTAACTTGTCAATCTCTTAGGATGACTGCCTGCTGACTGATAATAAAATCCTTCAATTTAGCATAATCCATTTGACGAAAAAGATATCGTCTCCTATTTGTCCATATCAGTCTGATACCACCTTGACAATGCAGATTTGTGTTGCTTGCACACCGTCTGCCGTAGAAGATCCCCATATTTCCACCATTTGCCCCGTTGTCAAATCAGATGCCGTTCCATTTTCTGTCTCGGACCTAGCTCCACCGTCATAAATATATTCAATTACAAACACTGTATTATCATCATATGTAACCGTAACCTTGTTGAATTCAGAATCATCACCGCTTCCCGGTCCCACCATAATGTCTCCGCCATTTTCACTTTTTTCTATAACAGACTCTACAACCGTAAGTTGTTTCCCCTGAATGTCCTTAATATGTCCTTCCAAATTGGGATCGGCCGTGTTAATTTCGCCGCCATTTACCTCAGACTGACTTCCGTTATTCGTTTTGCCTGCGTTTTCTGTGTCCGGCTCTTGATTTAAAGTATCATCTTCAGAATTTGTTTCACTTGGATCTTCCTGTTCCTGATCTTCATTCGGGATATCTTTTTCTTTAGAATCTGTTCCGCCTATCTCTTCTTGGTTTTGATTCTCATCCGAAACTTCTTTTGCCCCCTGACAGGCGCAAAGCGTAATACCCATAACACACAAGATCCCTGTCAGCATAAGAACTTTTTTTACTCTGTTTTTCATCTTGTTCTCCTTTCGATGTAAAGACTGAATCATTATTCCAAGCCAATCTTATCAAATTCATCTCTAAGAATCCTCTAAATTATCTTAAAATTCCATTATTTTCATTCAATTTCTATTTCAGATAAAAATCCATAACTGACCTTACTCACTCTATAATCGCTCTGCACAGCGGCAGGAAGTTCATCATATTGCATCTCTTTCCATTCTCATCGTAAGAAAATAAAGTGTATGAGTAATCCATACTTGAAGCAGTAAACCCAAGTGTAATCCCCCTCCAAAAACAGAATAGTTCCAGTCAGATTTTGCACACAAATACGCAACGGATCAACGGTAGCAAAAGCCAAAATCAGACAAATTTCGCACCATTAAAAAGGTGTACCGCAGTGAAGTTTCTTTCTTCCTTGCGGTACACCTTAATGTGTAAAACCATCCATAATTCTTTTGTTTCCCTTACTCTATGGAGCAATATTTTCAATTTCCTCTTTCCCATTATTGGTCTCCTGATTTAACCCATTACTCATATTTACCAATGATACTGCCCTGCTGTATCATATATTTCCCCGCTATTTTCATAAAACGGCTCTTTGTAGGAATGCCAGTTAAATCTATCTCTCTATCAAGAGCGTACATTGTAAAACGGTATAAATGCTGTCTGCCCTTGGGTGGTTTGGGACCGGCATACCGATACAGTCCATAACCGATTCCTTGTCTTGCATTTCCCAAACCTGAAACAATTTTGCCACCCGGAATCGCTCCGTCTATCTTTTCTCTGGCTGATATATTAAAGATAAGCCAATGTGTAAAATTCTTAAAAATCGGGTGCTTAATATCTTCAAGGATAATGGCCAGCGTCTTTGCATGTGGAGATAGATTTTTTATGATAAATTCAGGAGAACGATCCTGCCCCCGTCCTGTATTTTCTACCGGGAATGTCTCTCCATTTTTCATATTGCTGCATTCAAAGATCAAAACATCCATATCTATTTCATACCTCCATCAAACAAACTGCTTATTTTCAAGTTGTCTGATAAAATCATCAACTATATCAGACAGACTTTTCTCTACTGAAAATCCATCATCAAAAAATCCTGCCGTCTCTAATGAAACAAAGCCATGCAAAATGCTGTGGTAATATCGGGAATAATAAATGATTTTTGTTTTTTCTTTCGTATATTGAGATAATATCTCAAATAAAATTGATTTCACTTCCCGCCCTGCCCCAACCAGATTTTCTAAATTGCTATGAGGAACTTTCAAAATAATACGATACATCTCCGGATTTTGTTTCGCATAGCTATGATACGAGAAAGCAATCGCCCGAAGTGCTTCTCCCTGCTTCTTTTGTGCTGCGGCATCCAACATCTCATCTCTTAACCGGCTTAATGCTAAATGGCTAAGGTAGCTATATAACTCTTCAATTCCCTTAATATGTGTATACAGTGAAGCTGGTTTTATATTTAGCTTCGCTGCCAGTTTATGCAGCGTTAAATTTTCATACCCATATTCTTCTACTAATAATGCCGCTGCTTTTACCACTGCCTCTTTCGTAAGTCCTCGTCTTGGCATAGTTCCCTTCCTTCCTAACAATATTAGGAATATTGTATCCTAATATTGTTAGGAAATCAATATAAAAAACAAACAGATCAGTTATCCCCTGACAGATGCTGCTTGTTTCCTGTCTTGTCATACACATCCGCACCTGACAACCTCCGACTTCCAATTTTACAGGAAAATAATGTTGGCATTGATGGTCAAATAGAGTTATTTACTCAAACTTCGCATTTGAATAAGCGCCTATGCACCTTGATTACAAAACCCAAAACTACTGTCAAATATAGCCTTATATTCTTATCGGCTCAACGGATTTACTGTTTACTAATTTACCTTATACCTCAAAATTGTTTTGAGCTTATCCTCTTTTGTTCTATTAGTTAAATAGATTTCTCTGTGACAATCTGATATGCGTTGCAGACCGTTTTCTTCTGCAAATTGATCCATTTGCTCAAAAGAGAATGGTTCATTGTCATATGAGCCAATATGCAGAATTTCAACACATTTTCCGTCATGTATCGTATCAAAAATAATATCTTCATACAGTCGGTTTGGCTTTTTAATTTTTACCCTTTCCAATGCAGCACGTACCATTTCCGCTGTGATAAAGTCCGGCTGACGTATCATAATGGTGTATTCCAAATTTTCTTTTATGAGTTTACCCGCAGCAGATTCCGTATCAACGTTTTTCTGTTTCCAGATACCCTCTAAAGGATAAACGGTAAAATCGTGGATTTCATTTGATAAGATATTTTTAGTTGCAGTAGATTTATAACCCATTTTAATAGCATACGCTAATGAAAAGAGAGCACCTACTCTATCTGAAAAATCCGTGTCGTTAGGATTTCCGCTTCCCTTAATCATAATAAAATTTTGTGTGGGTATATCTACCAAAGCAGGTATACTCTTTGCTCCATACAGGGCTTTTTCGTGCTTTCTCCATTCAAATTTCATATCAGCACCTCCTTATGGAAACAGTGTATCAAATATAACCCGACACCTAATGTCATGTTCTGTATTTTTCCTGCATTTTCTGTAATCTTTTTTTCATCTGCTCCCGTATAGACTGTGGTTCTATTATCTCAACGCTATCCGAAAAAGACATCACATAAGAATACAGAACCTCATTGTCGGGTAAATCTATTTGGACATATAAATTTCCCTGTGAATCTTCTGTTATGCTATCTGTAAATTCATCATAAACACGAAAAGCCGCTTGCCTGTCAAATTTTAACTTAACGGCAACAGTATTTTCAACTTGTATTTGTTTTTCGATTTTTGTCGGTGTAAAATCTTGCGTAAAAGTTCCAGACAGCATTTCAAGCTCTTTTATTCTCGTCAACTTAAAAAAGCGGTAATCATTTCTTAATAGGCAAAAAGAATATAAATACCAGCTTTTGCTCTTGAATACTAACCGAATAGGTCTTACATTTCTTTTCTCCTTATTTCCTTTTCCGCTAAAATAGTAAAAGGAAATAACTCTCTTTTGGAAAATGGCTTCTTTGATGATATTAAATGTATCTTGCTGTGGGGTACGATGCGCCCAGTCCGAAAAATCAACTTCAATCCAGTTTGTAGAGTTTATCTGAAACAAACCGCTTAACTTTGTGAGCAATTCATTAGAGTTTTCTTCTGTAGTCGCAGCCATTCCTTGTAGTGCTGTTAGCATTTGTTCCTGTTCTTGTTCAGAAAACAAAGATTTATCCAGCGTATAATCGTTAAGGATAGAAATACCTCCCCCTTTTCCCTGCATTGCATAAATAGGGATTCCCGCGCTGCTTATGGAGTCAATATCTCTGTAAATGGTTCTGATTGATACTTCAAATTTTTGAGCAAGTTCGGGGGCGGTTGCCTTTCCGTTCTGTAAAAGATAGTACACAATTCTAAATAATCTGCTTTCCCGTATTTTCATCACCTCCCGTATATTATAACACATAAACCTGTCAATGGAATGTCATGTTATATAAAATGAAGAGAGGGATTCCGTAGTAGTCGGCATTGTGCGTAATGTGCATAACTTGCTGCCTTATGGAGTTGTGGGAAAGTCTGTTTGCAGAATGTGGGAAAGCTGCACTTTAGCTTTTCCATGATGACATCCGTATAACGGCCCACCTCCACAAAATCCCTACCCGAGCGGGAAAGGTCCTTCACCAGAATCAGGTTAATCAGGCTCATATCCTTGAAAGGTGCAATAAACAATACCACCATTACAAACAGATATGCAAAATATAAGAAATTTTATTCATTTACCCTCAATCGTTCAATAATGCTATGATTATCCTCCGCCTTATAAACGAGAATAGGAACCAAATTGCATATAATTATCACAATAGCCAGCGATATAGCTATTTGATAGAATGGATAAGTGAATACTGCGTAGGATGCTTGCACTCTTACAGCTTGAAAAGCCCCATACAATACCGCGCTTCCCAACGTAAAAATCAATATTGCTGTGATGATGGCATAAGTGTTTCCCTCGATTTGCAGCATCTTACATATTTGCTTTTTGGTCATGCCGATGCTTTCAAGGACAGCTAACTCCTTGCTCCTGCTATTCACACTCACATACATCATATTGATAAAATTCATTAAACCGATTCCCAACAGAATAACGCTGATTGCATTTCCTAAGAAAGTGATCCCGCTGAAACTGGCTTTAAGCTCATTGATTTTCTCAACCTTTGATGTAATAGTAATTCCGCTGTAATTTTCTAACATGGCATTAACGGCATCAAGAGCCTGCTCTGAACTATCAGTTTGTAAAGTGATTCTGTTAATTTTTCCGGCAACCCCAATCCGTTCCAACCATTTCTGACTGACATAAATATTAGGGGCAATGAGCGTTTTTCCATTCTCCCTGAATGTGGCAGGCAAATAGTATGGGGCAATATTTAGGGTATAATTTTCACCATTTAGTGGCAGCTGGACTGTCCCGCTAATTGCAGTCCCCTCATAAGGCACGATAGTTGCGGATGCCAAAAAAGCTATTTCCCCATTGCAGAAATCCTCATATTCAAGGGGACTGCTTATCAATGAAGCAGCTTTGTTAAAGTCCTGTTCCCCAATCCCGAACACATACGTCTGATACTTATTTCCATCAGCATACTGCTCAATGGCTTCCTGCGGAACCGTACCAGTACCGCAAAAATCGTTAATGTAATTTTCAAGAATATTGTCAGCGTCAATAAACCACTGTTCATAAAGTTTGGTCGTATAGGATATTTCCTGCACATCGGGAGCGGCCTGTAAACCGGTCAGAATGTTATCATCAAGGTTTGTTTGCTGACTTACCTCAATCACAATATCATCGTCCATATATTCGTCTGCCAGATAAGAAGCATCCAATCCTGACAGTATTCCATTCACAATTACAAACAGGCTGATTCCTAAAAATAACGAAGCAAGTACCAATATCGTTCCTTTTTTGTTCCGAAAAACATTGCTGATTGCCATTTTGAAAACTTTATTACCGCGGGATGTTCTGCTGCTGTTTTTCTTTGAAATATTTACCCCGGAAAAGCGCAAAGCCTCAATAGGTGATACCAAACTTGCAATTTTGGACGGCTTCATGCTGCTAATCAATGCCGTGATGAATGAAAACAGTCCCGCCCCTATGAAGATTAACGGAGAATACGATGGGGATATGGCGCTGTCCATGATCATGTCACCTGATAAAGCCCGTATGCCAAAAGGAACAATTAAAAACACGGTTGCCACACTTAATATCAAGCCTAAAAGTATTCCCCAAAAACTCAACACCCAGACTTGGCGATAAACAATTTTTTTCATCTGCCGCTCGCTGGTTCCCAACGTTTTAAGTTGTCCATACATCCGAATATCCTTTGTCACCGAAATATAAAGGACATTGTATATAAGCAAATAGCCACAGATCATTATTGTAACAATCAACCCAATAGTCGCTACGACTGGGCTAAAGCTATTTTTGTTGTTTCCGGCTTTTGATAGATCAGTAAATTCCTGAAGCTCATTTAAGGGTTCAATGTACGAGCGAATTTTATTTCCGTCATCACCTGAAACCGTGAGTGATAGTGCGCTCTTGGTATTTGCTTCGTTTGCAACAGAGTTTTTCCAAAAGTCCGTTGCAATGTATGCAATGGCATTATCATACATTTTGTTGCTGCTATAATCATCATACCAGCCGCACAATGTAAAAGAAAAATCTTTTGGATTGGAAAGCGGTTGCCAATGAATATCTGTGTAGCCATAGCGGAATGAAAGCGTGATTGTCTGACCGAGAGTCGGGTGAACTATACCCATTCTATCCAAAACCCATGTGGGCAACATGATTTCACTCTCGGATGCGGGATAATGCCCGTTTATATTTCCGATTGTTGGAAAAATATGCCGTTCCCATTCAACCGTATCACACCAACGGAGAAGAATACTATTGATACGAGGATAGGCTGCTGTATCAATAAAACCAATTTGACGGCTAATGCCCATATATATGATATTCTTGTCCTGCTGTAATGCTTGAATCTGTTGTTCCGTTGGATTTGTTAAGATAATTTCTGCCGCTGTACCGTTCAGCATTTTTTGCTGTTTACCTGCACTTTTCAAATATCCGCTACCGATGCAGAGAATTGTAGAAATAAGAAAAGTAGTCATTGCGATAGCAATGATAACAAAAACATTGCGGCGACGGTTTCCCGACATAATTCTGTTTGCAAGCCCTTTGATTTGTTTTCGAGTGTCGTTATAGAACATAAACCTGCCCCCTTACTTGTCATAGTCAATCGTCCAAATACCGTCAGAATACTGGATTGCAATTAAGATTTGAATTTCTTCATAGTTCAATCTCCTTAATTTGTTATTTTTCCATCCTCTATACGGATAATCCGGTCAGCAAGCTGGGCAATTGCGTCATTATGTGTAATCATTACCATAGTCTGATGAAATTTCATGCTGGTGACTTCCAGCAGAGAAAGAACATCTTGACTTGTCTTACTATCCAGATTTCCTGTTGGTTCGTCGGCAAGTATGATTTCCGGCTTAGTAAGTAGAGCGCGAGCAATAGAAACCCGTTGCTGTTGGCCGCCGGAAAGATTGTTAGGGACATTTTCAAGTTTATCTTTCAGCCCCAGCACTTCAACAATCTCTGCCAGCAGTTGTTCATCTACCTTTTTTCCATCTAGCTGAACCGGCAGTACAATATTTTCATAGACATTCAGAACAGGGACTAGGTTATAATTCTGAAATACAAAACCGATATGACGACGACGAAACACGGTAAGTTGTTCCGCACTTTTTTGAGAAATATCTTCTCCGTTGATAATTACCTTACCGGAAGTAGGACTGTCCAAACCACCCATCATGTGAAGCAACGTTGACTTGCCGGAACCCGAAGTACCGACAACGGAAACAAATTCTCCGGCATTGATTTCAAGGCTCACCCCATCCAGCGCCGTTGTCACTGTTTCGCCCTGCTGGTAATATTTTTTCAAATCAACCGTTTGCAATATTGACATAGTGAATACCACCTTTCTTGTTTGTATCCCAATGATAAAATACAAAGGTCACGAGAATGTCGCCATATCTAAAATAATTTCTAAAGAGAAAGGAAAGAACAGAAAAAGGCGGCTACCTGCCGCCTTAATCATTTGGCAGGAAGATGGTAAAAGTTGTACCAGTGCCTACCGCAGAAGTTACTTTGATACGCCCGTCTTGCTTTAAAATGATCTCCCTTGTGAGATATAGACCAATACCTATCCCCTCAATGCTGTGTACTTCCGGCTCCCGGTAAAATCTCTTAAAAATTGTAGCTTGATGACTTTCTGGGATGCCACGCCCCGTATCGGTTATATCAATTTTTGTGCAGGCTTCCCAGCGAACAACAGCCACTTGAATTATTCCCCCTGCCGGGGTATATTTTACAGCGTTCTCTAAAATATTGAATAGGGCTTCCGCCGTCCACTTCGGGTCATGGGGGACAAGCAGATCGTCCGGGCAGTCTACTGTAACTTGCAAATGCTTTTCTTCTGCTTTCAAAAAAATGCTACCTAAAGCGATTGCCAGAGTTTCATAAATCGGAACCTGTTGCTTGTCTAATGTGATAACTCCTGTTTCCAAACGGGAGGACTTTACCATCGCACCCATAAGAAAATCCAGCTTCTCAAGCTGCACATTCATGGATTGCAGATATTCCACTTGCTGTTCACGGGAAAGCTCCTGTTCCAAAAGAGTAGCAGCAGCCATCTTCAAATTTGTGGTAGGCGTTTTGACTTGATGGGATATATCAGAAATCATCCCCTGTAAGTCGGCACGCTGTTCCTCTATGATTTTTTTGTTGGCCTGCAACATCTGATACAAACGGTTTAGTTGGTGGTTAATGCGGTCTAACAGGGTATCATTATCAAAAATCATTCTTGGTGTCGTTTCGCCTTGCATCATATCGTCAATCGTCTGGCATACATCATCCGTAAAATGAGCCAGCCGGTTTTGTAAAACCTTGACTAAGATAAATGCCCATATAGATAATGCTGCAGTGGTAATCAGGCATACAATAGCTGTCGTCACATTTTGGGTAGCGAAAAACACACCGATACACAGAGCAAGGATTGTTATAGTAACGCCTGCTCCAATCAGCCGGAAAATGCCAGAAAGAGATAACTGTACTTTTTTCATTTCGCACCCCCACCTGTAAACATATAGCCCATGCCATAAACAGTTTGAATATATTTTTTTCCGTCCTTTTCAATTTTACCCCGGATACGGCTGATCGCTGCTGTCAAGGTATGTTCATCCACATATTTTTCTTGGCTGTCCCACAAATCTTCCAACAATTTTTGACGGGTCAATAAAATTCCTTTATTTTTTGTCAAGACTTCCAGCATCCGATATTCCAGCGGAGCAAAAATGACTTCATTTCCATTCAAAGTTGCCCGCATGGAAGAAAAGTCTATCATAAGCTGTCCATCATTATATATTTTGTGGGGTGGCTCTTTTTCCGCATTTTCCAGCAGAGAAAATATCGCTTTAACCTTGTGGCGCAACACACCGTTAGAAAACGGTTTTGTGATATAATCGGATGCTCCCATCTCATAACCCTTTATCATGTCTTGTTCTAAATCATTTGCTGTCAGGAAGATCACAGCCGTGTGTGTGTTTTCCTTGATTATTTTGCAGACCTCATAGCCAGAACCATCTGGCAGGTTGATGTCCAGAATTACCAGATCATAGGCAGCTGACTGAAAACAATGCTGTGTTTCTGTTGCGGTATAAGCAGAAGTAACTTTGTAGCCCTCAGCCAGCAGTATATTGGAAAGCATCTTATTCATGGTTGTATCGTCCTCGACAATTAAAATCTGTTTCATGCGCGCACTTCCTTTTTCGCTTTTAGCATTAGTATAGCTGATAAATGTCCGCAGAATGTTGTGACAGGCAGTATTTTTCAATTTGTTTTGGAAGTCGGGTATATTACAATTATATTTCTAGCCGAGTATTAATACAAGAAGCGAAATGTGAATTATTTCATGTAGGTAACAGACAAATCATATCATAGAAACTTTCAACCTACGCATTTCAGGGCTGAAAACGGCCTGTTCAAGGCTTCTCCCGCACGTTTGCAGGGTCGGGTGAATACTTTTATCCTACCCCCGACAATCGCGGGTTCTAAATGTGTAGAAACAGACAAAAAGAAAAGATGGTGGGCGTTTGCCTTAAAACCTTATGAAATAAAATAGAGCCAACGAACTGTGATTTTATATATCACATGTTCATCGACTTTATATTTTCTCCTTTGTAATAATACCGATTTTGATTTAGAACAAAATGCTTTATTTATAAAAAATCAACGCTTATCTATAATTTTATCAATCAAGCCAAAATCCATTGCTTCTATTGCCGTCATATAATTATCACGTTCCGTTGCAATGGCAATCTCATCAATACTTTTACCTGTATTTTCTGATAAAATGGTATTTAATCGCTTTTTGCTTTTTTGTATGTGGTCAGATGTAATTTTTATATCGGTTGCCTGCCCTCGAATCCCATTTCCATGAATAGCAGGCTGATGTATCATAATTTCTGCATTAGGCAAAGCAAGACGTTTTCCTTTTGTACCTCCTGCCAATAAAAAGGCTCCAAAACTTGCAGCAAGACCTATACATATTGTCGAAACATCGCATTTGATATATTGCATTGTGTCATAAATAGCAAACCCCGCCGAAACAGAACCGCCTGGACTATTTATATATAACTGAATGTCTTTTCCTGGGTCTTGTGATTCTAAAAACAGCATTTGTGCAATAATCAAACTTGCTGAAACATCACTTACTTCTTCTCCCAAAAAAACAATTCTGTCGGACAATAGTCTTGAAAAAATATCATAACTTCGTTCTCCTCGACTTGTCTGTTCAATAACATACGGAATTGTACTCATGCTGCCAATTTCCCCCCTGCTAAATAATATATAAATGAGCATCCATCAAACGAACTCATCCTGCATATCCTCGATTGTTTAGGATAGAACATACCGTTTTTTCGATAAATATTAGGCGTACATTCATATAACTGTTTAAAAGCTAATGTGAAAGCTTGCTGTGAATCATAATGTGCTTCATAAGCAATTTCAACAATGGGCTGCTCTGTTTCTACAAGTTTTTGAGCAGCCAAAGTCAACCTACGCCCCTGTATGTATTTATAAACCGTACATTTTGTTTCTTCAGTAAAAATTCTGGCTATATAGAATTTTGAATAATTTAGTGCATTTGCTATTTTATCAAGCGACAAATCCTCGTTAATGTGCGTTTCTATATACTCTACTATTCTTTCTACAACTGTATTATTGTTCATATATGACACTCCTTTCCCTATCTAATATAACATAGCTTTTTAAAATTATCTTAATAGAAATTGCCCTAATTAGAAACCAGAAAAGCGACAGAATATGATATGATCCTGCCGCCATTCTGCTATGCATATATAATTTTCTCGTTCACAATCTCCCTCACACATGCCCTTATGTTATTTAAGTGTTGTACCCTTTCTAAGGCGTTTTCTTCCTTTAGGTGTTCCGTTATACCCTGTGCCTGTTTCATGCCCTCTATGAGCGCCCTTCTGCCTTGACCAATGTCTCCAGTTCCTTAATGGCATCCTTTCCAATCCACTTCAATGCCTTGCTGTCACTCTCTGTAAACTCATGTGCCAACAACAGCGCCTTTTCATTTTATCCATAGTTCAAATACCCTATCTCACAAAGCCGTTCTTCTCATAAAAGTGCTGCGCACTATTCACTTGCCATCCATGCCCTATTCTCTGTTAGAGAGCCTCAGAACTTTTCTCCCATCACATTGCAGATATGCATTTATCGCTGCTGATTCTTTTATCGAAATCAATTCCCACCATTGTTCCGCAGCATAATTCATCCTTCGACCATCTGTAAAAGTGTTTATAAAATCGGAATCCAATATTCATAAACTGCCTCCCGTGGATCGGCTTTGATATATACCTCTATATCCGGAGAATTCGCATATGTAAAGCCAGACGTAGGGAGCCATTCTACAATGACTCGCTTTTCTAATTCCTGCAGGGAACGATTCGTGCCCTGCCCCTCAAAAACCGCCCATTTACATGCCGGAATCCAATATTCTTCAAAAGTATCATCTTTCTTGTCAGAGCGAACTGCAATCAGATATTTCCAGTCCTCTGTATGATGAATACTGATGCCCAATACTCCCTGCGGTATACCTTCCTGCAAGGCGTTCAGTTTTGCAAGTGCTCCGTCGGCAAGAGCCGTATCCCATACTGTTGGAATCACCTCAAAATTTTTATTAATCTCCTTATCCAGCGGACAGGAAAGCCCCACTACACGGAAAGCCGCTTTGTCCTCCACTCTGAATTTCAATGGCTGCCCGCCATCCACAGATACATGAAACCGAATCGGCGGAAATGCCTGTATGTGACTGTTCTCTGTCTTCAGAGCAGAAGGCACGATACCATGAAAGCCTTTAAATGCTCTGGTAAAAGCTGTTGGGGATTCATAGCGGTACTTTACGGCAATATCAATCACTCTCCCACTATTCTTTTGCAGCTCGACAGCCGCAAGAGACAGTCGGCGCCTCCGTATATATTCCCGCAGCGTCATATTTGTCATATAAAGGAACATCTGTTGAAAATAGTAGGATGGGCAGGCAGCTACTTCTGCTACCTTTTCATAATCCAGTTCCTCCGTGATATGTTCTTCTATATATTCGATTGACTGATTAAATCGTTGCATCCATTCCATAATATATCTGTCGCTATTTTATTATTTCATTATAGCTTATCCTTTCACAAGTTTCCTCGCATTCAGGCTATACAAATTGATAGCCTACGTGCACAAATATTCTTTCGCAGGAACCGCCTGAGAATGATTCATAGGTTCCTTACGAAAGTCTTTTCAATTCTCACATGCTTTGTTCTTTTTCATATGTAAGGTTCGTATAGTACCTCACATCATGTGAGATGCTGGAAGAAATTACTTACTTTACATTATATATTTCTGCTTAGAGACTGTCTCGACTTTTTTTGTCAACTTAATCAATTTTGAGCAACTGCCACACATCATAGAAGCCCTGTGTTTCGTCCCGTCTGGTATAGCTAAGCAGCTTCGCACCGTCAGGCTCTAGTATTATTCCCAGTTCTTCTAGGCAGACGCCTAATTTTTGTGCTGCAAATGCAAATATATCCGGATACTCCTTACCCCGTCTTACTTCATCTGTGGAACAGCAGACATCAAACAGTTCCAATACACTGTTATTTTCCAGACAGGGAAGATATAGCTTCTCTGGAAGACCAGCTTAACACCCATATCCTTGACCATCTCTTCCACTTTTTCAGAAAGCTTAAATAGATCTATCGTATACTGGACCGCCTCTGCAAAGCTGCCTCTGTTTATGCCGCCGATCACAACAATTGGCAGATTCGTTATGCGCCGAATTCTAATGAGTTCTTCCATTGTAAGCCGTGCCTGTAAAGGTCGTAGAAATGATGCGTCGGTCCGCAGCCTTTTCCGATAGCAAGGGAATGGGCAATCGCTGTAGTTACATAAGCCTTTGCGCTCTCCACTGCTTTATAAATATCTGCTCCTTTTGCCAATTGTGAGGCAATAGCGGAAGAAAAAGTGCAGCCTGTGCCATGCGTGTTCTTGGTATCAATCCGCTTTGTTTCAAAATGGTACATCTGATTTCCGTCAAAAAGGACATCCAATGCGTTTCCAACAGCATGGCCGCCCTTTATAACTACCGCCTTACTGCCCATAGTGTAAATCCGTTCAGCTGCTCTCTCCATATCCTTCACAGACTGAATCTGTAATCCAGTAATCCGTTCAGCCTCAGGAATGTTCGGTGTCAGCACATCAGCCAGCGGCAGGATTGTTTTAATTAAGGCATCCACAGCAGACGGTTCCATAAGAGGGCATCCGTTTTTCGCATACATAACCGGATCTATTACCACATTCTTTGGCTGATACTGACGTATCTTTTCGGCAACTGCTCCCATACATTCCGGTGTTGACAGCATTCCTACCTTAACTGCATCCACTTCGATATCCTCAAATACCGCATCAATCTGTTTTCCAATCATATCTGGCGTAATATCCTGAATGTCGATTACCCTGCTCGTGTTCTCCGCCACAACGGAAACAATGACGCTCATACCGAATATGCCATGGGCGGAAAATGTCTTTAGATCCGCCTGTATGCCTGCGCCGCCGCTACAATCGGACCCGGCAATCGTTAATACTTTTTTCAACATATCATTTTCTCCTTTGCTTCTTTGGGGAAGACAACCATCAGCGTTCCGCTTTTGACGGCAATCCTGCTTTTCTTCCCGTTAAACTCATTGCTTGTACCAACAGGACAGGTATTGGTAAGCGCTGCATTCTCCAGCGGATAATTTAAACCTTGCAGATAAATTCCTTCCCTTTTTTCGGAATAGGAGAATACGGATATGTAGCCGTAAGGAATCGGTAAAAAGGATAACTCCCCGCCAGCACCTGCAGGTTCGCCAATGTATGATCGATTCTCCCGCCGGTTCCGCCATAGATATGAAATTCAGCATATCCAGCCTTTATCCCTTCGCGGACTGCTGCAAGTATATCCGTATCATCTTTCTCACAACTCAGCCGGACAACATTTGCGCCTGTTGGGATTTCTTTCAGAGTATCAAAATCTCCAATAACGAGATCCGCCAGAATTCCAGCCTGTTCCAGATACCGAAGCCCTGCATCCGCAGCTATTACAAAATCATTTTCCGCCGGTCGAAAATCCATATCAAACCAGTCTCTCGCACCGACTATGTAACAAATCCCTTTTTTCAAATTTCCGATACGGCATCTTCCAAAAATCCAGTTCCAGGACACTTGCCGTTTCAAAGATTTTGCTCAACTTTTCCTTCTCAATATTAGAAACACCCTCGCATTTCTCATCTGCAAACTGCGACCATTCCTCACAGTTCTTGGCATAGATGTCATCTGCATAATCCTCAATAAAATCCCAGTATCTTGAATTTTTGCTTGTAGGCTCCTTTGCCAACTTTTGGAAAATGTAACTGTAACTCATCATGCAGGGAAGGACTGCCATCAGCATTTCCTTATCATCCCCCTGTTCCGCTGTTTCCAGTAAAAAGTCAATATATTGCTGATTCTCCGGAAGCGGGGCAATAAATTCTATATCAGCGTCTGTCATCCCAAACTGCTCCAGATATTTCAAGCGCACCGCAGACTCCGTATCCGTAACAAAGCTAAGCACGGAATAATAAAGCTGGATCTCTCGCAGGGTTTTCGCATGATAGATTTCTTTTCCGTAAACTCGTGCATAGTGCTTCAGATAAATGCTGTCCTGAATCATATACTCCTTAAAGCATTCAAAAGGCAACGTCCCTTCTTTCATCCCCTGCACAAATGGTGTAGCTATGCATTTGTCCCAGATGGGTATATTTTTTTCTAGTACATCTTTCATAAATGACATGTTTGATTCCTCCTATGTCTGTTTTGATTCTCCATGCCTCAGAGGGTAAAAAAAGAGAGCTTCCAAATCAATCGGAAGCTCTTTCAGACGCAGTGCGGGCGTAAGAAATTGCTTCCCTACGCCGGTATTAGCCGACAGGTCCAGAGGTCAGGTCTTAACCTTTTTCAACTTGTTCAGTTCCCTCGCAAACACAGATAATCAATATTAAATTGAAAACAAAAGGACACCCACATGGAGCGTCCTGATAATACAATTGCTGTATTCATTCAGCTCCCTACGTTGGTATTGGCCAACAGGTTCAAAGGGTCAGGTTTTGCCTTCTCAACTACGCAGTAGTCCCCCTGCTTTTTAATATTATACTATTTCTATGTGAATTTGTCAAATCGGCTGTCCAGTCTGGTTTTGCTTCACAATCTTATATTTTCATACTCCGCACAGCGTCTATTGATAAGAAGCAAAATATCCTATTTTGATAAACCCAATGCTGCAAGTCCTGAAATTAATTGATTTTGAGCCATATGAGATTCCTTTATGCGTTCATTCTCAATAAACGCGGAATCATCCTTTTCATAAATCAATTCCAAGCTAAAGCTTTATCTTGTTGGCATCTGAAATCCTTCAAGGGCTTTGTTCAGATAGTCATTGAATGGTTTCATAATTTCAAACAGCTTTGCGGCCTCTTCCACAAATTGCTCCGCATCAGCGATAACTTCGTCTGCTACCGAATACTCCAAATACCAGCTTTTAAACTTTAAGTATTCCGCCTGCGGATGTTCCTTGTCATACCCGGCAGGAACGTTTTTCAGCGATGTTCCCTGTACTCTAAAATACTTCTGAAATTCCGGCGCATGAATAATCTCTTCAAACTCCTCGCCGTGTTCAGTTATATAGTCGCGGATCATTGCAGTCGCATCCTTAAACATATCTGCAAACAACCCGCCGCCAAGGAAGGAGCGGCCGCCCGGTTTGATCATCAGATAATATCCGACCGGAACAGGCAGTTTGCCTTTTGAAGCAATGTGTGCGCGGAATGAAGGATTGTACGGAGACTTATCATGACTGAATCGGGTATCCCTCACCAGTTTGAAGGTAAGCTCCTTGGGCTGGTTATGCAGAATGCTTGTGTCAAACTCTCCAATACGCAGAATGAGCGTCTGAATTAGTTCCTCGAACTGTGCGTTTGCTTCTTTGTTTTCCGCTTTGTGGGCATGATACCATTCTCGGTTATTATGTTCGCTTAAATCGGTCAGGTACTTTAAAATCCATTTTGTATCCATTTTCCAAACCTCCCTTATGCGTTTCCTACAACCGAAAAGGATGGACCATTCAGGAAATCCTCAATGAATTTTTTCAGACTTCCCGGAGACTGATAGGTTTTGCAGAAAGAAAATTCATGGGAAATTCCATCAATCTCCTCCATTGCTTCCTTAAAATCCGTCATCTCTTTTGGTACAGCAGTGGTAAAGTCCAGCTGTGCCGGGTTGATTCTGCGATTCTGAATGGCATAATTTACCCTATCTGCACAGTGGCATGTCCCGTTTCCATATTCACCGCAGTATTCCTTTAAGAAATCTGCCACTTTTTTGCGGATTCTTGACAGGCGTTGGCGGTATGCCTCCGGCGTGATGCCCAGTATGTCCCCAGCAATTCTACTGTCTACCTTAAACATCGTGCCTAAGATAAAGATACAGCGGCTTTCTGCATCCAAACACTGGAGCATTACATTGGTGCAGGAAAGTTTGAGCTCCTCCGCCAAAATTGACTGCTCCACATTCTGAGTCAGATCCGGTACATCACCGATTTTTGCGTTTTTGATATCGTCCCCATAAAACTCAAAGTTGAGGGGGAACTTGGCAAACATATGCTTCTGGTAATTCTTCAGATGGTTGGCTGCAATACTGAACACCCATGTTGAGAATGAACTCTCGCCCTTAAAGGAAGATAGGTGGGTAATAACTTTCAGCAGGATATCCTGTGTCGCATCCTCCGCATCATGGAAAGTTCCAAGCATACGCAGGGAAAGGTTAAACACCAGATCCTGTATGCCAAGCACAATGCTCTCAAGGGACTTTTTATCCCCAGATGTCGCTTTTTGGACCAAAGCCAATAATTCTTCGTTCGTAAACTGATTCATGATTCCTCTTTTCTGAAGTGCTAATGGTATTTTATACGGGAACACATCTGGAAGCGATTGATTCCGAACATTAAACCCCGCTGCACTTCAACGCAGGATTTTATCCGTATATATAATTAGACAACCCTTTCCCGTCTGTGTGACAGGTAAAATCAAACTTTTTTAGAATTTTTATCAAACACACAACTTTAATGAATCTCATGACCCTTATAAAGCCGCTTATGGCTCTATGCCTCCGCATGCTTCTGCAAATCCAGAAATCAAACAGCTTTATATCAACGGACATTTTTGTTATGTCTTTAAATTTGGCATTGTTACTAACGGGCTTGGAATCATTCGCCATATCTCTTTTTACAATAAGGATTTCTTTTCTAAACATCCTTTGATCAATCCACAAACATTTCTTGGTGACGCTGCTTTAGATTCTGTTGGACTTTATAAGGAACTTCTTTCAGGCAATACCTTTGGGGATGATAAACATTTTACTAAAGCTTACATTCCACTTAATTCGAGAGCACACCTTGAAAATGTTGATTATACAATCAACGAAAACGGAACTCCCTGTTGTCCTCGTGATGCTTCACTGCCTATGAAGGTACCTCTAAACTTCGTAGTGGCGTTATACGCTGCAAATTTGTCTGCCCGAAAAATTTATATTTATCCCGAAAAGGATTTACGTGCATATCCAGATGTACTTCGTGGCACACAGGAACGGAATGACATCTACAAAATACGAACCGTCGTTGAACGTAACATCAATCACATAAAAGATAATCTTTGCCTCGCTGGTCGACGAAGGCAGAATGAAAAAACTCTTCACGCCGACTCACATGGACAATGGTTTCAGCATTCATCCAGCACTTAAACTTCTATTGCGCACTGATTGTATCCACGATGGACATATCACGAATTTTCTTAATTGGTCCCCTAATCGCCAGAATCACTGCAATCACTACCACTGCAATAATCACGGCAAGCTCTGCAACAGGAATATTCCATGGATCTCCCCAGTTGAAGCCTACCAGCTTATCAAATAAAATCTTGTTACAAAGCAATCCTAATATGCCGCCGCAAATACTACCGGTTACTGCATAGGTGGAAGCTTCTGCCACAACCATTCTGACAAGCTGCCGGTTACTTAATCCAATCGCTCGGAACGCACCATACTGTTTCATCCTCGCAGCAACACTCATAGCAATACTGTTAATCACATTGAATATCGTAATCAATGCGATGAGAACCAGAAATCCATACACAAACAGACCAAAACAATAATAGGTTCCGCGTGTATTACTGTTACTCATACGGTCATCGGAAAAGGTATAAGTTCCGCCCGCCATTTTACGGATTGCACTTACATCATTCTCTGTGGCTCCCTCTGCAATCTGAATATCAATAATCGTATAATCACTCTCTCCTGTCATCTGCTGAAACGTCTCTTCGGAGCAGATAAGTTTTCCAACGTCCGCCCTGTTATTAAACGGGCAATCCGAAACCATACCGACAATCTCAATATTGGAAGATTTTTCTCCTAGATTCAAAGTGACAGTATCTCCTATCTGGATTGTATTCTCTGCTTCAAAAACAATCAGAGCTGTGCCAGTTTGATTCTGTGCCGTTTCCAGACTTCCGGACAGTTTGTAGTTTTTTGCCCAATCAAATTGCTTTTCCTCATAAGTAATGAGATCTACCGTCTTTGTTTCTCCATTTACGACAACAGGAACATTATAGGCAAACATGCGCCCATATACCTTGTCTACCGCCGGATTACCGGAAAGCTCCTCTATCAAGCCGTTCCTTACAGAACAGGTCTGATCTGGACTGATAATCGACAAGTCCGCTGTCCATGGATGCAGGGGCGTCAGCGCATGCTTCATAAAATCAATCGTCACCGAAAATGACAGGAAAAGAATAATGCTCAACGAGAATGAGCCTACCATTAACACAAAATTCTTTTTACTTGATTTCGCATGATGGATGCCAAGGAAAGTGTCCACCTTAAAAAGCTTGGTATTGGCCGCCCTGCGTACAGGCTGCAAATCATTCGCATTCCCTGATACCGCTGCCAATGGTGAAGACTTGGAGGCCTTTTTTGCTGGAGATCTGGCAGCAAGAAGCACTGTAAGAAGTCCGACACAAATGCCTGCGATGATACTTGGAATGCTGATGCTGAAGATTGGCATGCCTCCAAAATATATCGGGCTAAGCCATCTTAAAACAAAGCACATAAGCCAAACCACTATTGTACCGGTAACTACACCGATGGGAATTGCCAGTCGGCACCAATGGAGCGCTTCTTTGCGTACCAACCGCATCACCTGTTTTGGCGTTGCCCCGACACAGCGCAGCAATCCAAAAAATTCAATCCTCTGCGCTACGTTACTATTCAGGCTGCTGGTTATCATCAGAATACCGGCACACAATACCAGAACGAACAGGACTATCGCCGCACCGTATACCTGCATCATAAAGGCGCTGCTGCTCTGACCTAAAAGTCCCAATAGTTTTGTATTTTCGGAAATCTGGTCGTCTGTCAGAGAAAACGATGCCTTTATATCCTGAATCGTATTTTGAATATGCCTTGTATTTGCAAGTTGCACATAAAACATCGTATTATAATCAGATGCATTCCCATTCTTGACTTCTGGACAAATAGCGCGGAACCCCTCTGTAGACAAAAGCACTCCAAGGGAATCTTCACGCAGGAGATTTGCCGTACTTGTTGCAAATCCGGAAATTGTAAACTGCAGTTCTTCACCGGAAGCAGTTTTGACAGTAATCTGGTCTCCCGTTTTTAATCCCAATGTTTCTTTTGCATTATCGGATACCAGAGCCTCCTCCTCTGCTTGTGGGAAAGCGCCTTCCGAAAGCATTTCAAAAATATCCTTTACCATTGCTTCATCGCATCCGAAAATCGCCGCATCTTTATTTGATAAGGTATATCCCTGATCCCCGCGGAAGTTTAGGACTCCGTATGCCGATACCGTTTTTATATCCGGTCTGGCAGCCAATACTGCTGCGTCTTCATCCGTAATGTCCCGAATTCCGATATGCCAGTTTCCATTCTCAGACTGAGCCTGTAAAATCTGTCCCTTGATAAACATATCTGCCATACCGAAAATAGCTGTTACGAGAAACACCGAAAGAATAATACAAAAAACAGACATCCGGCTCTGCTTCTTATGAACTTTAGCGGAACTGGGAACAAGATCAAGAAAACCTTTCATTTGCATTTCCTCCCAAGTCCGTAAGCACACCGTCTGTAACCCGCAAAACCCGATCTACAGAAGCAGTCAAATTGTTATTATGGGTAATCATTAGGATTGTCTGCTGATAGTGGCGTGATGCTTGTGTCAGCAAATCCATCACATCCTGACTATTCTTACTGTCCAAATTTCCCGTCGGCTCATCGGCCAGAATTAATTTTGGTCTTGTAATCAATGCACGTCCGATAGCTGCCCTCTGCTGCTGACCGCCGGAAAGCTGATTTGGTAAATGGTTACGCCGTTCAGTCAGACCCAGCATATCCAGAATTTCCTTTACATCCTGTGCATTAGGCTTGCGATAGTCCAACAGAATCGGGAATATAATATTCTGTTCTACTGTAAGTTCTGAAACAAGCTGGAAGGATTGAAAGATAAAACCAATATTCCTACGCCTGAAAATTGTTCTTTCTTCCTCTTTCATGGTATGCAGATTATGTCCTTCAATCGTCACACTGCCGGAGCTTGGAACATCCAGCGCACCAATGCAGTTGAGCAATGTACTTTTCCCAGAACCGGATTCACCAACAACCGCTGCAAATTCTCCCTTTTCCAAGGCAAAAGAAACATCTTTTAATGCGTCTACCCGTGCTTCGCCCTTGCCATATGTTTTACATAAATTTTGTACCTTTAATATTTCCATGATAGCAGTACCTCCTGTAACGATAAAGTATAGCAGGGGCATCTTACATTCAGATGAATTTCAGCTTACGAATCTGTAAGGAAGGAAATTGTAAAGGTTGTTCCTGCACCAAGTTCACTTTTTACTGAAATTACACCTTTCTGCCCCTCCACAATCGCTTTTGCAAGAGGAAGTCCTAATCCTATGCCTTGCGTATCCAATGACTTTTTGCCGCGATAAAACCGCTTAAAGATATGATGAATATCTTCCGGTGAAATTCCGCTTCCGTTATCCTTGATCTGTATTCTGACCATTGCCGGGGACAGCGTCCATACAATATGAACAACTCCGCCAGAGTCAGTATGATCCAGTGCATTTTTTACGATATTTCCGATTGCTTCTCCTGTCCATTCCAGATCGCAGGAAACCGTCTGATTTCTGTCCCCCTTCAGGACGATTTCTTTATTCTCCTGCTTTGCTCGCAGTTTGAGTTCATTTATACCGTGAGATACCACTTCATAGACCGGATTCTTTTGTTGCTCAAACACAATACCGCCCGCATCCAGCCGTGTTATTTTCAGCATTGCTTCAATCAGTTGCTTTATGCGTTTTAAGGAAATGCCCATCTTCTCAGAAAATACTCTTATTGTATCCGGATTATCCGGTTCACCCGCAATAATCTCCTGATACATGGTGAGTGCTGCCAACGGTGTTTTCAGCTGATGGGATATATCAGAAATCGTACTCTTTAGAAATTCCTTTTCTTTCTGCCGTGCCTCACCTCTGGCCTGCAGCATTGTCGCAAACTGATCCATAGCAGAAAACATTTGATAAATCGTACCCTCATTGCTTTGAGGCAAATGGCCTGAAAAATCCTCGGCTATATATTGCTGCATGATACTTTCTGCTTTCTGATATAATCTATCCCTTTTCCATAAAAACATAAAAACGCCGCTCATCAGAAACACTGATAACCAAGCGGCGGCAGATACAATATGCCTTCCAGCTTCCTTACGAAATTCGGTAAACTCCGGTAAGGCTTCGGCTACTGTATTTCCAGTTCTTCCAATTTTTCTTAAAAAGTCTCTTCCACTTTCACCGCTTTCTGCATTGGCAATCGCTGCAGCGATTACATCTTCTGAAACCCCTTGCTCCAGTAATACTGATATCATTGTATTTTCCCTTATGAAAAGCATTTGTTTTACAGATTCAGTCTGATGGGAAAATAGCCATGCGCCGCTCCCTAATAAAATGAGAATAAAGAAAATGAGAAAGCAGCAAAAGTACCGAATCTGTTTGTCCTGCAAAAGCTTCATGGCAAAACCTCCTTCCACTGATATCCGAAGCCACGGACGGTAATCAGATGTTCCGGCTGGGAGGGATTGATTTCTATTTTTTCACGAAGCCTTCGGACATAAACGGATAGGGTATTATCATCCACAAAATCACTATTGTTATCCCACAATTCATCCAAAATCTTCTCACGTGTCATTATAAGACCTTCGTTTTTTACCAGAAGGCAGAGTAACCGGTATTCTGCGTTGGTCAGTTCCAAAGCTTTTCCATTCAGCAGCGCTCTGCTGCCAAGCAGGTCAATGGTAATATCTCCACATTGAAGGGAAGTGGTTTTCTCCTGACTGCCTATCCCTGATCGACGCAGCTGTACACGGATACGGGAGCAAAGCTCTCCAAGCATAAAGGGCTTTGTAATATAATCGTCTCCGCCCAAGTCCAGACCACGAATGATATTGACTTCTTCATCAGAAGCTGTCAGGAAGATAATTGGTATCTGCGTATTCTGCCGCCTGACCTTTTCACATACTTCAAATCCGGTTCCGTCCGGCAATGTGACATCAAGCAGCAGCAGATCATATTCACTTATGGCTGGCAGGGAAGCAGTTGCTTCTTCCACGGTTCGTACAACCGTAACATCAAACCCATTTTTCTTTAGGGAATACTTTAGTCCGTCTACCAGACTCACATCATCCTCTAATAATAATATTTTGCTCATTTTCAATCTTCTCCTGCGGCACAGACATTTTCTTTCCCAAGCTCATGAAGCATTGTATAAACAAACTGACAGAGTAGCTTTCGCCCTATCCCTTCTGCTGCTTTCCTTGCCAGAGAAACCAAATTTCTATCTGAATAGAATATAGGCTCGTCCATAACCGGAAAATCCGTATATTTCAATCTCTTCCTTCATGCCGCCGGCTCTCCCCGAGAAGATGATTGCATCCACCTGATACTGCTCTATCAAAAACTGCGCTGTTATGGAAGCATTGATTTTCCCGCAACCTGAATATACCACAACAACCTCTACATCGGCAATCTTACCGGTGTAAAAAGAATGCATGGCATACTTAAAAACTGTTTTATCTGTAACCAGCCAACAATCTTACAATTTTGCTATCACTTTCTGAAGATCGGCAATATACCTAGCCTGTTGCTTTTTCAAATACCCCTTTACAAACAGATTCATAATTGGAATTTTCACCTGAACCTCTTCCGTAAAAGTAATCCGGGCACCATCGTTCAGGCTCTCAAATATGCCGCTCCAGTGACCGCTTATATTTTGATTCTCCATATCAAATCGGTATTCCCGGTACGGCTCTTTTGCGGTAATCTGAAAATGTGTCACAAATCCGGTCTTTGTGTATTCATCAAACCGATTTTCGTCAATCATTTCAATTTTGGATAAATCACTCCGCCATTCATAGTTTTTGTTATCTGTAACAATATCCCAGACTGTCTTGCAGTCACAAGGAAACTGCGCTGTCACTGTTGATCGCTTCACTAGATATTCCCCCATTCTATTCTTTTTGCCAAACTATCCATTTGACTGCATTCTGATATCCTATTATATATTAATATTTCTTTCACACTATATGCCTTCTAAACGCTGGGCTGTTGTAAAGCCGGCAGCAATACATCCTCGATAAAGTCCACGCGGTCAAATACAGTAGGCTTGAAATACGAAGAAACCGCAGCGACAATCTTCCTGTTCGGATCCATAGCTATTCCCACCAGCAGAGACACAACACTTTTCGTTGCGGACATAATTTTTGCAATGCTATGTCCCTCTTTGATCAAAGACATTACTATTCCAAAGCCTGTATCCCCTCTTTTTCATAATCCATCTGCATAAGATCTTTCCCATTAGGAAGTGGATAGCTTAATACTTTGGATTGGTGTGTTGAACTACCTTTTGAAAATTATTATAGCCTATGATATTGTCAATATTGGTCTGTGCCGATTGATCTAATAACTCCATCAGTTTCTCGATACAATGTTTGGTTTTTGTCCAGCCTTCGGGGGCCTCGGCAGCATCATTGCATTCTACTCCCACAAGATAAAGCCCTTTATTGAAATCTTCCCAAGGCTGGAAGGAATGAGAGAAATCGGACATCGCGCCCCATATCCCACTGATATTTCCGTTTCATCTTTCTTTGCCAAATGCTGAACTTCTCCAAAATGGGAATTTTCATCGTCTTAATTTGACTATCCCATCATCATTGTGGTTTTGTATCATCTGTATTATGCTCAACCGCATTTATTGCACAAAGTCCAGATCCGATAGCTGATGAAACGCAAATTCGTCAAAAAATCTGCTGTAACTTGCTTCGCCCCCACCTGCAGACCAAAACTATTCTGACGTTCTCCATAAGTTCTACGGTAGAGAGTCAGGTCTTCCAAGACGATTAATTTGCCGTTTCGAATGACCTCTATATCGATTCCCTGCCCATCGTTAAAGCTTAAAAACATCGCCGCGTCCCCGCGGATGTAAGTTCACCAGCCATCAACCCTATAGAAAACATCCCCAACCATCAGGCCATTCTCCCCTTCTAAAGGGAAACCCTCGCCGAACCCAGACATCTGATCTACATAAAAGCTGTTGGCTCCGGCAAAAAGTATGGCAATGATCACAATTCCTGTGAGAAGGTTCATGAAGAACCCACCAGCCAGAATTATGAATTTTTTCCAGAAGCCTTAACGAGCCAAGCATCGTTCATCCCCAGTATCCTTATCCTGCCCATCCAGAGCACTGAAACCACCAATGGGTAGAAAACGAATGGAATACTGACTTTCTTCCGTCTCTTTATGCCAGATGCAGGGACCCATACCGATGGAGAACTCATTGACTCTCACGCCGCAGAGCCGGGCTGCCAGAAAGTGACCTAACTCATGGATTGCTATTAAAAACCAAAAATGAAAATTGCTGCTATAACAAAGACTACCTTCATAAATGAAAAAGCTCCTTTCCAATGTGTTGCTTTTCTTAGCAGATTATATCCCAACGACCTTCCGAACAGTATTTGCGGTTCTGATCGTCAGCTTGACACTTATATTTGCGCTTGCAGTCTTTGACCACCAATTTGTTTTCTGGTAGTCTTTCCGGCTAAAGGACCAGAATATCGTCTCTTTGCAGCCCTTTGCTAATCCAGAATAAAAAACTCACTTTTTGCATATTGAATTTGCCAATATCATCATTACAGCGCAATCAAGCAAAGTAATTGCTCCGAAGACATACGCCATAGCAGCGGGAAGCGTATTTTGGCCAATCGCCATAATCAAAATGAGAAGCGTAATAACCAGCATCCCCATTCCTACAACTCGGCACAGCTTTTTTTCATTGTACCTTTCCTTTTTCTGAGGGCTGGCTGTATTATAACCAGCTATTAGATTCGCTCCATGTCCAGTCAGTAAAAGGATTGTTATCAGGACAAATACAGCAAACACCACCCATATCATCCATTCTGGTCCGTTCGTTATGTCTTTTAGTTTCATCCCGATACTCCTTTCCCCCAAATAAACACTCTATAGTTTTGATAGCTTATTATAACTGATTTTTATTCGCTCTGCTTAACATTTCAAGCCCATCTAATGATAGCTTTCCTTTCATCAGATGTGCTAAATTTATCATGTATTTTTATAGCTCCTGCTTTGAGAAGATATAACAGCTTAGTTTGAACATCACGGCAACCCATATAACAACGATCACCGGAGCGATGCAGAGCAGTATCGGAATCATATCTTCTGTAAAGTCAATTCCTATTCCTACCAGCAGCTTATAAATGCCGTAGAAAATAGCGCTTGGAGCGATAAACGAGGCCAACATCAGCATACACGCCCGCTCTGCACCGAATTTGAACACCAGAGGAATTGAAATGCTGCCATAGATTGCCGTATACAGCAAACCAATCAGACTCAACTGCAACAAAGTCAGGATTCCTTCTGTATTCAGTACGTGTTTGTGAAGCAGAACACCGCCGCCAGCCCCCAGCACAAGGCCTGCAACAGCGCCACCCACCGCAAAAATCAGCATCACAATAAACTCGGTGATTATTCTAATGCTTGGGAGCCACCAATTTAAAGCTTGAGAGCCACCCCAAATTCGTCCTGATTTTAATGCTTGGGAGCCATCTATAGCTTCAAGATATAATTGTATTGAAAATATCATAAATTGTCCAGAGTAATTTAGGAATGTTCCGGAATACAATTAAGAAATTCTCCATCAGCTTTTATACAATATTAGACCATTGACGCAATGAACCAGAAACGAATCGCCCGGCTCATAGAACAGCTAAAGGGGGGAGCAATACCACCCCTATCCAGCAAGGCGAACCTATATACCCAAGAAAAACGGAAAGCTCCGTCCGCTCGGAGTCCTGTCAATCGACGACAAGCTGGTACAGGAAGCCGCAGGAATGATACTGGAAGCAATCTATGACGACAGCTTTGAGGACACTTCCCATAGGTTCCGCCCCGGCAAAAGCTGCCATACTGCCCTGCGCCAGATACAAAACCGTTTCACACGGTGCAAGTGGTTTGTCGAGGGAGACATCAAAGGTTTCTTTGACAACATAGACCACAACACGCTGATTGCGATATTGCGGAAGCGTGTCAGGGACGAAAAATTTCTCCGGCTGATCCGCAAGTTCTTAAATACCGGATATATGGAAGATAATACATTCCATGAAACATACAGCGGTGCAGTCCAAGGCGGTATTATCAGTCCGATTCTTGCTAACATCTACTTAGACCAGTTCGATAAATACATGAAAGAATACAAGGCTGGTTTTGAAAAAGGCAGGAAGCGGGGCAATTTTGAAAAGCTATGCCAGAACGGGAGATAAACGCCATAGACTTGTGTAGAAAATCTCCAAAGCCCAAAAGCATCAGAAAATTAAGTGACGAACTTTGCAATGAACATAATCTTTCCGTCATTATCCCCGGTGAGGAGCGTGGAAAAAAATACAACGAATGGCAGGCGGACAAGAACAGCGCCGCATGGAAAACACAGATAAGGAAAGACATCAACGCCGCCATAAAATCATCCCCCACCTACGAAGAATTTCTGCTCCTGATGCGGGCGAAAGGCTATGAGATAAAAGGCGAAGCCTTTGGGGAAGATGTCCTCAAATTTATCTCCTTCCGTCCACTCGGCAAAGACCGTTTTGTGCGTGGCAGCATCAAGGCACTTGGAGAATACACGAAGGAGCGCATCAAAGAACGGATTGAACTGAAACGGGAACGTAAGACAGTTATCCCGAAAAGAGATTATGCAGATAAGAGCATCCCCTTAAAAGGCTTGAACATCGACAAGCTGAAAGCGGAGTATCAGGAGCTGACCGCACAGAAAAAAAACACTGACCGCCACATGCAAAAGCTGTGAAAAAGAGCTGAAATCGCTGAACCGGAAGCTGGAGAACCTGAACCAGTATTTAGGGCGCACAGAGCCGCCAGAAAGCACACAGGAACAGCCATACCGGTATAATAACCCTTCCTGATAATTCTCTGTCTGAAAAGGGCTTTAAAAACAAAAAAGCATCATGGAAATGCCGAAGGCGGCAGAATCCCACCCACTCCCTCCATTTTACTCAATATCCTTTTAGGCATAAGTATTAATCTGGCTTATGCTCAATACGGTGATAATCGGATATGATGTTTCCTAATGTAATGTTTTCTAAACTTTGGCATAGGTCATTTCTTATTTTCTCATAAGAGCAGTCCAATACATTATGGATATTTTTTCCTATGGGGCATAGCTGCGAAGGCAGTGAATGAATGCCTATAAGTTTGGAACTAAAGGCTGGCTCTATCGCTTTACATATACGGTATAAGGTCACTTCATCCGGCTGACAGTTCAGTGTTGTTCCGCCTGTCCCGAATTTCACAGATATTATGCCATCCTTTTTCAATGAACTTATAATATTGCGGATTGTGACAGGATTGGTCCCGGTTGATAACGCCAGAAGTTCACTGGTTACCTTCTGCTTATCCCCATATTCATAAATAAAAATAAGGCAATGAATCGCAACCGAACATTTTGTACTGATATACATGATATTACTCCTTTCCACGTTAGATTGTAGCATATATTTTTATTGCTGTAAATCTTGACACTACACCATGTGCCTGTTATAATGGTGTAAATTTTAGATTTACAGGAGGAACAAGCATGAAAGTTTCACAAATTATTTTTAGCCCGACAGGAGGAACGGAAAAGGTTGCAGATGCCATAACAAATACATGGGGAGTACCTGTAAATAAAATTGATTTGTCCAATGCAGAAACCGATTATTCCTCGCTTAGTTTTGAAAAAGATGATATTACACTTATTGCAGCTCCGTCTTTTGGCGGACGTGTTCCAAGCCTTGCCACTCAAAGAATCTCAAATATTCATGGCAGTCATACCCCCTGTGTAATTGTCTGCGTATATGGCAACAGGGCATATGAGGATACCCTGATTGAATTATGCGATGCTGCTGAAAAAAGCGGCTTTCAGGTAATTGCTGCCATTGCCGCCATCGCAGAACATTCTATTATGCACCAGTACGCTGCAGGCAGACCGGACACTAAGGATAAAAAAGAATTAAGCGGCTTTGCGAAAAAAATATTAGAGAAAATAAACAATAACCTGACCAGTCTTTCCACACCGCAGATTCCGGGAAACCGTCCCTACAAGAAAGCGGCTGGAATCGGCTTAGTACCCAAAGCGGACAATAACTGCACAGACTGTGGTCTTTGCGCCAGACAGTGCCCTACACAGGCAATCAACAAAGAAAATCCAAAAGTTACGGACAGTAAAAAATGTATTTCCTGTATGCGCTGTGTCGTACAATGCCCGCAGTCATCCCGTAAAGTAAATGGGGCTATGGTTTCTGTTGCGGCATTGGCAATGAAAAAAGCCTGTTCAACAAGGAAAGGGAATGAGCTTTATATTTAATTTGCTTCCGGTTATATCCAATGCCATATGATATAGTCTAAAAACCGCAAAAAATAGGAGTGCCGAAGCACCCCTATCTTCTAAACCCTCTTGCAAAATTCACAGTGTTGGTTTATAATCATCTTAGAACCCGAAGGATATTGGAACGTCCGACGGTTGTACAATCGGAAACTTATAATGCGTTAAAAATCAACGGATTACAGGCTATCCCCTATTGCAGTAGAGGATAGCCTTTTCCGTTACTTGCGGTTGTTTCTGTTGTCTAAGTATGTTAATGCTGCGAAAATGACCAACAGCAGTGTAAGTATCTCAATTATAGCACTTCACTGTTCACGGTTCCCTATGAAAGTTCAGCATACCGTTCCGTTGTGGAGATTGAGGAATGTCCGAGGAAATTTTTGATTTAACTGTACCATATGGGGAAATTTTATCCGAGATTTTTTGTGTCAGACCCAGCACACAAAAGGACTTTGAAAGTTTTCCTCGGGTAATTGATTATCTCGAATAATGCGCCCTCTTCCAGAGGGGGATTTTCCGGGTTTTCATTTTTTTGCCAATTTTACCGTTCTTGCTGTCTGGACCTCTTGTCAGAATAGACCTTCCCGGCGACAACAGCGGCATGACTCTTTATCTTGATATCCCCCTCCTGTTCGCTGTATTTTGCGTTCCGGTAGCCTTCATCGGAGAGGAAGAAGCGGAACCGCTCCCCCTTAAAACCGACAAAGCAATCCTTCTGTACTTCCAGCGTAATCATGTGCCGGGTTTCCGCCTTGGTCGGTGCAGCATACTGGTAGATAATATCCAGCTCATTTTTTGGAAATATCATTCTGCATCCTCCTTCCGGTTCAGTATCTTTATCTGGTGTTCCAGCATTTTCTCCTTATGCTGCGCCCGCCGCAGTCTGGCTTCGGTCTTTTCAATCTCCTGATTCAGTTTTTCCAGCTTCTCATTCATGGGCAGCGTCCTCCTTGGGGAGCAGGATATAGATGTTGCTGGCCGAAAGCCGGAGCATTGCCTTTGGGAGCGGCATACCGGGCGCAGAGGCTGTACTGGCTATCATAAATTCACAATTCATTGATTGGCATCCTCCTTTTGGCTCGTTTAGATTGGTAGCGGGGCAGTCGACCATGACAGCCCGGAAACTCTGCTTGCACCCATGCTTGCATTTCCGTCAGAGTTCATTGTAGCTTCTGCGCCCCCCGGTCGTTCAGGATGAAAGCAAGCTCTTTCTTCAACTTCTTTGACATTCTCGGCATAGTGCCTCCTTCATAGAAAAACCACCTGATTCAGCAGTAACAGCCGGAATGGGCGGATGGTTTTTGTGTAGCGTTTCGGGGTGATTTTTAAGAGAAATACAACCCTAGAGCCGCCCCAAAATCCCCCTTGGTATTACGGACAGGTCAGACTATGCCCTGTGAGATTGTTGTGTTTCGGTATCGTTTCGGTGTTCATTTTGCCGGTTCTTTCTGCTGTCGTTCCTGCCCCTCTTTGGCGGCGTTTCGCTCCGCTTGGTACGCTCGTTCCGGTCAGGGGTCCTCTGTTTCCCTGCCGGAAGTCATTGCACTACATCGCCGGGGAGCATATCCCATACAGGCCGGTCATTCGATTGGAATAATCCATCGATGAACCCCTGTATCATAGAACATTTTTGAGTCTTGTGCCGTATGTCCACAAAGTAGGACTCAAGCCCGAAATCCGAAAATTTCCACGATGGCGGAAAATATGGTATAAGCCAGTTGAGAGGCAGGAACGCAGCTGCTGGAAAGGAGCGACTACCATACAGGAACGCCTTTTGGATCTGCGCAAGGACAAAGGGTTGAATCTGGAAGAATTGGCACAACTGACGCAGATTTCAAGATCTTCCCTTGCCAGCTATGACTCCAAAGATAATAAAAAAATCAGTCATGATTTGAGTGATGAAATGGTTGCACTTCTGAAAAGCGGCCGGATCAACAACCGCCTGCTGTGTGAACTTGCCACCCACAAGAATTTTATAAAGTTTTTCTCTGATATTGAGGTATATGTGGATGAGATTGCCTCCATGCAGATTCAAAACCTCAACTCCCTTGTCAATACTGTCCGACACGAAATTATAGAACGCTACCGCCCCGGAGAAGATGACCCGCACCTCCGGATTTTACAGGCTGCACACATCGAGGATGATGAATATTCCAGCCACATGATACAGGACGATATAAGCGCAATCGTCCGTAATATCCGTGCTGCACACAAGTCTGACAGTGAGAGTGCGCCGCCAACTACCATTGCCGAAGAATTAAAGCAGGATTTAGAGGATGTTACAAATTTCAAGGGAATACCCCTTGAAAAACAGGCTGCGCTTTACTGCAAGCGGCTGGGTATCAATTATAATAAGAAAACCGCTGTTGCGTGGTATATGTTTCCATGTAGCAGCGGTTTTGTGCTGGTAATTTTTAGTTAGGAGCATGGCTCGATAAACCGGAATCTATGCTTATATTTTTTTCTTTCCACATAAATATGAAAAATGCAATCAAAATCACGTTGACAATTAAAACAATAATGCTTCCTTCAATTTTGCAAATTCCGCCGGACAAAATATCGCTTCCAGTAAAAGTCGTAACAAACAGATTTGGATAGTCATCAGCAAGTGACACACCACCTAAAACTAATGCACCAATTCCATTCCATAAAAAGTGCATAATAATTGGCGCTATAATAGAGCCACTATATTCAAGGACTACTATCATAAGCAAACTCATAGTAAGTACATTTAAAACGGGAATAATACCCGCTTCAAATGCCCCTCCATGCAATGCTGTAAAAAGTATTGTTGTCACAATCGTAGCAACAATTATATTGTGATTTTGCTTAAGCATTTGATACAAATAACCACGAACAAGAAGTTCCTGCATAATGGTATTTAGAAATACTGCCAGCACCCAAACAGGGAATAGGTTAATTAAGTTAGTTCCGTCAACATGGATAATTTTTGCTACATACATTACCAAAACAGGGATAGCTAACCATACAATCCCTGCGATTACTCCCAATACCATTCCCTTTACTGGATTATCGAATAAATGTAACTTTACATTTTTCTTTTCAGCAAGCCAAAAGATGAGAGTAAAAGCTGCTACTGCCAATAGAGGTGTAATTTCTGCCCATAATCTCCATATGGCTTGTTCCTTTGAAGATGATAACGGCAATATAGAAACCAATATTGCCCATCCCAGAAAAAAGCCTATGGATTTTAAAATTGTAATACCGATTTTTTTCAAAATGAATACCTCCCAAGCTCCAATTTGTCAATGGCTCCATTATACCGCAATAACTTTCCTGATGGAATAGACTTTACAAAAAATTCATTTCGTTGCAATAAGACGTTATTCCTTTGAATCTGCTCTTGTTCTATCCTTTGTAATAACAAACTGTCCCTGCTGGCATTTACGGTAATTCTATCCCCAGCAGAGAGTCCGGCCTGTTCTAGCCAGTTCCCTGTAATAGAATCTGCGGTGGCGTTTTTTGAAAGCCCCTCGCCCATTATAAACGGTTAGTTTGCAGTCGTCCATCCGTCCTGCTTCCTCGCTACCTGACGGCATACGATTTCAAATACATTCCCGTCCTCTGTCCTGACAGTGAGCAGGCTGTTCCGCTCGTCTGCGTTCAGGTCGGCAATCCCCATCCCCTCGCTGTCGTTCAGTAAATCAAAAAGCCTGTCCCTAAAATAGTTCAATTCCATTCTGTTGTTCCCCTTTCGCTTTTATAGTCTACTAGCTAATATTATATAACCTTTAGAATCTATTGCAATCTCTATGCGTGATGTAGTCTAAAAGTAAATAACTCAAAAGAAGTTTATGAAAATACCATGAAAAGATTTACACACATTTTCATATTCGTTTGGTGATAGATATCCACAATGACTATGGATTCTTACTGTATTATAAAATGTCTCTATGTATTCAAATACTAATTGAACAAAATCGCTGCGCGATGACCTGCCAAGGTTGTGGCATAGCGATTTTTTGATTCTGTAACAAAAAGCAGTGGAAAGCAAGTCCTAAAAGTAGTATTGTTAAGTCACCACAACGAAACAATCAAACAGGATCGACCTTCCCACTGCCTATGAAAAGAATACCATCCTTCCGCTTGATTGGCAAGCGGTTTTATGACCCAAATGCACCTCCGTGTAAAACAGTGTTTTGATTACTACTGATTTTACATGGAGGATTTTGTTATGTATGATAAATATTTAGAACAGTTTGAGGAAGCCGAAAAAATCCGCAACCTCAAAGAACGTTCCATCAATTGCTATAAAAACTATGTTTCTTACTTCCTGAAATATCAAGCTAAGCCCCCGGAAGAACTTACCTGTCAGGACGTTAGGACTTTTTTGCTTGCCAAAAAAGAGGAAGGGCTGAAAGCCACAACTTTGAACCTATATAATTCGGCTATCCGTTTTTTCTATCGGAATGTCCTGCATATCCTTTGGGATGATATCACAGTTCCACGTATGATTCTGGAACACAAGCTTCCAACCATACTGACTGTCGATGATATCAAATGTAAAGCCATGTTTGTAACGATGTATTCTTCCGGAATGCGGGTTTCCGCAGTGATCCATCTACATTATGACGATATCTCCCGCACAAATATGCAGATTCATGTTCAGGATACAAAGAACCGGATGGATCGCTATACGATTCTTTCCAAACGGTGTCTGGATATCCTTACACAATACTGGTTTGAGAAGGGACGTCCCCGTGGAATCCTGTTTCCTAATAAATTTACTGGTGATTACCTGACAGTCAATACACTGGAGCAAGTGATGCGGCGGGCCGTATCCGATGCCGGACTTCCAAAGAAAGCAACGCCACACTGTCTCCGTCATAACTTTACAACTCATCTGATGGAGCAGGGGGATAGAACGGCAAAATATTCAGGCGCTGCTTAGACACCGTGACCCAGAATCCACGGAAGTTTATCTACATGTTAGCAACAAATCCCTTATGGGAATCCAAAGTCCATTTGACAGGACAGAAGGTGCTGGTTATGAATAATCCCACTGTTCAGGATATTTTCCAGCATTTTTATCCGGCATACCTTGAAAAGTATTCTCCATCTCCGGAACAGACAAAAGCTGCTCGGAACATCTTGAATTGCAAAACCAGAGCCTATGGTGCAAATGTCAGTGTGTGAAGACTTGAAAAGCATGGCTACCATGTGGAAGCGCAAGCCTGACTTTTTTGTAATACCAATATTTCACTGACAGCAGCCAGTTTTATGACTGCTTTATCGTGATGCTTCCATGATTGTTGAAAACATTTGTTGTCAAGGTTCAGTTCTTGGCTACGAGTTTTATTTTCGTAGCAAGGTACACCGCTGTAAATCTGTCAGCTATGGAAAAGGGCAGCGAGCCGCCCTTTATACCGCTTCAAACGCCCGTATCTTTGTGTTTAGCTTTGATTGCCAGTACATCGCCTTCTGATGCTGCCTTAATGATATGCAAAGGCAACAAATTCTTTTCTTCTCTGTTCTTACATCTCTATTTCATCTGCTTCTCCCTCCATAATCTTCCTTAAAATCTCAAGTGAGCGTGTCCGGTGTTCATGGACTGTGCTGCGAACAAGATTCATCTCCCTTGCTATATCCGCATCGCTCATTTCCAGAAAATACGAAAGCAGTATTACATTCCGCTTCCTCTCCGAAAGTGCCTGCAACGCTTTCGCAATCAGGGTGTCTTTCACCTCAATGTCATATCCATGCACTGTAAAATGGCTGTGTTCACCTCCTCCCCCGCTGTGACGTGACAAAGGCATACGCCTTTTCCCTTTCCGTTGTATCTGCCAAATGGGTATAGGCTGATGTCCGGGTAAGGGCAAAAAATGTTAAAAAAAAATTTTTTATATAAAAAACGCCCGGACAAGCAAAATGCCCGCTGGACGTTATTCATATCTGCTATTCTGTTTTTTCCACACGCTACAGGAGCGTATAATTCACTTGTTAGGGTGTATCCTGTCTTACTGCCTGTAAAACACCTTATAAAAGAGCCTTTCCACGCCAGAAGCCGGACAGGTTCACATAGTCAAGAAAATATCCCTCAGACCGTTCAGAACACATAAATTCCCCTAAACGTACCCAAAGGATAAAAGCCACGCAAAAAACCTCTGGATACTGCGCTTTTTTATATGCAATATCCAAAGTCATTTTATTCTTATGTGTGCATTATACCCCTCTTATAAAGTGATTTATTAGTGCATTTTCAAAGCGAAGTGTGCAATATACACTATAACTTGAAACCTCAGCCGAATCAATTGGAACTTTTTCAGAAACAACACCAATAAAGAACTGCCGGACTCAAAAGAATCCGGCAGTTGTTATAAAATCAATATATCTCTTTTTAATCTTCCTCAAGCAAAGCACATGCCAGTTTTTCATCTATCATCATAACATTTACATATCTGCCTTTAATAGCTGCTTTTGCAATATACTTCTTGTTTCTTCCAAAAGCGACTGCTATGCAATGAGGGATTCTCCTTAATTGTTCCAGCGGAATGGCGATTGTCCGGTCCTGGATATCCGTATTACAAATCCTGCCCTCGTTATCAATAAAAACGCCGCAAATATCGCCAACTACGTTTTTAGCCCGGAGAGCTTCTTTATCTTCTGTAAAATTATACCATGTGTCACTGATATCAGGAAGGATCGCATTCACATGTCCAAGTCCGACGATGGCAACATCAAGCTTCTCAAGCTTCTGGAAGTGCCGTTTATTAAGCGGCTCCTCCAAAAGCAGATCTCTTAACACCTTCGTATGCACAAGAAGCGGCACATGCATAGCATGAGGGACTCCCCTAAGGATCTTAGCCATATCAATAGTCAAAAATGAAGAGCAATTACTTGTCTGATGGCTTGCATCCCCCATCATCTGATACACATCTACATTATGGCTTTCAATCGGGTTCAAGCAGTAAATGATCTTAGCAATCGTAGTCCCTGCCGAAACGCCGATACTCACATCCTGATTAATTATATTTTTCAAATATTCTGATGTCGACGCCGCAATCGTCTTTAATATTAAATCACTGTCTTCTTTATTGCTGACAACACTGACATGCTTCAATCCATATCTTTTCTTCAGCTTATTCTCTAGTTCGTACTGATACATAGAAGTATTTTTTATATGGATTGTCACAATCCCCTCATCAATACAATTTTTAAGAATTCTTGAAACTGTTGTCCTGGAGATATTCATCTCTCTGGCTATCTCTTGTTGTGATAAATTCTGGCGATAATACAGGTTTGCTATCTGGACCTTCACATCAAGGCGGTCTGAGATTATTGCGCCCACTCTTTTTCCCTCACTTTTCCTGTTTTGTGACAATATTGTATCACATTTACCATTAAATGGAAATATGTCTACTGATCAGGGTCAATAAGAATTTTAATTGCTGACGAATCTTTCAAAAGATCAAAACCTTCCTGAATCCTTGTAAGCGGTAACCTATGCGTCACCATAGTTCCAAGATCCAGTTTACCACAGGCAGCAAGATTCATTACATTTCTCCATGAAGTTGTATTGTATCCCATATGGCCTTTAATATCAATAGATTTTACATTAATGACATTCATTCCCTGATCAAACGGCCGGTCATTCATACCGATCCGGACAATCGTCCCATCGTTTCGGACAAGCCCAACCGCCTGCTTTAACACTGCCGGCGGACCGGCTGCATCAATAACAAGTGCCGCCCCGCTTACCCCGCATATTTTTTTAACCTCTTCAGCCAGCTTAAGTTCCTCTCTATTCACAATTGTATGAGTTGCTCCAAGCTTTCTGGCACATGGAAATCTTGTTTCTTTATCTGATTCCATTCCAACTACAATAATATTTGCCGCTCCGGAAACAGATGCTATCTGCGCTGAATACAGTCCCAATGCTCCGGCCCCGAATATCACCACATTTTCGCCCGGCATTAGCCGCCCTTCCTGCACAACTGCCATATAAGCATTGGCCGCCGGCTCGAGAAGCGGCGCATACTCCGTAGGAATTGAATCAGGTAAGCGAAACAGACAATTTTTATATACTTCAAGCAGTTCCCCCGGAACTCTTACATATTGCGTAAAAGCCCCATTTTCATCACACCCCATTGTCCTGCGGTTTTCACAGTTTACAAAATTCCCTTTTTCACAAGACGGGCAGCGGCCGCATACAGAATATGTATTCTCAGATACCACCCGGTCTCCAACTTTCCAGTACTTATCTGCATTCACCCCCATTTCCGCTATTATCCCGGCAAATTCATGTCCCATAATAATGGGGTAATTTCCCAGATCAAGTGTTCCATTATAAAAATGCACATCACCGCCGCAAATGGCTGCGGACTCTACTTTAATGATAATATCCCTGTCTCCGCATACAGGTCTTTCTAATTCCCGGATTTCTGTTTTACCGCATTCATATAATACTAGCCCTTTCACGCACACCCTTCTTTCTCAATTTTATAATATGGTATTCTCTGTAAGTACCGCTTTTTCTCTCTTAACTACTTTTTCAGGCTTCCACGCCTTTTCTTTAGATCCAAGCACCTCAATAAAGTGTTTCACACGCGAGCCATATCCTTCCTCAATGATATTCGCAAATCCATATGCCCCATTGCCATCTGTATCAGCTGTTTTAATTGCTTCAATTGCCGATGCAAAAAGTTCACACCCAATATTCACTTTATTAATACCCATTTTCGATACCTTACTAAGACCTTCGTCCCCTGTCCCTGAACCGCCATGCAGAACAAGAGGAAAATTACCGGTTTCTTTTTTTATCTGCTCCAGGCGCTCATAATCGAGATACGGCGTCTGACCTTTATTATATGCTCCATGTGCCGTGCCGATTGCGACCGCAAGACAATCTACTCCGGTCTCATCTATAAATTTTTTTGCAAGCGCTGGCTCTGTAAGCGCAGCATCCCTGTCCATCTCATAATTATTTGCATTGCCCACATGACCAAGTTCTGCTTCAACCGATACTCCTACTGCATGCGCCACTTTAACCAATTCTTTTACCTGCGCGACGTTCTCCTCAAAAGGAAGCTCTGAACGGTCAACCATGATGGAAGAAAATCCTGCTTTAATGCATGAAACAGCAGATTCAAAATCCGATCCATGATCATGATTAATCGCAACCGGAACCGCAGAATCCTCAGCCAGAGCTTTCAGATATCTCCCAAACAAGTCTACATCATAATCAAAGATCAGCGGAATTAAAAGAATGATCGGAGAATTCATCTCTTCTGCGCATTTAATTGCTGTCCGCGCGTTTAACTCAGTCTGTACTACTGGCGCCGGCACCGCGTAATTTTCTCCATTCGCTCTGTCTAAAATCTCTTTCATCGTTACTAACATAATCTATTACCTCCTATATCCTTTTCTTTTTATCTTTACATTTTCCATATACTTACGCCCGCTTCATATGCTTTCTTATATTTCTCTATCTGCCGTTCATAGTCTCCGGCATATCTGGAATCCGGTTTATAAATAACAGCCGGCCTAGGTTTAGGAAAATCCTGTTCCGTCGTATAACATCCAAGGGCAATCCCTGCGCAAATTGCCGCTCCCCGGCAGCCTACCTCGCCTGTATCACATATATATACCGGCCGTTTCAGTACATCCGCAAACATCTGGCCCCAGATACGACTCCTGCTTCCGCCCCCTACAAGCCAGATATCATTAAATTTATGTATTTTCTTTTCCAGTTTTTCTATCTCTATACACATAGAAATACAAATCCCCTGAAAAAGCGCCAGTATTAAATCTTCCCGGGTTGTCTGCATAGTGAGTCCCAAAAAGCCTGCTTTTGCAGAACTGTTATAAAATGTTCCAAGAAGATATGGCTGAAAAATCACCTGACAGGGTTTCTTTCCACACAATTTTTTCTCCAAAAGCTCATAAATACCGATTCCTTGCTCTTTTGCTTCCTTTAGCTCATAAGGAAACAACAGATCCAGAAAAAAATCCATTGTATTACAGCCGCTTCCTATGGAAGTTGTAATCATTCTTGTTCCTTTAACAGCTCCTCCAAACATAAAGCTTTCACCAGAAACATCACTCTCTGCTATTCGTGTATCTTTATCTGCGACACCGATATTAATTCCCATTGTACCCATAATGACCGAAAGGTGTCCCGGACGGATCCCTCCGACTCCTAGCGAACAGGCAATCATATCATGCGCTCCAGCAACAACCAAAGTTCCTGCATGAAGTCCCGTCTCGTCAGCTGCCTTTTTCGTTACTTTTCCGCATACCTCGCAAGCATATACAAGAGGCGGAAGCTTTTTTTCACATTCAGGAACACCCGCAATATGTATACACTCCAGTTGATACGCACCTGTTTCGATATCCACTGGTACCGCAGGATCAGACATATCTGCATATGCCTTTCCGGTCAAACAGTATCGGATCCAGTCCTTACTTCCTAAAATCCATCTGACACGTCCGTATATTTCCGGTTCTTTCTCCTTAAGCCATCTCATAAACGCGATTGTCCTTGGCACTTTTCCCGGCTTTGAAAAGAAATCCGCTATTTCTTCATGCCTGTTATCAAGAGACAAAACTCCCGGATATACAGCCCTTCCTTCTTCCGATACAAGAAAGTTCCCCCCGCCTTGCCCTGAAAAAGAAACTGCCGCCACATCCTTTGGCTCTATATCACTGTTCTCAAATAATTTACGGATCAGAGAAACAGTCTGTCCCCAGATAAGATCCATATCCTGCTCGGCCCAGCCCGGATACCGGCTCCTGATTGGTTCGCATTTACATGTCTCAACCTTTAAAACCTTTGCGTTAATACTGCAAAAAGCAGCTTTGATCCCGCTCTGTCCTCTGTCGATCGTCAAAATATATTTTTCCATAATTTCTATTTATTCATTTTATATGAATAGGACTCTCCTTTAAAATAGTGACGGATCTCATTAATCGGGCTTTCAATAGAACGTATGATAAAATCACCGCCGCTTCCGGCAACATGAGGAGTGGTAATAACATTATCTAATGTCAGGAAAGGATGTCCCTCCGGCAGAGGTTCTGATAAAAACACATCAATTCCTGCCCCCGCGATCACCTTATTTTTCAAAGCATGGATCAGCGCTTTCTCATCTATCAATCCTGCTCTTGCCGTATTAACAAGATACGCTGTCGGTTTCATAATACTAAGAAGTCTTTCATCAATTAAACCATGATTTTCTTCTGTAAGCCTTGCATGCACGGACAAAAAATCTGCTCTTTTAAACAATTCTTCTATCGTATCTACTAACTCTACTCCCATTTCCTCTGCAATATTTTTGTCCGCCCATGGATCGTAAGAAATAATGTCACACCCAAAACCTTTAAGTCTAAGAGCAACTTTCTGTGCAATGACTCCAAACCCAAGAAGACTTACTGTGGAATTTTTCATCATTCCTTCTGTTCCCATTACCGCTTCTTTCCATTTCCCCGTGCCTCCCATATTTGTTTTTGGAAGTTTCCTCATCAGCGCCAGCATCAGTGTAACAGTAAAATCCGCTACAGGTTCTGCGGCACGCCCTGGTGAAGCACACACTGTAACACCATGTTCTTTTGCCGCTTCCATATCTACATTCTCCACACCACTTCTCATAACACAGAGAAGCTTCAGATTCTCCGCTGCCTCAAAGAACTGCTTTCCGGCCCCTGAATAATGCATGATAATAATGTCTGCCTCTTTGATGGAATCCAGAAATTCCGATGAATATTCTACCCAGTTTGGTCCCTCCTTTTCCAGTTTCAGATTTGCTTCTCTCATATTTCCGCCAACGCCATTTACAGCCGCAAGATCCTCCGTAAAGAAGAACTCATATCCATATTCATCAAATTCCTCCAGCATCTTCGGAATATTACGTTCCTCTATATCCTGCTTTGTAATGAACCCTTCGGAAACAAATACTATTTTGGTCATTTTTCTTCCTCCCTGTCTCTTCTTTATTTTCTGCCTTTTTCTCTAATGACAATAACCATCATCAGAGCAAACAAAAGCATACCGCCCTGTACATAATTTTTAAGCCACAGTTCACTTGTGATCATCAAAAGTCCCTGATTGATCAAAGCATATAAAACAGCTCCTACTAATGTCCCCGGCACATTAAATACACCAATCTTACCATATGTCGCTCCCAAAAATACTGTTGTGAGAGCCGGAACGAACATATTCTCACCCAATGTGGGAGACGCAGCATTCATCTGGGACCCCTGCATGATACCCGCAAGACCGCAGAGCACTGCCGTGATCACAAATCCCTTTACTTTCTGGAGCTTTCCGTCTATTCCTATGTAATCACAGGCAGTCAGATTAGAACCTACTGCGTAAAGATATTTTCCAGCTCTTGTATATTCTGTGTAAAACAGTATAATCGCTCCTACAATAATCAGGATGATAACCGGCATTGGAATAATGCCGAACAAATATCCCTGTCCGATAAAAGTAAATTCTTCCGGCCACTGCAAAAGATTATTTACAGTTTTACTATTTGTAAGCGCCTTCGCAATTCCTTTCACCAGATAGGAAGTCCCAAGTGTCGCGATAAAGGCTGGAATTCCAATCTTCACATGCAAAAACGCATTATAAAGGCCCACAAAACCAAGTATTATAAGAGTAAGCACTACAGCTGTCGCATAATTATCAAGCGAAGTTCTTCCTAAAATCACCGCCATTAAGCAGGAAGCCAGAGACACTTGCGCGCCAGCCGAAAAATCCAGTTCTCCAGTCGCGAAAATACAAGTTAATCCTACCCCCATAACGCCTACAATACAGGCGCTGCTTAATATATTTAAAATATTAGTCAACTGCCAAAACGCAGGAGAAATTATGCCAAATACAACCGCTGTCGCAATCGTAAAAAATAACAGCCAGCGCTTTTCAAACACATTTTTCCATTTTTCCATTTCGTTCTCCCCCCGGTCCTAACTGTCCAGCTTTACACTCGGCAAGCCGTCTTCTTTTATAATTGCTATTGCCGCAACGGCTACAGTCAGAAGCGCCCCCTGTACAATATCCTTTACATAAATCGGATATCCCGCGCTGATCACTCCATTTTGTATTACAATCATAAGAACCGCTGCAAGTACTGTTCCCGGAACATTATATTTTCCAATCTGAAGGAATGTAGCACTGAGCATAGTAGCCGCAATAGCCGGCAGCATAAGTTCAGACCCCATTGTCAGTGATACACTGTTGTTATAAGATGCCGCAAGCATCCCGGCGAACCCAAAAAATACACTGCTGATCACAAATGCAAAGATTCTCATCCCAGTAACTGAAATCCCTGAATTATTAGCCGCTGTCGGGTTAGAACCGATCGCGTACATATGTCTTCCAAACCGTGTTTTCTCATATACGATATGAGTAATAACCGCAAGACATATAAATACGATCACTGCCATCGGAACAAGATTCCCTGCTTTCATCTGCATCAAATTAAATCCTGACGGCCAAAACTTAGAATAAAGTGTCGTCCCATCATTAAGAAGCTGTGTGCAGCCATCTATTACAGTCGCAACTGCCAAAGTACATACAAAAGTAGGAACACCTATTTTAACTGTACAAAATGCCAGAAACAGCCCAATCGCCGCAGAAGCCGTCACACTAAGCACAAATGCCAAAAACAGATTATTAGAAGTCTCACTTGCGAGAAATCTTCCAAATATCGCACCGATCACTGTGCATTGCGCTCCTATAGAAAAACTCATTTCTCCCGCTGACATAAGGATCATGTTTCCTAATGCCAGCACTCCGATAATGCTGCTTGCCGCCAGCAGATTCATGACATTATTGATCATAAGGAACCTAGGCTGCACTACCTGAAATATGCCCGCGATGATTATTAGCGCAATGAGCAGGAAGACTCTGGAAAGTTGTTCTTTTATCCCTTTCTTTTTTCTTATATATACTTTTTTACCCATCTATCCTTTTCCCCCTGACTGCAACACTAAGAATATCCTGTTTATTAAAATGACTACGTTCAAATCCCTGTATAATATTCCCATCTGAAAATACATAAATTTTGTCACATACATTTAACAGTTCATCAATCTCTGAAGATATAAAAAGTACTCCTATCCTCTTTTGTTCCTCTTTTGTATCTGTCAGCTGGCGTACCTTTTGATATATTTCGAACTTTGCTCCCACATCAATACCATTTGTTGGTTCATCGAGAATCAAAAGAGTGATATTTTCAATAGCGATAGACCGTCCGATGATAATCTTCTGGATATTCCCGCCGGACAGACTGGAAATCGCCTGCCCGGGAAAATTATACTTTACATCATTATCAGAAAGAATCCTGTCAGCAAACTCTTTGCTTTTCGCCCTTTTTACTACTCCGGCACCTCTTCCCGAAAGTCCGCTTTTCAAAAACAGATTGCAAATATTATCCACCAGAGACAAGGCCTTAAACATGCCGTTCGCTCTCTTTTCAGGCGTCATGATCATACCGCGTTCAATCATGCTTCTTGTATTACAGCGAGTAATCGTACTGCCATTAAAAGTATAAGATTTTTCGGCTTTACGAAGACCAAAAAGCATTTCCGCGCACTCTGTTCTTCCCGAACCTACCAGCCCATAAAATCCGACTACTTCTCCCTTGTGGACCTGAAAATTAAGTTCATGCTCCCTGCCATCGTAAAATGCCTTTTCTACGTCCAGGATCACCGGGAGAGCACTAAAGTCTTTTTCTGCCACAGGTACTCTTCCATAGGATTTTCCTGTCCTTAACATCGCTGTTATAACCTGAATCTGCGTAAGATTTTCTACATGATCCGTAAGCATGTTTCTTCCATCTGTCAAAACCGCAATACGGTCAGAAACCGCAAATAGTTCTTCTATTTTATGTGAAATAAATATAATGGCAATATCCATCGTGTTGCGTACATTTTTCACAAAATCAAGAAAAGGTTCCACCTCTCCTTCTCCAAGTGAGGCTGTTGGTTCATCTAGGATCAAGACTTTAGGATCGTTATAAAATGCTCTCATGATCTCAATCAACTGCTGCTCTCCTGCTCCAAGCTCCTCTACAGGAACATCGAGCGGAATCGTCAAACGCAGTTTATCTCTGATCTCCACAGCCCTTTCATATGCCTGTCTTTCACTGATAAACCTTTTTCCTGGTTCGTGTCCTAAAACTATATTCTGCGCGCCAGTCAGCATACCTACCAAGTTGCGTTCCTGGTATACCATGCTTATTCCTGCTTTCATGGATTCTGTTGTATTCCTGTAATGAACCCTTTTTCCCTCAAAATACATTTCACCGTCATCAATAGAATAAACTCCTGTAAGCATCTTACAAAACGTACTTTTTCCAGCTCCATTTTCTCCAATGATGGAAACGATTTCTTTATTATGCACTTCAAAATCTACATGGTCAACCGCAACAAAATCTCCAAACCGTTTTGTCGCACCTGCAAAACGGAGTATAGCCTGATTTTCCACCATATCTCACCTGCCAATCCTAGGAATTTATTCTCCCAAAGTATTATCAATCGCTTTGTCAATCGCTGCCATCTCTTCCGCCGTTAATTCCCATTCTGTACTCTTACAGTTTTCCAGCGCTTCTTTTACATTACGCACGCCGCACAAAGAAGTCGTCACAAAATCCTTCTGTGTATTCCAGTTCAGGGAGACCTGCGCAACCGGAACGTTCCTTTCTGCCGCTATTTTATCCAATGTCTTAAGAAGTTCCATAACCTTAGAGAACATTGGCTCTCTAAGATGTGAATACATTGGGTAAATATTTCGGATATCATCTTTTGGATAACGAGGAAGCTCTCTGATTGCTCCTGTAAGGATTCCATTTGCGAGAGAACTATGCGTCATAATGCCGATCTCATGTTTTCTTGCCCATACCATATTTGCTTCTTCCGCGCGATTTACCATAGAATATCCTGACTGGTTTGCTGTAATATCAAGATACTTCCCCATTTTCTCCATATCCTCAACTCCAAAGTTCGATACACCTGCATAACATACTTTTCCATCCCTGATCCATTTATTCACACATTCTGCTGTGACTTCATACGGTACATTTGCATCAGGCACATGAATCAAAAAGAAATCAACATAGTCTGTTCCAAGATTCCGCAGGGATTCTTCAAAGCATTTTGTGATCCATTCCGGTGAACAGTCCGGAAAATTAGGCCCCACGCCATCACTGGGATTCCTGAAACCACATTTTGTCGTAATAAGCACCTTATCCCTGATTCCCTTTATTGCCTCGCCGATTACTTTGTCCGACTCACCAAGTCCGTATACCCATGCCGTATCAATATGATTCACTCCTTGTTCTACCATTGCGTGAACTGCGTCGATACACTCCTTTTTTTCTACCGGACCATATCCTACGCCACCCATAGCCCATGTTCCGATCGTCAAAGTAGATACATCAACTCCTGATCTGCCCAATTTTTTATAACGCATATTTTTTCCTCCTTTGTCTTTCCAATTGATTTGTTATATGCATGTTAACATATGTCCATATATTTTGTCAATTGTTCATTTATATTAATTTTATCCTACAATCTATTATACTATTGACAAATTAATTTGTGCATTTTATAATATACACCAAGATATTTAAAGTCAAATGTGCATTATATTTTAACTTTTGACCATTTTATTCCAATGTACATTTAACAAAACCAAACAAAAAGGAGGACTATTATGAAGAAAAAATTACTCAGCACATTATTGGCATTCGGATTAATCTTATCGCTAACCGCCTGCAGCGAGGACAAGACGAACGGATCAGGCAGCCGCAACGCAAAAGAGGCATTCGATGATTACGCGCGCCCACAGACAGTAGCACAAGAGGATGTAAGTGTAATTTATCTTATTTCCAATATGACAGACGAAAGCAATATCCGATGTGAAAATCAAGTAGCAATCGAGGCAGCTCACCGCGGATGGGATTATCAAGTTATCAATTATGAAAAGGAAGATAATTTCCGTGAATATTTCCAGAACGCGATCAGCCAGCAGCCGACAGCAATTATCATAGGAATCACACAGTCCTTTGACTCCTATCAGGACCTTGTAGACCAGGCACGTGAAGCCGGTATTGGTATCTATTCCAATGACAACAGCATCATCAACGGTGTTATCTCAAATTCTACTATGGATAACGCGGAAGCTTCAAAAGAAATTATGGATCAGGTTATTGCTGATCATGGTCCAAAACTCAATTATGCTGTATTTGAATTATCCGCAGAAGTTGTAACACTTCGCGCGAATACCGCAAAGGAATATAACAGTGATGACATAAAATTATTAGATGCTATCGACCTTGCTTCTACAGGAGACCTCAACACAGCCGGGTATACGATCGCGCAGACATGGCTCCAGCAATACGGCAATGATCTGCAATTTATTTTTGGTTCCGCTGACCCCGCAGCTATCACAGCCGCAGAAGCCATTGTTCAGGCAGGTGACCCAAATGGCAAAAAAACCTTTGTTTCCGGAGTCGACGGCGGTGCTTCCACATGGAGTTACATCCGCAATAACACGCCTCTCAAATACACATATTCTCAGCCGTTTGAATATTTCTCACATATTACCTGTCAGGCAATCCATGATATCCAGGTAGCAGGCCTAAACCCTGGCGATGATGGCTGTATTGTTTCCAAAGCAGGCGAAAATATCGTAAAAGCAAAGGGGATTGTAACAACTATGGAAAACTGTCCGAAGGCAGGTGACTCTATTCATTCTGTATTCGATTTTTATGGTGAAGATCCGAAAGACAATGATGCATGGTACAATTGGACAGATGGCCCAGGTATTTATGAGGTTACAGAATAACCGGAAAAATCTTCTGCATTATAAAGAAAGGGCGCCGCAAAATCATCAAATCAGATGATCAAACGGCACCCTCTCTTATATTTATTTAAGCCCGAATCATTCCTGCCTTAAAAACTCTGTAAACTTATCCAAGCCTTCCTGCAGAGTTTTTGAATCAAACGCATATCCAATCCTTACTGCTCCCTCCATTTCAAAACAAGAGCCCGGTGTAAATAATACACCCTTTGTTTCAATGAGTTTTTTGCAGAGATCATATGACGGAATATCCTTGTCGTAATACACCAGAGCCGTAGTCCCGGCTGCCGGCCTTACATATCTTACCTCCGGCGTTTCATTCACCCACTTATCAAGAATAGCTCTGTTATTTAAAACTATGTTTCTGTTTCGTTCTATGATCGCTTCTTTATTAGCAAGAGCAAGTGAGGCAAGCTTATCGTCCAGCACACCACAGCTTATCGTATCATAGTCTCTGCGCTCCTTTACCCGCTCAATCACCTCCAGGTCATTGGAAGCAATCCAGCCCATTCGGAGTCCGGCCAATGAAAACGACTTAGACATACTCCCTACAGATATCCCCTTTTCATAAACATCGAGTACCGAAGGCATGTAGCTTCCGTCTTCTGAAATACTCCTGTAAACTTCATCTGAGAGCAGATAGGCATCAACGCTTCTTGCTATTTCAGCGATTTCCTTCAGCATATCAAGCGGAATCAGAGAACCCGTCGGATTATTAGGATTATTGATCGTAATCATTTTTGTATTTTTATCGACCATTCTTCTCAGTTCTTTCAAGTCCGGAAGATAATCATTTTCCATTGCCAGTTTCAGAACCCTGACCTCTGCTCCAATAGACGCCGGAATCGAATAGTGCTGCTGATACGTTGGCAATACACAGACCATATTATCCTCTGTAAATACCCGATAAAGTCAGTTTTTACAGCTAAATTGTTTTTAACTGGATTTTTTATTGAATTGTTTCCCCATTCCCGCTGTCGGTCAGATTTCCGATGAAACGGTAATGTATTTCGATAGACTGAACTTTCTCACCATTTACCCTGCGCTTGTCGCCCACTAAAATCTTTGTGATAAGTTCATTGATGATACAAGAATTTAATTCCTTCAGGTCACTGTACTGCCGGATCAGGCTTATCCACTTCCCCGCATTCTGCTCTGTGCTGTCATGCTCTGCCGACTGTTCCTGCAATGCGGAAAGCTGTTTCCCCAGTTCTTCCTGCTCCCTCTGGTACTTTGGCAGAAGATTGTCTATGCTTGTGCCTGCAAGCCTGCCGAGTGCGTAATCCTCATACAGCCTGCTTATGACTTTATCAATCTCCTCAAGCCTTTTCTTTATGGTTCGCTTCTTCCCCTCAATCAAGCCATAATCAACGGTACTGTTTAACTGCTGCTGTTCCATAACCCTGTCAAGGACTGCCTGCTCGTCTGCAAGCGCCATTGCCGCCCATTCCCTTATGTCTTTGAGGACAATATCGTACAAGTCCTGCTCCTTGATGCGGTGCGGCGTGCATCCGTCCGGCCCGTTCGCCTTGTAGTTCTGGCATGAGCCGAAATACGTCTTTTCAGGATTGTTTTTGCTTGTCCGTTCAGGAAAGAATGAAATGCGCCTGCCGCAGTCCGGGCAGTAAGCAATGCCGGAAAAGATACTCGGCTCCCTTTTCGCCTTGCACATCCGCCTGCGCTTCCCGTTGACCTCCTGCACACGCTCCCAAAGCTCCAAGTCCACAATCGGCTCAAATATGTCCTTTACCACAACCCACTCGTCTTTCGCACCATTAAAAAAGGTGTACCGCAGTGGAGTTTCTTTCTTCCTTGCGATACACCTTGATGTGTGCAATATGCCGATAATTTTGATGAATGTCCTTATCCTGGCCTTAAGTATTTTTCGCTTTATTCTCATCGTTCTACATCTCCTTGTCTTTAAACTATCGTTTCATTTTTCTCCTATCACTCCAACAAAAGTTACAGCAAAAACAGCAGCCCTGATTTCCAAAGCTGCTGCATCAATGCACCCAAATATGTCTGCTATACAACGGCTTTTTTCTTTTGCCGTTGTACGGCAGATTTACAATACGGATATTTTACACAATTAATAAATACTCTTTTTGTTTTTACGGCTTAATCCGTTCAAAATTAAAACTGCAAGAACCATACAAACTATCAGAATAACTAAGCTGGCTGCTTTGTTTCCGATTGTTGCTTCATAATATCCTGAAAGCTGGAACACCGCAGTAATCGGGTAAACAGTTTTCAGAGTTTCAGACATACTTGCAAACAGACCGGCAAAGGAATAGATTTCAGTAAATACCAAAGCAAGCCAATACCCTTTTTTTATACGGGCTACTAATGCCACAATCGGTGAAATAGCAAAAAATACGCCAATACCATTTACAAAATAGGTAAAAAGGAATCCCCACACTGTTTGAATAGATAATGTTCCGAAGTGCATTATGGCTTCAACTGCAAAAGTGATTACAAACAGCAGAAGATAAATCAAAATACTGAAAACCATTGCAACGATCATTTTAGCAACAGTCAGTTTCGCTTCATCTACTGGCACAAGCCGCAGTGATTTCAGAGTATCTTCCTGTTCCTCCCGGCAGATCATATAGCTGCCTAACAATGCAATGACAGCCGGAAGTACATAAAAGGTTGCCAAAGACTGTGCGGCTGTCATAAACCAGCCAGCCCCATCTATATATCGTGAACCCTTAAATACAAACTGCCCCTCTGCAAAGACGATAACAGCAATCATAACCACTGCAAAGACAGCAATCCAAACGATTTTAGAATGACGAAGTTTTCGGCGTTCAGCCCAAAGTAATTGTTTCATACTATCCACCTCACTTTCTTTTTCCTAAAGCCAATATAGCCAACACCACTGAACCCGCACACCATATTGCAATACATATAAATGCAGCCGGAATGTTAAGAGTTTGTGTCAAAACTACACCGGGAATATCACGCATGACAATGGCGGTCATACTGGATAAAGGGTGTAGATACATATTAACCATAAGCAGAATAAAACCAAGAAACGTATAAACCAGAGTTAAACATACTGGAAATATATAACTTTTTCCAGCAGCCGCAACCGCTAAAAGCGGCAATATGGCGAAAGAGGTTAATATAGCAATTTCCATACATTTTTTTAGCAAGTAACAAAAACTGCTCCATTCAAATGTTATATAACCGGGAAGTGTACCAAAAATCACGGACAATCCGGCTGTGAGCAGCATAAAACAAATAGAATAAGACAGCACAACAATAAATTTGCTAAAAAAATATTTTGTCTTGCTAATCGGTACAATCCACAACTGTTTAAGCATATCATTTTGGTGTTCATCATACATAAGCATAGTGGAAAATACCCCCAATACGACAGGAAGTATAACCCAAGGCGTGTAGCTGAAAGCAGTCCATTTATAAAATTGTATTGTATCTATGCCTGTCTCCCTAATACCTCTAAAATAAAAGATTGCAAGAAATGGCATGAGAAGAGCTGCCAACAGCATTAACAGGATAAACTTTCTACGGCGCAGTTTTAGAAATTCTGTTTGTATCAATTTAAGCAATGCCTTCTCCCCCTGTAATTTTTTTGAAATAGTCCTCCAATGTATCATTACATAATTGAGAACTGATAACTGCCACATCCTGCACCACAAGAGCCTTATTGACAGCCGCCATATCCAATAACGTATTATAAATCCGCAGGGAGTGGTCGTCCTGTACGGAATAATCTGTAACTCCGAATTGCCTTTCCAAAACAAGAGAGGTTTTCGGAATATCAGAAACTTGCAGAAGTATATATTTACTGTTTTTTCTTTTCAGTGTTTCCATGCTGTTTTCTTCCAGTAAGACACCGTGGTCAATAATGCCAATATCATCAGCCAACAATGCAATCTCGGACAGGATATGGCTGGAAATGAGGATTGTTTTCCCTCGCTCGGTGCTCAAGTCTTTAATAAAATCCCTTACTTCTGCGATGCCGATAGGGTCAAGACCATTCGTAGGCTCGTCTAAAATCAACAGCTCCGGATCATGCAAAATAGCATTTGCAATACCAAGACGCTGCTTCATTCCAAGAGAATATTTGCTGAACAGCTTTTTATCCCGGTAAGGGAGTCCGACAATATCCAAAGCATTTTTTACAGCATTGGGGGCAGCAGTGCCACGCAGCTTCGCAAATATTTCAAGGTTTTCCGTACCCGTCAGGTTTGGATAGAAGCCGGGTGTTTCAATAATAGCCCCAATCCGGGGATATACCCGTTTTTCCTTTCCTTTGATATTTTGTCCGAACACATCTATTTCCCCGGAAGTAACAGGGGTTAATCCCAAAATCATTTTCATTATTGTGGTTTTGCCAGCTCCATTACGCCCCAGCAGTCCGTATATCCGCCCTTTTTCTACATGGATATTAACAGCATTGACCGCTGTCTGCTCACCATATTTTTTTGTTAACCGCTTTGTTTCAATCACATAGCTGCACATAATATTTCCTCACTTTCTTAATTATCGTGGTCTTTCTAAATCACATAGTTATACAAGTTTCCGCTTGCTGAATCGTTGGTAAAAACTCTTCAAAATGTTTTTTTCTGTAAAACAATTACAGAAACGATTGTCGAAATAATGCCTATAGCCAGTAAAGAAACAGAACAAGTCATCGGTGATGCTGTTATTACTGCATTTCCTGTCCAACTGTTTACCATTTCAATAGCGGCAGGTGAAATGTGGGGATAAATTCCCATAACACTCGCCAAGGGGTGCAGTCCCATGAGCTGGGACGGGGCAAGCACAACAGGCACAAGATAAAGTAATACAGCCCCAATCGGTAAAATGTACCCTTTTGATAGCGTTGCTAAAAATATGATTGGGAGCATGGCAACCGGGATCAGCGCACCGCCAGCCAAAAACAATAGCCCCGCCTGTAGTATTGTTTCCGTATTCAAATCAGTAAAGCCGCCAGCAATTAAGCCGCCAACGATACAGATAACAAAGGTAAACAGGCATAGCCCCAATGACATAAGGATTACAACCGCTATCTTTGAAAAATAAAGCTGTGCTTTGGAAATCGGAATTATCAGAAGCCCTTTTAGGGTATCATTTTTCTGTTCATCAAAGAACAATGTGGTGGCAAACATCCCCAACACAATAGGCAGAAACAGGCTTGTAAGGTTCTTAAATGCCAAAGTGTATAAGTCACCAAAGCTATCCATGAGAGGATTGCTTCTTGATATGCTGCAGGCACGCTCAACCGCAAATACTCCCAAAATAGCAGTAAGAATAAAAATACCCCAAACTGTCTTATTCCGTTTCCATTTCAGTATCTCAGTAAAGATAATTGTCATTGCCTTTTCCTCCTTTCCAATCCCATAACCTCTCGGAATCTTCAGCCCTTATTTCATGGGGCTTTCAGAACCTATTTTTCAAAAATCACCCACTTTTTTTCTCAAAAACACTTGACAAACCAATCAAAAAATGCGGCGCTTCGCGCCCTTGATCAAAAAGTACATTTTTTTGATTGGAGGCAATTTTTGATGTTACCTGATAACTCTGGCGGTCATGCCGCCTTTCAGGATACTTTCGTATCCCAGTTCCATAAATTTTACCCGGACCCCTTTGTGCTTCCCAAAAGCACTTGGGATTATATCGTGCAGTTCTGGTATCTTGATCTTTCCAAGACGGATTCTATCATGCAGGAATGTTACTCTGTTTTTGGTCCGGAACCAAGGCTCCCTTCCTGCATGCTGCGCTCCTATCTGCTTGCTTTGAAACTGAAAGTTACTTCCATCACTGTCTGGTGCCGCATGCTTAAGGAAACTCCGCTTTAT